>CACDQQ010000001.1 GCA_902555065.1 uncultured Pelagibacteraceae bacterium
ATTCTTAAATCTTTAAGCTCTACATTTTTAAAACTGATCCAAATATTGGAAAATATTGGAAATAAAATTATAGAAAAAACTAAAAGAACCGATGGTAATATTAAAAGATAAGCTGTTCTTTTTTCAATTTTTGCAAGTTTTGTACTCATAAAAAAAAGCGGATAATTAATATTACCCGCTTTTTTTAATTATTTAAATTACTAGAAACTAGCTAGTACAGTATTAATTTCATCTACTGCTTCATCTAGCGTCAATTGATCGTCTATGTATTGTCTAGTGATTCTATTTATAAATTTATTGTTAATGATCTTAGATGCTCTTGATAATTCACCTTCTTTAACACCCCATCTATTAGCAGTGTCTAAACCAGCAACAATATTATTTATTACATCTGCTGAATATAGATCTGTTAAAGGAGCTTTTCTATCAACTCCAACAGGAAGTTTACTCCAAGCAGTTGTAAATGCATTTGGATCACTTGCATTACCTCTTCTTACAGGGAACTTACCTTCTGGCGCTATAGATAAAGTACTTGTGTATCCTTCATCCATTGAATAAAGAATAAACTGTTTAGCTTCATCGGTATCTGCATCTGCAGTTACACCAAAGTATCTAACATCTGCCCAAGCTGCACCCTTTACATTATTTGGTCCACTAAAATTAGTTATAAAACCAGTTTTAGATGCTAATTCTGGTGATGTAGGATCACTATTAATTGTTGGTGGAGCTGAGTCTCTTAAACCAGCTAATTCATCCATGATAAATGGTGACCATATTATCATTGGTGTTTTACCAGCAAAATAAAGTTCTCGTGATTGTTTCCAATAAAGTTCTCCTGGAGGGCTAGCCTTAGCTAATTTTTTATAAAACTGTAAAGAATTTTTTAAAGCTCTTCCTTGTTTTTTCGTTCCACCTTTTTTTACAATGTTTACCCCATTTGCTAGCAGAACATGTTCCAAAACCTGACTCATAAAGTTTTCATCAGTTTTAGTTGCTGCAACAAAACCGAACATATCGTTACTAGATAAAGCGTCTATTGCTTTCTCTATATTTGCATAAGTTGTTGGTGGTTCTAAACCAGCGGCTTTAAATAAATCTTTTCTGTAAACGACCATTTGCGTCCAGCCATCGACAGGAACAGCAGCAATTTTGCCACCTTTTTTTGCCATCTTTAAAGCGCCTGGAGCAAAAGTATCTTTTCCAAGTGTTTTAATTATATCATTATTTGCGTCAACGTCTAAAATTCCAGCTTCAGCCCATGGCAATACATATTGCAATGTATGATAAATTACATCTGGAAGGTCACCAGCTGCCGCTGCTGCAGTAGCTCTTGTTCCTAAATCTTTTTCATCAATCGGAATAACTTCAACTCCAATTCCAGTTTTAGCTTCAAACGCTTTAGCCATCTCTTCTTGCTTAGCCATTCTTGCTGGTTGAGTTTCTGTAGTCCAGAATTTGATATCTGCAAATGCAATTGAATTAAAAACAAAAGCTATTGCAGAGATAGTTATTAATATATTTTTAAACATATATTCCCCTCTTGTTTCATGTTTCTTAAAGATATTAAAAATGTACACTAAATGAAAGTTTAAATTTAAATGAAGAACCTTAGGTATTTAAAATAAAATACTACCTGAGATTGATTTACGAATTTTTAAAAGAAATACCTTTATTATCAAATAAATGACAACGAAATGGATCAAAACCTATTTTAACAGTATCTCCTACTTTAATATCTGTATCTCCATCTGTTTGTACAACAAGAGGATCTCCCTCTTTCTCTAAATATAAATAAGTTCCTGAACCTAATTTTTCTACAACAAAAACCTTGCTTTCCCATAATGAGTCTGATTCTGCGTTTAATATTAAATGCTCTGGTCTTATTCCAATTTTTATACTGTCACCTTCCTGAATATTTTCGGAAATTTTTGGTACATTTAACTTTCCCGTCCCCATTACATCTACTTCAGAACTCTTTGAACTTTTGCTTAAAACTTTACTATCTATAAAATTCATTTTTGGAGATCCAATAAAACCGCCAACAAATAAATTGTCAGGGTTATTATATAAATTCATAGGTGATCCCTTTTGTGAAACTATACCTTGATCCAATACAACAATATCGTTAGCAAGTGTCATGGCTTCAGTTTGATCATGGGTTACGTATATCATGGTTGCACTTAGTTGGTCGTGTAATTTTGCCAATTCTACTCGCATTTGTACTCTGAGAGCCGCATCTAAGTTAGATAATGGTTCATCAAATAAGAAAACTTTTGGTTTTCTTGTAATTGCCCTACCTATTGCCACCCTTTGACGTTGTCCGCCAGATAATTGTTTGGGTTTTCTCTCTAGATACTCTTCTATTTGTAAAATTTTAGCAGCCTCCATTACTCTTTGCTCTATTTCCTCTTTTGATTTTTTTTCAATCTTTAAACCAAAAGCCATATTATCAAATACTGTCATATGTGGGTAAAGGGCATAAGATTGAAATACCATTGCAATATTTCTTTCTTTAGGCGGTAGGTCATTAACAATTTTATCGTCAATAGAAATTGTTCCAGAGTTTATTTCTTCTAGACCGGCAATCATCCTTAAAATTGTTGATTTACCACAACCACTTGGTCCTACCAGAACAGTAAAAGATTCACTTTTTATATCAAGCGAAACATCTTTGATAACATGTGTATTACCAAAAAATTTATTTACTTTATTTATATTAATACTCGCCATTTTTAATTTAAAACTAATTTTTTATTATTAATTATAGATTTAATTAATTTTGTCATCAAAGGTATTTTTTTTTGTTGAATTTTATTTAAAACAAAAGGAGCAATTTCTCTTGCAAGTTGCTCTCCCTCTACAGTTTCATTGGGCATAAATTTTCTTTTAGCATTTTTAAATGTATAACCTTGCCCTAAGTAACTCCCCATTTTACTATTTCTACCTCCAGCAGCACTAACATAAAGATCTCCAACTCCAGCCAATCCAAGAGCAGTTTCAATTTTTCCTTTAAAATATTTAGTAATGTATATCATCTCATTTATAGATTTTTTAAATAAACTTGACGACATATTTAAACTATCACCAGCACCTATAATCATTGAATAAATATTTTTAATTGAGGAACAGATCTCAACTCCAATAACATCTTTCGAAGTTTCGGTTAAATAGTATTTTGTAGTTATCATATTGCAAATTTTTTTTGCAGTTTTGATATTTTTATTAGCAACAATTACACTTGTTTGTTTTTTATCTGAAAGTTCTTTTGCTAAGCAAGGGCCTTTTAGAACTGAAACATTTATATTTTTATTAGTTTTCTTTATATCCTCTGAGATAGTAAAAATTTGCTGTTTTTTTTTCTCATACTTCAAACCTTTAGTAAGAATAAGAATTGGACTTTTGATACTTGATTTTTTAAATTCTTCACTAATAAAATTTATTCCCGATAAGCTTAACGCAACAACGACTAAATCATATTTATTCTTTAACAAATCAGTTGAATATTTTTTATATTTTAGTTTATTGGGCAAATTTATTTTCAAACTAGAATGATATTTCTTTTTTGAAGATAAATTTTCAATAAAAGTTTTATTATAAGGCTCTGTAATAGTTACCTCATTTTTATTATCTATGCATGGAAAAGTAAAAGCAGATCCCATTGCGCCACCGCCAATTATTAAAATTTTTTTCATTTGAGTTTAAGCAATTCCTAGATGTTTTTTTCTTTTTTCAACCCAAGTTCTTATCAAATTATCAAAGATTAAACCTATAAAAGCTACACAAATACCCAAAGTTAAACCAATACCAGCACCATTTTTATCTGATAAAGCTTTTAAAATATATTGCCCTAAATCTTCAGTGCCAATAAATGCCCCTATAATTACCATAAATAATGCAAACACTATTGTTTGATTTATACCAAGCATCATATGAGGGAATGCTAAAGGAAATTCTATTTTTGTTAATCTTTGAAATTTATTTACACCTGACATTGTAGCTGCATCATGTAAACCGGCCGGAACACTTCTAAGGCCTTCAATTGTGTATCTAGTTGCTGGTATGGTTGCATAAACAATTACTGCAATAAGAACAGAAGTGTCAGTTATACCAAAAAGCATCATCACAGGAATAAGATAAACAAATGATGGGAATGTTTGGAAAATATCACAGACACCTAACATAAATTTTGCAGAATGTTTATTTTGAAAACACAATGTGCCAACTGTAAAACCAATAATACAAGAAACTATTACCCCAAAAGTTGCCATGTAAGCTGTTACCAAAGCTCTATCCCACCAGGGACTTAAGGCTATGAATAATGTCAAACCACAAACTACTAATGCAGATCTAATTCCACCAATTAAGTAGCCAGCACCAACTACTAAAACTAATGTGGCAACAGCTGGCATCCTTAAATACAAAGCCCTCATTGGTTGTAAAACTTCTTGAATTAACCAAGTGTTAAAAGCTTTTATATAAACAAAGAAGGTATCAAAAATCCAATCAACGCCTTTATTCCAAAAATCAGCAGTTGATATTCCTTTGTTGTGAGGCACTTCAAATAAATAATTGTAACCACCTTTAAAATAAACAGATCCAAAGTAAGCAAGTAAAATTCCAATTATGAATGTGACACTAAAAAATAATAAATTTTTATTTCTTTGAAAAAAATTTAAGTTGCCAAAATAATCAACTTGTTTGTTTGCCCACGCTAATGACATTTTATCTAATAAAATTGCAATTAAACTAATACAAAGACCTGCTTCTAACGCTAATCCGATATTAAGCTGATTTAGTGCTAACAATAAATTAAAACCTAGACCTTTCGCTCCAATGAAGGCTGAAATAACAGCCATAGAAAAGCACACCATGATAACCTGGTTTACGCCAATTAAAATATCTCGTCTGGCCGTTGGAATTAGCACTTTAGACATTAGTTGCCAATTATTACAACCACTCATTCTTCCAGCTTCAATCACTTCTGGAGGAATAGCTCTTAATCCTAATAAAGTAAGCAATATCATAGGTGGAACAGCAACAACCATAGTTATAATTACTGCAGCATGGTCACCGACTCCAAAAAGAACAAGTGCAGGAACTAATACTGCATATTGTGGCATTGTTTGCATAACTAAAAGAATTGGATATAAAGCTTTTTCTACACGTTTACTTTTATAAGCTGCAATACCTAAACTTAAACCAAATATAAAAGATAGAGGCGCAGCAACTAAAATAAAAGAGAGTGTTTGCATTGATGGTTTCCATTGTCCAAATATAGAAATGTAAACCATGGTTAAACCAGCAAATAAAGCAAGTCCAATGCCACTTAATTTATAAGCAAGTATTGCAAAACCAGCTGCAACTATAGTCCAAGGTAGACCCGGTAACTCCGCCCAAGGGTTCGCATCGATCCAGTCCCAACTTGTAAAGGCAACAATTGTTTCAAGTCCACCTAATAGAATTTCTCTAATTAATTCTATTAAAAAGGTCATAAAAGCCGTTAAATTTCTGCTAATTTGTAAAACTATTGGTCTAGTTTTAAACTCTTGAGTGTCCTCATTCCAAAACTCCATTGGCATCCACTCATTCATTAAGAAAAACAAAGAGTCATTTATCCATATTGGTAACCATCCAAGTAATGGTGGAAGCCTCCAGAAAACATCAAAAGCATAATATCTTACTTCTTTACCTAAAAATATGTAACTACTTTGATTAGGGTCTTTGACGAATTCAGCTTGGCCTCTAATGAATTTATATGTTTCTGGAACATCAATAGCAAAACAAAGAGCAAAGAAAACAATTAATAGAAATAACCACTGAAATATTTTTGGATATTTTTTTAGAAATTTCATAATTTATTTCCCATTCTTTCTTCCGCCAAAGACAGTATTTATTATTTTTGTCGGGTTAATTGACCCCACAGTTTTGTTATTTTCATCTATAACTGCTACAGATTTTTCTTGCGTTAATATTTTTTCAGCAACATTCTCTATAATTTCATTTTTTAAAACTTTAACATCTCCTAAATTATTAGATATAGATTTGTCCATTACATCTTTAATTAATAAAACTTTTTCTCTAGGGACTTCTTCTGTGAATTTTCTTACATATTCCGTAGCTGGGTTTAAAACTATATTTGCAGGTGTATCCAGTTGTTCAATTATTCCGTCTTTCATAATTGCAATTCGATCAGCAAGTTTTAATGCTTCATCAAAATCATGAGTAATAAACATAATTGTTTTTTGTAATTTTTCTTGAAGTCTTAAGAATTCATCTTGCATTTCTTTTCTAATCAAAGGGTCTAAAGCAGAAAAAGGTTCATCTAAAAACCATATATCAGGTTCAACTGCAAGAGATCTAGCAATTCCAACTCTCTGTTGTTGTCCGCCTGAAAGTTCTCTTGGAAAATAATTTTCTCTCCCATCAAGTCCAACTAATTTAACCATCTCCATTGCTTTATTAATACTTTCCTCAGTTTTGATACCTTTGATTTGAAGAGGAAATGCTATATTTTCTACAACAGTTTTGTGTGGAAGAAGAGCAAAGCTTTGGAAAACCATCCCCATTTTATTTCTTCTAAGCTCTATTAATTCTTTATTATTTAAATTTAATAAATCTTGACCCTCAATGAAAATTTTTCCACCCGTTGCATCTGTTAATCTGGATATACACCTTAGTAAAGTTGACTTACCCGATCCAGATAAACCCATCACAACAAGCATTTCTCCTTTTTCTACCTCAAAGGAAGCGTTGTTAACACCTACTATACAACCATTTTCTTGAAATGTTTTAGCATCAACATTGCCATTCGAGTCTTGAAGCATTTTTTTAGCATTTTCACCAAAAATTTTATAAACTCCATCGCACTTAATCACTGCTTCAGACATAATTATTAAGAAGGTATACGAAAATTAATTAAATTAAAATCAATATAATTGATGCTATTTTTCATCAGAAATTTTTAATAAAATAAACCCTTGTATCTATTCCAGTGCTTAAAAAACTTAATGCTTCACCGCTTATTGTAATTGTTTCATCCACTCCTACGTTATTTCCACTAACAGTAAAACCTGCATAACATTTTTTTTTTTCAGCATCCCATTTTACATATGTATCATCAATCTTGTTTCCATTAATTGTGTAAAGCTCATGAGCTCTAAAATTGAGAAAATTAGCACCCATTATAGCTCTTTGAGGAATAAGTTTTGTAGCATTACATACACCTTCATAAAGTTCATCAGATAATTTGTAATGCTCAGTACCATCAAAGGTGACCAGTATACCTGATGGGAGTTTTGAAATTAATGCGCTTAGCTTTCTTTCGTTCGCAATTCTTTCTTCTTCTAATTTCATTTTCCTGACTAATTCATCTCCCTCTCCAAATATTTTATTTAAAATTGCAAAAGATAAAATGATAACTAATGTTAAAAATATAAGTCCAATAAATTGTTTTGCTGTTTCTGGTAGTTTTTTAATTGTTTTAATTGAATTATCGCTAGACATTAATCTTGTAATTTACCATTTTGCCAAATTCCTTTTTTTTGCTCTCCATTTGCCCAAGTAAATGTTCCTTCGCCATTCATAAATCCATTTAACCACTCACCCTCATATGTAGAGCCATCCGGAAAAGTTAAAGTTCCCATTCCACTCCAAACGCTGTTTTTAAATTCACCTTTATATATATATCCATTAGGCCATGTTTCTACACCTTGGCCATTTTTTTTTGTATCAACCCATTCACCTTCATAAGTTGTTTTATCTGTATAAACCCATTTGCCATAACCATTTTCGCAATTACCTTCTTTGCATCCTGTGCTTCTTGCGTTTGCATTTGTAATTAAAAATAAACTAAAAAATATTAAAACAAGGTATTTTATCATTAATGTATTCTACACAATTTCTTTTAAAAAAAAATCCCCCCCCAACAGAGTTGGGGGAGATTTATATAAGTTGTTAATTATTAGCCTTAATGATCGTGTGTAAATTCTTCCCACACTTTTTTGTTATCGGCTAACCATTTTTTAGCTGCATCCTCATGAGTCATTTTATCAACGTCAACCAATGCCGCCATTGCACCAATTTGACTTGTAGAAAATGAAAGTTTTTTGAATACCTTAGCAGCTTTTGGATGGGTTTTTGGAAAATCCTCGTGAACTGCTTTTTTCAAATAACCATCTGGAGAACCACATTTTCCATCACCGCCATCAGCTGGTCTACAGCCTGCTGTGTATGGAGGAAAATCGATAAATGTAAAACCTGCACCATCAGTAAAATTTGGTGTCCAGTTGAAAATTATAGTTCCTCTTCCTTCTTTTTCAGCAGCTGCTAACTCTGCCCAAAGTGCATCTGCACCTCCTGCAAATTTAACCCACCATAAATCACCTAAGCCAAGAGCATCAATCCTTTGAGGGATTAAGTCACCATGCCAAGTCTGTGGTCCTTCCAACATTCTTCCTTTTCCATCTGGAGAGTCAGGTGTTGTAAAGTTTTTTGCACAGTCTGGATTTTTTAAAGCTGTCCAATCTGGTAGACCAGGGCATAGACCTTTTTCAACAACCCAGTTTGGGTATCCCATATCCTCAAGTGTTCTTGCTTCATGATCACCCCAGTCTAACAAACCACCTTTGTCTAAAGCTGTTGTAAATGACTTACCGAAAGCAGACTCCCACACTTCATGAGATAAAGTCACGTCACCTATTCTTATAGACTCGTAAACTGCTTGTGAATCAGCATTTACATATTTAACATTATTACCCATACTTTCAAAAATCCCACCAATAACATAAGCCATAACAATTTGGCTTGACCAGTTGTGAGTTGGGATTACTATAGGTTTTTTACTATCTGCTGCGTTTGAAATTCCTGCAAAACTTACTAATGAAATTACTATAGCTGATAGTAATGATAGTATTTTCTTCATTTATTTCTCCTCTCTTAATATATTAAGTTTTTAAGTATCCTTAAAATTAATAGAACAGTCAACAAAAGTTGATACTAAAATTTATATATACAATTAATCAGTACTGATTTATTCTTAAAACTAATTATCACTAATTTAAAATGTTGGAAGAGAATTTAAGAATAAATGAACCTGGTTTAAATGTTTTGCCACCTGGAGTTGAAAGATATGTAATTAATGGTGGTGGACTTACAGGAGTTCAGATTTTTCCAGATGATGAAATTGAAATTATTAATAATGAAGGAAATCAAATTTGCGAAATAGTTGTTTTTAATTCTGATGGAAATTCAGATCCATCGATTTTAAATTTAAAATCTTCTAAATCAGAAAATGATATAATCAAAATTTTAAATAGAAAAGAAGAAAGTTCAAAAATTGCATTGCGTCAATTAGAAAAAAGAAATCTTAAAATTGCAAAGTCTAAATCTTCAATCCTTTTTGATAAAGAAACTCCACCAGGAGAAAAAATTAAAATTAGTTCAAAAGATAAATGTTATTGTATTTTTTCTGCCCCTGGGAATGATATGTTGGTTCATGAACAAAATCCTCCTACAGAATTAACTTTATTTATTAAAAGAAATAATATTGTTGACTATAAAGAACATAGAATAATTCCAGATCCAATTTTTGATCCTCTAGATGAAAAAAATATTGCAAAACAATCTGCGATTTCTTTTGAAGTTAAAGAAGGAGATTATATTCAAATAATTTGTCCAACTGGTAGACAATGTTCAGATTTTGTTGCTTTTGATACAGCTAAATTGGGTAAAGGTATTGAGAAAGGTTTAGATTGGCAAACAACTAGGACCTTTATGGGAAATACATTTCCAGGACCAGGATTGTATTCAAAATTTTATGATACAGACCATGAACCTTTGGTAGAAGTAATAAGAGATACTGTTGGTAGACATGATACTTTTAATCTTGCTTGTACATCGAAGTATTACGAAGATGCTGGTTATTTTGGGCATCCAAATTGCTCAGATAACTTAAGTGGTGCTATGGAAAATTTTGGGGTTAATAGACAAAAGGGATGGCACGCTATAAATTTATTTTTTAATACATCAGCAGGAGGCTTAAATACCGTACTTTCTGATGAGTCATTTGCTAGACCTGGAGATTATGTAATATTAAGAGCTTTAAAAGATTTAACCTGCGGAACATCAGCCTGTCCAAGTGATATAGATCCATGTAATTCATGGAACCCTACAGATATTTTTGTTAGAACTTACGAAAAAAAAAGAGAATTTACAAAATCTTTTGCATTTAGAATGAAACCAGACTCAGAATTAAAACTAACAAAAAATACAGGATTTTATGAAAGAACTTCTAAGTTAACAAGAAACTTTGTTGATGCTAGAGGATATTGGCTACCCAATGATTACACTAAACACGGAGTAATAAATGAATATACAGCGTGTAGAGAAAAAGCAGTTTTAATTGATTTATCTTCTTTAAGAAAATTTGAAATATTAGGTCCAGATGCAGAAGAATTAATGGACTATACTTTAACTAGAAATGTTAAAAAATTGTCAGTTGGACAAATTGTTTATTCTTCGATGTGTTATGAAAATGGTTCTATGTTTGATGATGGAACATTGTTAAAAATGAGTGATCATGGATTTAGATGGGTATGTGGTGATGAATACGCAGGTGAATGGTTAAAAGAACAAGCAAAAAAGAAAAAATTTAATGTTTTAGTTAAAAACTCTACTGATCAAATAAATAATATTTCTCTACAAGGACCAAACAGTAGAAAAATTTTAGAAAAGTTTATTTTTACTCCACCAACACAACCTTCTATTTCAGAATTACAATGGTTTAGGTTTACAATCTGTAGAGTAAAAGAACTTAGTGGAATTCCATTAATGGTTTCTAGAACTGGATACACAGGCGAGTTAGGATACGAAATATGGTGTCACCCTTCAGATGCACCAGCGGTTTGGGATGTGCTTATGGAAGCTGGCAAAGATGAAGGAATAATACCTGCTGGTTTTGGAGCATTAGATTTATTAAGAATTGAAGCTGGACTAATATTATTTGGTAATGAATTTGACGGCCAAGTTGACCCTTTTGAAGCTGGTGTTGGATTTACGGTTCCTTTAAAAACAAAAACAGCAGATTTCATTGGTAAAGAAGCATTAATAAAGAGAAAAGAAAATCCGCAAAAGAAATTAGTTGGATTAGAACTTGTAGGCAAAGAAAAAGCTAATCACGGTGATTGCGTTCACATTGGAAGATCCCAAGTTGGCGTAGTTACAAGCGGATGTCTATCTCCTACTTTGAATAAAAATATTGCTTTGTGCAGAATTGATGTGGGTCATTCAGAAATAGGTATGAACGTTGAAGTCGGTAAAATTGATGGACATCAAAAAAGAATACCTGCTAAAATTGTTGGTTTCCCGCATTACGATCCTCAAAAAACACGTGTAAAATCTTAATGTCAAAATCATCAAAGGATTTACTGGAATTTTGGGAAGATCAAATGAAACTGTCCCATACATCCAGTAATTACTTTTTCAGAAAGTCTCCTTCACATTATCACATGATGTTGATTGTGATGAATTCCTATAAATTAAATGAAAACCTATCTGTCGAAGAACTTAAGACTAGACTTTTCAAAACCTCTAGACCCAAATCTGCACTCATGATCAAAGAAGCTTGTGATAAAGAATTTTTTTACCTCAAGAAAACCGGAAATGACCATAGAAAAAAGTACGTTTTACCCACACAGAATTTTGTTAATGAATTTAACGAATATTTGAAAACTCTCAAAAATTTGAGTTTTTAATTAAAAATCTAATAAATATTTAGAATTTATATAAATTATATATAAAAATTATTATATTCTTTCTTTTGCTAAAAAATTAAAGTTGATCCATGTCGTTACCGACAAAAGCAAAAGTTGTAATAATTGGTGGAGGAATTCACGGGTTAAGTACTGCTTGGAAACTTTCCGAAAAATATAAAAATCCAAACGATGTAGTTGTCCTAGAAAAAAAAGACACTGCTGCAGGTGCAAGTGGAATTGCATGTGGAGTTGTTAGAAATAATTATTTTCAACCAGCAATGAGAGAATTAATGGCTCATTCAGTTAGTGTTTGGGAAAGTGATCCAGAGGCATTTAAATATAATGCTGTTGGCTATATGCAAATTTCTCCAGAAGTAATGCATAAAGATGTTGCAAGTATTTATGAACAACAAAAAGCTATTGGATATGAATCAGAATTTATAGAAGGTGAAAAAGATTGCATGAAATATATGCAAGGAATTTTTAGTGATTGGCAAGCAAAAGGTATTACATCAGTCTTGCATGAAAAAAAAGGTGGATATGCATTTAATAAGGACTCAATTAAAGCACTAGAGAAAAAAGCAAATTCAAACGGTGTAAACGTTCATAAAGGAGTAAAGGTTACAGGTTTTAAAAGAGGGAGCAACAGCAATGCAATTACTGGCGTGGTTACAGATAAAGGTACAATTGATTGTGATCAGGTAGTTATTGGAGCAGGACCATGGGTAAGAGATTTTTGGAATATGTTGGAGTTACCAAAAACTACTAACATAAAAGATGCTAAAAATGGAAAAATGCATGAAGTTGAAATGTGGAAGTACTGGTTTTTACAAGAAGGTGTATTGGGTGTAGATGCAGATTATTTAAAAACTAATGAAGGTAAACCGCCTCCAGTAATTCATGTTGATACAGATGCACCACTTTATTCTGACAAAGATGGTAAAATAATTACAGAAGACTTATGGGGTATATATTATAAACCTGATATTGAAGGATTGGGAGTTCAAGGTGGAACATCACCTTACATTGTTCAAAAACATTTTGATGAAGTTAATGTTGACCCATATGGAATTGACTCTCCTGAATATCAAACTACTGATAAATTTTCTGATATGTGGACTTCAGCACTTGCACATATTCAGAAACGTTTTGTTGGTAAATCTCATTTGTATAGAAAGGGACCATCAGGAGGATTGGGTTGTTTAACTCCAGATTCATTCCCGATATTCGATAGATTTTTTGAAAATGTTTACATGATTGCAGATGCAAATCATGGTTATAAAATGATAGGTGTTGGGCACCTTGTTGCACAAGAAATTTTAGGTCAAGAAAGTGAATTACTAAAACCGTTCAGGTTCGATAGATATGAGAAAGGCAAACTTCATCCGACATCGAACAGTCCGTTTCCTTGGAGTTAATTTATCTAAGTAGACAAACGTTTTTTTTTCAGTTACCTTTTTGATCTGAAAATTCAAAGGGGGAAGAATGACGGATCTTGAAAAACACGTAAACCAACCAGGTAGAGCTAAACTCGTCAAAAAGGTTAGAGAAAAAATAAACGAATTAGGAATTACTTATATCTATTATCAATTTATTTCAGTAACTGGAAGAGTTGTTGGAAAAGGAATACCAGCAGACCACTGGGAAAGAACTGCAGAAAAAGGTTTTCAATTAGTTTATGGAGCAACAGCAAATTTATTTTTAGATCGTCATAATAATTATATTGGATATGGTCCAGAAGCTATGGAATTGGTAGGAATACCTGATCCAGAAACTTTTGTTCAATTGCCTTGGGATAAGAGAGTTGGAAGAGTTTTTGTTACTTGTTTTAGAAATAGAGAAGAAAGAAAAAATCCAGGTGGTCATTTAACAAGTGACTGCAGAGGTAATCTTAGAATTTTCATGAATGAGTTCAAAAAGAAACATGGATTAGAATTAAGAGTTGGAACAGAGCCTGAAATGATGTGGTTAACAAAAAATCCTGACGGAACTCCAACTGGACAAGGTTTCTCAAAACCTTTCTGTTATCATATTGATCAATTTGAATCATTAAGACCTGTGTTTATGAAGGTTATTGAATACGCAAAAGCGATGGGTCTTGATATGATCCAAGGTGACCATGAAGATGCTCCTGGTCAATTAGAGCTTAACTGGACATTTGATAATGTTTTAAGAAATGCTGATAGATTATCTACGTATAGACAAATTTGTGCTCAAGTAGCAAGAGAACATAATCTTATAGCTTGCTTTATGACTAAACCATTTATGGGAGTTTCAGCAAGTGGATGTCACACCAACATGTCTTTGTGGAAAGGTGGAAAAGTATCAGTAAACAAATTGGGTAACAAAAAACTTCCAGGAGTAGAAGAAGTCTTTAGCTATGTATCCGGTGGAACTAATACTTTCATGCCAGATACTAAGGATATGCAATTGCCTGGAAAGATTGGATTACAATCAATTGCAGGGATAATGAAACACTTACCAGCTTTAACAGCAATTGGTTCTTCGACAGTGAACTCATATAGAAGATTATGGGATCAAGGTTTTTGGGCACCAGTATATGCTGACTGGGGTTATCAAAATAGAACATGTGGTCTAAGAGTATCTGCTCCAGGTAGATTTGAGTACAGATCAGTTGACTCTATGCATAATCCATATTTATTAGGTGCAGCATTACTTAAAGCTTGTGATGAAGGAATATCTAAAAAAATGAAACCAGCCAAACCTGAGTCTAGAAATATATATGAAGCTCAAAAAGCTGGTAAAGATGTTAAAAAACTTCCACTAAGTTTAGGTGAAGCTTTAGATAGATTGGCGGAAGATGAGGTAATAAAATCATCAATGCCAGATGAAATGTATAAAGTATTTAATTGGTACAAACGAGATGAGTGGGAAAAATTCTTGGGTGCAACAACACAATGGGATCTTGATACTTATCTGGATTGTTTACCATAATTTAATAAGGAAATTATATGTGCGGGATTGCAGGATTAATTCATAGAGGAAATACTTCAAACGTTGGTTTTGAACTTCAAGGTATGCTTCAAGCATTAAAGCATAGAGGAGAAGATTCAACTGGATACGCTCTATACGGAAAAACTGACGGTCAAAATTTCATCATGCGATTTAAGGTTGGTGAAAATGTTGCAGAGGGAAGTTCTTCAGTAAAAGAAGATGTATCAGTTTATGACGAAAGAAAAAAAATTGTTGATTCTTATCTTTCTGAGCTAGGCGCTAAAGTAATAAAAGAAGATAGAATTCTTCCTTATTCATTACGATATGAAATTCAGTATGACAAAGATTTAATGGAATTTTCTCAAAAAATAGAAAGTGTTGAAGGTGTAGAAATATTATCTATGGGAAAATCTCTAGAAGTAATTAAAGATCTAGGAAACGCTGAAGTTGTTTGTAACAGATATAATTTAGATAAAGTTGTCGGGACACATGCAATTGGTCATGCTAGGATGGCAACAGAGTCGGGAGTGGATATTAAATCTGCTCACCCATTTTGGGGTTATCCTTTTAGCGATGTGTCAGTCGTTCATAATGGACAATTAACAAACTATTGGAACAATAGAAGAGTATTGGAAAACAAGGGCATGAGATTTATGTCAGAATGTGACTCTGAATTAATCGCTGTATATCTTGCAGAAAAAATGAGAAATGGAGCTACATTAGAAGAGGGAATGAAAGAGTCTCTCGTCGGTTTAGATGGGGTATTTACTTATTTTGTTGCTACAAAAGATAGCTTAGGAATGGCGAAAGATACAATGGCTGCAAAACCACTAGTATTGTATGAGTCAGATGATTTAGTTGCAATGGGGTCAGAGGAAATTGCAATAAGATCAATATTACCACAAGAAATCGAAACTTATGATCCTTTTGATGGAGAAGTTAAAGTATGGCAAATTTAAAAACATCAGAAAAAAAAAGTAAAGCTCAATCAATGGGACTTCATACAGAAGTCTTAACTGGAAAAACACAACAAAAATTTTTTAATCCAGATGAGGCAGAGAATTTTTATTACTTTGGGACATATGATGTAGATTTTAATAAAAGAACTGAGATTGACGTTAAGAACATGGATTGTCGTGAAGCAAATAAAAAAATTGATGAATTAATGAAAGATGGATACGGAACTATTGTAATAAAGAACCCACAGGGAAAACATAGCTTGGGAGTTGGAATTCTCAATAAATTAAATTTAATATTTGAAGGTAGTTTGGGTTACTTTGGGTGTGGATCAATGGATGGTCCTATTGTTAGAATTAATGGAAGAGTGGGATGGTCATGTGCAGAAAATATGATGGCGGGAAAAGTAGTAATTGAAAAAAATGCAGGGTCTTGTTTTGGTGCGGCAATTAGAGGTGGAGATCTGATATGCAAAGGAAGCGTAGGTGCCAGAACAGGAATTGATCAAAAAGGTGGGACAATAATTATTGGCGGAGATGCTGGTGCTTTTACAGGTTTTATGATGCAGAGAGGGCGAATTATTATTCTTGGAGATGTTGGAATAAATTTAGGAGATTCTATGTATGATGGGACAATTTTTGTAGGTGGAAAAATTGGATCATTTGGTAGTGATGCTGTCGAAGCTAAATTAACTGATTCAGATCAAGATTGGCTTAAAAGAAAATTAAAGGTTGCGGAGATCGGAGAAAACTTCGATGTTTCTAAGATGACCAAAGTTGTAGCAGGAAAAAAACTTTGGAATTACGATGCTCTTGAACCTACAGAAAAAAAAGGAGCAATTTAAATGGCAAAGAAAAAAAATGGTAATGGAAAATCAAACGGACATTCTAATGGTAATGGAATAGCTTCAAGAAACAAAAGTTTGTTGGGACACAACGCTATTTTTACCCCAGAAGTTATGGACGACATTCATATCAAAGCCGAATTAGGAAGATACAGAATGAGAGGAATGGCTTTGATGAAAAAGATACCTACTTTTGATGATCTAGTTTTCTTGCCAGGTACATTAACAAGATTTGTTATTGAAGGTTACAGAGAAAAATGTGAGACCAAAACTATTATTGGTCCAAGATGTGAAAATCCAATAGAGCTTGATATTCCAGTTTACATTACGGGAATGAGTTTTGGAGCTTTATCTTATGAAGCAAAGACTGCATTAGCTAGAGGTGCTACAATGGCTGGTAGCGCAACATGTTCTGGTGAAGGTGGAATGATACCAGATGAGAGAAGATATTCAGAAAAATGGTTTTATCAGTGCATACAATCAAGATACGGTTTTAACCCACACCATGCACAATTAGCTGATGGAATTGAGGTATTTATTGGACAAGGACAAAAAGTTGGAATGGGTGGTCATTTGATGGGTCAAAAAGTTACTGACCAAGTGGCAGAAATGAGATCGCTACCTGCAGGTATTGATCAAAGATCTCCAGCAAGACATCCTGATTGGCTGGGTCCAGATGATTTAGCTTTAAAAGTTCAAGAGCTTAGAGAATTAACAAAAAATAAAGTGCCAATTCAATTAAAACTTGGAGCAGCTAAAGTGTATGATGATGTAAGGATGGCAGCGAAATGCGATCCAGATTCAATTTATCTTGATGGAATGGAGGGTTCAACAGGTGCTGGGCCACACATTGCAGCGGCAAACACAGGTATCCCAGGAATTGCTGGAATTAGAGAAGCAAGAAGAGCTTTGGATGATGTAGGTAAAACTGGAAAAGTAACTTTAATTTATGCCGGTGGTGTTAGAGATGGAGCAGATATGGCTAAAGCTTTAGCACTTGGTGCAGACGCAATTGCAATCGGAACAGGCGCAATGGTGGCTTTAAATTGCAATAAAGAAATACCAGAATCTAACTTTGAAAAAGAAATGGGTGTTCCCGCAGGTCATTGCTACCACTGTCACACGGGTAGATGTCCGGTAGGAGTTGCTACTCAAGATCCTAAATTAAGGAAAAGATTAAATCCTGATGATGCAGCATTAAGAGTGTATAATTACTTGCATGCGATGACATTGGAGGCTCAATTGTTGGCTAGAGCATGTGGAAAAACAAATATTCACTCACTAGAACCAGAAGATATGGCTGCATTAACAATGGAGGCTTCTGCTTTAGCTAAAGTGCCTCTTGCAGGAACAAATCATACAGTAGGAGTTAAAGATTTCCATAAAATCTAATAGCAAATATGCCAAAGAAAAAAGGTAAGAAAAAAGTCAAATCAAAAGAGATCAAAGGTCAATTAGGTAAGAAAAAAGAGACTGCTAGAGAAAAAATGATTGGCCAAACAATTGGCTATCGATATGACGTTAATCTTTTGCCTGACTATAGTCGACTCACTCCATTTTTAAAAAAATATATAGAAGCTATGGGTTGGGATGATCTTAATTGGTTAGAAGATGTTCATATGGGATATGAAGAAAATAGACCTGCTGTATTCGATAGAAATGCTAACGGTTGGGTAACGATACCAAGTAAAATAAAATTACCTAATAATCAGCAGGATAGAGATATGATAGCTAGAGAATTATTGGTAAAGTTTCAAATGTCCCCGAATCATCCTCTGGTTGACCTTAAAAAAGCATATTTAAAATTCTAATTTCAATTTCAAGTTGATAAAATAATTATTAACTTCTACTTTTTATAAATAAAATAAAATTGTCAGCGTAAAAAAAATTTCATAGAGTCTGTTAACTATTAATAGGAGAGAGAAATATGACTGATCAATTAGGTGCTCTCACAACCTTATTTACAGAATTTTACTATTGGGTAACTGTGGTTCTTATGTTTTTGATCCACGTGGGTTTCTGTATGTATGAAGTTGGGGCATCTCGTTACAAACATCACCAACACACTCTTATGAAAAATACAATGCTGATACCACTGGTAACAGTCACATGGTTTTTCTTTGGTTGGTGGATATACTGGGCATTTCCAACAGGACCCGGATTAGCTCCCTCGATTATGACCGAAAGTACTGGTCTAGTTCTTGGAGGTGGATTTGGTGGAAATGATCTTGCTAATCCTACAAATGCATTGATGGCCGTAAATCTTAATGATCATATAATGGGTGTCTTCTGGGCAGCCTTTTTATTATTTTCATGGACTGCAGCTTCAATTGTATCTGGAGCGGTTATTGAAAGGATAACTACTTTTGCATTTGGAATACTTGCAATTGCAATTGGATCTGTTTTCTGGACAATAGATGCTTCATGGGGATGGCATTTTGATGGATGGATGTTAAAAATATTAGGATATCACGATGCTTATGCTTCCGGAGTAATTCACGCAATTGCCGGAGGTTTTGCCTTAGGTGTTCTAATTGTTTTAGGACCAAGAATTGGAAAATTTTCATCTAGCGGAGAACCAAGAAACATTGGACCAAGAAATCCTTGGTTAGTGACTGTTGGATTATTCTTAATCTATACAGGTTTTTGGGGCTTTTACGCTGCATGTAATGTTCCGATTTATGATCTTGGACCTGAATATGGTATGGAAGGTGTAACTTTCTTTACTGCAACGAACATCTACCTAACTCCCACCACACTTAGTGGAATAACGATGAACTTTTTAATGTCGTTATCTGGAGGGTTGTTAGCAGGGTATGTGGTCTCGAAGGGAGATCCTTTCTGGACTTATTCATCAGGACTTGCGGGAATAATATGTGCATCTGCAGGTAATGATTTATATCATCCAATACAATCAATGATAATCGGTATGATCGGAGTAGTTATAGCTTACAAAATGCATTACTGGGTCGAGAAAAAATATAAAATCGACGATGCAGTTGGAGCAGTAGCTGTTCATGGTTATGCTGGATTTGTTGGTCTTGTAATATGTGGTTTCGTTTTAAATGGTTATCCTTCATCTGGATACAGTGTTGGAGCAATGTGGGACGGAACTAATTATGCAGCAATTAATCCACTAGGAATGTTTATCGGAGCAATAATAATGTTTTTTGTTTTAGGTATGCTTCCTGGATATATAATTGCAAAAGTTCTTCACGGAATGGGTAAATTAAGAATACCAAGAGAAGTAGAACTTGCAGGACTTGACTATACAATTATGGAAGAGGCTAAAGAAGACGAAAAAGCTGTAGTCTCGGCCAGTAGATAAAGGAGGTATGTAAATGGCAACAGTATCAAATTGGATAGATCATTTAAGTGCCTCTGAGGTACAAGGATCTGTCTATCCAGGTGTTGGTTCGGAAGGAGTGCTAGTTATAATAGCAATTCTTATTTGGGTTGGCTGGCATGTTATTTCATCTAAACAAGAAGATGGTAAAATGAATGCAATTGTCAGAAAAAAACCAAGTGCTAACGACTGGAAAAGCAATATAACAGACGGTTAAAACTTTTAAGAGGGCGCATGAAATACTGTGCCCTCTTTTTTTTTAATGCAAAATTCTGAAGAAAATAATCAAAATGAAAATAAAACTCCTAGCAAAATGGCACGTCTTGCATGGCCAAAAGCAAAGTATGGAGTAATTATAGCGATATTAATTATTATCGGTGTAAATTTAATTTATTACAAAGATTTCTTTTTATCATTTTTTAAATAATTGTGTTACGTTATTAGATGGCTAAAAATTTATTTAAAATTTCAAAACAAAAAAAAATTAAATATTTTTTGATAAGTTTTGTAGATTTATTTGGTGTCTTAAGATCAAAATTGGTTCCTGCTCATGCAATAAAAGATATGCAAGTAAATGGTGCTGGATTTGCTGGATTTGCAGCCTGGCTAGATATGACACCAGCTGATTCTGATATGTTTGCAATACCTGATCCTGACAGTTTAATTCAACTACCATGGAATAAAGAAGTTGGTTGGTTGGCTTCAGATTTATGGATGAATGGTAAACCAGTCGATGCTTCACCAAGGGTGATGTTAAAAAAACAAATAAAAAAATTATCTGCATTGGGATATAGCATGAAGTCAGGTGTGGAGTGTGAGTATTTTTTGATTTCTCCTGATGGGAACGCAATTGCAGATAACAGAGATACTCAATCTAAACCTTGTTATGACCAGTCTTCATTAATGAGAAGATATGAGCTTATAAAAGAAATATGTGATTGTATGATTGAAATGGGATGGGGTCCTTATCAAAATGACCACGAAGATGCTAATGGGCAATTTGAAATGAATTGGGATTATTCAGATTGTTTAAAAACTGCTGATAGACACACTTTTTTTAAATTTATGGTTAAAACTATTGCAGAAAAGCATGATTTGAGAGCAACATTTATGCCAAAACCTTTTGAAAATTTGACTGGTAATGGATGTCATGCACATATTTCTTTATGGAAAGGAAAGAAAAATATCTTTCTTGATAAACATGATAAGCTTGGGCTAAGCAAGACAGCTTATAACTTTTTAGGAGGCATCATGAAACATGCTTCATCCTTATCTACTTTTTTTAATCCAACAATAAATAGTTACAGACGAATAAATGCTGCACCAACAAAATCAGGTGCCACATGGTCTCCAAGCAGTATATCATATACAGGAAATAACCGTACACATATGATAAGGGTTCCTGATCCGGGAAGATTTGAATTAAGACTTATGGATGGATCCGCAAATCCTTATTTACTTCAAGCTAGTGTAATAGCTGCAGGAATAGAGGGATTAAGTAAAAGAATTAATCCTGGCAAACCTCTTTTTTGTAATATGTATGAGGATTATAAAAAATATCCAAACCTTTCTAAATTACCAAATGAACTAAAAGATTCTCTTGATAAAATTGAAAATAATAAAGAAATGAATAAAGCATTTGGAAAAGAAGTAATTAAAAGTTATGTCAAGTTAAGGACTTCGGAATTAAAAGATTTTAATGATAACGAAAAATTTGATAAGTCCAAACCAATTACAAAATGGGAAAGACAGAATACTCTAGACTGTTAAAGTGAAAAGCTTTGATAGTTATAGAAAATGGAAATATACAAAATTTTTATCGAATAAAAATTATAGTTTTAATCGAAATTATATTTTAAATATTATTTCGTCAAAAATAATCACTGATGCTTTTAATTCTATATCTAAGTGGAAATACTATAAAAAAACACCATTATTAAAATTAGAGAAACTAAACAAAAATTTAAAACTTAATAATATTTTTTACAAAGATGAGTCGAAAAGATTTCATTTAAAATCATTTAAAGCTTTAGGTGGTGCATATGCCGTAGAAAAAATATCTAAAAAGAAAAAAAATATAATAATATCATCTGCAACAGCTGGAAATCACGGTAGATCAGTTGCTTGGGGTGCTCAAAGATTGGGTTTACAATGTAAAATTTTTGTTAGTCAATATGTAAGTGAAGAGAGAGTAAAAGAAATTGAAAAATTTGGAGCCGATGTAATTCGAGTAAAAGGTAATTACGAAAATTCATTAAACGAGTGTAAAAAATTATCAAAAAAGAATAATTGGAATATTGTTCAGGATGTATCTACGAAGAATTATAGTTATGTTCCTTTGTTAACTATGGCTGGTTATTCAATTATGATTAAAGAAATTTCAAAACAAACTACGCATTATATTACGCATATATTCCTTCAAGCTGGCGTTGGTGGCATGGCAGCAGGTGTAGTTGCAGGAGTTGCAAAATATTTCAAGAGAGTTCCTAAAATAATAATAGTTGAACCAGATGGAGCTGATTGTGTACTTCAAAGCATAAAAAGCAAAAGTTTAAAAAAAATTAAAATAAAAAAAGAAAGTATAATGGGTGGTATGTCATGCAATGAAATGTCTCTCATTCCTTGGCATGTATTAAAAAAGGCTAGTGATTGTTGTGTCACTGTAAATGACTCAAAAGTTCCTAAAACTGTTGCAATGCTTAAAGACAAGAAACTCAGTAAAAGATCAATAATAGGTGGTGAATGTGCTACACCAGGAATTATCAGTCTTATTAGTCTCTGTAATAATCCTAAAACAAAGAAATTAATAAATCTTAACGAAAAATCTAATGTTTTAGTTATTGGATGCGAAGGTAATGCAGATGTAAAACTTTACAAACAATTGCTATCTAAAGGCAGAAAGTAAATTATATGTCAAAAAAAGCTGTTGTTTGGATAAGAGACGATTTTAGAATAAAAAATAATTCTGCGTTATCTTATGCAACAAATAATTACGATACTGTCACGGCATTGTATATTTATAACAAGAAAAATTTTGATGATGTTAGAGAAGCACAAAAATGGTGGATAAGTAAATCATTAATAAATTTTAAAGATGAATTAATTAAATATAATATTGAATTAGAGTTAGTATTTTCTGATGAGATAACTTTTTTTAGTAAAATCAAAGACAAACATAAAATTTCTATTTTTTGGAATAAAATATATGAGCCATCTCAATTAAAGTTAGATGATGAGCTCATTAAAATTTTTGAAAAAAACAAAATACTCTCAAAATGCTTTAAAGGAAATGTTCTTAATGAATATAACCATGTTACTAAAGATGATGGAAGCCCTTATAAAGTTTATAGTCCATTTTGGAGAGTTGGAGAGCAAATTTACTTAGATAGTATCCCAAGCAAATCTTTAAACGTAAAAAAAGTTAAGAGCAAAATAAAATTATTCAAGAATAATAACATTCCAGATCAAATTTTACCAAAGAAAAATTGGTATAAAAAATTTGAAAAATATTGGGATCCATCTGAAAAACAATCTGAAAAATATTTAAATGATTTTGTCGAAAATAGAATGTTGAAATATGGAGTTGATAGAGATTATCCAGCAATAAATGGTTCATCAAAACTTTCTCCATTTATAAGAAATGGACAAATACATGTAAGTAATATTTGGGACAAATGTTATAAATATAAATCAAAAAATATTAGTGTTAAAAAATATCTAAATGAATTAGGCTGGAGAGAATTTTCACATAGTTTAATTAATTATTTCCCTCAAATGCTAAAAGGTAATTTAAGAAAAGAATTTGATAAATTTCCATGGGATAAAAATGCAAAAAATTTGAAAGCTTGGAAAAATGGTATGACTGGATACCCAATTGTTGATGCTGGGATGAGACAACTTTATGAAACAGGTTGGATGCATAATAGAATTAGAATGGTAGTTGGTTCTTTTCTTGTAAAACATTTAAGAATTAATTGGAAAGAGGGTGAAAAACATTTTAGAAATTGTTTGTTAGATTTTAACGAAGCAAACAATGTTGCACAATGGCAATGGGTTGCTGGCTGTGGTGCAGATGCAGCCCCTTATTTTAGAATTTTTAATCCTATATTGCAGGGTGAAAAATTTGATAAACAAGGTATGTATGTAAAAAAATGGGTACCTGAATTAGAGAGAGTTCCAAATAAATTTATTCACAAACCATGGGAAATGGAAACTAAATATCAAGAAGCTATAAAAACTAAAATTGGTTCTGATTACCCTTCCCCAATAGTCGTGCATGAAGAAGCTAGAAACGCAGCTCTAAAAGCATTTCAAACATTAAAAAATTAATTAATCTCCAATAAAATGATGAATAATAAGCCTTTTCGTAGAAGCTAACCTATGTTCAAAAAGGTAAATTCCTTGCCAAGTTCCTAACAAAAGTTGTTTGTTTTTTATACTGAGGGATATTTGATTGTTAGTTAAAGCAGACTTTATATGAGCTGGCATATCGTCCTTACCTTCTATTGTATGAATATATAATTTATTATCCATTGGAGCAATTTTATCAAAATAATTAATCAAATCTGATTGAACATCAGGATCAGCATTTTCTTGAACAATTAAAGATGCACTAGTGTGCTGAATGCTTAAATTTAAAATACCATTATTAAAATTATTTTTATTTATCCAGTCTATCGTTTGATCGGTAAATTCATATAATTTTTGACCATTTGTTTTAAGTTCAAGATTAAAAAATTCTTGTCTCATAAATGCTTTTTAGATGTTAGTTCATATAATCGGCTAATGGTTCGCTTAAATGGTTTTTCCAATAATCTTGATGATGTGAGTTTATCAATATTTTGTTCTGCACTAATGGCCATAGGTATATTTTGATCATACACGATATCTAAAAAAGTAATAAATCTTTGTTGTTGATTTGAATTTAAATCATTAAATGCTGGCACATTTTCCATAACTATAAAAAAACAATTTTTTACTATTTTAATATAATCTTCCGATCCTAAATTTTTATCACATACTTCTTTAAAAGTTAATCGAACAATTCCATCATAAAAATTTTTTAAAATAAATTTTCTCCCTTTGATGTTTAAAATCTTTTCTTTTAAAATCTTATCTTTAGTCATCACTCTAAATAATTTGTTTATTTTAAAATTGTTTTCTTGATTTAAAGGTGAGTAATATCTTTGAGTTTTATTGCCTTTGGACTTTCTATAATCATCATCTATATTTAATTGATATTCAAATGATTGCTTTTGCATTATTTTTATAAAAGGTTTGAATTGATCTCTTTGCAACCCATCTTTGTACAAATTTTCTATTTTTATATTAGAAGTTACAATAATTTTTAAATCTTCTTTAAATATTTCGTCAAATAATTTTCCAAGTATCATTGCATCTACTATATTTGTAACTTGAAACTCGTCAAAATATATTAATTTTGCTTTCGATTTTAATTTTTTAACAAATTTACTTAATTTATTTTCATCATTTTTATCTTTGGATTGATGTACAAAGTCGTGAAAGCTAAGCATAAATTCATTGAAGTGAAGTTTTAATTTTTTACCCTCTACTAAGTTGAAAAAAAAATCCAATATCATGGTTTTACCCACACCAATATCTCCATAAAGATAAAAGCCTTTTTTATAATTTTTTTTTGATAAAATATTTGAGATAAATGATTTGTAGTTTAATTTATAATATTCTTCTAATGTTTTTATGAGTTTTATCTGGTGAGAATTAACATCTAAATTTTTTTTTTTGCAGTAAAGTTTAAATTCTTTAACAAAACTTTTTTGCATTAATTCTTTTTTGAATTAAAATCGATACCATATTCTGATCTTGGTCCTTTTCTTAATCCAAAAGGTCCAGAGATAAAAATTGTCATTGGCCTTGTTCTTGGCTCAAGGTCTACTCTATGATATGCATTGGCTGATCTAAATCCAATATATCCAGGTTTTCTCCAGAACTTGCCTTTTTTAGTAGTTTCCCAATAACCGTCTCTCAAAATTATTGTAATATAAGGGAATAGATGATTATGAACTCCATCCCCATGATCGTCATCCAACATTTCATGAATTAATATATTAAATGGAAACCATTTTGGTCTATTCCTAAATAATAAATAATATCTATTCATCCATGGTTTGGCTTCATTAAATTTTGGGTGAGACGGCCCCCTATCTAAAACTACCTTTTTTCTTCCAATTTTTTCTAAAAATTTTAATAACATTAATTTGATCTTATAATTCCATTATTTTTAATTAAAAAAATATTAGCATTATTAATAAATGGCCTCGATATTTTTTCATTATTAAATTTAATTACTTTCTCTGTTTCAGAATTAATTAAATTAATAATCAAAATTCGTCCATTATTAGTAGACAAATAAATTTTATTTTTAGCAATAACAAAACCTACTGGTGTGATTTTTTCTCTTTTTTTAAATGTTGAGAAAACATCAGTGATCCTGATTATATTTCCAGTCTCAGTATCAATTACAAATAAATATCCTTCCTCAGAAATATTAAAAATATAATTTTCAGAAACCGTAGGCTTTAAACTGGAATTTACAGTTTGTTTCCATTTTAATATGCCAGTTCTTGTGTCAATTGAGAATAACTCATTTTTATTATTTGAAAAATATATTGTTTCATTATTTAAAATCATTTCTGAATTTTTTAGACTAAATGCATTTAAGAATATTTCGTTACTCTGAGTAGGTGTTTGCCAAACTAAACTCCCATCATTAATATTTAATGCTGTAAGATCACCTAAATTATTAATTGAATAAACAATGTCATCTTTAATAATAACAGATAATTTTTTTTGAGATTTAATGAATGTGTTTTCTGTTTTAAAATTCCATAGTTCATTTCCATCTACTATTGAAAAACATCTAATTACATTATCAAAATCAACAGTGACAAATTTATCATTTTTTATAGCAATATTTGAATTAAATGGAGATAGACTGTCCTTCTTCCAGTTTAGTTCCCCATTATCTAAATTTAATGAAAAAATATTTGAAAGAGTATCAACAGCAATAATTTTATTATCTATATAATTAAAATATAATATTGGATTAAGTTTTCTCTCTTTCTTTGAGTAATGATTTACTTTCCACAAAGTTTCAAAATTTTCATTAATTCTGAATATTGTGCCTTTGTTATCAAAATAAATAAGATCATTATTTTTGATAAATAAAATATCTGTGTCGATTGAATTAAACTGTCTAATCTTTGAAAATTTAAACGTTTTCTTTTTTTCAAATGTTGGCTCAAAGTTTATATTTCCATTATTATTTGTATTATTATTTATAAAACTATTATCTTTAACAAATTTAGATAGATTTATTTTTATATTGGGATTTAATTGTTGTTGAATTGGTTTAATTTCTTTAAACAAAATTTTAGAATTAGTATTTTCTACAGATTTATCACTTTGACCACAACTTGATAATAAAAGTAAAAAGACGAAATATAATACTATCCTACTCACTGAAACTAGATCTTAGCCTTTTTTGAGCTTTGGCTTTTATTTTAGAGTTATTATTTTCAAGACTAACTATTTGCTCAAAAAATTCTTTAGATTTTTGCATTTGATTTTTTGATAAATAATATTCTGCCATAATATAAAGGCTATGTGGTTTCCATATACTATCTGCTTTAATTAAAGGATTAAAAATAGCTAACAATTCATTTTCATCAGAAAAATCTGAGTTATATAGGCCTTTTTTAAAGATTGTTAGCTCTTTAAACTTTTTATCCAAGCCAATATCATTAATTAAAATATCAAAATAATTGTTAATTTCATCTTTTGAATTTATCAAATCGTTATCTAGCAAAAAATAAAAAGCTAGAGGAGAATATGTTTTGTCTTTAGCATTAATCACCTCTTTAAGATCTGGGATCACATTATATTTATTATCAGCCTCATATCTTATTACAGCTAAATCGTATTTATCAGCTAATTTTTCTCTTTTGCTAGATTGATATTCTTCAAAAGAAAAGTAGCCAATTAAAGCTAAAATAATTAGTACTAATATCGAAATTAAAGAATTTTTATTATTTATGAAAAAGTTTTTAATTTTTTCATTACGTGTTTGGGTATTTATTATTTCAATATCTTCATCCATTACATCATGTTCCTAAGTACATATTGTAAAATTCCACCATTTTTGTAATACTCTAATTCGTTCTTAGTATCTATTCTACTTAACATTTTAATTCTCTTGATGTCTCCAGAGACATACTTGATTTCAACATCAACTTCGTCTCTAGGATCTATACCTTTTTCTAAGTCAATAATAGAAAATAGTTCTGAGCCATCTAATTTTAGATTCGTTCTATTTATTCCATCTTTAAATTGTAATGGCAGTATACCCATTCCTATAAGATTTGATCTATGAATTCTCTCAAAACTTTCTGCAAAAACAGCTTTTATACCTAAAAGTTTAGTTCCTTTGGCCGCCCAATCTCTTGAGGAACCAGTTCCATACTCTTTACCACCAATTACAACTAAATCAGTGCCTCTTTTTTTATATTCAACAACTGCATCATATACTGGCATTACTTTTTCCTCAGGGTGCAACTTTGTAAAACCACCTTCAGTACCAGGTGCCATTTCATTTCTAATTCTTATATTAGCAAATGTCCCTCTCATCATAACCTCATGATTGCCTCTTCTTGCTCCATAGGAATTATAGTCTTTAGGAAGTATTTGATGTTTCATAAAATATTCTCCAGTCGGACTATCTTTTTGAATTGATCCAGCAGGTGAAATATGATCGGTGGTAATGCTATCACCTAATATTAATAGTGGTCTTGCATCCTTAATTTCTTTAAATCCTTCAGGTTTATCAGGAAGATTATCAAAAAATGGAGGTTTTTTTACATATGTTGAATTATCTTCCCAATTATAAATATTCGTTTCTTCTGTTTTAATTTTTTGCCATTGTTCTGGTCCTTGGGAAACATTTGAGTATCTTTTTATAAACATTTCTGCATTTAACGAATTTCTCAATGTTTCTTCTATTTCTTTGTTAGATGGCCATATATCTTTTAAAAAAACATCTTTACCATCTTTATCTTTACCCAACGGATCCTTATACAAATCAAATCTCATAGTTCCTGCTATTGCATAAGCAACAACTAATGGCGGAGACGCTAAATAGTTTGCTTTTATTAGAGGTGAAATTCTTCCTTCAAAGTTTCTGTTTCCAGATAAAACTGAAACAGCATAAATATTATTATTTTTTATGGAGTCTGATATGTTATCAGCTAATGGACCTGAATTACCAATACAAGTAGTGCATCCATAACCAACTAAATTAAATCCTAACTTATCTAAATAAATATTTAGCCCAGCTTTTTCTAGATAATCTGTAACTACTTGTGATCCAGGTGCTAAAGATGTTTTCACCCAGGGCTTAGTCATTAAACCTTTTTCAATTGCATTTTTTGCAAGTAAACCTGCTCCAATTAGTACACTTGGATTTGAAGTATTAGTGCAAGAAGTGATTGCAGCAATTAAAACATCGCCATCAGTTATTTTAAATTCTTCTTTTTCAACATTATAAATATTTGGTTCTTCTTTTTTTGTAACTTCTGAAAACACTTTTTTAAAATTTGATGATGCATTAGTTAGCAACACTTTATCTTGAGGACGTTTTGGTCCTGAAATAGTCGGCACTATAGTTGACATATCTAAAGATAGAGTATCTGTAAATTCTACATCTAAACTTGCCCAAAGTCCTTGTTCTTGAGCATACTGTTTTACAATTTCAACATTTTGATCATCTCTTCCTGAGAATTTTAAATATTTTAGAGTTTCATCATCAATTGGGAAAAAACCACAAGTTGCACCATACTCAGGTGCCATATTTGCTATAGTAGCTCTATCTGCTAAAGTCAGATTTTTTAGTCCTTCACCATAGAATTCAACAAACTTTCCAACAACTCCTTTGTCTCTCAACATTTTAACTACGGTTAAAACAAGATCAGTTGCTGTTGTACCTTCTGGCATTTTTGATTTCATTTCAAACCCAATAACTTCAGGTATTAACATCGAAATAGGTTGACCTAACATTCCAGCTTCAGCTTCAATTCCGCCTACACCCCAGCCCAAAACCGATAGACCGTTTACCATAGTTGTATGACTATCTGTTCCAACTAAAGTATCTGGAAATATATATTCTTCATCTTTATATTTTTCATTCCAAACAACTTTTGAAAGGTATTCCAGATTGACTTGATGACATATTCCAGTTCCCGGTGGAACTATTCTAAAATTATTGAATGCTTGCTGTCCCCATTTAAGAAAAGAATATCTTTCAGCATTCCGGTTAAATTCCATATCAACATTTTCTTTTAATGAATTTTTATTTGCAAATTTATCTACTTGTACAGAGTGATCAATTACCAAATCAACTGATGATAATGGATTAATGGTGCTTGGATCTTTATTTTTTTCTTTTACAGCCTCTCTCATTGCAGCTAAATCTGCAACTGCGGGAATTCCAGTGTAGTCTTGAAGTAAAACTCTCGCAGGCCTATATGCAATTTCTGTATTAGAACTTTTAGATTTTAACCAATCTTTAATAGCTTCAATTTGATTTTTATTAACCGTTATATCGTCTTCAAATCTTAACAAATTCTCAAGTAAGACCTTCAATGATTTTGGAAGCTTTGATATACCTGCTAAACCATTTTTCTCAGCCTCTTTCAGTGAGTAAAAATTATAACTTTTGCCGTTAACTGAAATTTTAGTTAACGAATTGAACGAGTTTTTATCTCCTGGTTTCATATTTAATAATAAAATGTAGCTATGCAGCCTAATAAAAGCGCTGACATAACATAATTGAACCATTTAATAAATTTCTCATTTGTCGCGAATTTTCTCATAAATTTACCAATTAAAGTCCAGAATAAGATACTAAATATAGCAAAGAAAAAGGCAGAAGTTAGGAGCCAGAAAGAATAAGTAAAAAAGTTATCTCCAGATTCGATATAAGTTGATACTGCAATAATAGCAACGATTACTCCTTTAGGATTTAAGAATTGAAAAAGAAATGTTTCTATAAATTTAACAGGTTCTAATTTTTCTTTTTGATTTGATGATTTAGAAAATGAAATTCTGTAAGCCAAATAGACTAAAAATGCAGACCCTGTAAAAACTAAAATCTTTTGAATTATTGGATATAATTTAAAAACATTAATTAGACCAAAATTGACTAAAGATAGCATTGAGGTAAAACCAAATATAACACCTAACATTAGAGGTATAGTTTTTTTTACTCCATGATTAAAACCTGAATGAGATGCAACAATATTATTTGGGCCAGGTGAACAACTGGTAACAAAAAAAAATAAACTTAATGATAATAGTTCTGGATGCATTTAAGCAATTGGTAATCCATTCTCTGCTTCTTGAGATGGATGAACTAAAGTTACTCTACCTTCTGCATCTATAGCTCCGAGAATTAATACTTGTGATACAACTCCTGCAATATTTTTTTCTGCAAAATTACAAACACCAATTACTTGTTTTCCTTTAAGATTCTCTTCATTGTAATAATGGGTAATTTGAGCTGAAGATTGTTTTATCCCTATCTTTTCTCCAAAATCAACTTCTACAACTAATGAAGGTTTTCTTGCTTTTTCATTTTTTCTTACAGAAATAATTGTACCCAATCTAATATCGACTTTATCAAAGTCTTCATACGTAATTTGTTCTTTCATAAATTTAATATATAATGATTTGTAAATGAGTACAGAAAATAATCCTGATAAAATTTATAATAATTCGATACGAATATTGACAGATTTGATTGCTTTCAAAACTATTTCTGGAAACGACAATAATAGTCTTATTAATTATTGTGATGATATTTTGAAAAATTTAGGAGCAACTTCATTTAGAATTTTTGATGGTGATAAAAAAAGAGTTAATCTTTTTGCTTCTTTAAAATCTAAAAATGGAAATGGTAAAAAACCTATTATTCTTTCAGGTCATACAGATGTAGTCCCGGTTTCAAAAGGCTGGTCTACTGATCCATTTGTTGCAACTATAAAAAATGAGAAATTATTTGGGAGAGGTTCTTGTGATATGAAAGGTTTTATTGCATGTGCTCTAGCATATGCTCCTGTATTTAAAGAAAATAATTTAGATAGAGACATTCACTTTTCATTTACATTCGATGAAGAAACCGCATGCATCGGCGCACCATTATTAATAAAAGAATTAAAAAAAAGAGATATTAAAGATGGAATTTGCATTATTGGTGAACCAACCAATATGAAAATCATTGATGCCCATAAAGGTATGAATGAATATACAGTTCACTTTGGAGGTTTAGCTGGTCATAGTTCTAAACCAGGCCAAGGTGTTAATGCAGTTGAATATGCATCGAGGTATGTAAACAAACTACTAGAAATTAGATCAAAACTAAAAGATAGAGCTCCTAAAGATTGTATATTTAATCCACCATATTCTACATTATCGGTTGGTGGAGTTTCAGGTGGTATAGCTCATAATGTTATCGCTGATAAGTGTAAAGTTGAATGGGAAACTAGACCAGTGGTCAGAGAAGATGGAGATTTTGTAAATCAAATAATAGACGATTATGTTGATAAAGAATTATTGCCAGAAATGAAAAAAGTTTTTTCAGATGCTTATATTAAAAAAGAAATTATAGGCGAAGTAGTTGGATTTAATAGATTGAACGATTCTGAGGCTTGTGAATTTGTTTCTAGTATAACTGGTGACAATTCAAGAGAAGCTGTTTCATTTGGAACAGAGGCTGGACTCTTTCAAGAAATTGGTATTAGCACTGTAGTTTGTGGGCCCGGTTCGATTGAGCAGGCTCATAAAATTGATGAATATATAGAACTTAGTGAATTAAAGAAATGTCTAGACTTTTTAAAAGGTGTAAAAGATAAATCTATAAATTAATTCCAACCACCTACAGATTTAACTTCTAGAAATTCAAGCAATCCTTCTTTACCTGCTTCCCTTCCAATTCCAGAATGTTTGAAACCTCCAAAAGGTGCATCAACTGCAATACCAGCACCATTTACATCAACCATTCCAGATCTAAGTTTTCTGGCAACTCTTTGTACCTTTTCCTTATCTTGAGTTTGAATATAGTTTGTTAATCCATAATCAGTATCATTTGCAATTTTAATTGCCTCTTCTTCAGTTTCAAATGGAATAACAGATAAAACAGGACCAAATATTTCTGTTCTTGCAATTTCCATTTCATTTTTTACATCTGCAAAAACTGTCGGTTTTACATAATAACCATCATTTAATCCGTATGGCTTTCCAACTCCACCTGCAACTAATTTTGCTCCTTCATCTATTCCTTTTTGAATTAAACCTTGAATTTTATTGAATTGAGTTTCAGAAATTACAGGACCAATATGCTCTCCATTTTTATTTGGATCATCTACTTTAAATTCATTTGCGTATTTTCTCAGTCTTTCTATTGCTTCATTATATATTGATTTTTCAACAAGCATTCTTGTAGGGGCATTACATGATTGTCCTGAATTTCTAAAACATCTAAATGCACCTCTTTCAATTGCTTCAGCATCAGCATCTTCAAATATAATATTTGCACCTTTTCCTCCGAGCTCCAAACTCACTCTTTTAAAGTCCTTTGCAGCATTTTGAGAAATTAAAGCCCCTGCTCTTGTAGAGCCAGTGAATGAAATCATATTTACATCTGGATGACTTGTTAATGCATCTCCAGTTATTTCCCCATCTCCATTTACCAAATTAAAAACACCTTTCGGAAATTTTGCTTCATCTATTAACTCAGCTATGATCATTGCCGATAAAGGTGCTAGTTCTGAAGGTTTTAAAATCATAGTACAACCAGAGGCCAATGCAGGAATGACTTTTAAAGTAACTTGATTTATTGGCCAGTTCCACGGTGTTATTAATGCACACACACCTTTAGGCTCGTATATTATTCTTTGATTTTTTGCATGATCTCCCAACGGTTTTTCGAATTCAAATTCTTTTAAATAACGAATAAATGATTTTGTATGACTCGCACCAGTTCCTGTTTGTAGTTTTGACGCAAAGTCTTTTGGCGCTCCCATCTCTTGAATAATTGCATCTGTAATATCATTCCATCTTTTTTTATATAATGAATAAAATACTTCTAATAATGACAATCTTTCTTCTTTAGACGTAAATCCCCACGTTTTAAAAGCTTCTTTAGCTGCTAAAACCGCATCATTGATATCCTCCTTGCTGCCTAAAGAAATTACTGCACAATTTTTTTCTGTTGCTGGATTTATGACCTCAATATCTTTTGGGTTTTTTGGGGGAACCCATGAACCATTAATATAAAAATTTTTCTTTTCAATCATGCGCGCAAATTATCCTTTCTTCATGATTTTGCAAATAAATTAGTTAATTCATAAACAATTGTTGCTGCAGCTAGAGAGGTTACTTCTGCATGGTCATAAGCAGGCGCAACTTCAACTACATCAGCAGAAATCAAATTTAAACCTGATAAACCTCTGAGGACATTTACCATTTCTCTTGTGGTCATTCCTGCAATTTCAGGTGTTCCTGTGCCTGGTGCAAATGCTGGATCTAATACATCAATATCAATGGACAAATATAATGCATTATCACCTACTCTATTTTTTATTCTTTCAACAATTTTATCAATTCCTTCTGTTTGAAATTCATCACAATGAATAATTTTAAATCCAAAGCTTTCATCATTTTTTATATCATCTCTGCTATAAAGTGGACCTCTTATACCTACATGCATAGAGGCGTCATCTAAAAATAAATTTTCCTCACGAGCTCTTCTAAATGGAGTGCCATGCGTATATGGTGCTCCAAAGTAGGTATCCCAGGTGTCTAAATGGGCATCAAAATGAACAAGTGATACGGGTCCATTATTCTTTTTATTAGATGCTCTTAGTAAAGGCACAGCAATAGTGTGATCTCCTCCAAGGCTAATTATTCCTCCAACTTTATTTAATAAATCGGTTGCTCCTACTTCAATTTGTTTGATGGCTTCATCAATATTAAACGGATTGCAAGTAATATCACCCGCATCTGCAACTTGTTGTACTTTGAATGGTTCTACATCATAATTAGGATGATAATTAGTCCTTAAATGTCTAGATGCTTGTCTAATACTTTGTGGGCCAAATCTTGCACCTGGTCTATAACTTGTTCCTGAATCAAATGGAACTCCGACAATAGCAACATCACAATTTTCTACATCTTTTAGCTCAGGTAATCTTGCAAATGTAGAAGGGCCCGCATATCTTGGCACTTCTGTACCACTAATAGGCTGAATAGGTTTTTTAGACTTTGTCATTTTAGTAATAAGAATATTATTAGAATGATCCAGAAAAAGGGATAATAGAAATATATGTATTTTTTTGCAAACATCTTGGGCACTGACTCATGATCTCTATTAATATTTTTTTTTCTTTTTCTTTTTTTCATTAAATAAATCCTATCACATTCATATTATATCTAATATCATCAAATTATTAAAATGAGATACATTATATTAATATTTATATTATTTTTTAATTTTTCTTTTGTAAATGCAGATGCAATATATAATTTGATTAAAATTCCTAATTTAGAAGTTCATAAGGTTGATAATTTAAATGGTATTAAATATTTGGTATCGAAGAAAGGTTTTGTAATAGGTGATACAAATAATATTAAATGTAACGGCATAAATAATAGTGATTTAGATCGTGAATTTAATACAATTCAAAATAATCTAAGGGATTATAACTCAAATTTCTTAAGGAAAATAAATTTGAAATTTGTAGTTCTATGCAAAAACTTAGAAATTTCAGGCATTAATACAGGAGGTATACCAGATAATAAATTCAGGACTTTAATCTTAGACCTAACATTTAACCAAAACTATTTCGAAAGAATGATCCATCATGAAATATTTCATATGATTGATAACAGTTTTCCTGAGCTTTTTGAAAAAAATAAGTGGAGCGAACTTAATAATAAAGATTTTTCATACGCAGAATGTTCTACATGTACTGACTTATTAGGTTTAGATTTAGATATTACAAAAGGATTTTTAACAGAATATTCAATGAGCACAGCTGAAGAAGATATGGCTGAAATTTATTCATTATTAAAAACCAATTTTAGTGAAGTAGATTTATTAATTAAAAAAGATAATATTTTATCTAAGAAGAAAAATTTCTTAATTAATGGCCTTAAAGAAATCGATGAAAAATTTATTTTTTGAATGATAAAAAAAATTAAACCATCGCTATCTGAAAAAATATTATTTATTTTTCTAATTCTGCTTATTATTTTAACTTTAGGCTCATTTTATCTATTAAATAATAAATGTCTTTTTGTAAAAAAAATTGATTTAAAAAACTTTAAATTTAAAGATAAACAGAATATTGCAATCATGGAAGTTGAATGTGGTAATGTTCTAATAGAATTAGATTCAAACATTTCACCAAAAGCTGTAAATCGATTTAAGAAGTTAATAAATAGAGGTTCCTATAATGGTTCAGCTTTTTATCGAGTAATTGAAAATACTTTAATACAAGCTGGGGATATTGAATATGGAAATGTATCTAATCTAAATTATTCTAAAGTTGGAACTGGTAAGTCTGGTTTAGGAACAATTAAATCTGAGCTAAGTGATAATTTTTTATTTAATGCTGGTTCTGTTGCTTTTGCTAGAAAAGAAAAGTTTGATACTGAAGATAGTGAATTTTTTATTACTTTAATAGATATACCAATATATCAAGGTGAATATACTCCAATTGGAAGGGTGATTGCTGGGATAGACTCTTTAAAAAAAATTAAAGTAGGAAACAAATCAACTTATGTATTAAAACCTGATTATATTAAAAGTCTGAAGTTATTAGTTAACTAGTGGTTTTCCAGTAGATAATGTGTGTTTAATTCTATCTTGAGTTTTACTTGTCTCAATTAATTTCATGAAAGCATCTAACTCTAATTTAAACAACTGATCTTCTGAAAGAGTTTTATCTATAGTTGTATCACCACCACTTAAAACATTTGCTAGCTCTGTTCCAACCATCATCCCATGATCTAATATAATTTTATCATTATACAGTTTTTCTAACATACCAACCATTTTGTCTTTTAAAGATTTACCAGATAAATTAAATGTGCATTCTTTTGGAGGAGTAAATTCTTTATTTTGATCCAAAATTTTTCTTGCTTCATTTAATAGACTATTTCTGCTCATAACTTTTTTATTTTCAGGGATTAAATACTTTAGAGGTTCGGCTTCTACTGGAGATGTTGCGGTTTTTGCATAACCAATAATGTCAAAAACCTTTAAAGGTGCAAAATCTGGGTCATTTTTTGCCTCTTCTGTTTGAGACCATCTCCATAACATTTCTTTACATCCTCCTCCGGCTGGAACTAAACCAACCAATGTTTCAACTAATCCAACAACAATATTTGTATGCGAAGCAACAAAGTTACTTTGAACTAAAACTTCAAAACCTCCTCCAAGCGTAAGACCTGATGGAGCAGAAACTACTGGAAATTTTGAGTATTTTAAGTGTTTACATGTTTCTTGAAAATATCCGACAAATTTTTCTATTGATTTAAAGTCACCTTTATCTGCAAAATTCATAGTATATGTTAAATTAACACCGGCAGAAAACTGCATACTTTCATTAATAATTATCAATGGCTTATCTGTAGCATTTTTTAAAGAATCCATTGAATCGTAATCCAAAGCGTTTGCTTTAGTTGTAAATTCGACAATGTTAAATTCAGGAAATCTATAAATTTCAGCAGAATTATTTTTATCAAGTTTAAGGGCTCTTGGTTTAATTTTTCCTAAAGTTTCAATTTCAGTATATTGTTGTCTCTCACCATAAAAATTTTCATCTTTAGATTTTGATAAATTTTCTAAAAATTTATTTCCTTCAAAATTATCAATTTTTTGAAAAAAATTATTTACTCCAATTTCTTTTAACATTTCAAAAGGACCTCTAGACCAATTGAAGCCAAGTCTCATTGCTTCATCAATGTCGTTAAACTTATCTGTAATACCTGGAACCAATGAGGAAGAATATTTTATTATTTTAGAAATTACCGACCAAGCATAATCTCCATATTTATCTTCACGATTAATTAATTTTTTTAAATCAACTTTTTCAGATTTAATATCTATTTTTTTTGAGGGAGAATATTCCCCAGTTTCAAGATTGATGGCCTCTAAAATTTTCTTACCACCCTCCTTATTGATTCTATAAAATCCACCTTTTCCTTTTCGACCAGTATATCCGGTCTCTATTAATTTTTTTACAAGTGGCATTTCTCTTGCTACAGGTTGAAATGGATCGCTTTCAGGTAATTCTTTAATAAAACTTTTTAATACATCTGCCATTAAATCAATACCAATTAGGTCATACAATCCAAATACTCCGGTTTTAGGTATGCCCATTGGTCTACCAAAGACAGCATCAGCTTCTTCTACGCTAAGTTTCATATTAAAAGCTTCAGTCATTGCAATTTGCATTGCATAAACTCCAATTCTATTACCTAAAAAACCTGGAGTGTCATTACAGATAATTGCACCTTTGCCTAAGTCTATTTCACAAAATTCTTTTAAAAGTTTAACTTTATCTAAATCACTTTCATTACTTTTTACTATTTCTAGTAAATCCATGTATCTAACAGGATTGAAGAAGTGAGTTATGCAGAAATCCTTTTTGTCTTGGTCAGATAATTTTTCTGATAGAACGCTTATTGGAATAGATGAGGTATTAGATGAAACAACAGATTCTTTTTTTCTATGCTTAAAAATTTTTTCGTAAATATTATGTTTTATATCTATTCTTTCTACAACAGCTTCTACAATCCAATCCGCATTCGAAACTACATCAAAGTTTTCCTCAATATTTCCTACATGTATATTATCTAATTTTGATCTATCAATTAACAAAGGAGGTCTAGATTTTCCTATTCTCTCTTTAGCCTTTTGACTAATTTCTGTAGTTAAATCTAATAAAGTGACGGGAATATTTGCGTTACACAAATGTGCAGCTATTCCGCTACCCATTGTTCCAGAGCCTATTACAACTACATTATTTATTTTCATAAGGAAGGATTCTTATATTAAATTGAGACTGAGTAGGAAATAAAATAAATGTCATAACTATTGCTGTGAATTTGCTAATTCATCAATATTAATATGACATCTAATAGCGTTACCATTTTCACCTATTTGCCATGGTGGAACCTCTGTATTACAAATATCACCTATTTTCCTAGGGCATCTTCCTTGAAAAGAACAGCCTTTCTCAGGAGGTTTTTCCTCTACTATATCCTCGGCAACTAATTTTGGTTTTATATCTGGATCTGGTTCCAAAACAGCACCTAATAATACTTCAGTATAAGGATGTGATGGAAATTTGTAGACATTTTGAGAAGGACCAATTTCACATAATCTTCCTTGATATAAAACTGCAACTCTATCACTAATTGCTCTAACAACAGCCAAATCATGAGAGACAAATACATAGGTTGTTCCTAGATCTTCTTTTAATTGTTGTAATAAGTTTAAAACAGCTGCTTGAACAGAAACATCTAAAGCTGATGTAACCTCATCACACAAAATTATATCTGGTTTAGCAGCAAATGCTCTTGCAACTGCAACTCTTTGTTTTTCACCACCTGATAGTTGTCTAGGATATCTTGACATATAAAACTCTCCCAACCTTACTTTTTTTAGTAGATCGATTATATTTTTTTTTAATTCTTCTCCTGATAAATTAAAATACAACTTTAGAGGTTGAGAAAGTATTTGCTCAACTGTGTGGTTTGGATTTAATGACTCGTCTGGATTTTGAAATATAAGTTGTATCGCTCGCAGATCATTCGGGTTTCTCATTTTTAAATCAGAAGATAATATACGATCATTTTCAAATTTAATTTGACCATCTTTTGTTTTAAGTAAACCAGCAATTGATTTTAAGATAGTGGACTTACCACTTCCAGACTCTCCAACCAGGGCAATAGTCTCACCTTTTTTTATATCTATATTTATATCTTTAACTGTTGGGTTTTGATCAGAGATTTTATTTAATAATTGATCAAAAAATTTCTGCTTTGCGTAACTAATTGAAACATCCTTTAATTTTAAAACTTCAATTGCTTCACTATTATTTGATTTTTTTGTTATTGAAGTTTGTAAATTATTATTTTGGTTTATTAATTCTTTATGATTAAAACATCTGACATTGGTATCTAATTCTTTAATATATTCAAGATCTGGTGAATTTTTTTTACAATGATCAGTTGCTAAGTTACATCTGTCATAAAAACTACAACCTTCACTTATGCTTCCAGGTTGAGGTTGGCTTCCTGGCATAGAAGCTGGAAGTCCAGCTAGTGAGAGTTTAGGTATCGATTTTAACAATCCATAAGTATAAGGATGAATAGGCTCCTTTAATATTTTTCTTGCTGGTCCTTCTAAAACAATTTCTCCCGCATACATTACAACTATTCTATCACTGACTTGTGCTATAGCTCCAAGGTCATGACTAACATAGATCATTGATGTTCCAGTATCTTTTGCTATAAATCTTAATAGCTCTAATACATGTGCTTGTGTTGTAACATCTAATCCAGTTGTTGGTTCATCTAATAAAAGTAAATCTGGTTTGCCAGCCAATGCCATTGCAACAGCCACTCTTTGTTGCTGTCCTCCAGAAAGTTCGTGAGGATAACGAAAAGCCATAGTTTCTGGTGAAGGAAGTCTAACTTTATTTAGTAACTCTGAAATTTTTTTATCTCTTTCTGTTTTGTTTAGATCTGTATGCAATCTTAAAGCTTCATCAATTTGGTATCCAATTTTTAAATTCGGTGTTAATGCTTGTCCTGCATTTTGAGGTATCATGGCTATTTTTCTACCTCTAATTTTTTCTAGCTGTCTACTACTCATCTTCAATAAATCCTCAGATTTAAAGAGGCATTCACCCTTAAGAGGAAATAAGCCTTGTTTTATATAGCCCATCATAGCAAGTGCTAATGTGCTTTTTCCAGAACCCGACTCCCCTACTATCCCTACAGTCTCTCCTTTTTTTATATTGGTTGAAACATTTCTAAGTATTGAAATTTTTTTGCCCTTCTGACTGTTAAATCCAATTGATAAATTTTTAATACTTTCAATTATTTTATTCATTTAAACAGGCGCCTTGGTTGAACGATCAATTCCTAAAGCTTTTGCAAATGCATCAGCAGTTAAATTTATTCCAATAATTAATGAACTTAATCCTACTATTGGAGCAATTACAGACCAGTATGCAAACGACATCAATCCTCTAGCATTGGATATCATCAAACCCCAATCAGGCGTTGGTGGACTTACACCAAAACCTAAGAATGACAATGAACTAAATCCTAATAACATCCAAGACCATCTCATTGCTCCTTCTACTAATATAGCATCTCTAACATTTGGAATAATTTCATTCCAAATAATAGACATGTTGCTATGACCTCTAGCCCTGGCTGAAACTATAAAGTCTTTAGCAATAACATCATGAGTAGCAGCTCTAGCAACTCTTACTATTCCTTTGCCATAAAAAAAACCTAGCGCAGGAATTAAAACCTCTGTTGATGTTCCTAAAAGAGAAACAATTAATAGCATTGCAAGTATCCAAGGGATTGAAAGAAACGCATCAACAACTCTCATTACAACATCGTCAATTTTACCTCCAACTAAACCACAAAAAATTCCAAGTAAACCTCCCCATAGAAGAGCTATAAGTGATCCAAAGAAAGTTACTGTAAGAGCTGTTCGCCCTCCAAGTATTGTTCTTGTGAAAACATCTCTACCCAAGCTATCTGTTCCAAACCAGTGTTCAGCTGAAGGAGCAAGTAACATGGTATTTGGGCTAATCGCTTTATAATCGTATGGTGCAATGTAAGGGCTTATTAATGCTAAGACTACATGAAATAAAACAATTGCAAGCCCAATTAATCCAGAAGGCTTGGAGGCCATAGTTTTTAAAATCTCAAAAGCCTTTTCTAGCTTATTTTTTTGTTTATCTTCTGTAATTAAATTACTCTCCATTTTATTTTCTTATCTGTAAACTTTTTAATCTTGGATTGAGCATGAGCGTCATTAAATCTGCTATTAAATTTATTCCAACATAGATTGATGCCAATATTATTGCTAATGCTTGAACAACAGGTAAATCTCTATTTGATATAGACTCAATTACTAGTCTGCCTAAACCTGGATAATTAAAAACAACTTCTGTAACAACAACACCACCTAGCAACCAAGCAATTGTTAACGCCACTACATTTATTGCTGGCAATAATGCATTTGGCAATACGTGTCTAAATACCATTTTCCAATATGGAACACCTTTTAAAATTGCCATTTGTACATAATCACTAGCCATTACTTGAATTACACTTGAACGTACCATTCTTGCCATGTGTGCAGTCATAATCATTGAAATTGCAACAACAGGTAAAATTATATTTGAGAGTAATTCATAAAAAGTAGCATCCGATGGTATAATCACAATACCTGGTAGCCAACCAAGCCAAATTGCAACAATTAAAATAAGTAAAGTAGCACTAATAAACTCAGGAATAGTCATTGAAAAAATTGTGATAGTTGAGATCATAATATCTGGAAGCTTATCTCTCCAAAGAGCAGTTATTATTCCTAATACGATTGCTAGAGGAATTCCTATAAGTATTGAAACAGAGGCTAAAACTAAAGAGTTTTTAACTCTTGGACCTAGTACTTCATTAATTGGCATTTCACCACTTAAAGAATAACCAAAATCACCTCGTGCAACATTTGATGCCCAGTCCAAATATCTTTCATAAGCAGGAACATCTAGACCAAGTCTTTTTATGCAAGCATCAAGAGCTGCTCCATAAGCTTCTCTCTCTAAATATGTTGTGCATGCATCTCCAGGTAAAACTTCAACACCTACAAATGTGATCAATGAAACTATAAATAAGGTGATAAGCCCTAGTCCAATTCTTTTTAAAATTAATAATAGCATAAGATTAACTAGAACTTTTTAACAAAAATAAATTAAATAGAAATAAAATAAAGGCCGCTAGTATGCGGCCTTTATCTAAATACTTTTAGTCAACTTTAACTTTATGCCACTGTATAGAAAAGTGGTCTACAGCATCAAGGTTTTTAACTTTTGATGAAGTAACTACAAGTCTAGATACATGGTATGGGATCATTGTTCCACTTTGTTCCCATAAAGTCATTTGAGCATTTTGATATGCTTTCTTTCTTTTATTGAAATCTAACTCACTTCTAGCATCAGCTAAATTTTTATCAAAGTCAGCATTTTTGAAATAAGACTCATTCCATTTGGCTCCACTATGATATGCTTCATGCAAGATTGTATCTGCTGGTCTTTGGTTCCAACGTGTCATTGAAACTGGTTTTTTCATCCATACTTCATTCCAATAACCTTTAGATGGTACCATTTCAATGTTAACTTTAATTCCAGCTTTTGCAACTTGCTGCTGAACGACTTCTGCAATTGTAGGCCAAGTTGGTTCTAATGTTGCTGGGTAAACAGTCAATTCAATTCCATTTGGATATCCTGCTTCTCTTAATAAATTTTTTGCTTTACTAATATTTTGAGGACAATCCATTTGTAAACGATATTGATCAGATGGCATTACAGGTGTATCACAAGATACAGTTGCTGCACCACCCATAACTAGATCTACAAGTTCTTGTCTATCAACTGCTAACCTAAAAGCTTTTCTCACTTTAGGATTATCAAATGGAGCAGTATCAGTTCTCATAACCACACCTCTCCAGTTTCCAGTAGGAATTACAGTTGTTGTAAATTTAGAATTACTGTCAAATATCTTTTTTTGATTGAAAGGAACATATCTATTCATATCAATTTGACCCGTTAAAAGAGCTTGAATTCTTGCTTGAGCATCTGGTATCGCAATGACATGAACTTCTGCAACTCCTGGTGCACCTTCCCAATAATCTGGGTTAGCTTTTAGAATTGTAGTTCCTTCTGGATCAAATTTATCAACCATGAATGGTCCGGTACCAACTCCAGTTTGTCCAATAGTATCTCCTGATCCTTCAGGTATCATTCTTAGTCTGTAGTCTGTTAATAATAACGGAAAGTCAGCAAATGAAGTTGATAACTTCATTTTAACAGTATGCTGATCAACTACCTCAATATCTTCAACTACATTTAAACTTTTTCTTACCGGAGATCCGATATCAGGATCTTTAGCTCTCATTAGAGAATATTTTACATCCGGAGCATCAAAAGCTGACCCATCATGGAAATATATTCCTTTTCTTAAATTAAATGTCCATTCAGTTGCATCAGAATTAGCACTCCAATCTGTTGATAATGAAGGTGATGGAACACCGTTCATATCAGGTCTTACTAATCTATTTTGTGTTTTGATGACAACTTGAAATAAACGCCCTTTTGTTATGGCATCTAAGTTAGTATCTTTTCCAAATCCAAGATCATGTGATACTTTAAATACTCCACTTGATGCATTGGCAATAGAAAAAGATAATATCAGTGACATAAAAGTCGCTAAAAAAACTTTAAGTATGTATTTCATAAGTTCCCTCTTTTTCTTTCGTTGTTTAAATAATCAAAAAGATAACAATTCCAGAACTAGATAACAACATGCAAAATGTAGTGATTCATCTACTAATTGAATAGATATTTTAATTAATATACACTTTTTCTAAATTTATAAATGCAAAACGAATTAAACAAAGTCAGATTTTCTGTAAAACCTTTAAAATCCAATGGTAATAAAGTTGTTGAGCTTGCACGAACTGTCGGAATACATCCTCTAGCGTATCAAGAACTTCCTTACGATCCTGAGTATTCATTTTATGCAGGAAGATTAAATCCAGAAGTACTTTCACACGCTACCGCTGATGAAATGTATTGGAAAGTAAGACAAGAAGTAATATTTCGTCATACTGGTGAACATCCGTATGAAATATCTGGTCCTGATGCAGAAAAACTTTTACAAAAAATATTCACTAGAGACATTTCAAAAGTAAAAGTAGGAAGATGCTCATATCAATTTGCTTGTTACAATGATGGAGGTATGCTGACAGATGGAGTTTTACTAAGACTTGAAGAAAATAAATTTTGGTTTGTTCAAGCTGATGGAGATCTTTTTTCATGGTACAAAGCTCACACTGATAATCTTAATGTAAAAATTACTGACCCAGATGTTTGGGTTAGTCAAATTCAGGGGCCAAAATCTATGGATCTTTTAAAAGTTTTAAGTAAAGAAACTTTTCCTGAGAATTGGAAATATTTTGATTGGAAAGAAATAACTATACTAAATGAAAAGATAATCATAAGTAGATCGGGTTTTAGTAATGAACTTGGTTGGGAAATTTATTTTAGAAAAAATAATAATACTGAAAAAGTTGGGGATTACATACTTGACGAAGGAAAAAAAATGGGAATGATACTTACAGGGACCCCTGGTTTCAGATGTAAAAGAATAGAATCTGGATTATTATCAGCTGGGCAAGACTTTAACCATCAAACAAATCCATATGATGTCGGGTTAGGTAAGTATGTCGATTTAAAAAAAAATTATTTTATTGGAAAATCAGCATTGATGACTGCTGATAAAGAAAAAAGATGTTGGGGAATACGAGTAGAAAATGGAACAGGTTTAAAAGGAACTTACATAAAATTTAATAATGAAATAATTGGAAAAATTACATCAAGCACTTGGTCACCTTTTCAAAAATGTGGTGTTGGAATAGTTTTAATGAATTCTACAAAACATAAACCAGGATTAATAGTGGATGTTAGTTGCAATGATAATAAAATTCATAAAGGTGAGATATGCACCTTGCCAATGTATGACTTTAAAAATGAAATTGTAAGAGGTTTAAAAATTGATATTCCAACAGGTCCTTCTCCGTGGTCAGGAATAAAAAAATAATAATAGCAATTGGTGGTGGTGGATTTACACATTCTTCTGATGAGGACTTGGATGAATATGTTATAAATCAAGTTAATAAATCAAAAATCAATATCGGTTTTTTACCTACGGCTAGCAATGATAATCAAGAAAAAACCGATCTTTTTTATAAAAGATTTAAATCACAAAAATTTAAATTATCTCATTTTAATCTCTGTTCAAGTGTGGAAGGTTTTAATGAATGGATGTTAAACAAAGATATAATTTATGTAGGGGGTGGCAATACCTCTGAAATGATTAATATTTGGAAGAGACATGATCTTATCAAAGTATTTAAAGATGCATATGAAAAAGGAATAATTCTGAGTGGAATAAGTGCAGGTGCTGTCTGTTGGTTTGATTGGATATTGTCAGATTCAGTCAATGATGAGCTAAGTCCATTAAAAGGAATAAATTTTTTAGATGGGAGCTGCACTCCGCATTCTTCTGATAAAAATCGACTTCGACAATTTATTTCAGAAATTCAAGATGGGAATTTGCCGGATGGAATAGCAATTGATGATGGTGTAGCTGTGCTTTTTATTGACGGAGTTCCTTCAGAGGTTTATTCTTCGAGAATTAATCATGATGCTTATTATGTGACTAGACATGATAAGATAAGTTTAAAAACATATATAAAGAAATTAAATGGATAATATTAAAGCCAGTAATAAAATTTTTAGCATTGAAGACGCAAAAAAACTATCGAAAAAAAGATTACCAAAGCTAGTTTATGATTTTATTGACGGTGCATCTGGAGATGAAAAGTTATCAGAAATTAATAGTTTTGCTTTAGATCAAATACGTCTTGAGCCAAGAGTTCTAAGAAATGTAGAGGAAAGAAAACTAAAAAAAAATATTCTTGGATTTAACTATGACTATCCTTTTGGTTTTGCCCCAATGGGTATGACAAATCTTTCATGGCCAGGTGCAGACTCAATGCTGGCAAAAGAGAGTGCAAGAAATAATATACCAACTTGTGTATCAATGGCTTCCACAACTACCTTAGAAAAAATGTATGAGCTTTCAGAGGGTCATTCGTGGCTTCAACTTTATATTTTTCAGGATGAAGCTTTTGTCATGGAATTGCTCGATAGAGCAGAAAAAACTGGTTATGAAGTTGCTATACTTACAGTTGATGTTCCAGTTTTATCTAGGAGAACTAGAGATGATAAGAATGGATTTTCATATCCATTTAAAATTGGACCTAAACAATTTTTTGATTTTGCAACTCATCCAGTTTGGTCAATATCTACATTACTTAATGGAATACCAAAGCCAATGAATTACGAAACTTCAAAAAGTGGAAAAGGTATTTTTAAAAGAAAAGAAAGTAGAGGAAGAACAGACTGGGAAACCTTAAAAAGAGTAAGAAATAAATGGAAAGGCAAATTAATTGTAAAAGGTGTCATGTCATCTGATGATGCAGTTAAAATTAAAGAAATGGGCGCTGATGCTATTCAAGTTTCAAATCATGGAGGTAGACAATTAGATAGTGCCTCAGCAGCAATAAATATTCTACCTTTTATTAGAGAGGCAGTAGGAAATAATTTTCCAATTATATTTGATAGTGGAATAAGAAGCGGTAGTGATATTGTAAGATCATTAGCTTTAGGAGCAGATTTTTCAATGATTGGAAGACCTGTAATGTATGCGATGGGTGCTGACGGAGCTAGTGGGCTAAGAAGAATTGTAGACATAATTAAAGAAGAAACTAGCACAACACTAGGTTTGGTTGGATTAAATGATATTAATGAAGTTTCTTCTGATATAATTGAACAGAAACTTTTTATGAATACAACTTACTGATATGGAAAAAAAAATAAGAGGCGGAGCATTAATTGCAAGAGCATTAAAAGATAAAGGTATTAATAAAGTTTTTACGCTATCAGGTGGATTTTGTAATCCTGCAATTGAAGGTTTCATGGAATGTCAAATTGATGTAGTTAATTGTCCTCATGAACAAATAGCTGGACACTTAGCAGATGGACACACAAGAATTACAAGAAAACCATCTGTATGTTTAGTTGGGCCAGAAGGTTTTGCAAATGCAGTACCATCCATGATGGAAGCATGGGGAGAAAGAACACCGATAATTTATATAACTGGATCAAGTAGTTTAAAAAGACAAGGCTCAGGTGGCTTTAAAGAAATTGATGATGTTTCAATAGCTGCTCCTCTTACAAAATATAGTGCAAGCATTACAGATGGAACAAGAATTAGAGAATTTGTTGATAAAGCTTACAGAATTGCAACGAATGGATATCCTGGAGCTGTTCATCTAAGTTTACCAGTAGATATAATGTTTTCTTCATTTGAAGAAAATGTTGGACTGGAAGAAAGACCATTTTCACATAAAGCAAAGCCAGTTGCTAAGGCATGGCCAGATCCAAATGCTCTATCAAAAATACTTGAGCTAGCATGTAATGCAAAAAAACCTGTCATAATTGGAGGACATGGTGTTTGGTGGTCAAACTCAGAAAAAAATTTAGAGACTGCGGGTGAAAGTTTAAATATTCCAGTTTTTAATGTGCCATATCATCAAAAACTTTTGGGAGAAGAAGCAAATGCATATATGGGTTTAGCAGATATTCACCAATATCCACCCTCAGAATTTGCATTACATAACTCAGACTTGGTTTTAATGATTGGTGCAAGGTTAGATAACCAAATGAATTTTGGTAACCCTCCTTTCATTCCAAAAACAACAACTTTAGTTTGTATTAACGGCTCCCATGAGGAAATTGAGTTTAATAGAGCAGCTGATCATAACCTATTATGTGATCCAGGAGTATTTTTAGATACTCTATGTAATTTAAAGAAAAATAATAAATGGAATTTAGGAAATAGTTGGTTTCAAGATAATAAAAATAGAAAAAAAGATTGGGTGGATAAATCTTTAAATGAGTTAAAAATTGAAGCGGATAAGGCCAAAAAAAATGGTGGAAAAATTCATCCGCTGCAACTAGCGTTAGATGTTCAAGACGCAATGGATGAGAAAGATTGGCTTGTAATTGATGGAGGAAATACTCATTTCTGGTCGGAGATAGCAATAAATTTAGCTGGTGCTCAAGGAAAAAAATTGGGTGGAATTTTACATCCAGGTACATTTAGTATGCTGGGTGTTGGTGTATCATTTGCATTATCTGCAAAAAATAATAACCCTAAATCGAATGTAATTTTAATTAGTGGAGATGGTGCATTTTTATCTGGAGGCATGTCAATAGAAACTGCATTTTTTGAAAAGAAACCAATCGTTGTTGTTATTGACAATAATGGTGGCTTAGCATCAATTGGTCAACAACAAGAAAGACTATTTGAAAGCGGAAATAGAGTTGCAACAGACTTTAGAGATATACCTTTCCACAGTATATTTGAAGGTTTTGGGGGTCATGGAGAATTAGTAACGAAAAGAGAAGAATTGGGTCCAGCACTAAAAAGAGCTATTGCAAGCGGTAAAACTGCATGTGTAAATGTAAAAGCTAAGCCAGTATTAAGTCCAATTGTTGCTGCTGTGGCCAGCAAGAGAGAGAAATCGTCAATAGAGTAAAATGGCAAAATTTAGCTCACATTTATTGAATGGTTCTGATGGAACTCATGCAAGTAACGTCAAAGTAAAGATTTATCAAATACAATCCTCAAAATTAAAAAAGCTTTTTTTGAATACAAAGACTGATGGAAATGGTAGGATTAATAAGCATTTCAATCTTAGCAAAAAAGATTATAAATGCGATTATGAAATGATTTGTGATATTAAAAAATACTTTAAAAAAAATAAAATTGTGGGTGAAATAGTTGTAAAATTTAAAATGACTGATAATAAAAAAAATTACCACTTGCCAATAATAATTTCTCCTAACAGCTATACAGTTTGGTGGTCAAAATAATATATGGCTTCGTTGATACAAAGCAAAATTAGCACAAAACTAAATATGTCTAGGAGAATAAGAAGAACTCCTTACACCAAGAGAGTTGAAGAATGTGGTGTAACTGATTTTACTGTTGTAAATCATATGCTCTTACCAAAAAGATTTCAGAAATCTGTTGAGGATGATTATTGGCATTTAAATGAGCATGTTCAGCTATGGGATGTTTCTTGTCAAAGACAAGTTCAGATATCAGGTCCAGACGCTAGTTTATTAGTACAAAAAATGACGCCAAGATCATTAAAAAATATGCAGACTGGAAAATGTTTTTATATTCCTATGATAGATGAAAATGCTGGAATGATAAATGATCCAGTGTTGTTAAAGTTAGATGATGATATGTTTTGGATTTCAATAGCAGATTCTGATGTATTACTTTGGGCAAAAGGTATTGCAGTTGGTTTAAATCTAAATGTGAGCATAACAGAACCAGATGTATATCCTCTTGCAGTACAAGGTCCAAAGTCTGAAGATTTGATGGCATCAATATTCGGAGAAGATATTAGAAAATTAAAATTTTTTAATTTTCGAATATTTGATTTTTTAGGAACTAAACAAGTTATTGCGAGATCGGGGTATAGCAAACAAGATGGATTTGAAATATATTTTAAATGCTTTGAAGATTACTTTGACAAAAATGAAATGGGAGAAAGAATTTGGGATATAATATGGAAAGCGGGGAAAGAATTTAACATTGCTCCAGGATGCCCAAATTTAATTGACAGAATAGAAGCAGGATTAATGTCATATGGAAACGATTTTACAAAAGAAAATAATCCAATTGAATGTAACTTAGAAAAATATTGTAGTGACAAAAGCGATCATGATTTCATTGGAAAAAATGCTTTAGAGAAGATTAAAAAACAAGGTGTAAAACAAAAATTAAAAGGAGTAATATTTGATGGTGTAGATTGTCCTCCATGTTCAATTCCTTTTCCACTATATTCAAAAGATAAGAAATTAATTGGTAAAATTACCTCAGGGATTTATTCTCCAAAATTCAAAAAAAATATTGGTTTATCCATGATTTTAAATGAATTTTGTAAAATAGGGTCAGAAGTTTTAGTGCACACTCCAGATAACAAATTAAGAAAAGGAATTGTGTCCTCTTTACCATTTTCAAAATAATAATTAGTGGGTATAAGACTTATATGAAAAGAGCAGTTATAGCAGGATATTCAAGATCACCTTTTACAATGGCAAGAAAAGGTGAATTAATTGACGTTAAGCCAGTAAATATGTTTGCAGAAGTAGTTAAAAATCTTGTATCTACAACAAAAGTAAATCCTGCTGATATAGAAGATATTGTTGTTGGTTGTGCTTTTCAAGTTGGAGAGCAGAGTTTTAATATTGGGAAACTCACAACATTTTTATCTGGAATGGAAATACATACATCTGGAATGACTGTCGATAGATGGTGCGGTTCATCTATGGAAGCTATTCATGTTGCAGCCGGTAAAATAGCAATGGGCGCAGGTAAAGTTTTTGTGTGCGGAGGTGTTGAAAGTATGACTAGAGTTACAACTGGCTTTGAACCAATACCTTATCCTTACACAGATAAAGAAAATCCAAATGTTTATTTTTCAATGGGTATAACTGCTGAAAATGTTGCCAAGAGATATAAAATTTCAAGAACTGAACAACAAGAGTTTGCAATTCAAAGTCATCAAAAAGCTAATGAAGCTGAAGTTAATGGTAAATTTAAAAATGAAATAGTTGAAATCGCTGGCTGCACAAAAGATGGAAACATACGTCCAAAAAGTAATCAAGAAACTTTAGATGGTTTAAAACTTGCATTTGATCAAGAAGGAACTGTTACAGCAGCAACATCCTCGCCTCTTACCGATGGAGCAGCAGCAACATTGATATGTGAAGAAAGCTATGCAAAAGAAAATGGATTAGAGATTTTAGGTAGAATTGTTTCAACTGGAGTTAAAGGGTGTGAGCCTGATGTGATGGGGCTTGGACCTATAGGAGCAACTAAAAAAGCATTAGAGAGAGCAAATTTATCAATTAATGATATTGATATTGTAGAAATTAATGAAGCTTTCGCTTCTCAATCAATAGCATGTTTAAAAGATCTTGGTATCGATCAAAAGAAAGCTAATTTAGATGGTGGAGCCTTAGCACTTGGTCATCCTCTAGGAGCAACAGGAGCTAGAATTACCGGCAAAGCTGCGGATTTGCTTAGACGTGAAAATAAGAAATACGCTTTATCTACTCAATGCATTGGTTTAGGTATGGGTATTGCGACTGTAATCGAGTCGGTAAATTAATTATCTATTAATTCCTCTTAAACGTTCTGATCTTCTTCTTAATAATTCAGCACTTATCAATATTAAGGTCGATAAAACTATTAAACATGTAGCAACTGCTAGAATTGTAGGACTTAATTGTTCTCTTAAACCTGTCCACATTTGAATTGGAATAGTTGTATTTTCAAGACCAGCTAAAAATAAAACGACTACAACTTCATCAAAAGAAGTTACAAAAGCAAACAAACCTCCTGATATTACTCCAGGTAAAATCAACGGAAGGGTTACTTTCATAAATGTATTTACTGGGTTACTACCTAAACTAGCTGCCGCTCTTGTTACACTATGATCGAAACCTGATAATGTTGCAGTAACAGTAATTACAACAAAAGGTGTTCCCAAAATTATATGAGCTAAAACTATTCCTGTATGAGTTGCCGCTAAACCTGCCTTTGCCATAAAAAAGAATATTGCAACACCAGATATAATAAGTGGAACTATCATTGGTGAAATCAAAGTTGCCATTATTATTCCTTTAAAAGGCATGTGTCTGCTGCTCAAACCTAATGCAGCAACCGTTCCTAAAATTACTGAGCCTAAAGTTGCAAATATAGCAATGATAAAACTATTCTTTGCAGCAAGACCCCATGGGTTTTTTGTGCCGTAAACCATATCTTTGTACCATCTTAAGGAAAAAGCATCTGGGTCTAAATTCTTCATTCCTTCTGAAAAAACAAGAAACTCTTCTGCATTAAATGATAATGGAAATATTACAAACAAAGGTGCTATTAAAAAAACAAAAACAAAAGTACATATAGCAATGTAAAAGTAGTGCCAAATTCTATATCTAGTTTCTGTATACTTTGGTAATGCCATACTAACCTAACTTAATATTATCAACTCCAACTAATTTATTATAAAGCCAATAGATAACCAAAACTCCTCCAAGCAACATAAGCCCCATCGCTGAAGCAAAACTCCAATCTAAAGTAGTTTTCATATGATATGCAATTTGGTTACTAATTAAGGTTCCTGATGCTCCCCCAACTAAAGCGGGTGTGATGTAGTATCCAATTGCTAAAATAAAAACTAAAAGACACCCTGCCCCGATACCTGGTATGGTTAATGGAAAATATACTTTCCAAAAAGCCACAAAAGGTGTTCCGCCAAGAGATTTACCTGCTCTCATTAAACTTGGCGAGATAGTTTTCATCACACTGTAAAGTGGTAAAACCATAAATGGTAATAGAATTTGTGTCATAGCAACATAAGTTCCGACTTTGTTGTACATCATTTCTGGCCTATTATCGTCTGACACAAGGCCAATCAATACAAAGAAATCATTAACTACTCCTTGCTGTTGAAGCAAAATCATCCAGCTAGCTGTTCTAACTAATAACGACGTCCAAAACGGAAGAAGAACACAAATCATTAATAAATTACTATACTTCATTGGAAGTGTTGCTAGTAAATGGGCTATTGGGTAACCCATTAAGAAACAGAATACAGTAACAAAGAAAGCAACCTCTACAGTTCTCAACCATAAAATTCTATGTATTCTTCTATCTTCACTAACTTGAGTAATTTTGTTATCTTCATTCAAATACATATCCATAGCTTTTAAATATTTAGCTGAAGTGTAAGGAGGTGCAGTCCTTTTAATAGCTTGCCAATATTCTACATTTCTCCATCTCTTATGAACTTTCATTATTTGTTCTTTAATACTTTGTGTCTCGTCAATTTTATTTCTTTTTACCTGTCTGAATAATTTTTTTGTGATGGTGTTGAACCCATTTTTTTCTTTATTAAGTCTTTGAGCTAGTTTTCCATGTTCTTTTTTTTCTACAAGAATTTTAAAATCAGATAAAAATGAAGCAAATACTTCTTCAGATGGAAGTTCTTTACCATCCCATGTCTCCATAGACTTAAATGTTTTTGGAAGCATGTTTGTAATCATTTTATCATCAATACTTCTTGTAAACATTTCTCCGATTGGAAAAATATAAGTAATAATCAAAAAAAGTAGTAATGGCGCAACAAGTAAAAATGCTTTAATTTTGTTTTTTCTTTCAGCTTTTTTTAAACTTATCTCTAAAGGAATTCCGTCAGTTGTAAGTATTTGTTTTGTTTCGCTGCTCATAAATAAAAAGGGCGACTTAAAAAAGTCGCCCTATATATATTATATTATTCTAGTCTTTTATACTCTTTTATAGACCAGCTTTCATAGCTTCCCACTTCTCACCAAGTTCTGTACCGTTATCAGCCCAGAAAAATGGATCAACTAAAAAGTATTTTTTAGTGTTTGAAGGAGCAGTTGGCATTTGTGGCATCATTTCAGTTTTACCATCTTTGTACCAAGGCTCATTTGCTTTGATAATCTCTAAAGATGATAATCTGTATGGAGCATATGCAATATATTTAGCACTTCCAGCTAACATTTCAGTGTTAGTCATCATTGCTAAAGCTTTTTTAGCATTTGCTTCATCTGGTCCACCTTTAACAAGTGCGAAATATTCATAGTCAAGACCTTGTCCATCCCATACTTGTTTAATTGGAGCACCTTCACCGATTTCAGCATTAAAGAATCTTCCATTCCAACCAGTTGCCATAACAACTTCACCAGATACTAATAATTCTGGTGGTTGAGCACCTGCAGACCAGAATACACATCCACCATTTGGATCTGTACAAAGCTCTTTAATTTTATTCATAGCTCTATTAACACCAGCTTCAGTTTCTAGTAATTTGTAGATCTCTGATCCACCTTTACCCATATAAACACCGTCACCAGCTAATGCTATTTCTAGGTTTGTTAGAGCAGATTTGTAAATTGCTCTTTTTCCTGGAAATTTTTTAGTGTTAAAGAAATCTTTTATAGTCGATGGTGTGCCGTCAACATTGTTTACGTTGTAAGCATAGTTCCAAGAATATAAAATGTTTCCTACAGCACATTTACTCGGCATTGGAGCAAAGAAATCTTCACTTGCAGGAGTTCCATCTGGAGCTGCAGGGAAGTCTTTGTCAAAATCGAATTCGACAAAAATTCCTTCGTCACATCCGTTGATAGTATCAAATGCGAATACATCGATAATATCCCAAGTAATTGCACCTGCTTCTTTTTGAGCTTTAATCTCAGATAATCCACCTGAATAGTCTACCCAGTTGATATCAACACCAAGAGCTTGTGCAGTTGGATCACCATACCCTAGCTTTTGAGACTCTGTATAAGCTCCACCCCAAGATGCTACTGTAACCGCAAATGCAGATGAAGTTATTGAAAGAGCAAAAGAAAGAGCAAGTAATAATTTACTTAATTTTTTCATTTATCCTCCGTTTAAACGTTTAATATAAATTAATTTATATAAGCGAAGTACAACAAAAACGATATTCAGAGTCAACAGGCCATTTTGTTATAGGAATACTAGGATATTTAATAAATTATTTAGGATCTAGAGCTCTTGCGTCTTGACTGTTCCATCCTACTTTAATCTCATTACCCAATTTTAAATCTAGCTCATTTGAGCTGTTTGGAACTTTTAAAATAAATTCTTTATTACCTAAAAGATCTAATCTTACTCTAGTATGATCACCATGGTAGATGACTTCTTCAATTTTTCCGGTTTGATTATTATCCATTTTATCTTTCGGATTTATTAATGCTCTCTCTGGTCTTATTGAAACTGTTGTTTTTTCACCTTTGGAACTAACTGAAATTGGATTAGCTAAGATTTCACCATTTAGTAGTTTAACTTTACAAACATCTTTTGAAATGTCTGTTACTTCTCCTCCAAATGTATTATTTTCACCTATAAACTCTGCGACGAAAGAATTAACTGGCTCTTCGTACAATTTATCAGGACTTGATAATTGTTGAACCTTACCATCATTAAACACTGCAATCCTATTTGACATTGTTAATGCTTCTCCTTGATCGTGTGTAACGTAAACCACAGTAACACCAATATTTTCATGGATATGTTTAATTTCGTATTGCATGCTTTCTCTTAAGTTTTTATCTAAAGCTCCAAGAGGTTCATCCATTAGAACTACTGCTGGATCAAATACGAGAGCTCTTGCAACGGCTACCCTTTGTTGCTGACCACCAGATAATTGAGCTGGCATTCTACTTTCAAATCCTGAAAGAGAAACCATTGATAAAGCTTTATCTACTTTTTTATCAATCTCATCTTTTTGAACTTTTCTTACTCTTAAGGGAAATGCTAAATTTTCATAAACTGTCATATGAGGAAACAATGCATAATTTTGAAAAACCATCCCAATTCCTCTTTTGTGTGGTGGAATATTTGAAATAGGATTAGAGTCTAAATAAATTTCGCCATTAGTTGGGGTTTCAAATCCAGCCAACATCATCAGACAAGTTGTTTTTCCTGAACCAGATGGGCCAAGCATAGTAATAAACTCACCCTCGGAGATATTAAGATTTAAATCTTTTACTACTAAGACCTTACCATCGTAACTTTTATCAACTTTATCGAACTTAACGAATTCTGTATTTTTAGACATTGAGTGTTTAAAACATTTAAGAAGTTAATTATCAATAGCTAATAGTTCTTTATATGTAGCTCTTTTGGAAAATTACAGAATAATTCACAACCTTTGTCGGTAACTCGGATTGCTTCTGATGCTTCTACTCCCCAATCACCAAACTGCATTACTGCAATCATATGAAAACAAACATTTGGTTCAAGTACTGTCATATCGCCTTTATAAATATTTAAAGTATGCTCTCCCCAATCTGGTGGATATCCAATTCCTATCGAATAACCCGTTCTTGATTTCTTCTCGATACCATATTTATCTAAAATTTTCCAAAAAGCTTGGGCAACATCATTTGCTGTGTTTCCTGGTTTTGTAGCATCAATTCCAGCTTGTAAAGCTTCTATAGTTTTATTCATTGTATCTATTTTTAATTGATCAGGTTTACCTAATAAAATTGTTCGAGCCATAGGTGCGTGATATCTTTTATAAACACCTGAAAGTTCAATTATAGTTGCTTCACCTTCAATAAATTTATCTTGGGTTGCTGTTAAATGTGAAGCAGATGTACCTTTTCCAGTTGGAAGAAGCGTTGCGATACTAGAATATTCACCTCCAAATTCTTCTGTACCATAAAATAAAGACTTTTGAATTTCTCCAACAGCATCGCATTGTCTTGTACCAGGTTTAATTACTTCCATTGCAGTTTGCATTCCTTTTTGAGAAATTAAAGCAGCAGACTTCATATAATTTATCTCTGCATTAGATTTAATTAATCTAGCCCAATTAACTAGTCGATCAGAATCGATAATGTTTGCATTTGGTAACCCCTGTTTAATCTTTTCATAACAAAAAGCTGTAAAATAATGAGCATCCATTTCAACTCCAATAGACAGTTTATCCCATTTTTTTTCTTTAATTACTTTGGTCAAGTAATCATAGGGATGTTTTGGCCAAGTATGAATATAACTCTCATCATAAACAATAATATTGTCTTTATTTAAATAGGTCTTTATGTACGCCCCACCTGCATCCTGATCTCTAACAAAGCAAATTGGCTCTTTTGAATCAACATGCACTAATACACATTGTGCATAATAAAAAGACCAAGCATCGTAGCCTGTAAGATAATTCATATTATTTGTGTCGTGAGAAATGATTAAATCAATTTTTTTCTCTCTCATCACAGATTGAACTTTTAATAGTCTTTGTTTGTATTCTTCTTTTGAAAAGGACATAAATTAATCAAACAGTCTTCCAAATCCTTTTACAGATTTATTTTCACCTATGTTTTCTAAAGATTCCCAGATTAAAGCCTGATTGCTTGAAAGAACTGGTATTCCAAGTTTATCTTCTAATTTTTGTATTAGAGGAAGAACTGGTAAAGCGGTGCAAGATACAAATAAAGCATCTGCCTCACTTACATCTAAATTTATTAGCACATCAAACAGATAATTTTGATCTACTTTACCAATCTCCATGTCAGAATGAATATCAAAGTATGAATTTGAGGTGATTTCAAAACCAGATGATTTAAAATAATCAACAACATCATCGTTAACTTTTTTACTATAAGGTGTGAATATAGAAAGTTTTTTAATATTTAATTTTTTCAATGCTTTCAAAGCTGCTGTACTTGGTGTTGAAAGTTTTGCCTCAGGTTTTGCTTCTTGTACTTTATTTTTAATATTATCGTACCCTGCTGCAATAGTTCCTGATGTACAAGCATATACAACACAGTCTAATTTTTGCTCTGGCAAGATATCTCTTGTTACTTGAGTAATATTCTCTGACATTTTGATCAAATTCTCTTTGGTTAAGGGATTATAACTTTCTATTCTATTTACAAAAAAATCTATTTTTTTATCTTTAATTACACTTATAAAATCTTTTTCAATCACTAGATCGGTTGCTAAAGCGATAAGTCCAATACGTGGATTTTGGTTATTTTCAAACTTTGGTTCTATTTTTTGTGATTTCATAAATACAATATACCACCACATATTGATTAATCATTAAAATTTAAAAACTGTATCTAATTTCTTGAATGGTTATAATAAATAAACGTATAATAAGAAAAATTAATTTTGAAATATAAATGCTCGATAAAAAAAAATTTTATATCAATGGCAAATGGGTTGAGCCAGTAAACAAGAATGAATGTGAAGTTATTAATCCATCAACAGAAGAAGTTTGTGCAATTATAAGTCTTGGAAGTTCTGATGATACAAATGCTGCAGTCAAAGCAGCAAAATCAGCATTTGAGACTTGGAAAGAAACCTCAAAAGAAGAAAGGTTAAATTTATTAGAAAAATTATTAAAAATTTATAATTCTAGATGGGATGATATGACTGATGCTATTACTACAGAGCTTGGTTGTCCTAAAGATTGGTGTTCAGCTAATCAAACATCTTCTGGTGCAAGTCATATCGAAGACTTTATAAAAAGATTAAAAGAATTCGAATTCGAACCAGGTTTTGATAAAGGATCTACTAATCATATCGTATATGAGCCAATTGGAGTTTGCGGATTAATTACACCTTGGAATTGGCCTATAAATCAAATTGCTTTAAAAGTAATTCCAGCTTTTGCTACTGGGTGTACAATGGTACTTAAACCATCTGAAATTGCACCATTGTCAGGAATGCTATTTGCAGAGATGATAGATGAGGCAGGATTTCCAGCTGGAGTGTTTAATCTAGTGAATGGTGATGGGCCTGGTGTTGGAACTGACCTTTCAGGACATCCTGATGTTGATATGGTCTCATTTACAGGATCTACTAGAGCTGGAAAATTAATTACAAAGAATGCTGCTGAAACTATAAAAAGAGTTTGTCTTGAACTTGGTGGCAAAGGTGGAAATATTGTTTTTGCTGATGCATATCCTGAGGCAGTTAGAGATGGCATTAGAAACGTAATGAGTAATTCAGGTCAATCATGTGATGCTCCAACTAGAATGCTTGTTGAAAAATCAATTTATAAAAGAGCTGTTGAAGAAGCTGCAGATGAAGCAAATAAAATTAAAGTTGATCTTGCTTCAAAAGCTGGTGATCATATAGGACCTGTAATTTCAAAAACTCAATTTGATAAAATTCAGAGTTTAATAAATAGTGGAATTGAAGAAGGTGCTACTTTAGTAGCAGGTGGTCCTCACAAACCTGAAGATCTAAAGAAAGGTTATTTTATTAAGCCGACGGTATTCACTGATGTTAATAATAATATGAGAATTGCTAAAGAAGAAATATTTGGACCAGTATTGTCAATAATTCCTTTTGAAAATGAAGAGGAAGCTATCCAAATTACAAATGATACAGAATATGGATTAGGAAACTATTTACAAACAGAGGATAAAGAAAAGGCAAAAAGAGTTTCAAAAAAATTAAGATCTGGAATTGTGTATGTAAATCATAAAGCAGCCGAATCTGGAACTCCTTTTGGTGGCTATAGACAATCCGGAAATGGACGTGAGGGTGGAACTTGGGGATTGCATGAATATCTAGAGGTAAAAACTATTACTGAATGGAAAAATTAAAATGCTTGGTTATGTAATGGTAGGAACCAATAACTTAGAAAAAGCAATAATTTTTTATGATGAAGTCTTAAAAGTTTTAAATCTAGAAAGAAATTATAAAGATGAAGTTTGCGCTGGTTACACAGAAAAAAATGGCGATGGAACTATAGAGTTTTACGTGACCAAACCTGTTAATATGAAAGAGGCAACTAATGGAAATGGAACGCAAGTTTCATTTATTACATCATCTAGAGAGATAGTTGATAAGTTTCATGAGATTGGAATTAAGGCAGGTGGAAAAAGTGAAGGTGCTGGAGGTGAAAGACCAGAAGGTTCTGGAGTTTACTATTCTTATATTCGAGATCTTGATAATAATAAAATTTGTGCTTTCACAAACAATTAATGTCTTACAATTTAATTCAAGAAAAAATCAATAAAGGAAAAATTATTTTACTTGATGGAGGTATAGGTGCTGAGCTTGAAAAAAAAGGAGCTAAAATGGATCAAAACATCTGGTGTGGAAAATGTTCGGTAGATAGCCCAGAATTTCTAAAAGAAGTTCATGAAAATTATATTGATGCAGGTGCTGATGTTATTACAACAAATACTTATGCTACAACTCCAATTTCTCTTAGAAAACACGGATATGAAAACTCAATTGAATTATTTAATAAACAAGCAGTTCAAATTGCAAAACAAGCAATTAATAATTCAAAAAAGAACATCTGTTTAGCAGGAAGTGTTTCGAGTTATGGAAGTTTTCTTAAACTTGGAACAAAGAACATGAAACCATGTTTTAATGAACATATTAAAATTTTATCAAATGAGGGTGTTGATTTAATAATTTTAGAAGCAATGACATCTCAAGCAGAAATCGTGGAGACTATGCTTGAGTGTTCTTCAAATATAAAGTTGCCTGTTTGGCTTTCTATTTCCTGTGTAATAGATCAGAATACAAAAAATATTACACTTGGCTATGATGATGTGAAGAATAAAACTGAAATTTACGAGGATTTAGATGAATCGATAAAAAATTTTAGTAAATTACATAAGGGGCCAATTTTAATTGCTCACTCAGATATTAAAACAACGAGTGCAGCTTTAGACACCGCATTAAGAAATTACAATGGAGTTATTGGTGCTTACCCTAATAAAGGCTATTACGAAAAACCAAATTGGAAGTTTGTAGATAATTTCTCACCCGATGATTATTTGGAAGTTGCAAAAAAATGGGTTAGCAAAGGTGTAAAAATTGTTGGTGGTTGTTGTGGTATAGGAGTTGAAGAGATAAAAGCTGTTTCAATTTTGAAGTAATAATATATTGTAAAATTATGAAAACTTTTATTGGTGGTATTGGTTGTTTTTGGGACGAAACTAAATACGATGGTATAAAAGGAATATTATCTACAGAATGTGGTTACTGCGGAGGTGATGATCCTAATGTTACTTACAAAGCAGTTTGTGGTGGAGATACAGGTCACATAGAAGTAGTTAAAGTTCAATATGATGAAAATATTTTAAGCTATGAAGATATGGTCAGATTATTTTTTAAACTCCATGACTCAACTCAAAAAAATAGACAAGGAACTTATGTAGGAATTCAATATCGCTCTGAGATATTTTATAATAATGATAATGAAAAAAATACAGCAGAGAAAATTTTAAAAGAAATGAATGAGAAATTAGATGGAAAAGTTACTACAAAAATTTCCAAAGAAAAAAACTATTGTAAAGCAGAAGGCTATCATCAAAAGTACGAGAAAAATAAATCTCTTAAGTTTGGATAAAAAGTACTAATTTGAAAAAAATTATTTCAGAAAAAAATCCAGAATTAGTTACAAGAAAAGATAATAAAGCTCAATGGAATCTCCCAAATAAAAGGAGGTTGGGTTTTAGAAATTTATATAAAATTAATAGATATGGAATATACCTTAGATCAGATTTTGTTTTAAAATTAAAAAAAAAAATTAATAAGAGAATTGGTAAATTATCTTCTGTAAAAAAAATAACTAAAAATAAAGCTTTTTGCTCTTTAATAGTTGGTAAAGATCAGGATATTTTATTCGAACAGTACGCAAAGGACTTTTCTACAAATCAGCCTCAAACAATTATGTCAATTACAAAAATGTTTATACATTTATTTGTGGGAGAACTGATAGACAGAAAACTAATTAATTTAAATAAGAAAATTTCATTTTACTTGCCAAAAATTGGCAGTGGTTATGCAAATGCAAAAGTAAAAGACGTTTTAGACATGAACATTGTAAATCTATATAGCGAAGATTATACAAAAGCTTATTCGTCTTCATTTTTACACGAGCCTGTGGGAGGATGGAGACTGCCGATTAAAGGCAAAAACATTCAAAGCCAGGAACAATATTTAAATTCAATTAAATCTTTAAAAAGTAGAGATTTAAAAAATTATACCGATCTGGCGCATTATAAATCAGCTAATACCGATGTTATTGGACTAATTGTAGAAAAAGTAAGTAAAAAAAGTTTAAGACAATGGCTGTTGGAAGCAGTTGAAGCAACAGGATTTGAAGAAGGATTGTATATAGGAACAGATAGATTTGGAACACCGTGGATGTCTGGAGGCGGAAGTTTAATTACAAGAGATTTTTTAAGAATGGGTTTACTTTTTTCTAGGTTTGGAAAAGGTATAAATGGAAAAAATATTGGTTCTAAAACTTTTTTGAGTAAAACTATTAATAGTGAGGGACCCAAATACATTCAATTATCTAAAGATAAATTTGTCTGTTATGTTAATTCATTAATGAAATGCGGTAACTGGATTGGTCACTCTGGGTATGGGGGCCAATTTTTAGGAATAAATTTGAAAACAAAAGTTGTTGCTGCGTTTTTTTCTGTCTTAGAGACTAAATCTGCAACAAATGAAAAATATAAAAAAGATATGGTAAATATGATAGACCAAATAATTAGTAAAGATTACTAATTTAAGAAAATTTTGTTATCAAGGATTTTAAATGTTTATCTGTGACGCCACAACAACCCCCAATAATTTTTACCTGATCGTCTATTAACTCAGAACACTTATCAACAAATTCAATTTCATTTTCAGTTATTAATGCTTGCATAGTACTCGTGTCAAATTTATGAATTTCTGGATAGAACATAATTGGCCCATTCCAATTTGATTTTAAAACTTTCATTCCCTCTTTTGTATCAATAAACCAACTATGCATAATGCCATAAACATCTCCACCGATAGATTTGAGTGAATTAATTATTTCAGCGAAATTTATAATTTTATCTTCAGGAAGGAATTTTGGCTCATCGGGATATTTTAAAGGGTCATATATAATAGATCTCTCTTTTTCAGCTCTAAAATTTCTACCTACTACGGTTTCATCAAACTTACTTATGCAGCAACTTAATCCAACCCAGACAGGTAAACCTGTTTCCAAAGCTGCATTAAGCAAAATTTTAGCGTGATCAATATCTAAAAGCATTTCAAGAATAAGCACTTCGACTCCCTCTTCTTTTAATACCTTCGCTTGTTCTTTATAATTTTTTTCTTCTTTTGCAAATGATGGTACAAATTTTGTGTCAGGTCTAAATTCATTTTCAGCCAAAGCTAAATATGTTGACATGCTTCCAGCAATTTTAATTTTTTTTCCAGAATTTTTGACTGCTTGTCTTGCTAACTTAACTGTATCAATGTTAATTTTTATAGTCTGATCTCCTAAATTTGAAGGCTCAAGACAATGCCTGGCAGTTCCAAAAGTATTGGTTGTTATCATATCACATCCGGCGTTTATATGACTTTCGTGTACTTTGATAACTATTTCTGGTGAGAAAACATTTGCTAAACCAGAAAAAGCTGGTCCCATAGTTCCACCAAGTCTCTGAATTTCTGAGCCTGTTCCACCATCTAAGAAGACTTTTTTTTTTGATTTCAATAATTCATTAATATCCATTATGCTAATTTCTTCTCTGACTTTGGAACATATACAACTTCAATTACACCACCAAGAATTATTAGAATACTACCTATTGTTTCTCTCCAACCAAAAGGTTCATTTGTTAAAATACTAGCACTAACAACACCAACAATTATTTCAGCTAAAAATAAAATAGATGATAAGCCGGCTCCTAGTTTGCTTGGAGCCCAAAAGATTATTACTCCTGTAGGAATAAAATAAAATATCGAAATAAGTAATAAAAAAGTGGACATTGACATGATAACCTCCACTGATGGAACTGGTCCTAAATAATCTACTAAGAATAACCCAATAGGTATACTGGCTAAACCTCCATAAAAAAAGAATGTGAATATAATTGGAAAGACTCCATCTGTTTTAATTATTTCCATTCTAATTAAACCAGCACCAAATAGTGCACCTCCAGCAAGAGCCAACCAATCCCCTGCATTTTGAGGTAATGGAATTATATTTTCTTGACTGAATACAATCCATAAACCTCCTAGTGCCAAACCTAATGTGATTACCCTCTTCCAACCAAATTTCTTTTTTAAAAATATAATTTCAAATATTGTTGTCCAAACAGGTATCATGTAAAACATGATTAATGCTTTAACTACATCAGTAAGAAGAAAGCTAAGAGCATAACAAACAAATCCACTTCCAACAAAAAAACCAGTGAGAGGAAATTCCAATCCAATAGACTTTCCTTTTATAACTCTCCAAATTGCGACTGGCGATAATATTAATATTCCAACCGCCATTTGGGATATTGTTCCCCAGCCACCAGTCAAACCTCCATCTTCTAATATTCTTTGAGGTAACCAATAAATTCCCCATGAACCAGCAGCAATAGCTAATGCAAATGAAATTTTAAAATGATGAGGGTGTCTGGTCATTATTATTCCGATAATTCTGGTTTAAATTTTGAAAAGTTAAAAATTTCTTCATAAGATTTGGCAAAGTTAATTAGTTTATTATCTTCTTTAACATTTGCTATAATCTGCATTCCCATTGGTAGCCCTTTATTATTAAAACCAACTGGAATAGATATAGTTGGCAAACCAAGCAAACTTGATAATGTATAGACTTCCATATATCTATGATAAGTGTCAATTTTATTGTTATTGATAAATTCTGGATTGTTTAGGTTCTTTTCAAAAGGAAATAGTTGAGCCGATGGTAATGCTAAAAAATCGTAATGTTTAAATAGGTTTTGTATTTTATCCATATATTTATTTCTTATTTCTATTGCTTTTAAAACATCGTTTGTTTTGATGCTTTTCCCTTTTTCATATTCCCAATATGCTTGGGAAGGTAATTCATTTAAATTTTTTAAATTATATAACAAAAAGTTTTCATACAAAAATTTGGCTCTTAATATTATCCAAGAATACCACAATTCTTCTGAATTAATTTCAGTTTTTAAATCTTCAATATTTAAATTATTTGACTGTAATTTTTTTAAAATATTTTCACATAAGTCGATGATTCCATCTTCATACTTATATTGTTCGTTTAGATCAATGCACCATCCAATTTTTAAATCTGAAAGTTTTTTTATATTTATAACTTCAAGATCGAAAGATAATTTATCCTTTACATTCTTCCCTTTTATATAGTTAAATAAAAATTCCATGTCATTAGGAGTCCTAGCAAAACATCCAGTTGTAGATATTAAAGGAAAATCTTTTAAATTTTTAATTTCAAATCTATCTTCTGCAATCGCACCAGGTGTTGGTCTTAATCCATAAATATTTGCAAATGCTGCTGGGTTTCTACAAGATCCCATCATATCTGTGCCATCTGCAAAAGGAATTAAATTTGCCGCAACAGCTGCTGCTGCACCACCAGAAGACCCTCCCGCTGACTTACTATGGTCATAAACATTTGAAGTTGCTCCATAAACTCTGTTAGTAGTATGACAACCAACAGCAAATTCAGAGAGATTTGTTTTACCAATTAAAATTGTGTTTTTTCTATAATTATCTACTAATAAAGAGTCCTGTTTTGGGATATTTTTTAATAACTCTTTATATCCATAACAAGTTACCTCATTTTTAATATCAAATAATTCTTTAACAGCAATTGGAAGTCCATAAATATCATCTTTGTCATTATCACTATTAAAATTTTCATCTTTTAATTTTGCTTCTTCAGTAATTTTTGTTTCATCTATATGTGAAATAATAGCATTTAATTTTGGGTTGAATTTTTTTATTCTATCTAAATAGAAATTTATTACCTCTGCAATTTTAATTTCCCTATCTTTAATTTTTGAAATTATTTGATGGACAGAGAAATTCTCAAGCACTTAATTAAACCTATCTTGCTTGTCTAATACTCTCTAAAACTAAAGTCTTGACCTCGTCTAATGATGCCTTTTTAGGATTTTGTCCATAAGCTTGATCTAGCATTGATTTCTTTGCTATTCTCTCCTGGCAATCTTCTGGTACTCCCAATTCATTTAATCCTTTAGGGATTTTTAATTTATCTAGAATTATATTTAAGTTGTCTTGAAAACTTTCAATTGAATGATTTTCAAACTGCATAGCCTCTGACATTCTTTTAACTTTTTCTTCTAATCCAGGCAAATTATATTTCATTACTGCGGGAAGTATAATTGCATTAGTCAATCCATGATGAGTATTATATTCAGCTCCAACCATATGTGAAATTGCATGAACTAAACCTAGGCCTTTTAAGAAAGCTATTCCGCCCAAATAAGATCCTATGATCATTCCTCCTCTAGCTAAAAGATTATCGGGTTCTTCCACAGCTAAATAAAGTGATTTTGAAATTAAATTTAAACTTTCTAATGCAGAACCATCACAAAGTGGATGAAACATAGGAACACTATAACCTTCAATTGCATGTATCATTGCATCTATACCTGTCCAAGCAGTAAGATTTGCTGGTAATTTTAAAGTTAGCTCTGGATCTACTAAAGCTAAACATGGTCGGGCATCTGGATGCCATAAACAAAACTTCATTCCTTTTTCAAGATGAGTAACCATAGCTGTAACTTCTGTTTCAGCACCAGTTCCTGCTGTAGTTGGAATAGTAATTATTTTTGGAAAAGGATTTTCCATAGTTAATTTTGGTGGCTCTTTTTCAAATTCAAAATCCCATAACGGTACTCCGCTATTAACTGTAAGAGAAATTGCTTTGCCTCCATCCATTGCACTTCCACCGCCTATTGCAATTATTGCATCATGATTGCCTTCACGAAATTTTTTACATCCAGAATCTATTTCATCATCTCTAGGATTTGGCGATATATTTGAATAAATATCTGATTTGATTTTTGAATCATTAAGCAAATTTTGTAAGTCACTTATAAATGATAAATTTACACTACCACTATCAGTAACGATTAATGCGTTATTTATTTTAAAATTTTTACAAAAATTTCCAATTTCTTTAAATCTTCCAGGACCATAAGCTGTAAAAGTTGGAAATGTCCAATCCTGATTATTTAATAAAAATTCTTCATTGAGCTTAAAATTTTGCATAATATTTTAAAAACTTATACTAATTTCAATATTATTAAATGAAAATTTCATCCGAAAAAACAGATCTAAAAAAAACATATTTAGCAATTGCTACAATGCTCTTAGCAATTTTGTGTATAGATCTTTACATGGTTATTATTAAATTTTTAGGTGATGAATACTCAATAATTCAATTAACTTTATTTAGAAATGTAGCAGCAATTATACCTTTGCTATTATTGATCTTATTCACAAATGAATTTTCAACAATATTTAAAAACATAGGCAATAAGTTTTTGATATTGAGTTGCTTGAGAGGAATATGTTTTCTTTCTATGAATGTATTTATTTTTATTTCGGTAGTAAATCTGGAGTTTGCAACTGCAATGACGCTAACCTTTTCGTCACCTTTCTTCATAGTAATACTATCAATAATTTTATTGAGTGAAAAAATTGGTATTTATAGATGGTCAGCAGTTATAATCGGTTTTGTTGGTGTAGTTATGATAATGAAACCAACAAGTGAAATTTTTAGTTTATACTCAATCTTTCCAATTTTAACCGCTATAGCATGGGCTTTCACAGTCATAATTTTAAAATTCATTCAAGGCAATCATTCAACTGCTAAAATTCAATTATACACGTTAATATTTAATGTCATTGGTGGTTTAATATTATTTTTTTTTACTACAGGACATGTTGAAATTAAGAATTTTAAAGATTTTATTTTGATGACAATGACTGGGGTTTTGGGTGGTACAGCAGCAATATTATTTATTTACTCTTACCGTTTAATTTCAGCAAGTAAAATTGCTTCATTTGAGTATCTTGGTATACCATCATCTTTTATTCTTGGTTGGATTTTCTTTAATGAAGCTCCATGGGGACAACTATTTCCTGGAGTGATAGTAATTATTTTTGCTGGTATGATTATTATATGGAGAGATAATATTAAAAAGAAATCAATAGAGGGTAATAAGCAAATTTATTGATTTGATCTCATAGATTTCATGACTATTACTCTATCTATTTCACCTAATAGCTTTCCACTTTCGTTACAAACTACTGGATAAGTTTTATCATTATCAATTAGCCTATCTATTAAATTTTCAATTTTAGAATTATCTAAAATATTATCTTTTCCATTCTCAAATAAATTTTTTGTTTCATTGCAGCATTCTGTTCTCATGACTTTGCCTGCACTTAATACTTTATATTTAGGAACATCTTCGCAAAAATCTTTAACATATTGATCTTTTGGATTAGATACAATTTCTTCAGGTGTGCCAACTTGAGAAACTTCTCCATCTTTCATAATTGCTATGTGATCTCCCATTTTAATTGCCTCTAAAAAATCGTGAGTTATAAATACCATAGTTTTTTGGAGCTTCTCTTGGATCTTTAAAAGCTCATCTTGCATTTCTCTTCTAATCAAAGGATCCAAAGCTGAAAAAGGTTCATCAAAAATTAATATTTCAGGATCCACAGCTAACGCTCTTGCAAGTCCTACCCTTTGCTGCATACCTCCAGATAATTCTCTTGGATAATTATTATGCCAACCATCTAAGCCAACCATTTTTAAAACTTCCATTGACTTATCTGTTCTTATATCTTTTTTTGTTCCCCTTACTTCTAATCCATAACCAATATTTTCTAGGACTGTTCTATGAGGAAATAAACCAAAATGTTGGAAAACCATGCTCATTTTATTTCTTCTTAATTCTAATAATTCACTTGCGCTCATTTTTGTAACTTCAACATCATCCATTTTCACCATGCCAGCTGTTGGTTCAATCAATCTCGAAATACATCTGACTAGTGTTGATTTTCCACTACCAGATAATCCCATTACAACAAATGTTTCACCTTTTTGAATTGAGAAACTGACATCTTTAACAGCAACAACATGTCCAGTCTTTTCTTGAACTTCCTTAATACTTAAATTTTTATCAAGGTTTTTAATAATTCTTTTTTCGTCGGGTCCAAATAACTTCCATATATTTGTACAAGTGATTTTTTGTTCTAAGGCCATTTTTAATAAATAATATTACCCCAAAAATAGACAATATTTTACTTTAAATGTAAAATTATTTATTTTAACTTGCTAACATGGCTACTAGAACTGATTTAATAGATAAATCAAATCAATCAAAAAACATAATAACTTATGTAATTATTGGAGTTGTTTTTTTGGTAGCTCTGTGGCTATCGACTCAAAGTGAAGGGCCTTCAAAATTTCCTAAAGAAGTCACTGATAAATTTACATTTACAGCTTGGGTGAATGATGGAGAAGATTATTTAAAAAAAAATTACAGATGGGTAACTAAACTTATAGCAAGCTATATAAAAGAAACTTATTATTTTTTAGAAGACTTTTTACTAGAGTCTCCTTGGATTTTGATAGCTGCAATAATTGTTATACCCTGCATAATTGCAGGTGGTTTGCGATTGGGAATTTATTCTTCCTTTGTAGTTTATTTTTGGGGAGCAACAGGAATGTGGGAACCATCCTTGCAAACAGTGGCATTAATGGGTTTATCAGTTTTATTATGTGTGTTTTTTGGATTTATACTGGGTGTCTTGTGTTCACAAAGTAATAGATTTGAAAATTTTATGAAGCCAGTCTTAGATACTATGCAGGTAATGCCAGCATTTGTGTATTTGTTCCCAGCATTATTTTTTTTTGGGATAGGGGGTGCACCAGCAATATTAGCTACAATGATATATGCAATGCCTCCAATAATAAGATTGACAAACACTGGTATAAGACAAGTGCCAGCTCAAACTATTGAGTCTGCAACTTCCTTTGGTTCAAGTAAACTTCAATTGTTATTTAAAATTAAAATTCCATTATCTTTACCAAGTATAATGATGGGTATTAACCAGGTAATAATGATGGCATTAGCGTTAGTGGTTCTTGCATGTTTTATAGGTGCTGAAGGTATTGGTGGTCAAGTTTGGCAAGCAATAAGAAGATTGGATGTTGGTTGGGCAATGGAAGGTGGGTTATGCATTTTATTTATGGCGATAATGTTTGATAGATTTAGTTTAGCGTTTAGTAAAAATAAAGAAAGGCTTCCTTCAGATGTACAAAGATTTTACTTGCTTCCTCAAAGTTGGGAAAAATACCAAATCGCAAAAATTTTAGAAATGCCACTAAGTTTTGGAAATAAGATTTTAAAAAGTATATGTCAAACAGTTACATCTGCTATAGCAGTAGTATTTAGAATCTTAATTTCGGTTTTTAATAAATCTACAGCAGAAAACATTGGTGAATTTATTAGTAAAAGATTTTATGTTATTCCTTATTTTCTAGTTTTATTTCTAATTGCATTTATAGATCATTACTTTTTAGAAATTGGAACATTTCCAAAAGAATGGAAATTATCGATAAGACAACCAATTACTAATGCAGTGGAAAGCCTGACTGTAAATCCAGGATTTATTTCTTTTGCAAAAGGTTTAAGAGCTTTTGTTTATTTAAATTTGTTAAGACCTTTAGATGTTTTTCTAACCCAAATACCTTGGTGGTATACATTGGCAGTATTTGCAGCTTTGGGTTATATAACTGTTGGAATAAGATTTGCAATAATTACTGCAGTCCTTCTTCTATTTATTGGTGCATGTGGAATATGGACTCAATCAATGATAACTTTATCGTCAGTACTTGTGTCAGTTGTGCTATGTTTTGTTATAGGAGTTCCTCTTGGAATAATTGCATCTTACAATGAAAGATTTAGAAATATTCAAAACGTTGTGTTAGATGCAATGCAAACACTTCCTTATTTCTGTTATTTAATTCCTGTTCTAATGTTTTTTGGAGGTGGAACAGTTTCAGCTGTTCTTGCAACTGTAATATATTCAATTCCACCAATAATTAGATTAACATCACTAGGTTTAACACAGGTTTCTGGTACTTACTCTGAAGTATCAAGATCATTTGGTGGAACACTTATTCAAACATTAAATAAAGTCAAATTCCCATTAGCTGTTCCAAGTTTAGTTATTGGATTTAATCAGACTGTAATTATGGCTTTTGCTATGCAAATAGTTACACCGCTTATTGGTGGTAAGGGCTTGGGTTTAGAGGTATTTAATGGTCTAGCAAGGTCCGATACTGGTAGAGGTCTAGCGGCAGGGATTGGAATTGTACTGTTAGCTATAATCATCGATAGAATTACACTTGCATATACAAAGAAACAAAGAGAAGCCTTGGGTTTATAAACCAATAAAATAGTGGTGATTTGCAAGGTTTACAGACAGTTATAATTTGTTCTAAAATAGGACTTTAATTAATTAAAAAGAGAGGAAGTAAATGAAGTTATCAAAGAAAATATCAACACTTATTCTTTCTGTAGTGTTGCTAATTGGATCTTTTGGTCATGCCAATGCTGCCAAAAGACTTCATGCGGCTATAGCAGATTGGACTGGTGGGATAATTACATGTGAAGTTGCAGTTGCAATCCTTGAAAGAGAAATGGGATATAAAGTTAAACAAACAGTATTCCCATCTGGAACTGGATTATGGGAAGCTATTGCTGCTGGAGAACTAGATTTTGCATGTGAAAGTTGGCCAAGTTATGCTGAAGCTGATTCTGTAATGTTAAAAGAAGACCTAATATACGAAGGTAAAGTCGTTGGAACATACAACGGTGATGGAAGTGTAGATCTTTTAGGGACATCTGGAATAATTGGTTTATCTGATTATTGGATACCTAGATATGCAGCAGAGGAACTTGGCATAAAAACTTGGAAAGATTTAAACAAACATAAAGCAAAATTTGCAACTATTGAAAGTGGTAAGAGAGGTAGACTAATTGGATGTCCGGTTGCAGGTTGGAACTGTCATGACCAAAAAAGACTTGATCTCTTAGGAATAGACTTCCAAGCTGACGAACTTGGAACAGAAGCTGCTGCTATCGCAGAAGCAAAAGCTGCTTACATGCGAAAAGAACCATTCCTACTTTATCTATGGTCTCCGCATTGGTTCTTTGGAGAGTTTGATATGGTTGGAGTGCAACTACCTGAACATAAAGTTTGTGATCCAGATACGTTCACAGAAGCAGGAAACTGGAAAGATTGTGGAACAAAAGGATGGCCAGCAACTGGTTGGGCTAAAGATTACACGATGAACTACGGAAACCCAGCTACTTTTGCTAGTGCAGAACATGCTGATGCTAAGAAGTTCTTTGAAAAAATGTCTTTACAAAATATTGACCAAGCTAAAATGTTAGTTGAAGTTGATATTAAGAAAAGAGATGTAAAAGAAGTTGTTAATGAGTGGTTAGACAATAATCCAGATAAATGGAAAAGTTGGCTTCCATAATAACTTTAAAATAAATTAGATAAAAAGGGCTTTGATTCTCAAAGCCCTTTTTTTTTATTTCTTAAGATAATTTAATCGACCCACAATTTCATCTCTATCCATGTAATAACCTTGTAGGTGTCTGTGTCCAGAATTTGGATCAAATTCTGTTCTTCCGTGAAGTACTCTTCTATTATTAAATGTATATATATCTCCTGGTCTTAGCCTAAATTTTATTTGAAATTTGTCATCGTGTAAAAGTTTTCCAAATTTATGATGAGATTTATAAACTTTATCCATTTGATCTGGATGACAATCTAAGGCGTCCATAGTTGCAGTACTAAATCTAACATCATTATAATCACCATCTTTTGTTAGACTTATTGCAGTGCCATAAAAGCTTCTATGAGCTTCTTGTGTATAATCTTTGTCTCTAAACTTTAGGGGAATTTTTGTTAACGTATCAAAAGTATCTCTGTCGTTATTCTTTAAATATTCTGCTACTGCAAATGCATCAACTGCTGATGAGTCACCCCCTTTTGCTGAATTAACCAAACAATGTAAAAATTGATACCCAGGAGGATTTTCAAACCACGGTAAATCCATATGATTTTGAAGTGCATGAGCTGTATAAGCTGAGTTATTTGGTTTTGGTATATTTATAACTTCAAAAGGTGTTTTAAAAAATGTCTCTCTTGTGTGACTAATTCTATTTAAAACAGGAAAAGCAGAATTTTTTTCTACTGGAGCATTAAAAACTATGGCAATTCCTTTATAATGAAGAAGCTCTAACCATTTAACTAATCCCTCTTCAGAAGATATAATTTCATTGTGATCTATATATATACTATGAATATTTTTTTCTAAACTTCCATCCCATAATTGATAAGGTGATTTGTATTCTTCGTTATTTTTAATTGTGTAACAATTTTCTCTAAGCCAACTAACATCATAATGGCTTACATGATTTCCCTCACTCCACTCTATTTCTAATTTACCATCGCTATTAAGATTATATTTTTTTGGGTTTATATTTTCTGATACATCTAAAATATTAAACATTCGATGCCTAGAATCTTTATCGTGTGCTGTAGGGCAATTATCTCTCAGCCACATATAATTAAATTTACTCTCTTTCCCGTCATCCCAAATTACTTGAAGATAAGTCCCATTTTTTGAGATTTTTGAAATTGAGTGCATAATCAATATCAATATAAAATAATTTAATGCTCAATTCAATTATTAGTTGACATATTAATAGTTTGAAGATTTGTTAGTTTGATTTAACTTTTAAAATTAAAAATGAGCATAACCTTAAAAAATAAAAAAATAATCATATCCGCAGGAGGTTCGGGTATTGGATGGAGTTCGGCAAAAATATTTTTAGATAAAGGTGCAATAGTATATCTTTGTGATATCAATCCAACTTTTCTGAATAAATGCAAGACGCACAAGCTCAATAATAAAAAATTATTTGTATTTCAGTGCGATGCCTCTGATGAAAACCAAGTAAAAAATTTTTTTAGCAAAATATTAAAAAAAACAAAAAAAATTGATGCTCTTATAAATAACGTTGGAATTGCTGGGCCAACTGGGACACTTGAAAAATTAAAAAGTAAGGATTGGATAAATACATTAAAGGTAAACGTTATTAGCCATTTTTATTTTTCAAAATATTCAATTCCAATGTTAAAAAAAAATAAAGGTGGAGCTATAATAAATTTATCATCAACCGCAGGTATATTTGGATTTCCATTAAGATCCCCTTACTGTGCAAGTAAGTGGGCAGTTGTTGGTATAACCAAAACACTAGCAATGGAACTAGGAAAATTTAAAATTAGAGTAAACGCTATTTGTCCTGGAACAATAAAGGGGGATAGAATGGGTAGAGTAATAAGGGATAAATCGAAGTTTTTAAATATTTCAAAAAAATTAATAGAAAAAGAATTTGTTTCAATGACTTCTATGAATACATGGGTCTATGAAGAGGATATTGGAAGAATCTGTAGCTTTCTAATTTCGAATGATGCACCAAGGATATCAGGACAAGTAATTGCTGTAGACGGCAATACTTTAAAAATGCATTAGTATTTAAACTTTAATATTTTTTTCGCTTATTTCCATAAATGGAAAATGAGACTCTTTATAGTGTATGTTCTCTGCTTTATTTAAAAAACTAATATCGTCTAGTAAACCTGCATATAAATAGTATTTTTTATACTTTTCTACATAAGTTAAAATAGGAGCAGCACATTTCCCACAAAAATGTTTTTTAATTTTATTACCACTGCCACCTTCATGTTCATAAATTTTTAATTTAGACTTATCTATATCTATTGCTCCATCTCTAAGCAGTATAATTGTCATTATTCCTCCTATTTTTTTTCTACAATCAATACAATGACAATTGAAAACTAAAGGGACTTCATCAAGCTTAACCTTAAAAGTTATATTTCCACAGATACATCCACCAGTTTTATTTATAAAAATTTTTTCTTTCATCAATTTCTAATTTTATTCTCATATTTTTTTCTAATTTTTAATACATCAACTAAATATTGGTCCCTAACATTTGAAAGCATATTAATTGATTTACCTTTAGCTTGTTTTTTTGTACCTGATATAAGTTTAGAAGATAATTTGTTTGTTAACTTTGGAGCTTTTAATTTTGTCCAAGGTAATTTTAAGGCTGGACCAAATTGCTTTAACATATGTTTCATTCCTGCATTACCTCCAGCAAGATGAAAGGTTAAGAAGGTGCCCATTATTGAGTATCTAAGACCTGGTCCATCTTCTATTGCACGATCTAATTCCTGTGTTGTTGCATAATTTTCATTAATAATATGTAAACCCTCTCTCCACAATGCCTCTTGAAGTCTATCCGATAAATAACCTGGTAATTCTTTTTTAAGCATGATTGGCCTCATTGAGATTGATTTGTAATATTTGTTTGCATCTGAAAGAAACTTTCTTGTAGTTTTTTTTCCAGGAACTATTTCAACTGCTGGCAATAAATACGCTGGGTTAAATGGATGTCCAATTATGCCTCTTTGAGGATTTTTACTCTTAGAAAAAATTTTAGAGGGCAAAAGTCCTGACGAACTTGAAGAAATAATTACATTTGATTTTACATATTTAGAGATTTTTTGGATTAAATCAGTTTTAACTTTATAATTCTCTAATACGCTTTCTTGAACAAAATCCACATTTGAAAGAGAATTTTCCAAAGAATTAAAGAATTTTAAATTTTTAATTAAAATTTTTTTTCCAAAAAGTTTTTTTATACTTTTTGAAGTTCTTTTTATTTCTTTTAAAACATAATTTTTAAGATTTTTGTTTTGATCATATGCATGAACAATTTTGTTGTGAGCTAAATTCCTTATTATCCATCCAGTTCCTATGACGCCAGTTCCAACTATTCCTACAGTTTTAATTTTTGACATTACTTGTGTTTTACAAGCTTTAATTTTTCTCTTGTTTCTGAAGGTGACATAATCTCTACACCAAGATCTGTGACGATCCTTATAGCTTTCTCAACTAATTGAGGATTTGTTGCCAATTTTCCTTTGGATAAATATAAATTATCCTCTAAACCAACTCTTGGGTTACCTCCCATTACTACAGTTTGAGCAACATATGGCATTTCGTTTTTAGATATTGCAAAACCTGACCATATACCTTCTTTAGGCATTATATCTTTCATCGCTTGCATAGCTAATGGTGTTGCCGGTGCTCCCCATGGAATTCCTAAACACATTTGAAAAAGAGGTGGATCACTTAATAATCCCTCTTTATATAATTGAGCACCAAACCACATATTTCCTAAATCAAAAGCTTCTATCTCAGGTTTAACTTTTATTTCTTGGAGTTTTTTTGCAGCTTTTCTTAAATCGTTAGGAGTGTTGACTGTGATAACTGAACTATCTCCAAAATTTAAGGTTCCACAATCAAGTGTGCATATTTCTGGAAGAAATTGTTCTGCATTAGCAATTCTTTCCATTACATTTGCCATGTCTGTCATTGGACCAAAGTCTAAAGGGTTCTTGCCTTGACCGATATCTAAATCACCACCCATGCCTGTCGTGAGATTAAGAATTACATCAGTTTCAGATGATCTCACTCTGTCAACCACTTCTTTATAAAGCTCGAGTCTTCTACTTGGAGTTCCATCTTCCTCTCTAACATGGATATGGGCAATTGCAGCACCAGCTTTAGCAGACTCTATTGCTGCTTTTGCAATTTGCTCTGGAGTTTTAGGTAAATCAGGATGTTTACTTGCTGTATCACCAGATCCTGTAACTGCACATGAGATGAAGACCTTATTGTTCATTTTTATTTCTAGTAAAATATAATATCATATCATTAACAATTATAAGAAATAAAAATTAAATGGACTTAAATAAACTAAGGGTTAGACGTAGTTTTATATTTACACCAGGTCTTCAACCAGAGATGTTTCCAAAAGCATTGGCTTCAGGAGCTGATATGGTTTGTATAGAATTAGAAGATGGAATTGCCATGAAAGATAAAGACGAGGCAAGGAAAAATACTATTGAAGCATTAAAGACCCTAGAAGTAAAAAATGATGTTGAATTAGTTGTTAGATTAAATTGTCAAAGAACTAAAAATGGTCTTTTAGACTTAGAAGCTATTGCATCAAATAAATTAAAGGTTAAAGCTATCATGTTGCCTAAAGTTAAAACACCTGACGAAATTACATTTATTGATGACATGCTTACTGATTGTGGTTTAGATACTGATCTTCATGTTATAATGGAAACTAATCAAGCTCTTGAAAGTATTTATGATATTGCACATTCTAGCGATAGAATAGTTGCTTTATATTTTGGTGGAGAGGATATGGCAGCAGAATTAAGAGTGGAAAACAAATTAGAGAATTTAGTTTATGCAAGATCAAGGTTAGTTCATGCTGGCGCAAGTAAAGGAGTTGATGTTATTGATGTTCCTTATTTAAATTTAGAAGATATGGAAGGAATGAAAAAAGAAGCACAGTTTGTCAAAAATTTAGGTTTCACTGGAAAAGGATCGATTCATCCAAAACAAATAAGTATTTTAAATGAAATTTTTACTCCATCAGAAGAAGAAATAAGTAAAGCTAAAAGAATTATGGATCAATTTAAAAAAGCTAATACAGGTTTGGTTGTAATTGATGGCAAATTAATAGAAAGACCAGTTTTACGAGAGATGCAAAGAAAATTGTTAGTAGCAAATAAAATAAATAAAAGCTGATAAAATGTCATTTCATTTGGCTTCGAGAAAAATAATTAAAGATTGGACAGATTATAATGAGCATATGAACATGGCTTATTATGTTTTAATTTTTGATGAAGCATGGGAAACAATGCTTAATAAATTTGAGATGGGTGGAGCTAAAGCACAAATAAATAAAAGAAGTACAATGGTGGTTGAAACAAGAACAACTTATGACAATGAAGTTAAAGAAAACGAAGAAGTTGATATTTATTGCACTTTCTTTGATCATGATAAGAAAAGATTACATTTAAAATGTGAGATGATAGAAAAAAAAACAGGAAAACTTGCTGCAACTACAGAAAGTATATCTCTTTATATTGATCTTGAAAAAAGAAAAGTTACAGAATTTGAAGAAGATAGAATAAAAATGATGGATGATTTTATAAACGAAAATAAAAATAGTTTTAAATCAGATAAATTAGTACTTGCAGATAAACTTAAAAAGTAAATGAATTTTGACTACATAATTGTTGGAGCTGGTACAGCAGGATGTGTTCTTGCAAATAGATTAAGTGAAAATGGGAAATTTAATGTTGCCTTGTTTGAGGCAGGTGGATCTAGTGATATTTGGAAAGTTAATATGCCTTTGGCAATTCTATATGCAATGCACGACCCCAAATACAATTATAAATATTATTCAGAACCAGAGCCTAATTTAAATAATAGAAGATTATTTTGCCCAAGAGGAAAAATGGTAGGTGGTTGTTCTGCACATAACGGAATGGTTTATGTTCGAGGAAACAAAAACGACTATGAGAGATGGGCTTCATTCGGTTTAAAATCATGGTCTTATGAAAATGTTTTACCGTTTTTTAAAAAAATTGAGACATGGTCTGAAGGAGAGAATGAATTCAGAGGTGGAAAAGGAATTTTGCCAGTAAATCAATCCAAAAATAAAAATCCTTTGTTTGGCGCTTTTATTAACGCTTCTGTTGAAGCAGGGTATAAAAAAAATAATGACATGAACGGAGAAGATCAAGAAGGATTTGGAATGTATGATATTACAATTCATAAAGGTCAAAGGGCTAGCGCTTCGAAATATTATCTAGAACCTGCAAAAAAAAGAAAAAATCTAAAAGTCTTTACCAACTCTTTTGCTGAAAGGATTATTTTTGAAGGAAAAAAAGCAGTAGGAATAGAGGTAAATATCAAAAATAAAGTCACAAAGGTTTATGCTAACAAAGAAGTTATTTTAAGTGGAGGTTCAATCAATTCACCACAACTATTAATGTTATCAGGTGTAGGACCTGAAAAAGATTTAAAAGATAAAGGAATTAATGTTGTACACTCTTTAGAGGGAGTAGGTCAAAATTTACAAGATCATTTAGAAACCTACATTCAGCAAGAATGCAAAACTAAAGATACACTCTATTCTTACGTTAACAAAATAAATATGCTTAAAATTGGTATTCAATGGTTTCTTTCAAAAAGTGGTCCTTGTTCTACTTCATTTTTAGAAGCAGGTGGTTTCTGCAAATCTTCAGAAGACAAAAGCTATCCGAATATTCAATTTCATTTTTTTCCAGCATTTGTAATCGATCATGGATTAGTTGATCCTGACAGACATGGTTATCAATTACATGCAAGTTTAAATCAACCTAAAAGTAGAGGATATATTAAATTAAATAGTTCAAATCCATACGATTATCCTAAAATTCAATTTAATTATTTAGAAGATGAATATGATTTAAAAGAAACAATTAAGTGTGTTCGTGTAGCTAGGAAAATTTTAAGTCAAGATTCAATGAAACCTTACGCTGGAAAAGAAATAGGACCAGGTGAAAGTGCAGCTGATGATGATCAAATTACCGAGTATATTAGATCAAAAGCCGAAACAGCTTATCACCCATCCTGTACATTAAAAATGGGTGTGGACAAAATGGCGGTAGTTGACGAAAAATTGAAAGTTCATGGTTTGGAAAATTTAAGAGTTGCAGATGCTTCTGTCATGCCAGAGATTACAAGTGGTAATTTAAATGCACCAACTTTAATGATAGGTGAAAGAGCAGCTGACTTTATCCTTAATTAGACTCGAGATATTCTTTATATCTATCTAAACTTTCTTTAGGCCAAGCAATTTTAGGATCATACATTTCATCATAGCAAATATCTTTGTTTACAATATTTATCCATGGATCTTTACTTTTAACAAATATGTGTGCTTGAGGTGGAAAAAGCTCTGGATTAGATAAAGTATTTGTTCTGATACTTATCCTTTTAACAGCGAATTCATAGTCGGAATAAATGTAAACACCACACTTTTTGCAAAAGTAAACCTTACAGCTTTTTCCACTGCCTGCAATTAACTTCTTTTCTAAAAGCTCACCTTTGATAGCTAATGAATTTTCAAAAATACTTGTATTAACAACGAAAGATGATCCGGTTATTTTCTTGCAATCTTTACAATGACAAGCATGTGTAAATAAAGGCTTAGCTTTAATAGTATATTCAATTTCTCCACAAATACAGCTACCAGAAATTGGTTTAAAATCTTCCATAAATACTTTTTAGAGTATCTTATTAATTATGAAGGTTAAAGTTTTTTTGATATAGGTGCGATATGCAAACAAACGATAATACAAAAGGTATTTTGTTTATTATGACTGGAATGGCTTTTTTTTCCATTCAAGACTCATTGATAAAGTTTATTTTTGAAGAAATTGCATTATTTGAGTTATATTTGGGAAGAACTTTAATACAAGCAACTATTCTCATATCTTTTTTTTTAATAACAAAGAAAAAAATTACTCTTAAAACTCATTATCCTTTTTTAACTTTAGTTAGGGTTGTTTGTTTCTTTTTTGGATTTGCTTTTTTTTATATTTCTTTAACCTTTATGTCTTTAGCGATGGTTAGTGCTTTATTTTTCTCATGTCCTTTCTTTATGTCTATGTTTGCTAAATTTTTTTTAAAGGAGCAAATTGGAATTAGAAGATGGAGTGCAATTGTCGTAGGTTTTATAGGGGTATTAATTGTACTTAATCCAACACTTGAAGAATTTAACTTTTTCAAATTAGCGCCTGTTGGCTGTGCACTTTGTTATGCATGTTCGATGACAATTACAAAATATACCTCTGATAAAGATAATATTTATACTCAAATGACCTTGCTTTATATTTTTGCAGTCGTTGTTAGTTTAATTATTTATCTTGTTAGTGGAGATGGAAAATTTAATAATTTTTCTGATCCTACTTTACAATTTATTGTCAGAGAATGGTTTACTAACCCTTCTGCTTCATGGCCATATGTCTTTGTAATGGGAGTAGTTGCGTCTATATCTTTCTTTTGTGTCTTTTCAGCTTATAGTATCGCGTCACCATCAATAATTTCATTGTTTGAATATTCTTATATAATTTTTGCTATGATTGCTGGATATATTCTTTTCGAAACTATACCTGTGCCTAGAACATTTCTTGGGGCATCAATAATTATCTTTGCTGGTGTCTATATTTATTATAGAGAAAAGGTGCGGGGTCAAATGATTGTGACGGATACTCCAAATAGGTAGTTAATAATAATTTTATTATTTATTAAATTTAGTCTTGCTATGATAAAATTTTATAATGAAATTTAAATTTTTTATATTCTTTTTTACAGTTTTTTTTAATATTTATAGTTCAAGTTATTCATCAAATTTTAATAATTTTTCTGAGCTGAGAGATTGTGTTGACACTTATTATAAATATGAAATGTTTCTAAACAATCTACAAAAATGTTTTGATAAAAAAAATATCAAAGTAGATAAAAAAGTTTACAGGATAATAGATAATAAAAATGGAATAATAGACGATATTGTTGACTTAAACATAGAAGCTTTTAATAAAAAAAAAGATTTAGGCGATATTTTAAATAATATTTTTTCTCCTGAATTTAAGAATAGAGCTGATGAAGATATATTTGAAAGACCAACAGCATTATCTGAAAATTATCTCAAGAATTATAAAGAAAAAATTGAAGTAAAAAAAATTCAAAAAAATAAAATTGAATTAACAAATAATGATTTTGTAAAATTAAATAATCATATAAGAAATAACCCAAAAGATATCTTTGCGCTAACGGAGGATATAAACAGTTTAGCTCTAGAAGGAAACTATATTTCAGAATTTAAACGGCAAGAAGCTTTGCTAAATCTTTATAATTCATTTGATCCTTTAGAACTAAATATTATTTTTAATTCAAATCCACCAGTGATGAATAATCCAGTTGCTTTAGTTGGGCTTGCTGGTGCTGTTGCTCTAGGTGCTGGTGGAGGTGGGGGTGGTGGAGGAAGTGGAGGATCTTCTGGTCCTGCTACTATTTCATACTCCAAATCATCAAGTAGTATTAGTGAATGTGGTACATCTATCACATTTACAGCAAATTTGACGAAAGCTCATACATCTAACGTTTCAATTACTTACAGTACAGGAGGAACAGCTACAGATGGTGTTGATTTTAATTTGTCTTCTACTACATCAACAATTGTAGCTGGCGGAACTTCTGCTTCAATAACTCTATCTCCAGTAAATGACTCGACGAATGAAACGTCTGAAACAGTTATTTTGACAGCAAGTACATCAGATGTGTCCTCAACTGGAAATACCAGTACTACTATAACTATACATGATTATGTATTAGCATGTAATTCAACTGCTTATTCTGAAGATACGACTGTCCAAAATACAATAAAAAATAGATCTGCTTGGCTAACAGTTGATCAATCAAGTAATAATGTACATCCTTATGAATTATTTAATTTACATAAAGCTCATTCTTACAAAGATAGTGGAGGACAATATTTAACTGGAGAGGGTGAAACTATATTTATTATAGATGATAAATTTACTCCTGCTCATGATACCTATGCTAATAAGACTGTTACAGTTATTGATGTAACAACACCAAGTAATAGTTCAACTAATCATGGAGATCATGTAGCTAGCATTGCTGCAGGTGATATCAATGGAACAACTCATGGAGTTGCCCCTGATTCAGATCTTGTACTTGCATCTTTTGATACAAGTTCTTATGCAAATTTGGCCACTGATTATGATACTGCGAGAACTAATCATGCACCTATAGTTGTTAATAATAGCTGGGGAATACAACAAAATTGTAGTGGAGGTTCATGCACAAGTGCATTAACATTTGACGAAGTTAAAACGGCCGCAACTAATAATGGGGTTACTATTAGAGAGCAGTTAGCAAATAACTGGGGAGGTTCAGCGGCTGTATCAAGTTACATTACAGCAATGGATAATTTTCAAAATAATGGAGTAATTGTCTGGGCAAGTTCTAATTATGTAAATGATAGTGATGTTGGTTTAGAAGGAGGATTGCCTGCTTATTTTGATGGGGTGCAAGACTCAGTTGATTTATCTGATGCTTGGTTGTCAGTTATGTGGGCAGAATTCACTGGTACATCCTTAACTGGAGCTACAGAGTCTGATTTTAATAGATTAGGTAATCCTTGTGGAAACGCCAAAGAATGGTGTTTAGTAGTTGATGACCAAGAAATAGGAGCAGCTGGATACGTTGACACTGGAGGAACAAGTCAATGGATGGTTAATGGTGGATCTTCTATGGGCGCTCCCCAAGTTTCAGGAATGATAGCTTTACTTGGTCAAGCTTTTCCAAATCACACTCCAGAACAACTAACTGATAGATTATTAGCATCTGCAAACAATGCTTGGTTTACACCTTCAGGAAATACAACATTTACTACTCATGGAGCATCTATTAAACACGGTTATAATGATACATGGGGTCATGGCGTTCCCGATCTCTCCGCAGCCTTGTCACCAATAACCACTAGTAAAAATCCTTTGTCATTTGGTGGTGGAGGCGGATCTGGAGGTGGAGGATCAGGAGGAGGTGGCGGTTCTGGTAATGCTATGCCTTTTTCAGCAATGAAGAAATATCCAGTTTCACAAACATCGTTTACATCATCTATCTCACTGGGGAATGCAATTTCTAATGGACTAAAAAATAAATATACCTACGCTTACGATGCTCTTCATGGTGGTTTCAAAATATATTTATCAGATTTTATAAACGAAGAAAATTTAGAAAACCAAAAAATAGAAATTAACTTAAATAATGAAATTGAAAAATTGACTAATTTTGACACTTTAAACAAAGTGGACAAAAATATTTTAAAAGGAGAATTATTTAACTTTAAAGATGAATTTAATTATGGATCAAGCATCACATTAGATAATCCAAATTTAGCTATTCAAAATACTATTCCAAAAAATAATTTTTATACAAACCCATTTCTATCAGAAAATAATGGACTAGGTTTAAATCAGAAACTTTATATTTCAGGAAATGATTTATTTTTAAGTTACAATAATTCAAAATTAAATCCTTTAACAAATATAAATCATGATATCATATTACCAATAGAGACATTTGCAGCATCATTAAATTTAAACAATAATGTATTTGAAAAATTTTCACTCACAACTGGTATATTAAAAGAAAAAGAGAGTTTTCTACTCTCTAAGTCTAGTGGTGCTTTTGGATTTGAAAATGAGAATGTTACAAACTTTTATGGAATAAATTTAATAAAAAATTTTAATAAAATCGGTAATTTATCATTTAGTAATACATTTGGTTTTTCAAATTTTAAAAATAATAATAACAATTTTATTCTAGGATCTACAAATGTAATGAGTACAAGTTTTGAAATTGACTATGAAGTAAATAATATTTATGGAAATGATAAGTTTAACTTAACATTTTCCCAGCCAAATAGAGTTGAAAAAGGAGAGATGAATTTAAGATTAATTGGTCTATCCGATAAGAATGGAATAATACCATTTAAAGACCATAAAATTAATTTAAGTCCTTCGGGAAGACAAAAAGATGTAACTTTAAGTTATAAAAAATCTATAAATAAAAATATTAAATTAGGATTAAAGGCTGTGATTACCGATGATATTGGACATATTAAAAATAGAGATTTAAATACTGATATTCTTTTAACTGGGTCAGCAAGTTTTTAAAAAATATATTTTTGTTAATAAATTATTAATATTACGCGGTAAAATTGATAATTTTCCCATTGAAAAATTAAATTAATAAGATTTAATTTTAAAAATATAAATTCTTAACAATTAAAGGGAAAATATGAAAAAATTACTAATAGGTATATTCGTGTTTATCTTAAGCTTTACTTCAAAAGCTTTTTCAGATGGGCATGGAATTAAAATGGGTGTTATTTTAGGATTTACTGGTCCAATTGAAACCCTAACACCTGCAATGGCAGCTTCTGCTGAACTTGCTTTTAAAGAAGCTTCAGACTCTGGCTCATTATTAGGTGGAAAAAAAATATCTGTAGAAAGAGCTGACTCAACTTGTGTCGACTCTGCTGCTGCTACAACTGCTGCTGAAGGTTTAGTTTCAGGTGGTGTTGTTGCTATTATGGGTGCTGATTGTTCTGGTGTTACAGGTGCAATAGCAACTAATGTTGCTGTGCCAAATGGTGTTGTTATGATTTCACCATCAGCTACATCTCCAGGATTAACTGATCTTAATGATAATGGTTATTTCTTCAGAACTGCTCCATCAGATGCTAGAGGAGGACAAGTCTTAGCCGATATTACAAAGGACAGAAAAGTTAAATCATTAGCTGTAACTCATACTAACAATGACTACGGAAAAGGTTTAGCTGATGTTTATGTAGCTGCAGTTAAAGCTCATGGTATTAAAGTAACAGCTGTTACAGCACACGAAGAAGGTAAAGGTGACTATGGTGCAGAAGTAGCGACACTTGCAGCAGCAGGTGGAGATGCTCTTGCTGTTTTAGGTTACTTAGATCAAGCTGGTGGTAGCATTATTCAAGGATCATTAGACTCTGGATCATTTGATACTTTTGTTCTTTCAGATGGAATGATTGGTGACTCTCTTACTGACAGATTTGGAAAAGATTTAAATAAATCATTTGGATCTTTACCAGGATCAATGGGTAAAGGTGCTGGTATATTTAAAGAAGTTGCTAGTGCTGGTGGTATTGACTCATCAGGTCCTTACACAGGTGAAAGTTATGATGCAGCAGCCTTGATCACACTTGCAATGCAAGCTGGTGGAAAAGCTGACAGAATGACTGTTCAAGAAAATGTAATGTCAGTAGCCAATGCTCCTGGAACAAAAATTTATCCAGGCGAATTAAAAAAAGCACTTGATTTATTAGCTCAGGGAAAGGCAGTAAATTATGAAGGTGCTACAGCTGTTGAATTTACAGATGTCGGTGAAGCTTTTGGATCTTTTATTGAAAAAGAAATAAAAGGTGGAAAGTTTAAAGACAAAAAGCAAAGATAATTAGAAATTAAAACCCCAGTTTCTTAACTGGGGTTTTAAAATAAATATTTATCAGATAAATAAAATATTAAACCTAAAACAATACCTAATAAAATATAATACATTATTGTTTAATAATTTTTTCTGGAATAATTCCCTGTGGTCTATAACGCATTATTAAAAGTAAACCAATTCCAATAACTAAGAATCTAAAATATGGAGCACTTTCAATTAAGTGAACTCTTACTGCATTAGTTTCTGGAAGATGAGATGTAAACAAATTAATTAAAAATAATGCAATTGGAGCTGCTTCAACCCATAAAAACCAAACTACAAATCCCCCCAATATTGCTCCAAAATTATTTCCTGTTCCACCAACTATGACCATGACCCAAATTACAAAAGTATATCTCATTGGTCTGTAGCTACCTGGTGTAAACAAACCATCGTTTGTAACCATCATAGCTCCAGCTAAACCAACAATAGCCGATCCTAAAATAAAAATAAGAAGATGCTCTTTAACAATATTTTTACCCATTGCACTTGCTGCCTCTTCATTATCTCTTATAGCTCTCATTTTTCTTCCCCAAGGTGAATAAAGAGCCTTCTGTGTCACAATTAACAAAATTATAACAACAGTAAGAAATAAACCTGTAAAACACAATTTTACATAAACCGAAGAGGCATCAATAACCATTTGATTTAAAGCTTCTTGCTTATCAGAAATTGATTTAATTAAATTTAATTTTGATGAATTAATTTTTGCAACTAAGTCTATAAACCAATCTGAAGTTTGTAGATCAATTTCGTATGGCGCTGGTCTTTTTAATCCTATTACATTTTTTACACCTCTTGCCAACCATTCCTCATGTTTAATAATCGAAACGATAATTTCTGCTATTAATAATGTTGCAATAGCTAAATAATCTGCACGAAGACCTAAGGCGATCTTTCCTATGACAAATGCTAAACTACCAGCCAATAGTGCGCCAAAAATCCAAGAGAATAAAACGGGTAATCCCATTCCACCAAGAAATCCTGTCTTTGCTGGATCAACTGACTCGATCGCCTCTATTCCTGGTGTAGCAGTTACTCTTAGTAAAATTATGCCACCTAAAATTACAGATGCTACTGAGTAATTTCTTAATTTAGATTTATTAAATCTATTTAGTATAAATTTTACTACAAAGATGATTGCAACAATTATCCATATACAAGCTAAAATATTTAAACCTCCAACCTGCCAAGCTTTTTTGACTGGTTCAACCGAAACTAAGACTACAGCTAATCCTCCTAATGCCGTGTATCCCATTATACCAAAATTAATCAATCCAGCATAACCCCATTGTATATTTGCACCAATTGTCATAACTGCAGAAATTAAACAATAATTTAAAATAGTTAATGCAATAGACCAGGATTGAAATACCCCTACCAAAATTATTAAAAATATCATGATTGAATATGCGGCGATGACATTTTTATAATTCTTCATATGACTTTTCCTTTAAAGATACCTGACGGTCTTATTAATAAAACAATTACTAAAATTGAAAACGACACAGCAAACTTGTAATCTGTCGATAATAGCTGGAGTAAAGAGTCTGGCTCTAGATGTTCAGGTAATAGATATGAAATAAATCTTTTGTACGCGTAAGTTACAAATATTTCTGCAAAAGCTATAACATATCCACCCAAGAAAGCTCCAAATGGATTTCCGATTCCTCCAACAATTGCTGCAGCGAATATTGGAAGCATATTATTAAAATAAACAAAAGGTCTATAACTTTTATCTAAACCGTATAATACTCCACCAATAGTAGCCAAGATTCCTGCAATGACCCATGTTATCAAAACAACTCGCTTGGGATCTATACCAGACAATAAAGCCAAATCTTCATTGTCTGAATAAGCTCTCATACTTGTTCCTGTTTTTGTTCTATTTAAAAACCAAAACATTATTGAAACAACAATTAAAGTTACAACAATTGTTATTGCTTGTGTTGATTTTAAAGTTATACCTTCTGCAAGGCCTGTCATTTCTTTAAATTCTTTTGCTTTAAATATGAATTTTTCACCATCTAAAAACCTTCTATCAGATGGTCCAATGATTATTCTAATTAAGGCTTGAGTGACAAACATTACCCCTACGCTGACCATTGCAAACTGGACTGGAGGACTTTTTTTTATCCTGTAATAACTGAAAACAAATTTGTCTATGATTAACATATATAAAATCATCATTAGTATGGCGAAAGGAATTGTCAAAAGTGCTGTTGGTAAAACACCTAATCCAAAACCTAAAGACTGAAAATAATATGTTAGAATAACAGCAAACATTGTTCCAAAAGACATCATGTCTCCAGTTGCAAAATTAGCAAATCTTAAAACTGCGTAAATTAAAGTGACAAAAATAGCACCTAAAGCTAACTGTGAACCATAAGCTAACGCTGGTATTACTGTGAAATTAAGAAGTACAATTATTGCATTTAAGAAATCCATTATGCTCCCAAAAAAGATCTACGAACCTCGGGATCCTCAAGTAAATCGTTACCAGATCCCTCAAATTTATTTTGACCAGTTACCAATACATAGCCTCGATCTGAAATACTTAATGCTTGCTTTGCGTTTTGCTCAACCATAATAACGGCAACATTTGTTTTTTTAACTTTGATTATATGTTCAAATAATTCATCCATTACAATTGGAGAAACTCCAGCAGTGGGCTCATCTAACATAAGAACTGATGGATCACTCATTAAAGCTCTTCCAAGAGCAACTTGCTGTCTTTGACCACCAGATAATTGGCCAACGATTTGAGATTTTTTTTCACTTAAGATTGGAAATAAACTATAAATACTCTCAATTTTATTTTCTAAATTCCCTTCTGTTAAAAAGCCACCGATCTCTAAATTTTCTCTTACAGTTAATTCTGCAAATACATTTCTTGTTTGTGGAACAAATGAAATGCCCTTTTTTACACGATCTTGAGGATTAATATTTGAAATATCTTCACCATTTAAATTTACAGAGCCTGATTTTAATTTTAATAATCCGAGCATCGCTTTCATGGCTGTTGATTTACCAGCTCCATTTGGACCTAGAATAGCAACTATCTCTCCCCTATTGGCAGTTATGGAACACGAACTAATAATATCAGGGCCATCCCCATAACCTGCAGTCATTTTTGCTCCTTCAAAGTATGCCATTAATTTTCTTTTTTTGTTAAGTTTGACTTTCCTAAATAACTCTCAATAACTTTTTCGTTTTTTTTCACTTCTTCAGATGTTCCTTCAAATAAAACTGAACCATCTGCCATTACTATTACTGGATCACACATTCTGCTTATAAAATCCATATCATGCTCTATCATACAAAAAGTGTAATTTTTTTCTTTATTCAATTTTAATATTGCAGTTCCTAGATCTTTTAAAAGTGTTCGATTAACTCCTGCTCCTACTTCATCAAGTAAAACCAATTTTGCATCAACCATCATAGTTCGTCCAAGTTCTAGTAACTTTTTTTGTCCTCCTGAAAGGTTCCTTGCCCTTTCATTAGCTAAATGTGTTAAATTAAGAAAATCTACAACCTCATAAGCTTTTTCTCTAATAACTTTTTCCTCTTTTTTAACTAGTCTAGGTTTAATAAGCGCATTTAATAAATTTTCTCCACTTTGATTTGATGGCACCATCATTAAGTTTTCTAAAACTGTTAAGTTTGAAAATTCATGTGCAATCTGAAAGGTTCTTAATAATCCTTTACCAAATAACTCATATGATGGTACATCGGTAATATTTTCATCATTAAATATTACCTCTCCATCATTAGATTTTAAATTTCCAGCTATTAAATTAAATAATGTTGTTTTTCCTGAACCGTTTGGGCCAATTATTCCAGTTATTGAACCCGATCTAATATTTAATGAGCAATTTGATACTGCTGCTAGTCCTCCAAATAACTTTGTAAGATTATTTACCTGTAAGATATTGTCTGACATTTTACTTACTTTTTTTTAATCTATTCAAGACGCTATCTGCTGTTTTATTCAGAGATTTATAAAATCCAAGTTTTCTTAATTCTTTTACAGCTTGTTCATTTAAACCCTTTGGTGTTTGAGAATTTTTAACAAGAACTTTTAAATCTTTATTTGAATTAATTCTTGCATCCTCAGATAAAGCAACAAATAACGAAGTAATATACTTTTGAGAGTCACTTCTATTAATTCCTTTTTTTACTAACCATTCACTTAGAGTTTGTAATAATTCATAAAATGGTGCCATCATTGATGAAGTTGACCAGAAATTTAGTGATAGGTTTTCATTTTTTATTTCAACAGATGTACCAAGCTTATTAAAAAAATTTCCAACTTGTTTATCTGGTGGAAAAATTGGTACTGGTCCTTTTCTGAGAGAAATTGGAGGCAAAGGAATTGCTCTAATTATCTTAGTTTTGACTTTAATATATTTTTTTAATTCAGTCATTTTTATGGTTGATATAAAGCTCACTATTGTTTGACCTTTTTTAAATTTTAGTTTTGGAAGAATAATTTTTCCAGTCGTTGGTGTTACTGCTAAAAAAACCCAGTTTGATTGATTTATAATATCCTGATTATCAGCAGATATTTTTATCTTTTTACTTTTTCTTTTAAGTTCACTTGAAATTTTTGAATTTCTCTTTGAAACAATTATTTTATTAATTTTTAATTTTGATTGCAGTATTCCGTTGATTACTGATTTTGAGATATGTCCTGTACCAATAAATCCGATTTTCATGATAAACTATTTGATTATTATCACTAAAATTAATTAATTAGTAAAAAAAGAACCTCTAATTCTTAGTAATTCTCTTGATAATTTTTTATTTTCTACAAATGGTTTTCTTCCATGAAGCCAGAAATAGTTGTTTGCTACTACCGAAAAGCCAACTGGTAAAGGCATAACAATCTTTTTTTGACTACCTTCTAACGAGTTTGATAATTTTTGTAGAAATAGTCCTTGTTCCATATTTTTAGGCTCAGGAAATTGGTCTATGTAAGAAATTTGTGGTTTTCCATTTTCATCTTCTGAAAAAACAGGGTGTTCAACCTTATAATCAACATTTTTACTTTTTGGCGAGCCCCATAAGAAGTTTTGCTTTCCAACTTTATCATTAGTTAAGCTATCTAAATGTTCCCAATCATCGAGGTGCAACATTGCAGTTTCTCCACCTTGTACATTTTCTTCTTCCATTTTTAACATTAATAGCCAATCAGTTTTTTCTTTAACATAAGTACCATCAGTATGAAGATCCATATTAGTATATGCTTTTCTAAGATATGAGTCGCTATTGTCCTCATGTTTAACATGAAATCTCGCATAATATTTTCCAGCCATTGAATCAAAATTTGGATTACCAAGTAAGTGAGTTACAGCTGTTGATAATTTAATAAGAAAATTATTATCAATTTTTTTGGATTTATTTTTAGGCCCTATAATAAAACAACCAGTATCTCTATCTCTTAAAATTGAGTTTATAAATTTTCCTAGCTTTCCACCTGTTGAATCGTCTAAAGATTTTGCAAGTGTAAATCTAGTAAAAGGTTTATATTCAAGAGCTGTAATATCAAATTTTTTAAAAGGAAATATTAATTTATCTATAATTTCATCTTCAATTTTAATATTTATTATTCTTTTGGAATAGTCACTAAATGAAATATCAAACCCTTGAATAGTATCTAAGCTATCCATTATAATTATTTATTACAAACCCCAATTGAATTTGGTCCACATGTTTCACCATTGGTCCATGTAGCTCCAATTAAATTTGCTCCATCAAAATTAGCATTGGTCATATTTGATGAGGTAAAATTAGCTTCCATTAAATTTGCGTTTTGAAAATTTGCTTCAATTAATGTTGAGCCCATAAAGTCAACTCTTGTCATATTTGCTCCTGTAAAATTAGCTTTTTCAAAATTTCCACCAACTAGAGTTGACTCGTATAAGTTAGCTCTTACAAATGTTGACTCTGGAAAAGTTCCAAATGACAAATTTGATGTCATCATAATACTTTTATCAAAATTTACTTGTATAAAACTTGCAAATGATAAATTTGAGTTAGGCAAATAACTGCCTTGTAAATCTTGTCCATCTGAAAATCTACAGTTAGTATAATCAACACCATCGGTTAAAGGATCGTCACATGCTGCTTGTGAAATACCTGGTATTAAAACCAAGAAAAATAGTAAAATAATTTTTTTCATTTATATCGTAAAGCTACTTAATAAAAACATAATGATAGCAGAGAATAAAGTTGGGTAAACTAAATTATTTCTAGTTAATTTAAAAATTATTATTGCTAAAAGCACAACAATAAATCTAGACAAATAATTACTGTCAGAAAGTGCACCAGCTGGAAATATTATCATTCTAGAAATTAAAGCAGCCAAAGTCGAATAGGCTAAATAATTAAACCACCTATATATTTTAGTATTTTCATCTATTATTTCAGATGTAAAAGCTCCTAAAAACCTTGAAATATAAGTAGCTAAAGACGTAATAACTATTATTAAAACAATATTAGCTGACATTTTTCTCTCCTATTACAAAAGCAACAGTTCCAGCTATAAAACCACCGATCAAAACACACCAATCAGGGCTAATAAGATAAAATAAAGGTCCTAAGATAGCTCCTAAAATTATTGAAACATTTAATTGTATAGACTTCATCACCCCTATCATTGTGCAAGTAAAATAAATTGGATTAATTATAGCTAGTCCAATCATCATCTCTCTATTTAAGAAATCAGCTGAGTAATAACCTAAGATCGTTGAAAAAATTGCTATCAACCAAGTTGCAGTTCCAATTCCAATCCAAAAGTCGACTCTATATTTTTTTTCAATTTCTTTATAATTATTTTTAAGGATTAACCACGAAGATACCGCAACAAAATGGCATGAAAGATAATACTTCCACCTCGGTTGGCTTTGATGCTTTAATAATGGCATTAAAGATACAGTCATCGGATACAACCTTGCGTTCACCAACCAAACAGCAAAAAACAAATTAAGTAATGAAACTCCTATCAAAATCGATTCTGCCATCACAAGTGAGCCAGGTAATGCATAAGTTAAAAAGGTAGAAAAAATACTTTCTTGAATTGTAAAACCTAAATTTTTTAATAAAGCTCCAATTGCTAAAAAACTTAATCCAAGAGCAATTGCAGGGCTATCGAATTCTTTTGCACAAAGAATTCCTTTAAAAAAGTATTTTGAATTAATCATCCGCCTAGAAATAGACGTCCAACATCATCATTTTTCAGTAAATCATCACCTCTTCCAGCTATTGCTGTTTGGCCAGATACTAATACATATCCTATATCAGAAAACTCTAAACCTTTTTTGGCATTTTGCTCAACTAGAATAATTGTTTTCTTTTCATTTTTTTGTAAGTCACCTAAAATCTCAAATACCATATCAATATATCTCGGCTCTAGTCCAATAGAAGGTTCATCAACCAAAAGAACAGAAGGTTTCATTACTAAAGCTCTTGATATTTCTAATAATCTTCTTTCACCACCTGATAAAACTTTTGCTGGTTGATTTCTTCTATTTCTTAATCTTTCATATTTATCTAAAATTTTTTCTGCCTCTTGATATGACTCTTCTGTTTTATCTTTAATAAAACCACCCATTAATAAATTTTCCTCTACAGTCATATCTGGAAAAACTGAGTTATCTTGCAGAATATAAGCTATACCAACTGACTTCAATTTTTCAGCTGGAGTTAAATTAGTTATTTCTTTTCCATCGATTTCTATTTTACCTGAGAAAATATTTGTAAACCCATATATTGAATGAAGTATTGTTGATTTGCCAGCTCCATTGGGACCAATTAAGCATAATGATTGTGCTTTACTTACAAATAAATCAAAATTATGAAGAATTTCCATTTTACCATATCCTGCGTTTAAATTTTTTATAGTTAAATGAATATCTTCTGAGGATAAGTTTTTTAAATCTTCTGCACCAGGTGCTTTTCCTAAGACTTCATATTGATTAGACATTATTGAGCCCCCAAATATGCATCAACTACTCTTTTATCATTTTTAATTTCTTCAGGAGTGCCATTTGCAAGCATTTTGCCATGAGCAAGACAAAATATGTCTTCAGCTAATTGCATAATTACTCTCATATTGTGCTCAATAACCAGCAAAGTTATTCCAAAATCTTGATTAACTTTTATTAATCTATCAATAATTCCATTAATTAAAGTAGGATTAATACCTGCTGTTGGCTCGTCCAATAATAGCATTTCTGGTTCATTCATTAGTGCCATTGCAAGTTCTAATAATTTTTGCTGACCAAAAGATAAGTCTCCTGCTCTAAGTTTTCTTTTTTGATACAAGCCAACAAAATTAAGTAAATTTTCTGCTTTTTCTGTAAGCTCTTTTGGAATTTTTGAGAATATTTTAAACAAACTTTCATCACTACCTTTATGACTGATAAGCATATTATCCACACAATTTAATTTTCCATAAATTCTAGTTTGCTGAAATGTTCTTAGTAATCCTAGTTTTGCAATTACTGGTACTGGTAATTCTGATACTTCTTTTCCATTAAACTTAATTGAACCATTGTCTATTGGATAAGTACCAACAATTGAATTAAATAAAGTAGTTTTACCAGATCCATTAGGTCCTATAAGACCAACTATCTTTCCTTTTTCAACCGACATTGAAATATCTACATTCGCTTTAACGCCACCAAATGATTTACTTACATTGTTGACTTCTAAAATACTCATTTTAATTCTACCTGTGCTTTTCGATCAGCTTCATCGACAACTTCACCAAATCTTTCTGGATATTTTTCTCTTAACCATCCCATTAATCCCTCTGGGAAATAAATTACTATAACTACGATTAAAACTCCTAACGCAACATATTGCCAGCCTAGGAAGAATGTCCAAAAGCCCTCTTTAAAAAAGTGAAATAAAGTTGCACCAATAATTGGGCCCCATAAAGTTCCCTTACCTCCAAGGATTGCCATCAAAACCATGAACACTCCCATTTCTCTTCCATCAAATGCAACATCTGTTGAGTCAATATAACCAACTAGACCTCCCATTATTCCTCCAGCAAGACCACAAAAGAAAGCTGAAATCATCCATCCAGTTATTTTGTATTTCATAGTCTCAATTCCCATTGCTTCAGCTTTGTCTTCATTATCTCTGATTGCGTTCAGAATTAATCTAAACCTTGTTGTATAAATTGCCCTTACAGCAATGAAAGTTAGAACGAGTGCTCCAAAACTTAGAAAATAAAAAAATTCACCTCTTGCCTCAAGACCTCCAATATTTGGAAAAGGAGGAGTGGTAAAGCCCTGTCCAGCTCCAATAATTTCAATACCTCCAGAAATTTCTCCTGCTGCAACTCCTAAACCTAATGTACAAATTGCAAAATAATGACCTCTTAATCCTAAAATTGCATAACCAATTAATCCTGCAACTATTGTCGGAACAACAGCGGCAACTACCAGACCAGCTGCCATTCCTTGAAAGAATTGTGAAGGTGTATGTACGAAAGTTTTTTCACCACCACTTTCAGTCCATTCTGCCAATGGGAAAAACATACCCACTTGAACGGATGCACAAAGATACATTCCCAAACCATAAAAAAGGATATTTCCGAATGTATTGTAGCCCATTTCACCACCTTGTATATTCCAAGTAGTTGCAAGGACAATTAATACACACAGAATTGATAATTGAACTTTAAAAGCTGGAAAAATAAATGGTGCAACTAAACCAAATACCAAAATTCCTAAGTACAAAATCCAACTATTTTTGTTCATATAAGCTCTCTATTTTATCTCTAAAATCTTTATCAACTGTAAAATAATGTCCATTTTCTTCATGAAGACTAGATCCTGTTGAATGATATTCATCTAAATGTTTTTTAAATTTTTCAATGTCTATTTCTACTAGTTTACCATTATTGTCTTTAATTTTGGCTTTTTTCACTTTAAATATTCTCTCTTTCTTGAAAGTTTAAATCTTCTGTAAACTAAAATTAAAACTAATAATAAAAATACTGAGCCAATTCTAAATTCTGTACCAAGAATGTAATCTGCAAATTCTTCAAATATTCCTAATCCCATACCTGACATAGCTACTCCAGGTAAATTTCCTAAACCCGCAACAATTACAATCATAAATGATCTTATAGTGTAAGGTAATCCCATGTAAGGATGGATGGTAAATGTTATTGAAATTAACGCTCCAGCTACACCACATAATGCTGCGTTTATTCCAAAGGTTGCTGCATAAACTTTTTCAGTATCAACACCTAAAATTTTTGCAGCTCTTGCATTTTGAGCCGTTGCTCTAATAGCACGACCTAATTTTGATCTTTTCATATAAACTACTAAACAAATTGCAAATACAATACTTATAAAGGCAGAAAATATTTTTGAGTTCGGCAAAACAACATTATTATCAAACAACATTGTAGTCCCGTATCCAGAATTAGCCAAAACAACGTCTGCTCCAAATGCAAAGTTCATAAGCTGCATGAAAAGGATACTAATTCCAAAAGTTGCTAATATTGAAATGAAGAGATCTCTGTCTACAACTTTATTTATAACTAACTTATAAATTGCAATACCAACAAAATACATAATTATGGGAGAAACAATTACTCCCCAAGCAGGATGAATACCGTAGAGATACATAAAGTATGCAATGTAACCACCTAAGATTACAAGGTCTCCCTGTGCAATATTAATTATATTCATAACACCCCACTGGAGTGCCATTCCATAAGCAATCAATGCAAATAATATTCCAAGTAAAAGTCCATCAAGACATGCTTGAATAGTTATCATTGGATATTGGAAGACTAAAAAATCCATAATTAATTTTGATTTCTATAAAAAAAAGCCCCCTATTTCTAGGGGGCTTAAATGGTTTATTTTATCTTTCAGACCACTTTGGTACTGGGTGAATTAACTCTGCCGAAGCCCATTTTAATGGAGCAACAACTTTATTTTCACACTTACCAGCATCATCACACATTACTTGGAAAAGTACCATTGGTTTGTCAACATTTTGACCACCAGGTGCAAATTTAATATTTCCATAGAATGTTTGCATGTTAGTTGCAGCAAGAGCATCTCTTACTTTTTTCTGATCAAAAGTATTTGCTCTTTCAAAAGCATCTTTAAATACTAACAATGCAGCTGAAGACTCTGCAGATTGATATGGTGGATCATAGCCAAATTCTTTTTCAAAATCTGCTGCATATGTCATACCATCTTTGAAGAAATCATCTTTGTATGTTAGAGTTTTATGCCATTGAGAAGCGCATAATGCATATTGAGAATTTTTACCATGTTGCTTAGATAATTTTGCAGCATCACAGTGTGTCATTGCCAACATTGGAACGTCAACTTTCATTTCTGAAATTTGTCTTATAGCTGTTAAAGCTCCTTTTGTATGACCTGAAACAACCAATACATCTGGCTTCATTTGTTTAACTTTAACCAATGTAGCAGCCATATCATTAAGCTCTTTTGGAAGTTTGTCGTCGATTATAATTTCAGATCCAGTTTCTTTAGCAGCATCTAAAATACCTAATCTTACGTCTTGTGAGAATGCATCTTGCTCAAAAGCTTGTGCAATTCTTACACCTTTACCACCATTTAACTCAACAGCTGTTCTTATTGCTACATCAAGATATAAGTTTGCTGGTGCTAATACTGCAAATAGATATTTGTAACCTTTTGTAAACAAAGATCTAGAAGCACCGTTAGCCTCAACCATTGGTACACCATATTTTTCAGTTACTGGCGCAATCGCTTTTGTCAAACCAGAACTGTATGGCCCAAGCATGAACTCTACTTTATCTTGTGAGATTAATCTTTCTGCAAGCTGAGCTGCTCTTTTTGGGTTTGACTCATCATCGTAATAAATAATATCAAACTTATAAGTTTTTCCCCCAACTTTAACTCCACCCATGCTGTTAATTCTATCAACAGCCATGTTATAGCCGTTTTGAGTATGAACACCATTAGATGAATACTTACCAGTTAAAGAGATTGCAGCACCTAAAATAATCTTATCTCCAACTACTTTTGCAAATGATACAACTGAAGTTGAAAATAATAATGCTATTGCAGAAACAAATGTAATTAAAATGTTTTTTATTTTCATTTATTCCCCTTTAATTAATTAATTAATAAAGATTAAATTAATAACAAAAATTATTTAATTGCAAGTGGAAGTAGTAACGCAATATACCTTAGTATTGTTGAGTAAATGCAATAATTATAGCAATCAAAATAATTACACAAGCAGAAATTGTATTTATAATTTTAGGATTTGCTTTAATCCAAATAATTAATTTATTAGCTAAGATTGCATAGCCAACTAAAGATAAAAAATCCAATACAACATATGTTGTAATTAAAATAATAAATTGAACAATGTAATTAGAATTAAAATCAATAAACTGAGGAAATATAAATGGAAAGAACATCCAAGCTTTAGGACTTGTTCCTGCAACTAAAAAACCATCTTTATAAAAAGAAAAAAAACTTTTATCTGAAATATCTTTTGTATTTATATCTTTAGGTCTCGATTTATAAATATCATATGCAAGATATGTTAAATAAGCGATACCTAACCACTTTAAAGTATTAAGTATTGTCGGATTGTCTGACAAAAAAGACCCAATAACAAAAATTACTAAGGTTGCCTGAATAATGTTCGCAGTTACATCTCCTAATGCAGTCCAAACGCACTTTTGAACACCATAGTTCATTGAGTATGAAATAATTACGATTCTAGGTGTGCCTGGGGTTATAAACATAAAAATGATAATTTGTAAAAAGAGGATAAAATCTAAGGGAAGCATTTTTAGGATAGTCCTAAAAAACCGGGAGCTAAAGATGGCTAGATAGGACTATCTAAAAATGATAATATCATAGCCTTAAGTATTTGCATTAAAATAATATTAGTAATTTGTTGAATTTTGATGAAAAAAAGTCACAGACCTACAACCAGAGTTAAGAATCCAGAGCCTCCTTTGGAGAGTCCAGATTGGGTCATATGGGCGGCTTGGGCAGATCGGATTACTTTTGAAGAAATTGAAAAAAAAACTGGAAAGACTGAGGCTGAAGTTATTAAAATAATGAGAAGATCTTTAAAACCCTCTTCTTTTAGATTGTGGAGAAAAAGAGCAAACTCACAAAGCATAAAACACAGAAAAAAATTTGAATACTCAAGAAAATTGATCAAATCAAAAATCAATAAAAACGATTACTTGCTCTAGTAATTTTTTAAACTTTGTCTATATATAAATAAATGAAAAATATTACTGTTTATTCTGGACCTATGTGCAATTTTTGTGACGCAGCAAAAAGATTATTATCTAGAAATAATTTAGAATTTAAAGAAATCGATGTTTCGACAGGTCCTGGAATAAGAGATGAAATGATAAAAAAAGCAAATGGTAAAAGAACAATCCCTCAAATCTTTTTTAATGAGGAACATATTGGCGGTTATCAAGAACTTAGAGCTTTAGAAGTATCAGGAAACCTTTTTTCTTCTTTAAAATAATTAAGAAATAAATTAGTTATTCAATTGTTGCTGTAAAAACTGGTTCCTCAGCCCAAATATTACATACTGTTCCAGTTACATCACTTGCAGATAGTGCTTCAGCGGTTCCAAATTTCATAGTTACTTTTGGAGATTTTGTAGTAACTGTATATGGTTTTGTTAGTGCATAAATTAAAACGTGTTCAGTATCATCAGAGTCTAAATCTGTTTTCATTGCTTCACAATATGTACAACTACTTCCTGAAGTCGTAGTTCCAGTTGAAGAACAATCGGTTGCCGCACAAGTTGTTACATTATTTGTACCATGATTCATTAAATAAACTCTTGTCTCAGCGGATGCTGAACCTGTTCCTTCATCAACAGCTCTTTTATGTGTATATTTATCTGTAGCTTCATCAGTTGCATATTGCGCATCTGCATTTGCAACTGTTCTGCAAACATCTCCGTTATCAGTCTTTAACATTTCACCTGAAGTATCAGATGTTTTGACTGTAAATTTTCTATCTATTGTGACTTGCATATGAGTGTATGTTACTCCTAATGGAAGCAATGCAGGATTTCCAAATGAACCAGCAACTGCACCGGCATTTACGGAAGCAACGTCAACTTCTTTACTACCAGTTCCAATAACAACTTCTCCTAAACAAGTAGTACCTGAACCTTTTCCAGTACATAATGCAACCTTTTTCATCGTAACTTTATATACTGCAGCCTTTCCTAGTGCTGCGTAAACATTTGTTGCTAATGAAAAAAGTAAAATTGTTGTAAATATCAATCTAAATATTATCATATTAATCTGCCCTCACAATATTGGCGGATCCACTGAATTCTACCATAATTTTATTATTTCGTTTTACTTTTGTTAACATTTCGTCAGACATATCTTTTTGAGCTCTCCACATATCACTACTAATTCCATCTGAAATAGATGCACTATTTCTTGGTGGATGAACAAACATAATTTTTGCATAATATTCATCATCTAATCCTGCTTTATCTTTATCATCAAAAGCAATTTCTAAGTTTATATTAGGTGATAATAACATTTCAGTACCATACATTAACCCTTCAACATCGTCTCTTGTAACTCCATCCCACGAATATGAATTTATAAATATATCAGCCCAATGAACATAGGGTATTTGAGAAGCTAATCTTAAATCATATCCATCTAAAACCTTTTCACCATCGGCATCATCTAAAGCAAAATAGTTATTAAATGAAAAATCTAATACTGCATTTCTAACTTCTAACCCTATACTGGATCTTAAATTCCCCTCATCATCGTAATCTAAAAAAGCATTTAATCCTGTAAGCGAAAATTTATCATCGCTTAAAAACCTTTTTCCTACTCCAAAATTCAAAACATTTCTATCTTTAGAATCCTTTTCAGTATTAAATAAAGAAAGTTGAGTAAATGTATTTTGGGTGGTCTCCCCATCTAGTTCTCTTACTAGCAACAAACTATAATCGGCAGAATGATTTTCTCTAAGATCTATACTTAATTCAGTATCTCCATCGCCAGGTATTAAATTTGAAAAATAATCAGAGATAGAATTTGCACTTGCAGTCGTAATTAAAATGCATGCTAATATCAATGATAGAAATAAATTTTTCATATTCAACTATTATACTATTACTTTTGAAATGTAAATTTAGTGAAATTTATTTATTTGGCCTAAATACTAAACAAATTCCATTATTACAGTATCTTTTTCTTGTTGGTTGAGGTCCATCATCAAAAATGTGACCATGATGACCGCCACAATTTTTACAATGATATTCTGTTCTAGCATAACCAATGTGATGATCAGTTTTTGTCTCAAAAACATCAGGTAGAGATTCGTAAAAAGAAGGCCAACCTGACCCACTTTCATATTTTGTTGAAGATTCAAAAAGTTTTATATCGCAGTTTGCACAGTGATAAGATCCTTGTCTTTTTTCATTATTTAATTCACTTGATCCTGGTGGTTCTGTTGCTTCTTTGAATAAAATATTTTCTTGTTCTAATGTTAAATTTGAGTTTTTTTTCATCATAAAAACTTAGCACATGTTTTGTGTAAATTGGAGTGCAATTCAACTAGTTTGTTAAAATCTTCGTTGTATCCACCTCCTAATACTCCACATATAGGAATTTTATTTGAGAAAAAGTTATCAATAACCAATTCATCTCTTTCAAATATACCATCATCAGAAATTTTTAGTTTACCCAACCTGTCATTATAGTGAATATCAACTCCAGCGATATAAAAAACAAAATCAAACTCTTCTTCATTCAAATATTTTAGATTATTTTTTAAAATATTAATATATTCTCTATCTTCTAAATTTTCCTCTAATTCAATGTCAAGATCACTTACTGATTTTTTTGCTGGATAATTAGCCTTGGCATGCATGCTAAATGTAAAGACTTGATTATCATTTTTAAATATTTCTGAATTGCCATTACCTTGGTGAACATCTAAATCAATAATTAAAATTCTGTTTGCTAATCCTCTTGTAGTTAAATATTTAGCTGCTACTGCAACATCATTAAAAACACAAAATCCAGCTCCTTCATTAAAAGTTGCATGATGACTACCTCCTGCAGTATTACACGCTATGCCATAGTTTAAAGCTAACTTTGTAGCGAGCACAGTTCCTCCGGTTGCAATAAAAGATCTTCTAACTACGCTGTCAACTAAAGGAAAACCAATTTTTCTAATCTCGTTTTTATCTAAAGTTTTATTTTTTATTTTATTTATATAGTCTTCTGTATGTGCCTCTTTTAAAGTTTCTAATGAGCATGGCTCTGGGATATGGAAATTTTTAACTATTTTATTTTTAATTAACGCTTTAGCTAATTCTCCAAATTTTTTTATAGGAAATTTATTGTCATCATTTAATTTAGCTTCATAATCTTTATGATTGACGACAGGTAATTCCATAAAAATTATTAGGGACTATATTTCCCAAGGATTATTTTTATTATTGTTGAGATTATATTTACTAATCGCTTTTTCTAGTGTTTGTAATGAAACCTTCTTATCTTCATAAAGCGTATACAAAGTACTAACAACTATATGTTTGCTATCTACCTCAAAAAAGTCTCTTAAATTTTTTCGAGTATCACTTCTTCCAAAACCATCTGTACCCATTGCTAAAAACTTATTATTTATGTGACTAGAGATTAATTGTGAGTATGCTCTTACATAATCTGAAGTGGCAATTATAGGGTCGTCATTAGAAATTAGCTGCTGCAAATAATTTTTTTTTTTATTTGCGGGAGACAATGTGTTTTGTCTTAAAACTGATTTAGCATTTTTTTCTAACTCTGAATAACTTGTTATGCTGTATAATCTTGAACCAATTCCATATTCATCTTTAAGTATTTTAGAAGCTTCTATACATTCTCTAAAAATTGGTCCAGATCCTAATAAATTTATGTTTATTTTATCATTAGAATTATCTTTAAAAAGGTAGCCACCTTTTATTATTCCATCTTTATTTTTTATATCAATTTTAGGATGTGAGTATTTTTCGTTATTTACTGTAATGTAATAAAATTCATCTTTACATTCTGTCATCATTCTTTTCATTCCTTCATCAAAAATAATTGCAAGTTCGCTTGCAAAACAAGGATCGTAGGATTTTAAATTTGGAAATGTTGAAGCAATTATATGACTTTGTCCATCTTGATGCTGTAATCCTTCTCCAGCTAAAGTAGTTCGCCCAGCTGTAGCACCTATTAGAAATCCTCTTGGCATTTGATCAGCTGCAGCCCAAATCAAATCTCCTATTCTTTGAAAACCAAACATAGAATAAAAAATATAAAAGGGCATCATTGGAAAATTATGATTGCTATATGAAGTAGCTGCTGCTAGCCAAGAAGATATGGCTCCCGCTTCATTAATTCCTTCCTCTAATAATTGTCCTGTTTTTGATTCTTGATATTTTAAAATGGAAGTCGCATCTTCGGGTTCATATAACTGACCTTCTGGTGAATATATTCCAATTTGTGAAAATAAATTAGCCATTCCAAAAGTTCTAGCTTCATCAGCAACGATTGGAACGACTCTTTTTCCAAACTCTTTATCTCTCATTATGTTTCCTAAAGACCTTACCAGTCCAGTAGTTGTTGAATATTCTCTGTCACTGTCATCGAATAAAAAGTTTGAATGTTTTTCAATTTTTGGAGTAACTAATTCAACTTCTTTGAAGCTTCTTTTTGGTAAAGATCCTCCTAAAGCTTCCCTTCTTTTTTTTAAATATTTTATTTCTTCTGAATTTTCATCTGGTTTATAAAACTCCATATTTTCTAGTTTACTATCTGGAATATCTAATTGAAAACGATCTCTAAACTCTTTTAATGCATCAAGATTTAACTCTTTTTGTTGGTGGTTAGTCATTTTAGATTCACCAGCTTTTCCCATTCCATAACCTTTTTTTGTTTTAGCTAAAATAACTGTAGGTTTACCTTTAGTTTTTACCGCAGCATTGAAAGCAGCATAAAGTTTTTTAAAATCATGACCTCCTCTTTTAAGTTTATCAATTTCATCTTTGCTGAGTGAAGAAACCAATTTTAAAACTTCTGGGTCCTCTGCAAAAAAGTTTTTTAGGTTATATTCACCATCCCTTGCTCCTAAAGTTTGATATTTACCGTCAACAGTTTTGGCAAAACGTTTCAATAACAAGTGATCTTTATCTTGCTGAAAAATTTTATCCCATTCAGATCCCCAAAGAACTTTTATGACATTCCATCCATTAGCTTTAAAGATCGTCTCCAGTTCTTGAATTATTTGTCCATTACCTCTTACTGGTCCATCTAATCTTTGGAGATTACAATTTATAACAAAAGTTAAATTATCTAATTTTTCTCTTGAAGCGATAGATAATCCAGCCAAACTCTCAGGTTCATCCATTTCACCATCTCCAAATAATCCCCAAACTCTTTTATTTGTTTTTAATAAGTTTCTATTTTCTAAATATTTCATGAAACGAGCTTGGTAAATTGCATTAACTAAACCTATTCCCATGGATGATGTGGTAAATGTCCAGTAATCTCTCATTAAATATGGATGGCAATATGATGACAGTCCTTGCTCGTTTAATTCTTGTCTATAATGTTCCAAATGATTTTTAGTTAATCTTCCCTCTAAAAAAGATCTTGCATATATCCCAGTTGTACACTGTGATTGATAAAAAATTAAATCTGCTTCATCACCACCTTTAAAAAAATGATTAAATCCCGTTTCAAATACCTCAGCAAAAGATGCATAGCTTGCTATATGTCCTCCAAGCCCACCATAATTTTTATTTGCTTTCATAACCATGGTTAAAGCATTCCATCTTAAAATCGCTGTTATTTTTTCTTCAATAGCTAAATCTCCAGGATAAATTCCTTGATCATATTGAGATATCGTATTTCTGTATGGTGAATATGGAACTGGTGAATATAATACCCTTAAATCTTTTGCTCTTTTCTCAAGTTTTTCTAAAATTAGTTTGGCACCCTCTCTACCATGATTTTCAACTACTGCATCAAGAGAGTCTAACCAATCATTTAATTCTTGATTATCTAATTTTTGGTTTTGATTAGCTTTAAATTCTTTGCTCATCAGAATAATTATACACAAAAAATTAAAATTTATATCTGTAAAAATTGTCTTAATTTAATTTACTCAATTATCCTTTTTGGTTTACCAGACATAAAACTATCAAGATTCTCTATCATTTGAGTGTAGAAAGTTTCATAATTTTCAGCTGTAACATATCCAATATGAGGAAGTAAAAGAGCGTTTTGTACGAATCTAAGTTTGTGACTTTCTGGCAAAGGTTCTTTTTCATAAACATCCAAACCTGCTCCAGCTATAATATTTGTAGATAATGCTATAATTAAATCATCTTCATTAACTATTTCACCTCTTGAAGTGTTAATCAAATAAGAGGTTTTTTTCATTTTCTCAAATTCTTTAATAGTAATACAATCTCTATATCTATCTCCTCCTTGAACGTGAATTGATAGAAAATCTGAGTTTTGAATCAAATCATCTTTACTGCACGGTAAGACATCAAGCTCTTTGCATTTATCTAAGTTTAAATTTTCACTCCAAGCCATAATTTGCATACCAAAAGCTTTACCAATTTTAGCAACTTCAGAACCTACTCTGCCCAATCCAAGCAAGCCTAAGATCTTACCTTTAAGTTCAACTCCAATTGTCGACTGCCAGTAACCTTGATACATATTATCTATTTCAGTTTTAAAGTTTCTAGCAAGTCCTAAAATTAATGCCCAAGTTAACTCTGGTGTTGGATTACTATTAATTTCGGTGCCACAAACAACAACTTTATTTTTTTTAGCTGCAACTAAATTTATTGATTTATTTCTCATACCACTAGTGACGATTAACTTTAATTTTTTTAAACTTTCTATAAGTTCTTTTGTTATTTTTGTTCTCTCTCTCATTATAAATAGAACTTCAAATTCTTTTAAATTTTCAATGGCATCATTTTCATTTTCAAATGGCACATTAAATACCTGAAATTCATATTTTGAAGATAATTTTTTAAGATCAATAAAATCTTTTGCAATATTTTGATAATCGTCGATTATAGCTACTTTAAGCATTTTTTTTGTTTGAAAGTAATATCCCTGAAATAATAAATATTCCACCGATATAATGATAAAATAACAATACTTCATCAAATATTATCATTGCAAGAATTGCAGCAAGAATTGGCATTAAATGTAAATAAATTCCTGCCCTGTTAGCACCTATTAATGCAACACCTTTTATCCAGAAGAAAAAGGAAATGATACCAGGCAACAAAACAACATATGATAAAACTAGAATGAAATTTGTATCAATATTAATTCGATTACCAATGTAAATATAATCTATTGCATACATTGGGATAAGAAATATTACCCCTAGCCCAATAACAACTTGAAGCAACGTTATCTGTGATAATCCATAATTTTTTTTTTTTAAAAGCGCTGAATAAAGTGACCAGGATATCATAGCAAATAATGCAAATAAATCTCCTTTTTCAAAAGCTAAATTTTTAAAGACTTCAAAATTTGCTTTTGAGATTATAAATATTACACCTAATAAAGAAAATATGACTCCTGCAACTTGATAAGAATTTGTTTTTTCTATTTTTAAAATAATAGAAAATAAAATTATCATAACTGGAACAGTTGAAATCATAAGCACACCAGTAATTACTTGTGTAGTTTTTAAAGAATAAAAAAGCGCTGAATTAAAAATGCTGACTGCTGTTATCCCTAAAAAACATAACAGATAAATATTTTTAAAAATTAATTCCTTTTTTTCAAGCATCTCTTTATAAGTAAAAGGTAGTAGTATTAAAAACGCCAGTGACCATCTTAATATATTTAATGATATTGGAGGTATTTCATTTAAACCTGCTATCTTTCCAACAATAAAATTTCCTGACCAAAACAAAGCTGCTAAAAAAAGCAAAATAGATGCAATTATGATATTACTTTTATTTTCAAGCATTAAATAGAGTACTATAAAAGATTACTTTTAACTAAACCTTATTGAACTGTATGGTTGTAAATCTAAATTGGTATTCTCACCTGATATCATTTTAGATATAATTTTTCCTGATATTGCTCCAAGTGTCCAGCCTAAGTGATGATGACCAAAAGAATAAAAAACGTTTTTATAGTTTTTAGAAGGCCCTATAACTGGTAGAAAATCGGGTAATGTAGGTCTAAAACCAAGCCACTCATCTTTATGCTCTGGCAAACCGTCTAACATATCCTTTGCATTTAGTATCAAGTTCTTTATTCTTGATTTAGATGGAGAGTTTTCCAAACCTCCAAATTCAACTGTTCCAACAACTCGTAGCCCTTGTTCCATTGGTGTCATCCCAAAACCTCTATTTGCATAAACTATAGGTCTTGAAATTAAATGGTCATAATCTTTAAAGTGAACGTGATATCCTCTTTCAGTATCTAAGGGAATATTTTCATGTAATTTATCAGTTAGTCTTTTTGAAAATGCTCCACATGCAATGACAAGTCTATCAAAAATAAATCTTTGAGTTTCTGTTCTTAGAACAGGCTTTTCTTCGTCAAAATCTATATTTTGAATATTTAATTTTAAGAATTTTCCACCCTTATTTACAAAATTTTCGAATAATTTTATTAAAATTTTTCTTGGATTTCTTGCATGTCTAGCATAATCATAAAAAACTCCACCATGATAAAATGGTTTTAAATTAGGTTCTAAATCGTGAATTTCTTTTTTATTGACTAATTGTTGTTTTACTCCAAGTTGATCTCTAATTCGAATTTCTAATTCTCTACTCTTCATATTTTTGTCAGTCCAAACATAAAGAATTCCATTATTTTCTACTAACCCATCTAAATCAATTTCATCAAATAATTCATCAAATGCTGGCAGAGATTGATCTAAAATTTGATGCATATTTTTTGCTGTGTGCATCATTTTTTCTTCTCTACAATTTAATATAAATCTTGCAAACCAAGGGATCATCTTTGGCACATAATTCCACTTTAAAGCTAGAGGTCCTCTTGAACTAATTAACATTGAAGGAACGTCCGCTATAACATCTGGTCTATTTAAAGGAACAGACGCATAAGGAGAAAAGTGACCAGCATTTCCATATGACGCTGCACTTCCTGGCTCTTCTCTATCAAAAAGTGTTACATGAAAACCTTTTTTTTGTAGAAACAAAGCATTACAAACACCTTGTATACCAGCACCAATAATTCCAATTTTTAGATTTTTTTCATCCACGTTGGAAATATATTTTCTAAGATATGCTTAATATATATGATATTTGATCGCGGGTTTATTTAACTTAGATTGTTATTTACCAATAGATATTAAGGTTAAGTCGTCACTTAGCTTATTATCCCTGGCAGTATTAATTACCGTATTTGATATATCTGATAATTGTTTATTAGAATCTGTATTAAAATTTTGCTCTATAATTTTTAATGATCCGTCTATTCCTATTTCCTCTCCTGAACTATTTAAGCTTTCAGATAAACCATCAGTGAACGCGTAAAACCTGTTACTATCTAGCTTAACTTTATGAGTTTTATAAACTGATTTATCCTTCTGAAGTATTACACCCATTGGTGGAGAATTACTTTCAAATTGCTCATAATTTCCAGAAGATGATCTAATTATAGCTGGCTGATGACCTCCATTTACCCATCTCAATTCATCAGTTCTCATGTTATATTCTCCTAATATACTTGTAACAAACATGCCACCGGTTTTAGTTAAAAACAGATCATTATTCATATGAAACATCATTTCATCTGGATCTACTTGATCTCTAGACATTATTTCAAATAAAGTTGATGCTTTTGCCATTACCATTCCTGCATGAATTCCTTTGCCCGCAACATCAGCAATAATAAAGTAAACACTGTCATTGTGAGGATAAAAGCTAAAGAAATCTCCAGAAACTTCTCTAGCTGCAATATTAATTCCGTGCACAGGGTAATTTTCTAAATTCCTCTTTGGTAAAAAGTTTTCTTGAACTTTTACTGCAAGTTTAACTTCATTTGATATTCTATCTCTCCATACTTTCTTTTCGGCTTCACTAGTTTCTAGTTTGCTCATCAATCTATTATAATAAAGTCCAATTACACCTCCTGCAGTAAATGGATCTTGTGGGCCTCTAACAGTTAAATCGCCAGACTCAGACTGTTTTTCTAAAATGGTAATTAAATCATGTTCTACAGAAGTTGCATTATGCTCAGCAATATTTAAACCTAACTCTTCATGTAACGGGCTTACTCTTAACGGATAAATATAATTTAAAATTTTTAATAAAATATATGATCCAAAGAATGAAAACACACCAATTGAAAAAATTCCAATAAACTGTACTTTGATTTGCTCTAGTCTTGTCAATCCTGTACCAAGTATTTCAAGATCACTAAATAATCCAACTGCGATTGTTCCCCAAACTCCTGCTGCCAAATGAACAGGGACAGCACCTACAACATCATCTATTTCAAATTTATTTAAAAATTCATTTACAAAAATTGCAACTACCGCTCCTATAATTCCAACAAATATTGAAGTAACAGATGTCATAGAATTACATCCAGCTGTGATAGCGACTAACCCTGCAAGTGGTCCAAGAATTACATAGTAAGGATCTGGTTTTTTGAATAAAGCAAATGAAATTCCAAGACCAGTTAATAATCCAAAAGAAGCTGCAAGAAATGTATTTATTAAAATTAGAGGAACTGCTTCGTCCATAGCTCCATTACTTCCACCATTAAAACCAAACCATCCGAACCATAAAATTAAAGTTCCCAAAACTGCCAAAGGGAAACTTGAACCTGTGAATTTTCCTTTGTTTGCATCTGAATATTTGCCTATTCTTGGACCTAAAATTAAAACTGCAGATAGAGCTATCCAACCACCAACAGAGTGAACTATTGTACTACCTGCGAAATCAACAAATCCAATATCTGTCAGCCATCCAGTTGTTTTAACTTGTCCTGTAACAGCAAGTAATTGTCTTGTTGCATCGATATTATTCAAATAACTTGATGACCATGCCCAATGACCAACAATTGGATATATAATTCCAGTAGCAATAATTGTAATTATTAAATATCCATTAAATTTCATTCTTTCAGCAACAGCGCCTGATACAATTGTTGCTGCAGTTGCAACAAACATTGCTTGAAAAACAAAATATGTCATGTATTCAGCCTGATCTGTTTTAAAAAAGAATAAATCAGTTCCGAAATAGCCGTTAAAACTTTTTCCAAACATCAAGCCAAAACCAAATAACCAAAAAATTACAACTGCAAGACCAAAGTCGGCCGCATTTTTAAGAGCAACGTTAATGCTATTTTTATGTCTAGAAAGACCAGTTTCCATACACATAAATCCTGCTTGCATAATGAAAACTAAAATTGCACAATCTATAACCCAAAGGGTATCTACAAATGATTTTACAGATTCCAGATCTACATTCTCCATTTCATTTCCTTAGGTTATAATTTATTAAATATACATCATAGAAATTAGATGCTCAAATTAGGTTTGTTACTCTTTCTTTTTCCAAATAAAATAAAATAAGTAAGGTGATAAAGCTGGTACAACACCAAACCAAAACCATTCGTCCCATCTAAAGCTTTTATCTAGCATAGGACTTTTTAAACCGTTCCACCATGTTAGATACCCAATAAAAATTATCCAACCTAAACTAATAGTTGTATAAATTTTAAATTTTTTTTCTAATTCTCCAGAAAATATGAGTTTAACTTTTTCTAAATATTTTTGATAATCCATGAATTTGTATTAGCAAGTAGAAGTATCGAGCTTTCCACTTCTAGTTAATGTTGGAGCACATTTATTGCCTGGTGTTGTAGATTTTGCTTTTACTTTATAATCAGCTGTCGATCCTTCAACACAAACCCAAAAACCTAATTCCTTTGTAATAAGATTTGCTTCATTCATGAAGTTTTTTTCTAAATCACTTGAAGTAGATGCATCAGGTGTGCATGCAGAAGTTTGGTTCCAATAAGATCCAGTTTCAGAATACCATTCTGCTTGTGCAAGCGTTACCTGTTGCATTATATTTATTACTGCTTTTTTTTTGGCTGCTTTTGTGTAGCCATTGTAACTCATTAAACCAACTGTAGATATGACACCTAAGATTGCAACAACAACTAAAAGCTCAATAAGTGAAAACCCTGAGCTTTTAGTATTGTTGAAATTCAAAATTTATTAATCTTAATCGTCCGCAACACTAACCGTTTCAGTTAGAACATTACCTGCGTCTGAACCCCACTTAGTACTCACAGATAAACTACCAGCAGTTGCGCTCTTACTAATAACAGTCTGTCCCTTAGTAGAAGATACTATATCATTACCGGAGTCTACTGCATGAGCTGCGATTTTAGTATTGTGTGGATTCTTATCTTTAAATATCGTTGTTAAATTTCCTGAGATTTGAGTATAAATACCGTCTCTATTTGTTGGACAAGCTAAGCCTCCAAAAATCGAAGTGACATCCATCTCACATTTTTTAGATTCTGCTGCTAAAAACTTTGCTGTTGATGCATGAATTGTCTTTGATGCACTTTTCTTTGCTGATGTTGTGTATCCGTTATAAGCAACAACTCCAACAGCTGCTAAGATACCTATAATTGCTACTACAACCAATAATTCTATAAGTGTAAAACCTTTATTATTTTTTTTCATAAATATGCTTCCTCTAAATTTGTAAAAACTGTGTATACTTATAATTTAAATCTTTTAAAAGACAATATCTATTACTAATACTACCAAAATGGGCTATTTTAGTTGATTTAGACAATAAATTTAATAAATATTAATCTTTATGTCATATAAAGTAACTGAGGAGAACAACATATCAATTGTACACCTAGACGGTGAAATAGATATGGATGTTACTGAAAAAGCCAAAGAAGTAATAATGCCTCTCATCGAGGCAAAAAAAGAAGTTCATCTAAATTTAAAAGATGTTCAATATATGGACTCTTCAGGAATATCGGTTCTTATTGAAAGTCACCAAAAGGCAACTGAACTAGGCACAAAAGTTGTGCTTAAAGATATTAGTAAGTCAGTCTTAAAAGTAATTATGATGGCTAAACTTGAACAAATTCTTAATTTGGGTTGATGAATGAATTCATCAGTTGAAAATAATATTTCAGAAAAAAAAGATTTTGTTGTTAGCTCATCTAGTCTTAAAGATGTAAGGTCGTTTTCACGAGAAGTTTTTTCAAAAGTTAACTTAAACCAAGATTTAAAAGATGAATTGGTTTTGGCAATTGCCGAAGCAGCGCAAAATATTGTTAAGCATGCTTACCAAAATCAGGAAACAGATGATAAAATGGAGATTAAAATATCTCTAGATAATGGAGAGCTTGAAATTGGTTTTTTTGATAAAGGTAGACCAGTTGATAATTCTAATGTGAGGCACAGAAAAATTGATGATGTTAAACCTGGAGGCTTAGGTACTTTTTTTATTAAACAAATAATGGATGCAGTTGTTTTTAAAGAAGGTGAAAAACCTTGGATCAACCATTTAATTCTTACAAAAAAAATTAATTACTGACCAATAATTGCACCAACATTAAAGATTGGTGAATACATAGCTATCATTAAACCACCAATCATGGTTCCCATGAAAACAATCATTATTGGTTCAATCATGCTAGACATATTTTCTACAGAAGTATCAAATTCTTCTTCATAGTACGAAGATACTGATGTAAACATTTCATCTAAATTTCCAGTTTGCTCACCAACAGAGATTAGCTGACTAAAGGTTGGAGGAAATACAGGTTCTTTTAAAAATAACTTTGTTAAAGTATCTCCTGAAAAAACACCTTTCTTAACATTCTCTAAAGCCTGTGTAACAACATCATTATTACTAACTTGTTTTGATATTTCTATACTTTCTAATAAGTTAACTCCTGCTGCACTTAAATTACCCATGATAAGAGAAATTCTTGCAATTAATGATTTTAAAATCATATCTCCAAAAATAGGCATTTTTAAAACTTGTTGATGCCACTTGTATCTAATTTTTGGAATTTTTGTTGTCGTATATTTAAAAATGACGAAGGAAACTATTGAAATTATTCCAAGAGTTAAGCCTCCCGCTCCTCTCATAAAATTACTAGCATTTAAAATTACTGCTGTCGGAGTAGGTAGTGCTACCCCCATTCCTTCATACATTTCTGCAAAAACTGGAACCACTTTTATTAACATGAAAACCATAACTGTTATTGCTACAGTAAACATTACTATTGGATAGGTTAATGCGCCTTTAATTTTCTTTTTTACTTTTTCTCTTTTCTCTAATGAATCTACTAATTTAAGTAAGAAAACATCTAATTTACCACTGGCCTCTCCAGCTTTGATAAGGTTTATATAAATATTATCAAAAATTTTTGGGTATTTTTCAAAACATTTAGAAAGAGTTATTCCCCCCTCAAGACTTTTTCTAATATCCTCAATAATTTCTTTCATCGTAGGATGTTCTATTTGGTCTCTTAACATTGATAATACGTTTAAAATCGGCAATCCAGCCTTTACCATCGTTGCGAACTGCTTTGAAAATATCATCACATCCTGTGGCTTGACTGCTTTCTTTCCAAAGGAAAAACCTCCTTTTTTTCCTTTTTCTTTAGCAGCTTTCTTTTTTTTGGCTTTTACTAAGTTTGTAATTATTATTTTTTGCTCTTTTAACTTAAAAGAAGCTTCCTCTTGATTAATCGCTTCTATTTCACCTTCAATATACTTACCAGCTGAGATGCCTTTATAAGTAAAAGTTTCTGATGACATATTATTCCATTGATAGAACTCTATCGAATTCTCTAAAATTTAAATCGCCTGTTAGAATTAATTCTCTTCCCATATCCTGCATCGTTCTAAATCCCTCATTGACTGCGATTTCCCTTAGTTCAGGTGTAGTTGCTTTTCTAAGAATTGCTTCTTTAATTGGTTTTGTAACATTTAAAATTTCATAAATTCCCATTCTACCTTTGTAACCAGTATCTTTGCATTTAGGACAACCTTTACCTTTCTGAACTTTTGCTCTAGAAGCTTGTTCTACTGTAAAACCGAGATCAGCCAAAGCTTTAGGGGTAATATCATTGTCTGGCTCTCTACATTCTGAACATGTCTTTCTAGCTAATCTTTGAGCTAGCACCAAGCTTACTGCAGCACTTATTAGATAATCGGGTGTTCCCATATTTTGTAATCTAGTGATTGTACTCGGGGCATCATTAGTGTGAAGCGTGCTAAATACCAAGTGACCTGTAAGAGCTGCTTTAAGTCCAATATCAACTGTCTCTTTATCCCTCATCTCTCCCACTAAAATTATTTCTGGATCTTGTCTTAAAAAAGATCTCAAAGCTGTTGCAAAGTTCAAACCTATATCATCTTTAATTTGAACCTGACCTACTCCATCAAGTTCATATTCAACAGGATCTTCTGCTGTAAGAATATTAAGCTGCGGTTTTGAAACTTCCTTAAGAATACTATAAAGAGTTGTTGTTTTACCTGAACCAGTTGGTCCTGTAACAAGAACTAAACCTTGTGTACCATGTATAGCTTTTCTTAGATTTTTTAAATCTGTTTCTTCAAAATTTAGTTGTTCTAAACTTATATCTCCAGCGTCTTTATTTAAAACCCTCATTACGATTCTTTCATTTGTAGCGGTAGGTAGAATTGAAAGACGAAGGTCTACTACTTTTCCATCTATCTTAAATGGTATAGCACCATCTTGGGGCAGTCTTCTTTCTGCAATATCTAATTTACCCATAATTTTAAATCTTGTAACAACTGCACCATAATTTGAATGTAAAAACTTTTTAAAGTGCTCTTGCTCTGTGAGAATTCCATCTAATCTATATCTAACTCTTGAACTAAATCTATAAGGCTCAATATGAATATCGGAAACACCAGATTTAATTGCTTCAGCGACAACAGCAGTACTAAATTTTATAACTTCAGACTCGTTTTCAATAGCTTCAATATCTTCCTCAGGCGGTTTTTCTAACACCTCTGCTTGATCATCAACGTCATAATCAAAAGTTTTTGTTTTTTCTGCATTTGTTTGTCTAATATCAGACATGGTTTTTTCACCATCAGCCAAAAGTTGATTTATGAAATTTGATATATCTGTGACTTTGGCTGCATGAAGTTCGATATCCATTTTTGTAATAGTTCTTAGATTTCTCATTAAACTTAATTTAGAAATATCAGAAATTGCGATATGTAAAACTTTTCCATCAATTTTAAACGGAGCTATAAAATTCATGTTAATATAATTAGAAGGAAGTACCGATTTTAATTCATCGGTAATGGCAATTCCAGTCAGATCAACAACATCTAATGATTGGTCATGAACCAACAAATCCAAAATTTTTTGTTCATCAGTTAAGTTAAGTTCAAAAACTGCGTCAAGCTGAGATTTATTTCCATCGCTAGAAACTTTTTTTATTTCTGCTAAATCTTTTCCTGAAATAATATCTTGATCAATTAAGATATTTATTAAGTTTATTTCAGATTCTCTACTTATATTTATCATTATAAAATTCTTGGTGCTATGAACACTAATAATTCATCTAGATTATCAGAATTTTGTTTATTCTTAAAGAGGTTACCAATCACAGGCACATTACCCATACCTGGAGTTTGAGCCTTATTTTGAGTTAGTATATTTTTCTTTATTCCACCAATAACTACAATATCACCATCTGCAACCAATAGTTTTGTCACAATTTCCATTTTATTTATTGGAGGTTCTTCAGATACAGATGATCTGTTAGGTGTATCGTTATTAACTTTTATATTTAGTAATACATTTCCATCACCAATTATACTTGGTGTAACTTCTAATTTTAAAGCTGCTTCTTTGAATGAAGTTGAAACTGATCCATCTGATTGGGTTTGATAAGGAATTTCTTCACCTTGGGTTACAGTTGCAAGCTGATTATCTAAAGTGAAAACCTTAGGATTTGAAATTGTTTTTCCCATTCCCATACTTTCTAATGCTGTAATCTCTGCCTTAAGTGCTAGAGATCCGGTTCTTTTTAAAATTCCAATACCGCTTGTTGTCCCGGAAATTGGAAAATTCGTAAACGAATCTGATGCTTCACCTAATGCAAAGTCTTCAAGTGCATCATTTCCACTTGTTCCACCTCCCATACCGCCTGCAATTCTTCCGCCTCTCATATACTTACCACCAAGCCTTGTGCCTAAAGCTCTTTCAAAATCTGAGTTGGCTTCGACTATAAATGCTTCAATTAAAACTTGTTTAGTTCTTATATCAATTTCTTTAATAACTTTATCTACAACGTCTAGATCTTTTTCTTTTCCTCTTACAATAATTGATCTTGTAGTCGTTTCTTCAGTAATTTGTATAGGGCTAAATCCATCCCCGCCACCTGATTGAGTAAACAACTCTTCAACTGTTTTTTTTGCTTGGGCTGGAGTTATATAATAAAGTCTGAATATCTCTGAATAAATTGGCTCAACACTGTCTTCTAATTCAACTTTTTTCTTAACAGCAGCAGCTCGTTCAGACTTATACTGTTCTTGTGAAGTTAAAGTATCAGGAGAATGTACTCTAATTAAATTACTTGCAACATCTACATCGGATGCAAAGTTTTTCATATCCAATAAAGCTTGAAATGCCTTATCCCATGGTACATCAATGAGTTCTGCAGAAATTGCACCCGCAACTTCATCACCTACTAATATATTAATCTCTCCAATTTTACCCATCAATTTCATTGTTTCTTTGTAATCTAAATTTTTAAACTTTAGAGTTACTCTTTGTTTAAGAAGTGGATAATCATCAGAGATAATTAAATAATTTCTTTGTGCCTCTGATGAAATTTTTTTTCTTTTCCCTAATTTTTTTGTATCACCTTCAACTGGTTTAGGGCCCATCTCAAGTGTTTTAGCAATCTCAGATTTTCCTGAGTTTACTACTGCTTTATCTTTTATTAGTGGAACGTTGTGCTTAAATGGCTTGTCATACTTTTTCATATATTTAGAACCACAACCACTTAAAATAAGAGCAATAAATAATATTCCAAATATATTTAATATTTTTTTAATATTCATTTGCCTCTCTTATTTGATTATTAAAATCAATTATGATGAATGATTTGTCTTCTTTTTTAAAAATTGCCTCATTTAAACGTAAATCAACTAGCTGTATTTTTCCTAAATATTGACCAAGAGTAATTGTCATTACCTCTCCTGCAGTATTTACAAGAGATATGTAACTATAATCTTTTCCAGAAATTAATCCCACTAATTTAAAATTATATAAACTCAACTCATTGTCCTGTTCATCTTCTGGGATATTACTTGACATGCTGTTGTTTCCTTCATTTCCTGCAAATGGATCATTTAGTGGAACTTCATCTTCATCCTCAATTTCTTTTGCAATTTCTTCAACTTTATTTAATACCTCTTCTTTTTGAGTTTCGTGATTATCAGAATAACTAAATCCAGAAAAAGTTAAAAAAACCATGAATATTAAAATTCTAAAAAAACTCATTAGGCAAACCTACTATTGTTAATTCTCCACTTGCTATAATCGCTCCAGTTGAATCGTTTTGTACTATACTTATTGTCTCCTTGTCAAAGTTTAACATTTTTCTTTGCTTAGATACTGCTCTTTTAAACTTTATGTATCCTAAAAAATTTCCTTTGATTTCATAGTCAACAGGTATTTCATAATGAGAAATCATTGATTGTTTTAAATTTTCTTTTTTTTGATTTGCATTTCCTGGTTTTAAAATTGGCTTAGGCTCTTTTTTTTCAATTTTAGAAATAACTAAACCATTCACTGCAGCATGTTTACTAAGACTTTCATATAAACCTTCAACTTCAGCCTTAGAATGAAAAAGTGTTGTGGTTTTTTCAAATTGAGGTTTGTTTTTTTTAATAACTTTTTTTAAAGTTATGATATTATTTTCTAACTCAACAATTTCATTTTCCTTTGTAATTTTATCGTTATATATTTCCTTACGTTCCTTCACCATAGGATTTAAAACTGCATAATATATAATTAGAAAAATTAATATTGCTCCAAAACCTGAGCCAAACTTAATTAATGTTTTTTTATCAATCGTTGCAAATTTAGCTTTTAGATCATCCATAGTAATATTTTTAAGATCCATTATGCGGCCTCCAATACACACGCTATCACAAATCCTTTTTGAAGCTGTGTTGTATTTTGATCGGGTAAAGTCATACTTGCTAAAGAGGCTTGTGATATTAATTTCTTATTATTAAGGTTGCTTATCAATTTCAATATATCTTGATCACTAGATGCCATACCTTCGATTATAACTAGATCTGATCCATTATACTCTATTGAATTAAACTTTACTCTTTTCGGAACTGCTGAAGCTATCTGCGCAAGAACCCTAAAGCTTACGGTTTTATTTGATTTAATTGAATTACTTAATTTCAAAGATTTATCCATCATTTTCTTCTCTTTAAGAATCTTATCTCTTAAAGCAGTTCTTTCGCTATGAGTTTGAACTACCTGCTCATATCCATCAATTTTTTTATTCAGATCTGTTATTTGCCAAAATGATAAACCAAATAATATTACATAAATTGCTGCTACTATTCCTACAACACCTTTAAACGCAAAATTTGAAAATGCTTTCGCTTTTTTTTGAGCTATCATATTATCTCTATTAGGTAATAAGTTTATATTCTTAACTGCAGTTACAAATTTATAGTATCCAAACACGTCTAACTTTCTAAATGCCAAACCCATAACTGTTGAGAGATAAGATGGATTACTAAATTTTACATCATTTTCTATTTGAGCAGGAATTTTAATACCATCAAAAGGATTAAAAAGGTTATAACCAGTATTAACCATATTTTTTCTAAAGCTAGCTAAGTAATCCTCTACATTAGATAAATTAGAGGTAACTTTTAAATTTCTAATTCTTTTTTCATATTTGGTTTCAAAATCTTGGACGGCTTGTTTTACCTGTGTCATATATCTTCTGACCAAAGCATCCATCTCATCTTGATTATTACTTTCTTGAAGAGTTTTACGATCTTGTGATCTTATAAATATGTCTGTAATAATCGGATTATTATCGTAAAGTATCATTACGTAGTTCTCATCTAAACCAAATTCCAAAACTGCTGTTAAATTAGAGTCTTCAATAGAGCCTGCTATTTGATTTATTTGATCGACCGCTGACTTTAATGCAAAACATTTTACATCGATTATAACTGCATTAAGTCCTCCCTTTTTTATTATAGCTGTATAACTATTGATGTCAGAAAGTTTTGATGCAACGAATAATATATCCATTGTATTACCTTTTTCATCTTTGTTTATAACTTGATGGAAAATTGAATAATCATTTAAATTATCAGTCAGTTGAACCAAATTTTCCCACAAAGAATCTGTATCAATTGCTTTTTTAAGCTCTTCATCTGTCATTAATGGTGCAGTCACAACTCTTATAATTGCGCTAGTAACTGGAATTGCAATTGCTGCATTAGTAGTATTTATTTTTGATTTTTGGATTGCTAACTTTAATTCTTCTGCAATCTTGTCTTGATTTTCCAAAACTGTTCCATTTTCATCAATGCCTTCGAACTTATGGACATAAAATTTGTCTAAAACCCATTGATTGGCTTTATTACTTGAAACCTGCGCAAGTCTTATTTCTGATGTTGTAAGCTCAACGCCTAAAATTTCCTCACCTTTAATTGAAGATTTTCCTAATCTATTTTTTAATAATTTACTAAAAAAGTTCTCTTTTTTTGGTTTATCTGCCTTTGGGACTGCTGCAGCTTCTCCATCTTTACTTTTTTTATTAAATAATTTTAAGTTTGAAAATGGATTTTTCATAATTTTAATATTTAAATTTTAACTATATACTCAACTTTTACTAGAATAAAAATAGTGTTATACAACATATACTTATTAAAAATTAAGTCTTAAATAACGAATTTTTATAGTAACAATATAAAATGTTTGAAAAATTAGAACAACTAGCAAAAGATAACAAAAAAATTTCAGATTTTCATATTAGATCTGGGTCTCCTCTGGCATATAGACAAACAGGTGAAATTATTAAAGTTGAAGATGTAATGGTAACAGCTCAAGACCTCAAAGATTTACTATCAATGAACTGTAATGAACACGAACTTGAAAAATTTACAAAAACACATGAATTAGATACATCGGTAACATTAAGTGGATTAAGATTCAGAGCTAACTTTTACAAAACAATAAAAGGTCCAGCTTGTGTATGTCGAAGAGTAGAGAGCAAAATTCCTGACATGGACCAATTCAGTTTACCCCAAGCACTTTATGATATAGTTGATTTCCATAAGGGTTTAGTTTTAGTAACTGGACCAACTGGATCTGGGAAATCAACAACACTTGCTGCAATTGTAAATGAGATTAATAAAACTAGAAATGCAAATATAATAACAGTTGAGGATCCTGTAGAATTTATTCATACAGATAATAAAAGTATAATCTCACATAGAGAAGTTGGAAAACAAACTGAAACATTTGCTGCTGCATTAAAAGCGGCATTAAGAGAGGATCCTGATGTTATTTTAGTTGGAGAGATGAGAGATCTAGAAACAATAAGTTTAGCTTTAACTGCTGCAGAAACAGGGCATTTAGTTTTTGGTACGTTGCATACAAGTGGAGCGCCAAGTACGATTAATAGAATAATAGATGTTTTTCCTCCAGAGCAGCAAGAACAAATCAGAGCACAAATTTCTACATCACTGAAAATGGTTGTGACGCAAAGGTTATTAAAAACAAGAGATGGTGCTGGCAGAGTTGGTGCATTTGAAATAATGAAGTGTACTGCTCCAATACAAAATTTAATTAGAGAAGCAAAAATTCATCAAATACCAAGTATAATGCAAACTGCAGTCAGAGATGGAATGATAACAATGGATAAATCTCTTGAAGAATTAGTAAAATCAGGAAAGATAGACCCAGGTGCAGCAAGATCAGAACATTAAAGGTTTTACACTTTTAGAAATCCTAGTAGTCGTTGCCATTATAGCAATAGTATCAGCAGCAGGATATCCATCATTTTCAAAATGGAGTAAAGATAGAGCAGTAAGAAATGCTGCAGACAAAGTTACCACTATGTTAAGAAATGTTAATTCAAACGTTCAAAGAGGTAGTTATGCTTATGTACAAGTTGCAATTTATACTCACAATTTAAGTGGTGGTCCTAAAGTAGATTTTATAACAAGAGGACTAAGTACACGTGGTTACACAAACTTAGTTAAACAAAGAAACTCTGGAGCTATTTCAGAAATACATTGTTCGGTTAATTCAAATGATTGGCAAAATAACGGAAATAAGGAAATTAATTTTCATGAGAAATTGGAGGTAGGTATACATTTCTCTGGCTCTGGCTCAGTTTGTTTTTCAAAAAATGCTGCCCATTACAGATTGGGGGGAAAATTATATAACCAACCTAATATTAAAGTAGATACAATTACATCAAGTAGATATATTATTATATGTAATAGAGGTAATGCGAAGAGAAATAGTAATAAATGTCCAACATCTAAACAAAATGGATTGGAGGCTCCAGCTTATCTAATAGAATGGACAAGATTTGGACAAATAACAAGATATAGATTAAATGAAAAAGCAAATGCGTGGACTAGATTATAAAAGAAAGTTTGAGAAAGGAATTACACTAATTGAGGCACTAGTTGCAACAGTTATAGTGGGGATAGGATTTGTATCAGTTTTTCAAATGGTTCAATATTCTGTTCAATCAATTGGGGTTTCCAGCGAAAGAACAAAGGCAAATTTGCTAATTACTATGGTTGCAGAGGATTTTATCTCAGTTAAAAATTCAGACTCTAAAGTTAAAGGCATAAACTTTAAAGATGCTTTTGTAAAAGAGCAAATTACAAAAAACCAGAGTTTATTTGATATTACAAAATGTTTACCCGGTTCAGGCACGTCTAAAGGTAAAAATGCAGAAGAAAATAAAATATTTAAATGGACGAAAAGATTTTCAGATAGAAGATTAAAATGTGCCACTAAAAATGACCAAACAGATGATACCAATGATACAAAAAAACTAGAAGTATTTACTTATTGTAGTAATCAAGTAGCGTCGAAAACCAATCTTTCAAACAAATCAAGGCCCTGTATGTACACTAATAATACTCGATACAGTTCAACACCTAGTGGTAGAAAAGAGAGATTTTACGATGAGAGATATTTTGCAAGAATGGAAGTGGGCGTAACTTCTGGAAAAATGAAAACTGACAACAAAGGCAACAAAGAACCAACTTCAAAAAAAAAATATATTTATTTTCAATTAGATTAGATGAAGAAACTGAAAAATAACACAGGTGTAACTTTAGTTGAAATATTAATTGGAATAATAATATCAACAGTCATGATGGGGGCAATGTATACATCCTATAACGCTGTAAGTGGATCTTATTCTCAAGTTTCAGATAGAGCAAAGATTTCAAATCAAGGAAGAGATTTAGTTGGAATGATCGTAAGAGATATTAGAAACGCAGGTTTTAGATATTTTGGTGATAATATTCCAGTGACTAGTGCACATTCACCTATAATTATAACTAAAGCAAAAAATTTTAATAGTGAGTGCGATACTCTTGTAGTCGTTTATGGAGGTGGAAAATATGTTTCTGGTAAATATCAATATGCAAAATACAGAGTTAAGTATCATTGTGAACCCTCTAAGATAAGAGATAAAAATTCACCAAAATTACCCAGTGGGCAATATCCATTGTTAAAGGGATTTGGAGTTTATAAAACTAAAGAGATTTGGGATAAGAATGCAAATAAATGGAACACTAATGCAGATTCTGATGCTTACGATGAAACTTTTGAAAAACAATTAGTGGCAGATTATATCGAGGACATGGTATTTATTCCGATTGATGAAAATGGTTTTGCACTAGATCCCCCGCCGTCACCTACATTTCAAAAAGAAAAATTATATAAAATCAAAACAGTTGATGTTGCAATAACTGTAAGATCAACGAAACCGTTTTATCAAAGGGCTGCCGAAAGATATAAACAAGCAATTAGTAATGTTCAAAGAACATCAAAGTACAAAGGTAATCCAGACAGATTTTTTAGAGATCTGATCACTGTAACAGCACACGCCAGAAATCTAGGTTTACAATGAGAAATAATAAAGAAAAAGGATTTGCTTTAATATTATCTATAGTCCTGATGTTAGCGATGTCATTAATGGGTGGTGGTTTAATTATAATAGCTTCAGGAGACCATTCTTCAAATAATAGCTCGGAGGACTATCAACAAACTTTCTATGTTGCTGAAACTGCATTGTTAGAAGGAGAAAGATATCTATTAAATAAATTTCTTGGTCCTTGGGACTCTAGCAAACATGAAAGGGATAAGACAAAAAGAGCACTGCCAGATGACACTATAAAATTTAAAGGTAAAATGGAAAAAATTAATTACAACAAAGCATTTAAAGATTTTTATGAGACGGATAATATTTGTTTTCAAAGTTTTTCAGATATTAACACAAATGAAATTAATGTTGTCATAGCGGATAGTTACAATTTTGGAAAAATGCTTGCAGATGGATTTAAAAATAAAAAAAAAGAATATTTCGATGAAGCTGAAGATTTACAGAAATATTATTTTGATTATTTTATAACAAAAATTGGTGCCGCACCTTTTAGAGGATCTGGTGGGAGTGTAAAAAAAGGCGCTAATAACCTTGGAAATGATGGTATGGCATATAGAGTTCACGGCTGTGGAATTAGAGGTGTAGGTAATGCTGACCCGATTGTAATTGGTTTAGAAAGCGTGGTTGTTTTACCGAAATAATTATGTCAGATTACACTCTTTATTATATAATATAATAAATTAGTTTTTATGAAGATAATAATTAAATCCATATTAATTTTCTCATTATCAATTGTTTATTCTTATTCTGCATGTGATTTCAAAGCTAAACTTGGAACAAAAAAGACAGTTTTTGAGAAATTAGAGATAACAGGTCCACCGCTTCCATCAGAATATGAAAATTTCTATATTTATGGTGTCTTAGCTGAAGATGTTTGTCCAAGCGAAAACTTAGAAGATGTTGCAATAGAATATAAATTTATAAATGATGAACTGATAGCGATAAACCTAATTGCTTTAAATGATTATACAAATCAAGTTTCTGAAAAATTAACTTTAATGAATTACGTAAAAAGAAATTATGGTGATTTTGATACCTCGAATAATCCAAAATCTTATATTGGTTTTGAAGTAATTGAGAAAGTTAATGAATTCATAATTTATCAAAGATTACTTAACGATGATGCTACAATTGATGAACAAGTATATATTTCAAATCCTGAACAAGATAATAAATTCATGGAGTATGTGAAAAATCTTGAGGAACAACAGCTTAAGGAAGAGCAATGAAATTAAAAAAAATATTTTTCTTTGTCTCTTTAATACTTTTATCAATCACAAATAATTCTTTTTCAAAATCATTGCCTCCAGGTACAGGTATTGGTGATGTCCCAGCAAATGTTCTTCTGATGTTAGATAAATCAGGAAGCATGGGATGGAGAATGGGTGGTGGAAGTGTTGGTATGAGATATCCTTATGATGCAGATGCTGACAGTAACGGTGATATTATGGTTTCACAATATTATAGAGATGGAGTTAAAAAATTTGTTTACGGATCTGCAACTGTTGATACTGGATTTGGAAGAAATGGAGTATCTGGAAAAGGTGATGCTAGATATGAAGGTAACAACCAATGCAGAACTTCATATTCTTATAGTGGTGAAACTTATAATGATGTCTATTATACAACAGCATATTGGGAAAGATCAGTTGTAGCAATACGAGCAAGCGACGGAAGATGTTTAAAAAAATATTATGTTGGGTTTTATCCATATAATATGACCATAGATCAAAGTACTGGATATCTTTATGTTGGAGGTTGGAGAGGTTATAAAACAATTAATCTTTCTAATCACTCTATAAGTAATTGCTCTTATAGCACCCAAATGAATAGAGCTTTTGGTTCTGCTATTGCTAATGGTAAAATAGTTTATTCATACGCTAATAATTTATACACTCATAACTTAAGTACCTCGGGTTCAAGATGTCCAAGTACAAGTCAATCAGCTAGAGTAAGTTACCGGTCAGGTAGTTATACAGGCTTGCAATTTAATCCAAATAATAATCAAGAATTGTGGACTTTATCTTGGTCACTAAGTAGAATGCAAAAACTTACATTAAACAGTAATTACAGTGGAATTTCATCGACATCATCGTTTGGAAGTAGAAGTAGATCAAATTCATCTGCTACAAGAACATATTTTTATTATCCTTGGGGATTGGGATGGGATCAAGCTAATAATAGACTACTTGCTTCTGATCTAAATAAAGGAACTGTTCAAGTTTTTGATACTAGTGGAACATGGATCAAAAATTTTGGTGGAGCTCCAACAACAAGAATGCAAGCAGCGCAAGCAGCTATAAAATCTTTAGTAACAGACTCATCATTAACTGCTGGTGTGAACTTTGGTTTTGCAAAGTGGTCTGCTGGAGGTTCTGGGTTTAGTTCTTGGTCAGGGGGAGACATTAGGCAGGGAATTGGAAAAGCTAGACCTTGTAGTAACTATAATTGTCTAAAAGTGCCAATATATAGAGGAGCAGCACAAGCTATTGACAAAATGATTACCACTGTAAATCCAGGTGGTGGAACTGACGCAAAAGCATTCATGAACATTGCAAGAGAGTATTATTTGCACGGCTCATTATCACCAGTTGATAAAAATTCTCCTTGTCAAAACAGCTATATTTTAGTTATTGGAGATGGAGATTGGTACAATCATAGTAGAGCGAAAAGTATGGCTCAAAATTTATATCAAAACCATAAAATTAAAACTTTTACAGTTGCCTTTGGAACTGGAATTAGTTCAAGAGGAATGAGGTATTTTAATGAGATTGCTAAAGCAGGTGGAACTGATAAGGCAATTGTAGCTCAAACTGCGGAGTCTTTGAAAACTCAACTTAAAGCTGCGATCTCACAGATTATTGCATCTAAATTGTCTTTTACAGCTCCAGCTATAACAGCAACCATAGAGGCTGGAGGTTCAATGTATCAAGCTCAGTTTGATTATAGACAAAATAAAGAATGGGCCGGAACAATCACAAGAACAAAAATTAACCCAGATGGAAGTTTAGACACTTCAGCGGGTGCAGGAAACTGGTCAGCTGTTGATAAGATGCCGACGCCTCAGTCTAGAAAAATATGGAGTGCAATACCAGGGACAGATTACAGAGTAAACTATAGTAACTTTTCTGCAGCAAATGCAACTAACGTTGGAAATCTGATGGCTATTTACTCAAACGATATATTAGATTATCACAAAGATAGTGCTAATGCAGATGGATCTACTAATAACAGACGTTGTGCTAATACTAGCGGAGTAATAGATGGAACATCTGATGATTTAAAAGGTTTAATAAATTTTGTAAGAGGTCAAGATTATTTTGATTATGATGGAGACTGCAATTTAACAGAGACTAGAACTAATCCTTTAGGAGATGTGTATCACTCTCAATTAGTTGTTGTAGGTCAACCATCAGCAGAAACTTCGTTTGTTTCAACCAATCAAGAAGCATACTTTAGAAGTACAAATGGATATGACAAGTTTGCTCAAGATAATGAACAAAGAAAAGAAGTTATTTATGCTGGATCAAATAGTGGAATATTACATGCATTTGAAGCAAAGACTGGTAAAGAGCTCTGGGGTTTTGTTCCTCCTTTAATAGCTCCTAATTTACCGAATATTATGAATACCTCTTTAAATTTATCAAAAGGTGGTACTAATGCATTGTTTGGTGTTGATGGATCCCTAGTAGTTCATGATATGTATTTTAAAAGTCCTCTTAAAAACTCTAAACAGTGGCATACAATATTGTTTGTACCTTATGGAAGAGGTGGAGCCGGATTTAGTGTACTAGATATAACTGATCCAGAAAAACCTGAGCATTTATACTCTATATATAACGATATTATAAATAATAGAGTTTATAGAATGGATCATACACAAAATATTCTAACTTATCCTTATATTGCAACTTCTTATTCATTAGCATCAATGGCGGAAGCAATACAGGTTGCTGATAATTATACTGATGATGTAAGCGATCAAAGTAAAGGAGAGCAAGCAGCAAAAAAAGTTTGTAAAGGAGATACGACTACTTATTGTTACAAGGGTAGAACTTGGACATTCCCAATTCAAGGTGTAACAAAGAGCGATTTACAGGTATTTAAAGATGATAAAGAGATTTCTTCTTTTTCAGTAAGTTCAAATAGTGCTGGTGATACTTTAATAACCTTCCAGAAACCTATTCAATACTCAGCATATGGTGGAATAGATTCTGATCAAGTAGGTGTAAGAATTAGAGCTGGAACCTTGCAAACCGGAGTTCAACCGCCAGATCATCATTATGATTACAGTGCTCTTGGTGAAACATGGTCAGATCCAAGAATATTTAGAATACCTAACAAAGATGAAGGTGATGATAATATTATGGATGACATTTATGTTGCTGCACTTGGGGGAGGATATGGAACACAAAATGAAGGAGTTGGGTCGAATTTACATATAATCAATTTAGAAGATAACGTAAATCCTGGAAGTATTTATCAAGTAATTCAGATAGATGATTTGCCAGGAAATGGTATTGCTAACTCTACTCCAGGATCACCAGTATTAATAACACCAGACACTGCAAGAGGAGTAACGTTTACTGGTGCATTGTTATATTTAAGTGATCTAGAAGGAAAAATTACAAAATTCAATCTTACAAATATGAAAACTGAAGACGGAACTACATCTGGCAAAAAAATAGAAATATTTGACAAAACCACTTTATTTAGTGCTGGGTCATCTAAATTGAATGCAAGATATATGTACCATTCGATGGACGCAACAATTGGAAGAGACACTAATCAATTATGGTTGTTTGCAGGAACAGGTGACTATGAAAGAATAAATGATACAACTGCTGGAGTAGATAATTTATTATTAGGAATAAAAGATCCTGATTATCCTTTTTATAAAAAAATCAATAAAGCATCGAGTGCAGATACTATAAAGAATTGTACAGATACCACAGGAAATCTTCCGGGTAGTGCTTGTATAAAAAGCAGTAAAAGAGGTTGGTATGTAAAATTGAAAGATTACGGTAAGGTAACAGCTGAGCCAACAGTGTTTAAAGGACTTGTATATTATCCAATATACGAACCGACAAAATCAAAAAATAAATGTAGTCTTGGAAATGCATATATTTGTGCTGCAGATGATGAATGTGGAACGAATACTGCTTCACAATTAAATCGAACAACAAATAATGCAAATAAATGTGCATTTGTTGGTCAAGGAGTACTTTCAAAAATTGTAGTCTTTGCAAATAAATTATTTGCGAACATCGCTGGTCAATCCTTAGGATCTAAAAAAGACTTAGTTACGTTAGATGCTGCAGGAGGAGATTCAAATATCTTTAGGAGTTCTTGGAGACATAACTATTAATAAATATACATTTATGAAAAAGGTTTTAATAAGTATATTCTTTTTCTTTTCATTCGGCTCTTTAGGTAATGCTACTTGTCTTAAAACAATAACTACCGCACTAACTGATGTGCAAACTTGTGGGACAAGTGAAACCCTGACTGTTAAGTCAACTGGTTCAATAGTATTTAGTGGATCTAAAGCAGTAAGAGCAAATAATGGTGTTGGTGCATCAAATACAACCGTAATCAACCATGGTTTGATAAGTGCAACGGGTGATACCATAAATATGAAAAGTGCCCCTGGAACAAATAAAATTACTAATTCAGGTACAATAAATACAGCTCAAAATGAAAATGATAGCAGTGGCATTGCTGTTTTAGTTCAGAAAACAGATGGGACTGAGATTGTTAATAGTGGAACTATTCATGGTGGAAAATATTCTATACAAGGTCTACAAACTGACGATACAATCATTACAAACAGTGGTACTATTTCTGCAAATGAAACAACTGGTGCTGCTATTTACCTTACCAATGGTACAAATGCAACAATAACAAACACTGGAACAATTACAAGTTTAAGACATGGAATTAGACTTGGTAAATCTCATGGTTCATTAAATAATGCTACAATAATTAATTCTGGTTTAATTGCTGGCACAACTCATAACGATAGAAATTCAATATATGTTAGCGATGATGACAATGTAACTTCAGGATTTAATTTAATAACAAAAGGAGAAGGACATTATGATGGTAAAATTCTACTTAGCGATCAAAACGGAACAACCGGTGTAACATTTTTCGACTTTACTTTAGATTGTAGTATTTCAAGAGATCAGACCATAGAAATTCATGAAAAACAAAATGTGAGGATAATTAATAATTTATGTGGGAATGATACTTATGAAATTCTAGATTCAAATTTAAATCCAGATGCAGATAATTCTGAAACAAATGGATATTTAAGAATTTATGGTGAAGATTTAGATATTGATAGCCATAATAAAAAATATAGATCAGAAATATTTTTATCTAATTTAAACGATATTTTTAATTCGGTTTCAGAAGAAAAAAAATCTAGTGGATATTATTCTGTTAAAAAAAGAGACAATATTTATAAAAATGAAACAACGGGTGTTACCGGAGACTTTAAAATCGAAAATGATAACTTTACACCCTTCCTAAGTTATTCAAGCCAACAAGCAAATTTTAATAACGGAGAGTCTTTAGATAGTGAAAATTTGGCTATTGGTTTAAAAAAAAAAATTGATTATGAGAAATTTAAATTTTCTGTGGTTTCAATTTTTGGATTAACTCAAAATAAATATTTAGATCTTGAAACTGAAACACAACAAACAATTTTAAATGAAAATCTAGGTCAGTTTGCTGCTGTAAATTATAAAGCATTTAAAGAAATAGAAATTGATGACAGTCAAAGTTTAAATATTGAAGTTGACGGAAAATATGGTCTTAGAAGACTTCCAACTTATCTAACATCTTTTACAGATGGGGATCTTTCAGTTGATGATGCTGTGGATCAAGTATTATCAGGTGGATTTAATGTTGAGTATTCAAGGTTCTTTGAAAATGGTTTTGTGCTTAAACCATATACAGGTTTATCTTTAAATCAAACTTTGAGTAAAAAAATTGACATTGTTGCAGACGGTGAAAGAAAAGACATGGCCCATTATATGGATGATGATTTAACAGTGAAAGCTGGTTTAAATATCAGCAAAAATACTGATAATTTTGGCCTAAACTTTAATCTAGAGTTTAATGAACAAAATGGACTTAAAGACAGCCAAGTAAGTATTTCATTAACGAAAGTAATTCAAAATAATATTAGTAAAAAAATAGAGGGTCTACCTATTGATCCAGAACTAGAAAAATTGTTTGATCAATTACAATTAGCTAAAGAAAATGAAAGATTGGCAAAAATTGCAGGACAGGCAACTGAAGAAAATAGAGTAATGAAAGAAATGATCATACAATTAATCAAGGAAAATAATAAACTTAAAACTGAAAGAAATCTTTTATTAAAAAATTAATTTTAAAGTTTTAATTAATCCAATTTTCTTATCTGAATATCTTTCTAGCTCAAAAGCGTCAAAAAAAGCTTTATATTTATTTCTTTTGGATGAAGGTAGTTTTTTTAATATTTGTTTAAAAGTATCTGACTTTAGGATATTTAAATTTTTTCTTTTACCTAAAAGTATCCAGTATAAGTACAACTTCATAAGATTTCTGCTATTTAAATTAAAAAATAAATTTAAAGAAAAGTAAATTATTATTGGAGCAAAAATCCAAAAAATATTTGAGGATAAATTAAAATTAACTATATTTTTTATAAAATTTTTCCTCTCATCATTATTATAAGAAAGTAAATGTCTAGACCAGACAAAATCTATGTAACTAAAAAAGTAATTTACTTTTTGTATCCACGAATAGGAAAATAAACTATAAGAGGGTAAATCTTCAGAGCTTAGTACAGTATTTAAAGTATCTTTAACATTTTCTTCTGGTATTGCCTTTGTTGGATCAATCCTTACCCAACCTTTTTCTTCCAACCATACTTCAGCCCAGGCATGAGTGTCTTTTTGCTTAAATTTGTAAAAGTTACCTATTTCATTTAATTCACCGCCGTAATAACCAGAAACAATTCTACTAGGTATATTTGCCAATCTTGAAAGAAGCACAAAAGTTGAAGCAAAATATTCACAGTATCCTTCTTTAGAATTAAAGAAAAATTCTTCGTAATTATTATTACGACTTTGTGGAGTTAGATTATAATAGTAGCTACCATCAGAAAATTTAGAATAAATTTTATTTAAGAAATCTTCTTTATTGGAAATATTATTATCTTTTACCCAATTAATTATTTTTTTTGATATATTGTCTGGAACCGCTAAATAATAATTTTTTAAATTATTATTTAAATTATAAGTCATTTCATATCTTTGGAATTCTATTTGCTTCTTTCTATCAACTAATTTATTTTTTATAAAAATATCATTATAATAATCTTTAGTTATTTCTCTATAACCAGAAGTTAATTTTGAATTTTTAAGGCTAGGTATCCATTTTTTTTTATATGGCTCCAATATTATTTGATAACTTTCATTAAGATTTTTTGAGTCTTTTATTTTTATGGAATTTTTAAATTTACTATTTAAAAATGATGCGGAAGATGCTCTCCAAGACTTATTATTATTAATGTAATCAAATACTTTAACCCTAAAATATAATTCATCTTTATTATAATTGTTATTTATCAATATAAATACTTCTTCCTCTGAGTTTGAAAATTCACTAAAAGAGCCAAGATTAATAGTGTCAGGAATACCAAGCGTACTTATAGGTGTATCAAATACTCTAAAATTAAACTCTGCCCTTGGGAAAATTAGATAAAAAATAATGATAAATGGGAAGATACTTAAACCAAAACCTAAATACTTAAATAAATTTTTTATTTTAAAATCAGCGATCTCATCTTGTTGAATTAAGTACATATTTACAACAATCGTTATAATTAATGTAATCGATGTAAGTGTGCTAAGGATGTCTTGTCCTTTAATTAAACTTGCTATGGCTATTACCATACAAATTAGGTTGAATGATAAAACATTATTTTTATCTTTTAATTCAGAAAATTTAATTATTACCAAAACAGCAAGACAATTTAGAAAAAATTCATCGGATATAACAAACTGGTCTAAGTTGAATTGTATATATAATGCACCAACTGCAAAAAAACCAACAAATAGACTTTTAAATTTAAATTTATATCTAAGTAAACTTAAACTAACCAAGAATAGTAAGATCCAATATAATTTATTAATAAATATTAGTTCACTTGAAAGACTTAATACAGATAATACTAAACAAACAAAAGTTAATATTGAGATATTTAAAAATTTAATTTTTAACATATGCTAAATATTTTAGAATCTGATTTAAAGATTGTTGATTATTATCTAGTTCGAAAAATTTATCTTTGTGCTTAATTGTTAAATTAGCTTTATTTGCATAATATGATTTTACTATATAAACAACATTGCTCAGAAGTTGTTCAAAATTTATGTGATTAAATTTATCTATATCTAAAATTGAATTTGAAATTTTCTTTTTATCAGTAAAAATTTTTACATATTTTTTGTCAATCGTAGATTTTTTCCATGCAATTTTTGAGTAATTGTCACCATATTTATATTCGTCTATTCCTTCAAATTCATCTAGTTTTATGTTTTTAGAAATTGCAAATTCGCTTAATAATGTGTCAGTAGGTTTTATTTTTTTTGGGTAAACTATAATTTTTGTTTTTGGATAGAAATTAGTTTTTGTTCTAATTACGCCAAATGGATAGATAGATTTTAGAATTAATTTGTTTAAATAAAATTCACCTCTTAAGGAATTTTGATATTCTAATCTTAAAGCAGTTAATTTTTTTTTAAAATTAAAATTACCTATTTTTTTATTGTTGTGAACAATGTCAATATTTAATTTTTTTTCATCAGTTAAATTTAAGATTTGAAAGTTTAAAATTTCATTTTGCTCTGCTTCTAATAAATATTCTTTATTAAAATTTATTTCTAAATTATTTATATTTTGATGAGAGACAAATATAGATATAAAAAAAATAAAAAAAATAATTATAGAAACGAGTAAACCTGAATTAATTTGATAGAAAACAGATATCAAAAAACAAAAAAAAATAAATAATCCTAAGCCAATACCATTAAGATTTGGGTAAATATAAATTTTATTTTGATTTAAAGAGGGTATTAAATCTTTTAAGCTTGGAAATTTTTGAATAGCTTTAACTAACATTAATTTATGTTAATCTTTTCTAAAACTTCTTTATTAATGTAATCAAATTTGTTTTCTTGACTTAAAAACTTAATTCTATGCCTTAAGATAAATGGTAATGTTTCCTTAATATCTTGATGTGTTACGTATTCTTTTTCGTTAATTATTGCCCATCCTTTAGCTAAATCAATAATTTGCTTCATACATCTTGCAGAAATATATATTTTATTTTCAAGTGATTGAATAATATTTTCAATATCTACTACATACTTATAAATTTCATCCTCAACTATTATGTTACTCTTTTTTTTCTTTATTTCTTCCCAATCAATTTTGTTAGAGGCACCATTAAATTTTACTTCTCTTTTTAACATTAGAATTTTTTCTTCTTCACTTAATTCTGACAATGAAAATGAGATCATAAACCTATCTAATTGTGATTCAGGTAAAGAGCTTGTTCCTGATGAGTCCATTGGATTCTGAGTTGCAATAACAAAAAATGGTTCTGGCAGGTTATAGCTTTCACCATCTATAGAAACTTTTTTTTCTTCCATGGCCTCAAGAAAAGCGCTTTGTGACTTTGGGCTTCCTCTGTTTAATTCATCTGCCAATACAATATTTGTAAATATTGGTCCTTTTTGAAAATTCATTTTTTCATTCGATAACATATTAAATCCCAAAATATCACTCGGTAATAGATCGGAAGTAAATTGTATTCTTTTAAAATTTAAACCAAGATTTTGAGTAATTGCTTTAGCAAATGTAGTTTTGCCAGATCCAGGGTAGTCCTCAATTAATATACTGCCCTCGGATATTATTGCTGCTAAAGTAATTTTTATTTTATTAATATTGCCTACAATAGTTTTTGAAGTATCATTAATTATATTTTTAATCATGTTGCGAATTTTATTACAATAATTTTACAAAATTATCTTGAAATACCAAATAAAAAATTGTTCCCAATATAATAAACGGACCAAATGGAATTTGTGATGATAATTTTTTTGAACTTCTTAACAAATCTGGCAAAACACTTAATAGTGCTATTATAGAAGAAAGAAATATTACAAATGGAATTGATATCCATCCAAACCAAAAACCAATAACTGCAAAAAGTTTAGCATCTCCTAGACCCATACCCTCTTTTTTTTTAAATTGTCTATAAAAGTAAATAATTGACCAAATTATTCCATAACCAAGCGATCCACCAATTAAGGAATTTAAGAAATTAGGAAAAATCGGATCTAGATTTGGATCAAATGATTTAACGAAACCTAAAATCATCATCGAATATGTGAGACTATTTGGAATGATATAATGTTTTAAATCAACGAAGAAAATTATTAAAAAAACTACACTTAATATAATTAAAAATAATGTTGTTAAACTTATTCCAAATATTAAATATAAAACTAAGAAATTTATTAAACTGATGGTTTCAACTAAAAAGTATTGAAATGAAATTTTAGTTTTGCAGTTTCTGCATTTGAATTTGAGTAATAAGTAAGAAATAATTGGAATATTATCAAACCATTGAATTTTTTTATTACACTTTACACAAAATGATCTTCCAACAACTACCCCTTTGCCTTGTGGTATTCTAATAATGCAAACATTTGCAAAACTTCCCCATAAAGCACCTAGTATAATTACGAAAATTAAATCCACGAAAATTATTAGAATTTAATATTTGAGGAAATTTCTATAAAACCATCCACTAAATATTGAACAAACAGAACTGCATCGTATAAATGTACGTATAAATTGGGGCTATTAATGATAATCTCCATTATTGAAAAATTTACCAAAAATTGCTTAAAATACTAGTTAAATAAATGTTTTTATTTAAATCAAAAAAACCAATTGAACCTGAAAAACAGGCCTCTCAAGTCAACGAAGACTTAGAACTGGTAACTAAAATGAATCAAGAGTTTGCTGTATCTCTTGATTTGAATGATACATTAAAAACTGCCCTTCAAGTTATTATTGCAAGATTAAATGCTGAAGCTGCGAATATTTTTTTAATCAATGATAAAAAGAAAAAATTTGAGTGCATTGCTTCATTACATCAAAATTATTTAGATGAGTATGAGTTAGATTTAAAAGATGGAGTAATGGGTAAAGCTGTGCAGCAAAAAAAATGTATAAGAGTTGGAAATGTCAGGAAAGATGTCAGGGAAATAGCTGAATTTTATTTTGATTTAGATAACAAAACAAATTTTAATACATACTCAGTTCTATGCTCTCCATTAATTGCTGCTAATGAATGTATAGGTGTAATTCACTGCTTGAACAAAAAAACAAATGATAAATTATTTATTGAGGATGATAGAAAATTACTAGAAACACTTTCAGCTCCAGCAGCACTAGCCATTAGAAATGCAAAAATGGCAAAAGAAATGATAGAAAAAAACAAAATTCAAAAAGAAGTAGAAATTGTAGGTGAAATTCAAAAATCACTTCTATCAAAAAACAAAGATGAAAAATTCCCGATTTCAGGAATAAATATTCCTGCCAAAGTCGTATCTGGTGATTTTTATAATTTTTCAGATTTGGGTGATGGTAAATATGGATTTGGTGTAGCAGACGTATCTGGTAAAGGTATAAAATCTTCACTTTTAATGTCAAAAGCATCTAGTCTGTATAGATGTTTAAGTAAAACAAATTTTTCTGCTTCAGACTTATTATTTCAATTAAATAATGAGATTTGTGAGACTATATCGAGAGGTATGTTTGTTACGATGCTTATTGGAATATATGACACGAGTAAGAAAGAATTATTATTATCAAGTGCAGGACATGAACCACCTTTGATCTTATCTGCAGATGGTAAATTTAGTAATTTTACAGAAGCCGGTCCTCCTTTAGGAATTATGCCTAAAACAAAATATCCTGAGCATAAATTGTCATTTGAAAATAGTTCGATGTATATTTTTACGGATGGAATTACTGAAATAAAAAATCCAAGTGGCGAAATGTTAGGATCTGAAGGCTTTGAAAACTATATAAAAAAATATCAATCAACTCCTATTAATGAAAGATTGAAGACTATGATAGATGATATTCTTAATGCAGGTCATGTTCAAAAAGATGATCTAACAATTGTGGTGATTGATGGAAAATAATTTTTAATATTATTCTGCAGCTTTTGCTGTGAGTGTACCGGTCGCTTCATATCTTTCAATAGACTCTACAAATTCTTGTTCTGAAGCACCATCAGCTGTGAAACCACCTTCAAATGCAAAATCTCCAACACCTTCTGCTCCTTCTGATGCTGTAGTAAACTTACCGTAAAAATATATTGAACCGAATGAACTGGTGTCATTTACATTGTTGTTGTACTCTTCAATATGGTTTTGCTTAACAGTCCAATAACTTCCGGCATCACAGTGTGTGCAGGCATCTTGAAGAGTTGTAGTACTTTTCTTCATCGTACTAAATTTATCAAGTTGTCCTGCAAATGCACCAGCGTGTGACCCCCAGCCGTCACCTATTCTTCGATCGTCAGTTGCTACTACAGGTAATTTTTTATATGATCCAGTTCCTGTTCTCCAACTTGTTGCAATTTCAGTGCCTCCAATACTATTCACTTGTCCCCCGGCTCCAACAGCTCTTGTAATTTTAGTATCTATATCGGCAAAAATATCTCTTTTTTTAAAATTAACATATACCTGAGTTCTAACTTGTTGTGATGCACCTGATTTAAATACATTGTTATTGCTAGTATAATTTAAGGATCCACCAGTAACTTTACTTAATGTTACCCAGTCACTGTCATAAATAATTGTATCTTGATCAATTGTTTGAACATAGTCATCATCCAAATGAGCAATATTATCCTCTAATGATGCAAGTGCTTTTGACATAGACTCAACACTTGAAGTATCGATGCTAGCAACAATAGCTGCAGCATCAGCATCTATAGTCAATCCATATTTTTCAGCTGACTTTTGAATGCCGGCAGTTAATTTTGATGAATTTATTAATTTTGATGTAGTACTACTAGTATTACTTGTAACATTTTGAGATGTATTATTTGCTGAATAACTCATGGAATTTGCTATTTTACTTAAAGTTGTCGTTTGAGTTGGAGTTGATACAACGGCATACGAATAGGTATTGAAGATTATATAAATAATAATCGATTTTAATATAAATAAAATATTTGTCATTTAATTCTTTACCATCGCTTCAAAACCAGGATTTGTAATATTAACTGAATTTATTCCATCTGATAATATTAAATTTCCTGGAATCATTCCTAAAGTGTTATTAGGACCCGGTCCTAATAATACAACAGTACTTTCATTATTATTCTCTGACAAAACAACAAATTCTGTACCACGTGCTCCTAAAGTACCAGCTGGAACTTTAACCTCAAGATTATCAGGATTTTTTTTGCTTATCTGTCCCGTAATAAATTTAACTGTCCCTGTTTTTACAGTTGAAACAAAGGAGCCGTCTTGACTATTTGGATCATAAACAAATTCATCAATAGTTAGTTCTGTTTCCTCACCTAAAGTTAATACAGTTTGATCAAGAAATAATATTTGAGCATTTGATTTACTTTTTGATATAATAGTATCTCCAAAAAATATTTTTGAGCCATTTGAGAGGTTCTCATTTTTTTGATTTTTTATATCTCCAATTGCGGCTCCAATTACACCAACAAAACTATTGTTGCTTGCATTGGCTACACTAGCAAATGTCAAAAACATAATAATTAATACTTTACTTAAATAGCTCATTTAAATTAAATCTTTTAGTTAAACCAATTGTAAAAAACTTTCTTTCTACATCGTGATTTTGTATATTTGAACTTACATCAGACTGTCTTAATTTTAAAGTGTAAAATACTCCTTCTGAAATTTTTGAATTCTTAATAAATGGTAAGAGTTGAGTAATTTGGCCCTCCAATGAAATAGAATTAACAAAACTTTCGTCGTCTCTAATTTTACTCACACTAAGAAAGGTTTCAGGTTCATCATATGCATTTTTTAAATATGTGCTGCTTAATTTTAATGTTCCTATGGGTAAGAAATGGGAATAAGTTAGGTTAATTCCCGTAGAATCATAGCTATCAAATTCTTTCTTAGCTTCTGTTCTGTTCAAGATTATTTTAGTTCCAAGTTGACTTTTTTTTGTAAAATTAAAATTGTGCTTAATAAAACTAGAATACACATCACTATCATTATCATCTGCGGCTGTAAATGCTGAGCTCCTGTCGTATGAGGTTTCAGAAAAAGCTAGACCATAATTGATGTTGTGCTTCTCATTAAAAAAATAAGTATTGTTAACACCATAACCCTTTGACTCATAATCTTCTTGTCTTCTGTAATTAGGTTTGCTCCAGTATGCATATGGCGAAATATAATTATTTCCAAGTATTTTAAAGTAACTCAATGATGAAGAAATTATATCGCTGTCTCCAGTAACTTTTTTTTCGATAGTTTTAACATCTAAACTTATGTTAAAAAAAACAGATGAACTATTGTTAAGGTTTCTACCAATAGTTAATGCACCAGTTCTATTAAAAGTCTTATCATCTTCTACAACCAACCTTCCATCAACAGCAGGGTATGGTATTAAATTATCTTCTTGTAATAATTTTTTTGATTTAGTTATACCACTCACATTGTTTTCTTCTGTTTGCAAATATTTCAAATCTAGATAAGCAAACCATTTACTTTCTTTTTCTTTGGATGGACTAGTTAATAATTTTGCAATAGTTTTTTTTGTTTCAGCAGGGGTATTGGGATCATTCATCATAGTTCTAACCATTAGATCTACTTTAACTTTAGAGTCCATTTCAATTAATATTGATAGAAGATAAAGTTTAATATCTAAATTCTTTGGATATAGCATGTTTAAACGTTCCAAAGTTGATATGGTTAATTTAAGGTTGCCAGTATTTTCTTGTTGCTTAGCATAATTTAAGTTTAATTCTAAATCTGTGGGATTTTCTAAAATTTCTTGATAGGTTATTTCTTTAGCTTTTAAACCTGTTTGAAAAAATAAAATTAAAGTTAATATAAAATATATTTTTTTCATTTTTTTGTTTTTACTAGTTTGGTATTTTCTAAATTTAACGCTAAACAAGTAATATCATCTCTTAATTTATCGGCACCCCAATTCAATTTAGATGCAATTCCCTCAACGATACTTGAGGGACTTACTTCATTTAAATTTTTGATTATCTGTTCTACACCTTCTGCTCCCAATTCCTTTCCATTTTCTAAATATCCCTCTGTAACACCGTCTGTATAAACTACAAAAGTTTTATCTTTTAGATTTATAGTTTTTGATACTACCATGCTTTCTGTAAAATATTTAACTATCCCTATAGGCGGTAATTCAGATTTTAAAAATTCGAAATTTAAACTTTTATCAAATAACATAATACTTTCATGACCGGCATTTACAAATGTGACATCTCCGGTTTCAGTGTTAAATTTTCCAAAAACAGCTGTTACAAACATTCCTTTAAATTTAGCTTCAACTAATTCATTATTTACTAAATAAACAACTTTCTCTAGTGGTATTGATAATTTAGATAATGCTCTAAATGTAGATGATGCTTTTGCCATATACATTCCAGCCTTCACTCCCTTTCCAGATACATCTGCTAAAGAAAAATAATACTCGTTTTTACCAACATTTATTAAATCATAATAATCACCAGAAACATCTCTTGCTGGTATGTTTTTAGCATAAAGAAAATTTTGATATTTAGAGATTTCTGGGAATAAACTTTTTTGTACATCTCCAGCTAGCTCTCTTTCTCTTAATAATTTTGTCTCTTTCTTTAAATTTTCTAGTGCAAATTTATTCTCTTGTATAAATCTAAAATAAAGACCAGTTAAAAAAGTTACGAGTAAAATAAATATAGGGTAACTAATATCGATCAATTCTGCCCTAAAATAATAAAAAACAAAGCCTGTTATAATAATTGAAAAAAAACCTAAAATAAAAACAGGTAAACTATATTTTGGTCTAATTTTTTGGGATAGAATAAATATAACTGTAGCTAAAATAATAGTTAGTAAAAGTTCTATTAAATAAATTTCTGGATTTCTCAATAAATAAGATTTATCCAATATATTTTCAATTACATTAGCGTGGACCTCTACTCCTGGCATTATTTTACCTAATGGTGTTTTAACTAAATCAAAAAGTCCTTGAGCAGAAGCGCCTATTAAAACATATTTATTTTCAAATCTAGATCTATCAAAATTTCCCTCAAAAACAGAGCTTGCAGAAATATACTGACTCTCTTGTGGTAATTTATATCTTATCCAAAGTAATCCATTATTATCAGTTGGAATTTTATGTGGTCTAACACTTATTTTTTTAATTCCTACTTCATCTAAATTTACAAATAAATTTTTTTGTTTTGAGCCAACTCTGATCATCTCAAGACCTATTGTTGGGTAAATTTTTTTATCAAATGAAACAATCAGCGGTAAAGATCTTATAATTCCATCAGTTTGGTCCAAAAATGAAATTGAACCTAACCCTTGCACATTATTTTCAAGTAATTCAAGGGAACCAATAGAATTTGGATAATTATAAACAAATTGATTGGGATCTCCTCCTTTAAATAAAAATCTTGCTTTAGGTTTACGACTATACTTTTTAAAAGACTTTTCTGTGCTTCCAAGTACTGCGAGAACAGCTTTAGAATTTCCTAGTTCTTTTCTAAAGTATTCATCGTGACTCTCTATATTTTTCAATTCATTAATTAGATCTAAAGATTTTAGATCATAAGCTTTAATAAATTCCTCTGGTGATTGTTTATCTTTCTCGCTAAAAAAAACATCAAATCCAATGGCTTTTGGTTCAGCTTCATTTATGTTGCTCAGTATTTTTGCAAAAACTGATCTATTCCATGGGAATTGTCCAAATTTAGATAAACTTTTCTCATCTATATCTACAATTATAACATCGGAGTTCTGTTTTCTTGAAGGAAATACTTTCTGGTATAAATCGAAGCTCAAAAATGAAACGGATTTAACTATGGTTGGATTGCTAATTTTTAAAGATATTAAAAGTAATAATATCAATATATATATTAGATAATTATAATATTTTGATACAAAAGATTTCACAGTTAAAATTAATCTTGATTAAGCACAATGTAAAGAATTCAAACAATAAATGAATATTACGAATAAAAAAAATTGAGTTAATAGACTGATATTTGCTCTTGATTATAAATTTTACAGCTCATTACTATACTAAGTCCCAACATAATTGATAATAAAGATGATCCTCCATAAGACATAATTGGCAGAGGAGCTCCAACTATTGGAAGCATTCCAAGGACCATCGCAATATTAACAAAAACATAAAGAAAAATTGCTGTTGCAAAACCAAAACAATATAATTTCGCAAAGAAACTTCTTGAAACTAAACCAACATTAATAATTCTGTAAATTAGTAAAATATACAAAAATAAAAGAATTATGGATCCTAAAAATCCAAATTCCTCTGAAAAAAGAGTAAAAATAAAGTCAGTGTGTTTTTCAGGTAAAAATTCTAAATAACTTTGTGTTCCTTTTAAAAAACCTTTTCCAAAAAATCCACCTGAACCAATAGCTATTTTTGATTGAATTATTTGGTATCCAGCTCCTAGCGGATCTCTATCAGGATTAAAAAAAGTTAAAATTCTTGACTTTTGATATGGTTTTAAAATGGAAATGGCAAACGGAAGAGAAACTAATAATAGAAGACCAGAATAAACAAAATATTTTATGTTTATACCTGCTAACCAAATTATTGCAATTCCGCTACCAGCTATAAGGATTGAAGTTCCTAAGTCAGGTTGTTGAATTACAAGGTAACAAGGAATAATTAAAAGAATAACTGGTTGAACAAGATACTTATAACTTTGAATATCTGAGCTTTGAATTCTATGATAGTATCTTGCAAAGCATAATATAATTGCGATCTTCATTAACTCTGAAGGTTGTAAATTAAGAAAGTACAAGTTTAACCATCTAGTTGCACCTGATGCTGAAATTCCAAAGAAAAGAACAATCAATAATAAAATTAATCCAACAAAATAAAATAAATAAGCATTTTTATACCAAGTAGATACCCTGACAAAAGACAAGGCCAAAAATAAACTAAAAAAAATCGATAATCTAATTATATGATTTTTAGTGTAAAAAGAAAATTTCCCTCCTTCAGTAGAATAGATTGCAAATACACTTATTGATCCAATAGCAATAATTAATAGAATTAATAAATAATCTATCGATTTAAGTTTATCTAAAAAACTATAATTTGATGCTTGTATTCTCTCTCTCAACATTATGCTAAACTAGTATTCCCACTATTAAATTGTTCTCTTAATTTATGTCTATCTATAATTTTTTTAATTAATTTACTCGCGAGTGGAGCTGCAGCTTTACTACCTGATCCACCGTGCTCAATAATAACACTTATTGCGTATCTAGGATCTTTGTAGGGTGCAAAAGCTATATATAAAGCATGATCTCTTTTTTTATACTCAATCTGCTCTGTATCTAAATCGAGTTCTCTATCAAGATCAGTTATTCTTCTAACTTGTGATGTGCCTGTTTTTCCTGCAAATTGGTACTTTGGATCATCGTAACGTGATCTAAATGAAGTACCAAATTGCTCATTTGTAGAACCAAACATCGCATCTATTATGAAATCAATGTTAGATTTTTTATGGTACATTCTCTGATAATAACCAAAATTTATTTCATCTAAATAATTTCTTTCATGCAAAGGATAACTAGTTTGTTCTAATTTAATTTTATTAATTACATCTTTATAATTTATCGAATTATCTTTTATGATATGAGGTTTAATTTTATAACCACCATTGGCTATTTGGGCAGTCATTAGACAAAGTTGTAACGGTGTAGTTTGGATGTACCCTTGTCCAATACCATTAATTACTGTTTCTCCTAAATACCAACTTTGTTCCAATGCATTTCTTTTCCATTTTGTGTTAGGAACTAGTCCATTTTTTTCGTCATTATAAATTTCTCCAAGAACATTCTTCCCTAGTCCATATCTTTTTGCAATTATTGATAATTTATCTACACCAAGCAATCTTGCCATTTCATAGAAATAGATATCGCAAGATTGTTTGATAGCATTTCTCAACTTCATGTATCCATGTCCTTCTTTTTTCCAACAATGATATTTAACTCCGTAAAGTTCATAAGGATGTTTATGACCTTTACATCTAATTGTTTTATTTGGATCGATTGTTCCATATTCTAAAGCAGCAAGAGCAACTATCGGTTTGAAAGTAGATCCTGGCGAATAAAGTCCTGCAATTGACTTATTTATCAAAGGTTTTAAGGGATTATTTCTAATTTCTTGCCAATCTTTTTGGTTAATTCCATGAGTAAATTTATTTGGATCATATGTTGGAGATGATGCCATCGCAACAATTTCACCCGTATAAATATCCATTACGCTGATAGAGCCCGCTTTTCCTTTAAGTAGCTCTTGGGCATATTTTTGAATTTCAATATCAATAGTTAGGCTTACTTTATCTCCTTGCCTCTCCTTAATGTAATCTATTTGACTAATTCTTTTTCCAGATGCATTTACTTCATATCTTTTAATGCCATAATTACCGATTAAGAATTTTTCTTGTGATTTTTCAATTCCATATTTCCCCACTTTAATTCCTGGAACAAAATTTTCTTTTATTTCTGGCTTTTCAATATCTTTAGGGCTAGCATCTCCAACATATCCAACAATGTGAACTAAATCATTTGAATAAGGATAAAATCTTGATGTTGATAATACAGGTTTTGCACCTTCTAACTCATGTAAATATAAATTAATTTTTGAGAATTGTTCCCAAGTTAAATTATCCGAAACTACTAAAGTATCCCAAGGTTTTAATCTTTCCTTTTTTTTATACAATTTTTTTATTTGAAACTGATCTAATCCAATTATATTTTTTATTTTAAAAATTGTTAGATCAAAATCATTAATTTCATCTAATATTAAGTGTAGCTGAAAAACTCTATCGTTACTTGCTAGTACTTTGTTAAAATTATCTACAATTATTCCTCTTTGAGGAGGAGTTTTCCACTCACGTATTCTATTTTTATCAGATAAGATTTCATATTTTTCTCTATCAGAAATTTGTAAATTATATAATCTTGATGAAATGCCGGCAAAAAGTAATATTTTTGCTGCAGCTAATATAAACATCCTCCTTGTTATAACTCTGCCTTTTTCTATGTTTCTTCCTCTATTCAACATTTTCTTGTTTTAAACTTAGTAAATAAATTTGATTAAATAATTTTGCCACTGCCGGATAAATTAAAAATGAAAAAAAGGCTGATGACATTAAAGTCACATATTTAATATTTCCATCAAAGAAAATGGCTAGTAGCGTAAAATGAATTGAGCTTACAATTAATATTGCGATAAAAAATAGTATCCAATCATAAATTAAATTTGGAAGAAGAGTTCTTGTCCTAAAAAAAGATGCAATAACACAGAGTAAAAGATAATTTATTGATGAAACTCCAATAGGTAGATTTTGTACAACATCATTGATTACACCTGCAAAAAAAATTAGGCCATAACCAAGCATTTCAGGTTTTCTTAAAACCCAATAAAAAACAATCAAGTGAATAAAATTAAAAGATATATTAATTTTGAAAATCTGGAATGAAAACGAATAACCTGTCAAAGCAAAGAAAAATAATAAAATAATTGGAAAACTATTTAACAAAAATTGATAAAATTTTATATCTCCTCTAGCCATTTTACTTATTTACCTGCACATAATTTAGTTGATTTAAGTTACTGTAAAACTTTACATACTTTTTATTATCTTGAATTATTATTTTTCCAACGGGAATTGAAGCTGGAATTGTTCCATCAGAACCTGATGTGTATACAATTTCATTCTCTTTTATCTCATTATCTTTTGGTAGGTATTCTAGTTCAGCGTATTCATCGTTTCCATTTCCTGAAAGTATTGCATTGATACCACTTGGCTCAATAATGATTGGGATCTTGCTATTAAGATCATTAGCCAGCAATACTCTTGAGCTTAAAAAGTTAACATTTACAACCTTTCCAATGTAATATAGTCGATCTTTAACGGCTGATCCTAGTTTGACTCCATTTTTTTGACCTTTGTTAATTATCAAAGACTTTAAGTAAGGACTTTGTTTATCCAATAAAATCTTGGTTAACATATACTCTTTTGAAAAAAGATCTCTTTCCTCTATCAATTTTTTTAGAAGAGCATTTTCTGATTTGTAAAAATCGACTTCTTTTCTCAATGAGTTAAGGTCAAGATCCTTATCTCTTAAAACTGAAAATTCTTCATACATGCTCATGTGATCTTGGAAGAGATAATATTTATCTTTAACATATTTGAATGGGCTCGATACAACGTAGGAACCTCTAAATATTATATCCTTTGTGATCGATCTAAATTGATTAACTGGCCCAGTTTTAAAATACTCTAATGATAAAACTAATATAGATATAATTAATAGAGTGAATAAGGAAAACTTTTGTCTATTTCCTTTTTTTAGAAATGCTGAACGAATAGCAATAATAAAATCATCTCTACTCGATTCTGTTGACATAATATTTAATACTCAGATAGTACAGTAGAAAATATTTCTTGATCGTCTAACGCCTTTCCTGTTCCTATTGCAACACATGACAATGGATCATCAGCAATATTTACTGGTAATCCAGTTTCTTTGGAGAACCTTTTATCTATATTTTTTAAAAGTGATCCTCCTCCAGTCATTGTTAAACCCATATCAACCAAATCAGCTGATAATTCTGGGGGTGTATTTTCTAGTGCTTTTTTAATTCCAGACACAATTTCTTTCAGTATCGGATTTAAAGCTTCTGAAGTATCTTGTTCTGAGATGTTTACCTCTTTAGGGGTTCCTGATCTTAGATCTCTACCTTTAACTGCATATGTATTATTATTTGTTGGTATTGCTGTTCCAATATCTTTTTTAATTTTTTCAGCAGTACTATCTCCAATCATTAAATTATATTCTTCTCTCATATAATCCTTTAATGCATTGTCCATAGCATCTCCTGCTACCCGAAGTGATTCGGAATAAACAACACCACCTAATGACATAACAGCAATTTCAGTTGTTCCACCACCAATATCTACAACCATAGATCCAGTAGCTTCCTGAATTGGTAGACCCGCTCCAATTGCTGCTGCTATTGGTTCTTCTATCAATTGAACTCTTCTAGCACCTGCTGCTAATGCACTATCTTGAATAGCTTTTCTTTCTACTGGAGTTGAGCCAGTTGGTACACAAATTAAAATTCTAGGATTTGCCAAAGTTTTTTTATGAACTTTCTTTATAAAATGCTTAATCATTTCCTCTGTCACTATAAAGTCTGCAATCACACCATCTCTTAAAGGTCTTATCGCTTGAATATTGCCTGGGGTTCTTCCTAACATTGTTTTAGCTTCATCACCTACTGCTAAAACTGATTTTTTTCCTTTATTGTCTACAACTGCTACAACAGATGGCTCATTTAGAACAACGCCTTTGCTTTTTAAAACTACTAGCGTATTAGCTGTTCCAAGATCAATTGCCATATCCTGGCTCCAAAACTTTCTTAAATTGGCAAACATTGACATTTATTATATTCCTTTCACTTTTTGATGTTTGATATTTTGAGATGGTGCTTTTTTCTCACGTTTTATAAGCATTTTATTCAATGCATTTAAATAGGCGTTTGCTGATGCAACTAAAGTATCAGTGTCAGCTGATTGACCTACTGTTGTTCTATCATTTTCTTCAATTTTTACACTAACAGTTGCTTGAGCATCAGTACCTTCTGTCACTGCATGTACTTGATAAAGAGATAATTTTACATCGTGAGGAAATAATTTTTTTATACATTTAAATATTGCATCAACTGGTCCATCTCCTGTTTCAGTTGTATTCTTTATATCACCATAGACATCTAATGTCATTTCAGCTTTTTGAGGTTCTCCTGTGCCAGCAAAAACTTTTAAAGATTTCAAATTAATTGCATTAATTTTATTATCTACAATTAAACTATCATCAACTAAAGCTACTATGTCTTCATCATATATATGCTTTTTTTTATCAGCTAAAACTTTAAATTTTCCAAAAGCAGCTTGGATAATATCATCTGTAAGATTTGAGTAACCTAAATCAGATAATTTATCTTTAAAAGCATGTCGTCCTGAATGTTTCCCCATAACAAGCGAGGTTTTCTTAACACCTACACTCTCGGGAGTCATAATTTCATACGTTTCTCTATTTTTTAGCATTCCATCTTGATGAATTCCCGACTCATGTGCAAAAGCATTTTTTCCAACTATTGCTTTGTTAAATTGAACTGGGAATCCAGTTGCATTTGATACAATTTTTGAAGCTTTGCTTATTAATTCTGTTTTAATACCTGTATTGTATGGCATTAAATCATTTCTAGTTTTTATTGCCATAACTACCTCTTCTAATGCTGCATTTCCTGCTCTCTCTCCTATTCCATTAATAGTACATTCTATTTGTCTTACCCCTTCTGAAACTCCAGCCAATGCATTTGCTACTGCTAAGCCAAGATCATTATGACAGTGTGCAGATAATATTGCTTTATCTATGTTTGGAACATTATTTTTTAAGTGTTTAATTGTTTTAGCAAATTCTTCAGGAATAGAATATCCAACAGTATCTGGAATATTTATAGTCTTAGCTCCACATTTAATTGCAAGCTCAACTGTTTTGCACATGAAATCAATATCAGTTCTAGTTCCATCCTCGCAGGACCATTCTACATCGTCAGTAAAGTTTCTTGCATATGTAACACTTTCTTTAATTGCATCTAGAACCTGATCGTTTGTCATTTCAAGTTTGTGTTTCATGTGTAAAGGACTTGTGGAAATAAAAGTATGAATTCTAAATCTTGGAGCATGTTTCAAAGACTCATGGCATGCATCAATATCTTTTTTAAGCGCTCTCGAAAGGCCGCATGGAATTGAGTTTTTCATTATTTTACTTATTTCAGAAACTGCTTCAAAATCTCCTGGTGATGCTATTGGAAAACCTGCTTCAACGATATCTATTCCCATTTCATCAAACACTCTAGATATCTGAATTTTTTCTTCGACACTCATAGATGCGCCAGGCGATTGTTCGCCATCTCGCATAGTCGTATCAAATATGTATAATTTTTCTTTGTCTGTCATTCTATTTTTTAGCTCGAGCATAATACATGCTCTCGCTCAGATTGCAAAATAAATTGGGAAATTTAACCCAAATTTAACATCTAATTATTTTTTATCACTATCGACAAGCTTCTTCTTGGCAATCCAAGGCATCATTTCTCTTAAGGTTGCTCCAACTTTTTCAACTGGATGCTCTGCTAGCTTTGCTCTTGTAGCTAAGAAATTTTTCTGGCCATTTTTACACTCGTCCATCCATTGTTTAGTAAATTTACCAGACTGGATATCAGCTAAAACTTCTTTCATTCTTTTTTTTGTTTCTTCTTTATTAATTATCCTGGGGCCAGACTCGTATTCTCCATATTCTGCAGTATTAGATATAGAATAATTCATGTTTGCTATTCCACCTTCATAAATTAAATCTACAATAAGTTTAACTTCATGAACTGTTTCAAAATAAGCCATTTCAGGTTCGTAACCTGCTTCGACTAAAGTTTCATATCCATTTTTAATTAATTCAACAAGACCTCCGCATAAGACTGTTTGTTCTCCAAATAAATCTGTCTCTACTTCGTCTTTAAATGTTGTCTCAATTATACCCGATCTTCCACCACCAATCGCTGAAGCATATGACATAGCTAGATCTCTAGCTTTTCCTGATCCATCTTGATGAACAGCAAATAAACATGGAACTCCTCCGCCTTTTTCATATTCACTTCTAACTAAATGACCTGGTCCTTTTGGTGCTACCATAAATACATCTAAATCTTTTCTTGCTTTTATCAAATCATAATGGACATTTAATCCATGAGCAAAAGCAATGGATGTTCCTTCTTTTACACGTTGTTCAATATGATTTTTATAAATAGTTGCTTGTAATTCATCTGGAGTTAAAATCATCACAACATCAGCCCATTCAGCAGCATCTGAAAGATTCATAACTTTTAAACCTTTAGATTTTGCTTTTTCAATACTTGAAGATCCTTCTCGAAGAGCTACAACAACTTCTTTTACCCCACTATCTTTTAAGTTTAAAGCGTGAGCATGTCCTTGGCTACCATATCCAAAAATTGCAATTTTTTTATCCTTTATTAATTTTGCATCAGTATCTTTTTCATAAAACATTTTCATTTTTTTTCTCCTAATTAATTATTTAAATATATCTGCACCTCTTGTCATAGCTACGGCTCCTGTTCTAGAAACACTCACCAATCCAAATTTTTTTAAATCCTTTGACATTTTGTCTATTTCTCTTCTTAAAGCTGTTATTTGAATAACGTTTGATTTTTTTGTTTTGTCTAGTAGTACGGGATTATATTTTTTGCAAGCTTTCAATGCACCTTCTAATTTATTATTTGTACCAACAATTTTAAATAACGCCATCTCCTTAAATATGACTGCTTTATCTTCTCTTTTAAAATCTGCAACTTTATGAACAGGCACAAGTTTTTTTAATTGAAGTTTAATTTGATTAACAACTTGCGGTGTTCCTGTAGTTACAATTGTTATCCTAGATATCTTTAACTTTTCATCAACTTGGGCAACAGCTAAAGATTCAATATTATAACCTCTGCCAGAAAACAAACCAACTACTCTAGCTAATACACCAGCTTCATTGTCTACCCAAACAACTATTATGTGAGTATCAAATTTCTCTTTTTTATTTGAAAAACTATAAGCTGATTTTGATTTAGGCATTAAACTAGAGATTTGCCTTTTCCAGTAATTTTTTTATTCTCTTGGTCTTTTGGCCCTAAAATCATTTGATTATGTGGCTTTCCTGATGGTATCATTGGAAAACAATTTTCTACTTTATCAACCATACAATCAAATATTACAGGTCTATCTGTATTCAACATTTCAATAATTTTATCGTCTAACTCTTCTGGTGTTTTTGCTCTTATACCAACACAGTTATATGCTTCCGCTAATTTAACAAAATCTGGTAGAGCAGCAGTGTAACTTTCAGAATAGTTTTTATCATGCAAAAGTTCTTGCCATTGTCTAACCATACCCATGTATTGATTATTCAATATAAAAATTTTAATTGGGAGGTTGTATTGTACAGCTGTAGATATTTCCTGTATTGTCATTAATACTGAAGCCTCTCCCGCAATATCAATAACTAATTTTTTTGGATGAGCAACTTGTACACCTACTGCTGCTGGTAAACCATATCCCATGGTACCTAATCCACCAGATGTCATCCAACGATTTGGTTTATTAAATTTATAATGTTGAGCAGCCCACATTTGATGCTGTCCTACCTCAGTTGTAATGTAAGAGTCTTTGTCTTTAGTCAATTCGTATAATCTTTCAATCGCATACTGAGGTTTTATAGTCTCTTCACTTCCTATATAATCTAAAGATCTAACAGACCTCCATTTTTGAATTTTTTCCCACCACTTAGAAGTCTTTTGTTTATTTGATTTTAAAAATTTTGATTTTTTTTGTTTTAAACTTTTTAAAGTAGATGTAAGAACAGTTTTTACATCTCCTACAATAGCTAAATCAACTTTAACATTTTTATTAATAGACGATGGATCTATATCAATATGAACCTTTTTTGATTTTGGTGAAAATTCATCTATCTTTCCTGTTATCCTATCGTCAAAACGTGCCCCAATATTAATCATTAAATCACAGTCGTGCATTGCATTATTTGCTTCATAAGTTCCATGCATGCCCAACATTCCCAAAAATTGATTATCATCACCTGGAAAAGATCCCAATCCTTGCAAAGTTGATGTAATCGGAAAACCTGTTGCATAAACAAGTTCTCTTAAAAGTTCACTAGCCTTAGGTCCAGAATTAATAACACCTCCGCCGGTATAAAAAATAGGCTTTGAAGATTTGCTCATTAAATCGATTAACTGATCAATACTACTTTGATTAAAATGATTATGAGATTTACCGTTTAATTTTTTTTCTTTTTTTGGTTTATTGTATTTTGTTTTTTGAAATTGAATATCTTTTGGTATATCTACTAAAACTGGTCCTGGTCTACCAGTAGTTGCTACCTCAAATGCTTTGTGTATTGTACTAGCTAAATCATTTATATCTTTGACTAACCAATTATGTTTTGTACAAGGTCTGGTTATTCCGGTTGTATCACATTCTTGAAATGCATCTGTACCAATTAAATGAGTTGGAACTTGTCCAGAGATACAAACTAATGGTATCGAATCCATGTATGCATCAGTTAAAGCTGTAACTACATTTGTTGCACCTGGTCCAGAGGTTACCAAAATAACACCTGGTTTACCGGATGATCTTGCATATCCTTCTGCTGCATGACCTGCTCCTTGCTCATGTCTAACTAAGACATGTTTAATTGAATTAAAATTTTGTAATTCGTCATAAATTGGAAGTACAGCACCGCCTGGATAACCAAAAATATGATCAACATTTTGATCCTCCATACACTTAAATACGATTTCAGCTCCTGAGTATAATTTTGACATTCAGACAATCTAGCTGAAGTTGTGCTAATAGGTCAAGCAATCTATGCTGATTTAGGAAATTTTTTTAAAAATGATTTTAGTCTATTAAATTTTATTTTTTGCCAATCAGACATTTGTCCTCTTGCCCAAGTAGACTGTCTCTTAGCATATTGCCTTGTTTTTATTGATATTTTTTCTTTAAGTTCACTGAGAACGGTTCTTTTATCGAGATATTCTTTAATCTCGCTTAGACCAATAACTTTATTAGATGATAAATCTTTCTTTACTCTTAATTTATAAAACATCTTAGCTTCTTTTATTGCCCCATCTCTTAACATTTCATTTGTTCTTATAGAAATTCTTTCTATTAACTTCTCTCTAGGATAATCAATATGTAACTTTATAAACCTGTCTTTATTAAAATCAGAATATGTTTCACTATACCAATCAAACAAAGATTTATTTGTAAACTTTTTTACTTCATAGGCTCTTATTGATCTTTGAGAGTCATTTTTGTTAATTTTTTTTTTGCAAAGTGGGTCTAGTTTAATAAGTTCCGAATAAAATTTAATTTGTCCTATTTTTGATTGTTTTTTTCTTATTCTATTTCGAATAACAGTTGGAATATCTGGGATATTAACTATTCCATCAATAAGTGCTTTAAAATATAGGCCTGTACCACCAACAAGAATTGGAATTTTATTTCTTTTCTTAATATTGTTAATTTTTTTCTTGGCATCCTTGAGCCAATTTCCTGTAGAATAATTATCTTTTACACTTTTAAATCCATATAAATGATGTTTAATGTTTTTTAAATCATTTCGCTGTGGTCTTGCTGTAAGAATTTTTAATTCTTTAAAAATTTGCATACTATCTGCATTTATAACTTCTCCATTTATTTTTTTTGCAAGCTGTATAGCAAATTTTGATTTTCCGGATGCTGTTGGTCCTGAAATAAGGATTATTTTGGACTTTAAGTCCATTAATTTAATTTAACACCAATATATCTTCTTTGGTTATTGTTATTGTAAATTGCGATAAGTAAACTTTTATCATTACTTTTTAGAGCAAGTTTTACAATATTATCTAGATCACCAATGGTGTTGATCTTTTTCTTTTGTGCTTCGACAATAATATTATTTACTTGAAGATAATTAACTGGGCTATCTTTATCAATTTCTGTGATAACTAATCCAGTTGTATTTTTTGGTAAGTTTCTATCTTTTATGTCATCTTTATTTAGCAATCTCACTTTTATTTTTAACCCATTAATTGTATCTTCTTTAGGTTTTTCTGTTACTAAACCTTGAGATTTAAAGTCTTCAGAAGTTTCAAGTCTTCCAAGTATAATTTCCTTAGTTATTTCACGTTTATTTCTCCACACTTTAAGTTTTACTTTTTTTCCAACTTCTGTTTCAGCCACTATTCTCGGAAGTTCACTCATTTCATTAATTTGTTTACCATCAAATTCTAAAATTATATCTCCAGCTTTAATTCCTCCTTTATCTGACGGACTATTTTCAGCTACACTTGCAACAAGTGCACCTCTTGGCTCTTCTAATTTTTCAACATCTGCAATATCTTTTGTGACTGTTTGAATTCTTACACCTAGCCATCCTCTTTTAGTTTCACCAAATTCAATTAATTGATTAATTACTTTTTGTGCACTATTAGAAGGTATTGCAAAACCAATTCCAATTGAACCTGATTGACCTAATATTGCTGTATTAATTCCAACTACATCACCATCCATATTAAATAATGGGCCTCCTGAATTACCTTGGTTAATTGATGCATCAGTTTGAATGTAGTCTTCATATCTAGAAAGACCGATACTTCTGTTTCTTGCAGAGATTATTCCTGCAGTAACCGTTCCACCTAAACCAAAGGGATTTCCAATTGCAATTACCCAATCACCTATTCTTGCGGTATCAGAGTCTCCGAACTTAACTGGTGTGAATTTTTGATCTGACTCTATTTGAAGAACTGCCAAATCCATACCGGGATCTGCTCCAATTACTTTTGCCTTTATATTTTTTTCACCATTAACTCTAACAAAAACATCTTCTGCGCCTTGGATTACATGGTTGTTTGTAATAACAATTCCTTTTTCATCAATAATAAACCCTGATCCAAGTGCACTTGTCTGTCTCTTCTGCGGAGTTCCGTAATCTTTGAACATATCTTCAAAAGGAGATCCTGGGGGAAATTCAAATGGAAATGGGTTTGACCGTGTGGTTATTGTTGTTGTAGTCGAGATATTTACCACTGATGGCATTAATTTTTCAGCAAGATCTGCAAAAGATGCGGGCATGCTTGCTGCGTTAGTGATATTTTGAATATTAATTGAAAATAATATTAAAAATAAAATCTTTATGAATCTCATCTCTTTAAGTACCAAATTATAAAAAAACCAATCACTGCAAATATTAATCCACCAGTTCTTAGTTGATTATCAGTGGCTTCTTTTAATTTCATTATCATATTTTTCATTTTTGATGGAAATATGGCGTAAAGCATACCTTCAATAAAAAGGAATAGACCAAATGCTATGATCAATTCTCTCATTAAACTTACTCTACTTTTTGATCAATATTTCCGAAAAATTTAAAAAATTCACTATCTGGAGAAAGTATCATTGAAGTCTCACCGCCTATTAAAGCTTTTTGGTATGCCTGCATAGCTCTATAAAATGCAAAAAATTCAGGATCTTGTCCAAAGGCATCAGCAAAAATCTTATTTTTCAAACCATCACCTTCACCCTTCATAATCTCAGATTTTTTTTGTGCATCAGCAAGTATAACGGTTACTTCTTTATCGGCAGTTGAGGTAATTGTTACCGCCATCTCTGCACCTTTTGCTCTAAATTCTTTTGCTTCTCTTTCTCTTTCGGTTTGCATTCTTCTAAAAATTGCATCACTGTTGGCTTGAGGAAGGTCTGCTCTTTTAATTCTTACATCAACAATACTAATGCCAAAATTTTCTGCTTCATTATTTACACCTTCTTGTATTAACGACATTTGTTTTGTTCTATCTTCTGATAAAAGTGTTTGTAATTCTTGCTGACCAAGCACGTTTCTTATTCTAGAATTTATAATTGTAGCTAATCTTGATCTTGCAACTCTTTCATTTCCAACTGATATATAAAATTTAAGAGGATCAATTATTTGGAATCTTGCAAATGCATCCACTATTAGCCTTTTTTGATCAGATGCAATTACTTCCTCTGGCGGTGTATCAAGATTTAAAATTCTTTTATCCAAGAATACAACATTTTGAATAAATGGAATTTTAAAATTAATTCCTGGTTTGGATATAATTCTTTTAGGATCACCAAATTGAAGTACTATTGCTTGATTAACCTCTTTTACTATAAATACAGAAAAGTAAATTGTTGCAGCAATTAGAATAATTATTGGTAATAAAAATTTTCCTGCTTTCATTTTAATTAGTCCCTGTTTTTAATTCTTGTAACGGCAGATACGGTACTACACCTTCACCTGAATTTTTATCGATTATAATTTTGTTAATATCTGCCAATACTTCTTCCATTGTCTCAAGATACATTCTTTCTTGAGTTACTTTTTTGGCTTTTGCATACTCATTATATATTGATAAAAATCTGCTTGCTTCTCCTTCCGCCTTTGCAACAACTTCTTTTTTATAAGCTTCAGCTGCTTGTAGAATTTTTGCTGCTTCCCCTCTTGCTCTTGGAATTACATCGTTAGCATATGCTTCTGCCTCGTTTTTAGATCTTTCCATATCCGCTCTTGCAGCTTGGACATCTCTAAATGCATCAATAACTTGGTCTGGTGGATCAGCTTTTTGAGTTTGAACTTGTGTAATTTGAATTCCACTTGTGTATTCATCTAAAATTTCTTGAATTATTTCTTGAGTATCAGCTTCTATAAGAGATCTACCTTCGGTGAGAATCGGTTGAATATCAGATCGTGCAATAACCTCTCTCATCGCTGTTTCTGCAGCTGCTTTAACTGTTCCTTCTGGATCTTGAATTTTAAATAAAAAATTTCCGGCGTCTTTAATTACCCAAAATACTGAAAAATCAATATTAACAATGTTTTCATCGCCTGTTAACATTAAACTTTCTTCTGGAACATCCGCAACTCCCCCTGATGAAAATCCACTATCTCTTTCTGATCTAAATCCAATATCCATTCTATTAACTTTTGTAACTTTAGGGGTTAAGACATTTTCAATAGGAAAAGGAAGGTGGTAATTTAATCCAGGCTGTGTAGTTTTGACAAATTTTCCAAATCTCAATACAACACCTTGTTCATCAGGCAAAACTCTGTAAAGGCCACTTAAAGTCCAAACAACTAAAAGAATTATAAGACCAATTATTATTGGCTTAGCACCACCTTTGCCGCCACCCAAGAATCTGTTTATAATCGATTGCAGTTTACCTATAATTTCATCAATATTTGGAGGTGTAGGACCTTTTCTAAATCCACCGTTTCCACTACCGCCTCCTCCTGGAGGCGCTCCCCATGGGCTTTGATTTCTAAAATCACTCATAATACGACACTCTATATAGTGTCTTTATTAGTAAAAACAAGATAATGGTAAATTATGGACAATAAAAAAGTAGGTTTAAGTGACACAACAAAGGCAAAAACAGAGCCAAAAACCTTTAGAAGGAACCCGATTATTGGAACAAAGTTTACAATTGCAATCTCAAGTGCAAAAGGAGGAGTTGGAAAATCAACATTTGCCTCGAATCTTGCTTTAGCATTAAAAAATATGGACTTAAATGTCGGCTTGCTTGACGCAGATATATATGGACCATCATTGCCAAAATTATTCTCAATAAATGAAAAGCCTGAAAGTGATGGGCAAAAATTAAAGCCAATTAAAAAATATGGAATTCAATGTATGTCTATAGGATTTTTAACAGATGAGCAAACACCGATGATTTGGAGGGGTCCAATGGTAATTTCTGCAATAAAAACTTTTACACAAAAAGTTTTATGGGAAAATTTAGATTTTTTAATTGTTGATATGCCTCCAGGAACTGGGGATACACAATTAACTTTTGCTCAGGAAATAAATATGGATGGAGTAATAATTATATCTACTCCACAAGAAATAGCTTTACAGGACGTAAAGCGTGGGATCAGGATGTTTGATAAACTTAAAGTAAAAATATTAGGGTTAATAGATAATATGAGTCACTTTATTGGGGATGATGGAAAAAAATATGCAATTTTTGGTGAAGGTGGTGTCAAAAAGACTGCTGATGAATTTAAAAAAGATTTTCTAGGTGAGATACCAATTGATCCAGAAATTGGAAAACAAGGCGATATGGGTTCGCCTATTGTTAAAAGCAAACCAGATCACAAAATATCAAAAACTTATTTAAAATTAGCTGAAAAGATTAAATCAATTTATCTTTAAGATCGAAAGCTTCCATAAGTTCGTTCCATTCTCTTTTCGATAAACCTGTGTCATCGATAGAAACATTTTCACCTTTTATAAGTTTTTGAATAATAATTTTTCCTTTTGCAGAAACTTCTGTTCCACCAACCCTATAATCCATAAAGGCTTCATAAGTTATCGGCACCCATTTTTTTACAGTATCAAGCATAGCATCTGCATAAGCTCTAATCTCATACTGAGCATGATGATCTGCTCTGAGCCTCAAAAAATTCATCAGATTTAATAAATCTGTTTTCCAATACCATTGAGTGTAAGTATTTAATGTTAAGTTCATTCTTGCAAGCTCTCTCGCTAAACCTATAGCATTTTCATCTATAGTTGATCCATCGTATCTTTCATTAAGCATAGTTTCATAATTATTATAAGTTTGTTCAGCATCTCCTTTTAATAAATTCAAAACTTTTTTTGCTTTTTCTCCATCTAAAATATCACCTCTACCTTGTCTATTACTTTGTGATTGAGCAGCAAGATGTTTTGGCTCAGGTAGATAAAATTCTTTATCTAAAATTGAGTATCTTGCAGAGTATTCATTAACATTTGCTGTTCTGTGTCTAATCCATTGTCTTGCTATAAATATAGGTAACTTTACGTGATATTTTATTTCACACATTTCAAAAGGAGTGCTATGCCAATGCCTCATTAAATATTTTATTAAACCAGAGTCTGTTGAAACTTTTTTTGTGCCTTTTCCATAAGAAACTCTAGCTGATTGAACTACTGAGGTATCATCGCCCATATAGTCAACAACTCTTATAAAACCGTGGTCTAATATTGGAATTGCATCGTACAGAATTTTTTCAAGTTCTGGAGCTGTTACTCTTTTAGTTGAATTTTGCTGAGATTGCTGATCTTTTATTTCCTTTATTTGTTCGTCGGTTAACTTCATGAATAATTTATTGAATCTATTGAATTTGGTTTTATATTATTAATGTTGGTTTTCCAACTATGACGATAAACGAATTTCGTAATAACCATTACGGACGTGGGGGCAGTACCCACCACCTCCACCATTTTCAACTTATGGGGGTGAATTAGGATCGACGGATGACTAAAAGTTATTCTTTCGTTCGGTATTGTTCCGCCGTGAAGGGCTAATTTATAAATGCTAACGAAAGTTACGCACTTGCAGCTTAATTAATTTATTAATTAAGTTACGGGGTCTGGGGCACCTGGCAACAGAACGCCCCTTAATAAGTATTTGTTTTTGGTGCGGTCAGAGAGACTCGAACTCTCATGGGCTAGGCCCACACGGCCCTCAACCGTGCCTGTCTACCAGTTTCAGCATGACCGCATGTTATGCGGCAGATTAAATGAATGACAATTCTATTTCAAGTTGATAAGTTTTTTTTATGGAATTTACTAGTGAAATAAAAAAAGCAACAAGTTCAATTTATAACAAAGTATCAAAAAAAATTCCGGAGATAGAATGGGCTACATATGCGCCTTACATCTATAAAATTAACAAATTAAAGAAAGAGAAGAATGCAGTAATTCTTGCTCACAATTATCAAACGCCAGAAATTTATCATGGTATTTCAGATTTTTCTGCAGATTCTTTAGCGTTAGCAGTAGAGGCTGCAAAAACAAAAGCAGATATAATTGTAATGTGTGGAGTTCATTTTATGGCTGAGACTGCAAAATTAATGAGTCCTGAAAAAAAAGTTTTATTACCAGATATGAAAGCAGGCTGCTCCCTATCTTCATCTATAACAGGCGATGATGTTAGAAACCTAAAAAAGCAATATCCTGGTGTTCCAGTGGTCTCGTATGTAAATACATCTGCTGATGTTAAAGCTGAAACTGATGTTTGCTGTACATCAGCAAATGCAGTAAAAATTGTTGAGTCATTAGGAGTAAAAAAAGTAATATTTTTACCTGATGATTTTTTAGCTAAATATGTGGCATCGCAAACCGATATAGAAATTATTTCTTGGAAGGGAACTTGTGAGGTGCATGAACAATTCAACGATCAAGAAATTAATGATATAAGAAAAGCTAATCCAGGCATAAAAATAATAGCACATCCTGAATGTCCTCCTGATGTTATACAAGCATCTGATTTTGCAGGATCTACAAGTGGAATGATTAAATATGTAAGAGATAATCAGCCAGAAAAAGTTATGATGGTCACAGAATGCTCGATGAGCGACAACGTCCAAATTGATAATCCAAATGTTGAATTTATTAGACCATGTAATCTTTGTCCACATATGAAAAGAATTACTCTGCCTAAAATACTAGACTGTTTAGAAAATGAAACTAACGAATTAATAATGGACAATGAGACAATTCAAAAAGCAAGAAAATCTGTAGAAAGAATGGCAGAAATAGGCAGATAAAATCTGTGTCTAAAATTCAATTAAGTAAAAATTTCATAAAATCTTCATGTAAACTAGCTTTGAATGAAGACTTATACCCATCAGGCGATATTACTTCAGAACTAGTTAATAAAAATATTAAAAAAAAAGTAAAAATGATATGTAACCAAAATGGAATTTTAGGTGGTATAGAATTTGCAAAAGAAACATTTAAATTGGTCGATAATAAAATAAATTTTAAAAGTAAAAAAAAAGATGGATCTCGAATTAAAAAAGGTGAGGTAATTGCGATTATTGATGGTGACCTAAAAAACATTTTAACCGGGGAAAGAGTGGCATTAAACTTTGTTTCTCATATTTCTGGAATAGCAACAAAAACAAATATGTTTGTAAAAAAGGCTGGAAAAAAAACTAAAATATGCTGCACAAGAAAAACAATTCCAAATCTTAGAGTAATCCAAAAATATGCTGTTAAATTAGGTGGTGGAACAAACCATAGATTTAACTTAAGTGATGAATACTTAATAAAAGATAATCATATAATTTCTGAAAAAAATTTTGAAAATTTAATTCAAAGAGCGATCAAAAAGAAAGGGGGGAAAAAAATTACAGTTGAGGTTGATAATTTATCTCAGTTAAAAAGAATATTGGGTCTAAAATTTGATAGAATTCTATTAGATAACATGAGTTCAAAAAATCTAAAAAAAGCAGTCAAAATGTCTAAGAAATTTTATGAGACTGAAGCATCTGGGGGAATTACATTAAAGAATGTTAAAAAAGTTTCCTCTACTGGTGTAGATAGAATTTCTGTAGGATCTTTAACCCACTCAATGGATGCTTTAGACTTAAAATTGGAAATCTAAAAATTAAATTTTATTTTTTTAATTGAGCCTGAGCAGCAGCCAATCTTGCGATAGGTACTCTATAAGGTGAACAGGATACATAATCTAAACCAACACGTGCACAGAAGTCGATGCTCTTTGGATCGCCTCCATGTTCACCACATATACCGAGTTTGATTTTTTTGTTAATTTTTCTACCTTTTTTTGTTGCTATTTCTATTAAATCTCCCACTCCATCGTCTATAGAAACAAATGGATCAATATCAAAAATTTTATTATCAATATAATCATTTAAAAACTTACCACTATCATCTCTGCTAATGCCAAAAGTTGTTTGTGTTAAATCATTTGTTCCAAAACTAAAGAATTCTGCGTGTCTAGATATATCATCTGCTTTGATTGCTGCTCTTGGGAGCTCAATCATTGTACCTACTAAAAAATTTAGTTTTGTTTTAGTTTTGTTTTCAACTTCTTTTGCAACTCTAATTACTAAATCTTTCATTATTTTTATTTCTGCTTCAGTTGATACCAACGGTATCATGATCTCCGGAATAATAGATTTTATCTTGAGTTTTTTACATTCAACTAAAGCATGAAAAATCGCTGTGCACTGCATCTCATATATTTCTGGGAATGATATGCCTAATCTACAACCTCTATGACCAAGCATTGGATTTTGTTCATGAAGTTCTGTTATTCTACCCTCTAATTCAGAACTTTTGATTTTTAAAGCATTTGCCACATCGCCTATTTCTTTTTGATTTTTTGGTAAAAATTCATGAAGTGGTGGATCTAATAATCTAACTGTAACAGGTAGACCATTCATAATTTTAAAGATATCAATAAAATCCTTTTTTTGAAAAGGAAGTAGTTTCTTTAAAGCACTAGCTCTATCTTCTTTTGATTTTGATAATATCATCTCTCTAACAGATAGAATTCTTTCTTCATCAAAAAACATATGTTCTGTTCTACAAAGACCTATTCCTTCAGCTCCAAATTCTCTAGCAGTTTTACTATCAAGAGGTGTTTCAGAATTAGTTCTAATTTTAAGTTTTCTAAATTTATCAGCCCAGCTCATAAGTTTAGAAAAATCTCCTGAAATTTCGGGTTTAACGGTTTTAACTTCGCCTTTTATAATTCTACCAGTTGATCCATCAATTGTAATTAAATCACCTTCTTTTATTTCATTATTTTTCGTTTTGAAAATTTTATTTTGGTAATCTATTTCTATTTCACTTGAGCCAGATACACAAGGTCTACCCATTCCTCTTGCAACTACTGCAGCATGGCTAGTCATCCCTCCTCTTGCAGTAAGAATTCCCTTAGCTGCATGCATTCCATTTATATCTTCTGGTGATGTTTCTACTCTAACTAGGATTGTATTTTGCATCATTCCATTTAATCTTTCAGCCTCGTCAGAAGTAAATACTACTTTTCCACTAGCTGCTCCTGGAGAAGCTGGAAGGCCTTTAGCTATTACTTCTAGATTTACTGTTTCATCTAAAGTTGGATGAAGCAAAGTATCTAATGAATTTGGCTGTACTCTGAGGACTGCCTCTTTTTTTGTTATAAGTTTTTCTCTTTCCATGTCGACAGCAATTTTTACTGATGATTTTGCAGTTCTTTTTCCAGATCTTGTTTGCAACATCCACAACTTATTATTTTCGACTGTGAACTCTACATCCTGCATATCTTTATAGTGTTTCTCTAGTTTAATAAGAATATTTTTTAGATTTTTGTAAACTTTAGGCATAGACTCTTCCATTGAAAGAAATATTTCTTTTGCATCTTTTCTAGCTTTCTTAGTTATATGTTGGGGGGTCCTAGTTCCCGCAACAACATCTTCTCCTTGAGCATTTATTAAATATTCGCCATAGATTTCATTAATTCCATTAGATGGATTTCTTGTAAATACAACACCTGTGGCACAATCATCACCCATATTACCAAAAACCATGGACTGTACATTTACTGCAGTTCCCCATTCAGATGGGATATGATTTAATTTTCTATAAACCTTTGCCCTGTTACTCTCCCATGACAAAAAGACTGCACTAATTGCACCTAATAATTGTTCATTAATGTTTTGAGGAAAATCCTTATTGGTTTTTTCTTTTACAATATTTTTAAAGTCTCTAATCAATCCATCCCAGTCATTTTCATCCAAATCAGTGTCTAACAATACACCTTTTGTAAGTTTATAATTTTCAATTAGTTCTTCAAAATTATAACTTTCAACACCCATAACAACATTTGCATACATTTGTATAAATCTTCTATAACTATCTTTTGCAAATCTCATATTTGACGTTTTATTCGCTAAAGCAATTACAGTTTTATCATTAAGTCCAAGATTTAAAATTGTATCCATCATGCCTGGCATGGAAACCCTTGCACCAGATCTTACAGATAACAACAAAGGGTTTTTCAAATCTCCAAATTTTTTACCAGAGTCTTTTTCAACGTTTTTTAACTCTCTATTTATTTCATTTATGATTTTAGGCTTTAATTTCTTTTTATTTTTATAAAATAAATCACATGCTTCAGTAGAAATTGTAAATCCCGGTGGGACAGGCAGCCCCATCCTTCCCATTTCTGATAAATTTGCACCTTTGCCTCCTAAAATATTTTTTGGGATTTTTATTTTTTTTGTTTCTTTAGATTTAAAATTAAAAACTAATTTTGACATTTATACTTCTATTTTAGAAAAGTTAAAATAATTATCGAAGCTTTTACACAACATTTTTAAAAGTTCTAGTCTGTTTTTCTTAATTATTTCTTCTTGATCATTAACTATTACATTATCAAAAAACTCATTGACCTCATTTTTAGCACTAGAAAGAGTTTTAAGACTTTCATCATAATTCTCATCTCTATCTATACTTGAAAAATACTTTCTTATAGTATGTATTTTTTTATAAAGGTTCTTTTCGTAATCATTTTTAAAGAGACCAGGATCGGCGGAACCCACGATATCTAATTTTGATTCTCTCTCACTATTTAAAATGTTTGCAGATCTTTTATAAATTGCAATAACATCAATTCCAAAATCTTTTTTAATATTTTTATTCAAATTTAATGATTTATTAAAAATTTTTAGTAAATCGTCTATTCCATGTGAATTAATAGAACATTCAATAATATCCGATCTAATATCTTTTTCTTTCAAATAATTTTTTAATCTATCTAAAATAAAGTCTCCTAATTCATCATTTAATAATTTTGAGTCAAAAGAGTAATTTTGTTCTTTGTACAAATTTATTGAATAATTTATTAGATCTCTTAATTTTATTTTTTTTTGATTTTCAATTATTAACCTCAATAAACTAATAGTCATTCTTCTTAATGCATAAGGATCTTTTGAGCTAGTTGGTTTAAGATTAATACCAAAAAAACCAACTAGAGAATCGATTTTATCACTTAATGATAATGCTATACTATATGGTTTTTTTGGTACTTTACTATCAATACCACTTGGTAAGTAATGCTCTGACACAGCTAAGCTTATTTCTTCATCAAAACCTTGCTCTCTCGCAAAGTATCCACCCATTACACCTTGCAATTCAGGAAACTCTGAAACTAAATCCGACATCAAATCTACTTTGCAAATTGAGGAGGCAATTTCTATCTTTTCTTTACTTATTAAAAGTTCATCCGATATTATTCCGCTAAGTTTTCTTACTCTTTGTATTTTATCAAAATAACTTCCTAATCCTTTAAAATAATTAATTTGCTTCAATTTAGACACCTGCTTAACTAAATTTTGAGACTTATTTCTATTCCAAAAAAATTCTGCATCTGCTAATCTAGCTTCTACAACATTTTGATTTCCTAATTTAACTAATCCTTTCTTGTCCTTGCAATCTGCCACAACTATAAAATTATTTGTTATTTTTTTTTTATCATCAAATGTTGGAAAATATTTTTGGTGATATTGCATTGTAATAATAAGTATTTCTTGGGGAATTTCTAAAAATTTCTTGTTAAACTCACATACTAAAATTTTTGGTTTTTCAACAATATTTGTAATTTCCTCTATAAGTTTTTCATTAAAGTTTATATAAATTTTTTTTTGATTAGTTGCCTTATTTATTTCTTTAGTTATAAATTCTTTTCTTTTATTTTGATCAATTATTACCCCTCTTTGTTTAAAAAATTTTATATAAGATTTAAAATTATTAAAACTTTTTACTTCATCTTCTAGATCTTTATCTATAAAAGTTTTATTTGAACTCTGTAAATGGTTTAATTTAAAATCAATTATTTTTTTATCAAATAAGCATAATATTGATTTTAATGGTCTTCCCCAATATAAATCATAGTAGCCCCATTTCATTGATTTTTTCCAAGAAATTTTTAAAAGCAAACTTGCAATATTATCTTTTAATAAATCGTATGTTTTAACTTTTTGTGGTGGTTTGTTGTAGAAAAAGAATATACCTTTATCAGTGCTTTTTTTGATAACTTTTTCTTTACTTATTTTATTAGATTTTAAAAATCCTTCTAAAGCCTTTTCTGGAGCATTAATATTGGGACCTCTTATTTCCTGGGCTTTTTTTGTTACATCTTTAGATACCTTATTAATATAAACAATGAGTCTATTTGGAATTGAATAAATATTTATTTTACCTTTAATTATAATTTCATTATCATCAAAAAATTTTTTAAAAATTTGTATTAAATCATTTCTAGCATTAATTTGTAATCTGGAAGGTATTTCTTCACTAAATAATTCAAGAAAAAATTCAGACATTTTAATTTTGTGTTTCTACCCAGATTTTTCCAATTTTTTTTGTCAGATCTCTGATCCTTGCAATATATTCTGCTCTTTGAGCAACACTTATAACTCCTCTAGCATCTAAAATATTAAACACATGACTTGACTTTAAACATTGATCATATGCTGGAAGAGAAATTTTCTTTTCAATTAAAGATTTTGCTTCACCCTCAAGCATTTCAAAAATCTTAAATAATTTATCAGTATTTGCATACTCAAAATTATATGCTGAAAATTCTTTTTCAGCTTGATGAAAAATATCTTTATATAAAACTCCTTCATTGTTCCAAATTAAATCATAAACATTTTTTTTATTTTGAATGAACATACATAATCTTTCTAATCCGTATGTAATTTCAACAGATATTGGATTGCATTCCATCCCTGCCATTTGTTGAAAATAAGTAAATTGAGTAATTTCCATACCATCACACCATACTTCCCATCCAAGACCGGCGGCACCTAAAGTCGGACTTTCCCAATCATCCTCTACAAATCTGATATCGTGCTCTTCATGTTTAATACCAATTGATGAAAGACTATTAAGGTACATTTTTTTAATATCTTTTGGTGAAGGTTTTATTAATACTTGAAATTGATAGTAGTGTTGTAAACGATTAGGGTTTTCTCCATATCTTCCATCTGTTGGTCTTCTTGTAGGTTGAACATAAGCTGTTTTCCAAGGTTTAGGACCTAATGATCTTAGAGTTGTTGCGGGGTGAAATGTTCCTGCTCCAACTTCTAAATCATATGGTTGTAAAATAACACAACCTTTTTTTGACCAGTACTTTTGTAGATTTAAAATTGTATCCTGAAAAGAAATAAATGATTTTAAATTTTTTGTTTTTTTTTTAGAAACCATATTTTTGCCAAATAGATCTTTCTTCTAGAACGCTAATCAATTTATCCGCATGGTCTTCTGAAGACGAAAGTTTTTTGGCAAGCCATCCTTTAGACTTTTCAAATTTTTTAATTTCAACATCTTCACCAAATTTTTCTCTTAGTACTTGTTCAGCATTCCCTATTCCATCTATCAAACCAAGTTTTAAGGATGTTTTACCAGACCAAAATTCTCCAGAAAAAAGCTCAACATCTGTTTTGTTTAATTTTGTTGATCTACTTTCCTCTACAACATTAATAAATTCTTGGTGAAGTTCCAGTTGAATATTTTTTAATCTTTGAATGTCCTCTTCTTTCTCGTCTAAAAAAGGATCTAGAGTACTTTTATTTTTTCCAGCTGTATAAACCCTTCTTTGAACCCCAATTTTTTGAATTAAATCTTTAAAACCAAAAGAAGAATAAATTACTCCTATTGATCCAATTATAGAACTTGCATTAGCATAAATCTCGTCACCTGCGCATGCAATTAGATAGCCTCCAGATGCAGCAACATCTTCCGCAAAAACTAGTACTTTTTTTTTATTTTTCTTAGATTGTTCTCTAATAAATTTATATATTAGATGTGATTGAACAGGAGAACCACCTGGTGAATTAATTGAAATTGCAACTGCTTCTGCTTTTTTTACTGAAAAAGCTTTTTTTATCATTTCTTCTTGAGAAGAATATTCTATTCCTTGTTTAAACTTTCCAACATTTCCAATGACACCAGTAAGCCTTAAATGACTAACAATTTTTTTTTTTTTAAAAATAGAGAACATACAAATGATTATAAAAATTTTACTTATTTATAAAGCTACTTATAGTTGAAGAAATAGGTGCGTCAATTGATAAGTATATTAATAAACTTAATGTAATAATTTGAATTTATGGGATCAGTAGTTCAATTAAAAAAGCAAATAACTAATGCATACACAGATCTGTTAAATTCTGTTGATGAAAAACTTAGTTTAGTTGAGGATAAAATTTCCTATAAATTAGATAGTAAAGTTGAGCTAGTTAAAGAAATGACTGCTTATCACATGACTAGTGGTGGTAAAAGATTAAGAGCATTGCTTACTTTGGAATGTGCTAAATTGTGTGGATACACAAAAGGTAGTAGAGATGTAAACCTAGCTGCATGTGTTGAACTTATACACGCAGCAACTCTTATGCATGATGACGTGATTGACAACGCAGATTTAAGAAGAGGTAAAAAAACTACAAACAAAATTTGGGGGAATCAGTCATCAATTCTTGTAGGAGACTACTTATTAAGTAGATGTTTTGAAATGATGGTTGAGGATGGAAGTATTGAAGTATTAAAACTTTTATCTTCTACATCATCGACTATCGCTCAAGGAGAAGTTTTGCAGTTACAACATAAAGGTGACTCTGAAATGTTAGAAGAAACATATTTGAATATAATTTCCTCTAAAACTGCAGCTTTGTTTTCAGCATCTTCAAAAGTTGGGTCGATAATTACTGATAAAGGCAATAAATTTAAAGATGCACTAGAATTCTATGGAAAGAACCTTGGATTAACATTTCAGATTGCAGACGACACACTTGACTATAACTCAGAATTAAAAATGTTTGGTAAAGAGATAGGGAAAGATTTCTTTGAAGGCAAGGTAACTCTCCCGATTATTCTATTAAATCAAAAATTATCTTCAGATGAAAAATTATTTTTAAAAAAAATATTTGAACAAAATATCAGATCCAAAGAACAATTTGACTATGTACTTAAGTTGGTAAAAAAATATAATATAATTAATGAGTGTTACAAAAAAGCGGAACACTATATAAATTTAGCATCAAATTCATTAAGCATATTTCAAGATTGTGAAGAAAAAACTATACTTAAAAATTTAACTTCTTTTAGTATTAATAGAAAATTTTAAGGTGATAAGAGAATTTTTTTCCAAGCATTATTTTCTCTAATATATTTCAATCTTTCGTGAATTCTATTTTCACCATCTAACCAAAATTCAATTTCTTGGTGTTTTAACCTCCACCCTGACCAATGATCAGGTCTTGGAACATTATTTTCATCTTTATAGAGATCTTTAAATTTTTTTATTGATTGGTTTAGTTCTTCTCTATCTTTTAAAATTGAGCTTTGATTTGAAGCCCAAGCACCAATTCTACTTCCATAACTTCTGGAATTATAATAACTATCAGCTTCATCATCTGAAACTTTTTCAGCGGTACCAACTATACGGATTTGTCTGAGTAAACTTTTCCAATGAAAGCACATTGAAATTTTTGGATCCTGCTTTATAGATTTTCCTTTATTACTATTAAAGTTAGTATAAAAAACAAATCCATTTTCTCCATAGTCTTTGAGCAATACCATTCTCACATTTGGATAACCTTTTTTGTCAATAGTGCCTAAAGCCAATGCATTTGGATCATTAATTTCTGTTTTCTTTGCCTCTTTATACCATTCAGTGAATAATAATATTGGATTATCGAGTTCAAGAAAGCATTTATCTAATCCTAAAGAATTTTTTTCGTTCATAATTTAACCAAAATAATTTATATAATAATATAATGTCTTTTAATACATTTGGAAAATTTTTTCGATTTACTACATGGGGTGAGTCTCACGGTCCAGCAATAGGATGTGTTGTTGATGGATGTCCTCCAAATATAAAGCTTAATATTAAAGATATTCAGTTAGAATTAAATAAGAGGAAGCCTGGTCAGTCTAAATTCACAACCCAAAGAAAAGAGGATGATAAAGTGGAAATTTTATCAGGGACATTTGAGGGCAAAACAACTGGTACACCCATCTCAATGATTATATTTAATAAAGATATGCGTTCTAAGGATTATAAAAATATTAAAGATAAATTTAGACCTGGTCATGCTGATTATACATACTTTAAAAAATATGGAATTAGAGATTATAGAGGTGGAGGTAGACAATCAGCAAGAGAGACAGCTTCAAGAGTGGCAGCAGGGGCAATAGCAAAACAAATTTTACAAAATATTATTGGGAAAAAATACAGTGTAATTGGAGCAGTAACACAGTTAGGAATACTAGGATGTGACACAGAAAAATGGAATGACAAATTCATTGCAAAAAACCCTTTATTTTGCCCTGATAAAACAGTTTTAAAATTATGGGAAAAATATTTACTTGGGATAAGAAAAGCTGGCTCATCATGTGGGGCAATTATTGAAGTGAGAGCAAGAGGTGTACCTGTCGGATTAGGAGCTCCAATTTATTCTAAATTAGATATGGATTTAGCATCAGCTATGATGAGTATTAACGCTGTAAAAGGAGTAAATATAGGATCAGGAATGAACTCTGCTCAGCTTTCTGGCGAACAAAATTCTGATGAAATGTCTCAAACAGGAAAAAAAACAAAATTTAAATCAAATAATGCAGGGGGAATTCTTGGAGGAATTTCTAGTGGTCAAGAAATAATTGTTTCATTTGCAGTAAAACCAACTTCGTCAATTCTTTCTCAAAGAAAAACAATTAATAAATTTGGAAAAAATACTTCGATTTCAGTCACAGGTAGACATGATCCTTGTGTAGGTATTAGAGCAGTACCTATAGGTGAAGCAATGATGCATTGTGTAATTCTTGATCACTACTTAATGAATAAAGCTCAATGTGGGAATTAATTAGTTTTTTTAATTACAACTTTAGAGTTTAAAGTTTCTAAAACTTTCGCCTCAATGGATTTAGCATCTAAACCAGCTTCTTTATACATTTCTTCTGGTTTATCTTGGTCTAAAAATTTATCAGGTAATATCATTGATCTAAATTTTAAATTAGTATCTAATAAATTCTTTTCATTTAAGAAATGATTTACATGGGCACCAAAACCTCCAATAGAACCTTCTTCCAATGTAATCAGCACTTCATGATTTGTTGCAACTTGCCACATAAGATTTTCATCAAGAGGTTTTGCAAATCTAGCATCTATAATTGTTGGATTAATTCCCATTTTTTTTAAACTTTCTTCAGCTAATAGACACTCTTTTAATCTGTTTCCGAAACTTACTAAAGCAACTTTCTTTCCTTCTCTTATAACTCTTCCTTTTCCAATATCTATTTTTTCGTTGATATCGGGTAATTCTAAACCTGCTCCATTTCCCCTTGGATATCTAAATGCACACGGTTTATTATTAATATCTACTGAAGTATTAACCATTCTTACTAATTCTGCTTCATCACTTGCTGCCATAACAATAAAATTAGGTAAAGTTGATAAATATGTAATATCAAAAGCACCTGCGTGAGTAGCTCCATCAGCGCCCACTAGACCGGCTCTATCGATAGCAAATCTTACTGGTAAACTTTGAATTGCAACATCATGAACTACTTGATCATAAGCTCTTTGTAAAAATGTTGAATAAATAGCTGCATAAGGCTTATAACCTTCTGTAGCTAAACCTGCAGCAAAAGTAACGGCATGTTGTTCAGCAATTCCAACATCAAAAGTTCTTTCCGGGAAAACTTTACTAAATGCATCCATTCCTGTCCCTGATGGCATAGCTGCAGTTATACCTACAATTTTACTGTCTTTCTTTGCATGCTCTATTAATGTATTTGCAAATACCTTTGTAAAAGCAGGAGCTTTAGTTGTTGATTTTTGTTGAACTCCAGTTTTAACATCAAATTTTGTTACTCCATGATATTTATCATCAGATTTTTCAGCAAAACTATAGCCTTTACCTTTTTGAGTTTTTATATGAATTAGTATTGGACCATTATGATTAGTTTCTTTTGCATTTTTTAAAATTGGCAATAGAACATCTAAATCATGGCCATCAATCGGACCAACATAATAAAAACCTAATGAATTAAATAACGTACCTCCTGTAACAGCCGATCTCAAAAAATCTTCAGCCTTTCCAGCCTTTTTACTAAATCTTTTTGAAAAGGAAGAAATAATCATTTTAACTGTTTCTCTAAAACTAAAATAAATCTTACCTGAAAAAATTTTGGCAAGATAAGATTTCATTGCACCAACTGGTTTTGCAATTGACATATCATTGTCATTCAAAATTACGATCATTTTAGTTTTTGAATCTCCCGCATTATTCATGGCTTCATAAGCCATTCCTGCACTCATGGCACCGTCACCAATAACTGCAATAACTTGATCTGATTTATTTGATAATTTATTTGCTGTTGCAATGCCAAGTCCGGCAGAAATAGAGGTAGAACTATGAGCTGCACCAAAAGGGTCAAATTCACTTTCCGATCGCTTTGTAAAACCAGATAATCCACTTCCTTGTCTTAAAGTTCGTATTTTATCTTTTCTTCCTGTTAAAATTTTATGAGGGTATGATTGATGGCCAACATCCCATATCAATTTGTCCTTTGGAGTATCAAAAACATGATGAAGTGCTACTGTTAATTCTACAACACCTAAACCTGCACCAAGGTGACCACCTGTTTTTGAAACAGCATCAATCATTTCTCTTCTAACTTCATCTGATAAAACTTTTAATTCTTCATTATTCAGTCTTTTTATATCTGAAGGAAAATTAATATTATTTAAATATTTATAATTCTGCATTTATTTATTTCTACTTAATATAAATTCAATTGTCTCTTTTAAATCACTAGCATTATTTCCATAGCTAACTAAACTATTAAATATTTCTTTTTTTAGTTTAGATGCATATTTAATAGCATTTTTATATCCTAGTAAACTTATTAATGTTGCTTTTCCCCTTTTAGAGTCTTTATTTGTTTTTTTTCCTGCAGTTTTTGATGTGCTACTATAATCAATTAAATCATCTGCAATTTGAAAAAGTAAACCAATTTTTTCACCAAGAAGTGAGAATTTTTTTATTTTATTCTTTTTATTTGTCAAAATAACTGGAGACAAACAACTGAATGAAAATAATTTTCCAGTCTTTTTAATCTCCATATCTATTACTTTTTGTCTAGAAACTTTTTTTCTTTCATAATTTAAATCCAAAAATTGACCTCCAGCTATTCCTTGGTGTCCTGATGATTGAGATATTAAATTTATTAAGGTTATTTTTTTATTGTTATTTATATTGAACTTTGGATCAGACAAAATTTCGAAAGCTAGTGTCAAAAGGGAGTTTCCAGCTAAAACCGCGGTTGATTCTCCAAATTTTTTATGTGTAGTTAGTTTACCTCTTCTAATATCATCATCATCCATACAAGGCAAATCATCATGTATTAGTGAATAAGCGTGTATACATTCAACTGCTGAACTTAGATATAAAAGATATTTTTTTTCTACTTTAAAAATTTTTCCAACATCAAAAATAAGTTTAGATCTTATTTTTTTTCCACCGGGAAATAAACCATACTTAATAGGCATAATTAGATCTGTTTTTTTTTGTTTTGCTAAATAATTTTTTAAAAATTTATTTACTTCATTAACAGTTTTAACTAATTTTTTTTTCATTTTTTTTTGCTTAATTCTTCGATTTTAAGCTTGGTACTTTCAGATATATTTTTTGAGTCCTTTTGAAATTTTTTCTCTATTAAATTATTTAACTTTATTAAATATTGATAATCATCAATAGATTCTTCCAAATTTTTTTTACTTTCTAATTCTTGTATTAAACGATCTGCTATATCTGTGAGTTCACTCAAAGATTTTGATTCAATATCATCTGGCAAAATTTTTTCATTCATATAATAATTTGTAATATTATATGAAAATAAATGATTCAAATATTAAAAAAGCAGTAAAATATTTAAATAATTACGAATGTATTGGAATACCTACAGAAACTGTCTATGGATTGGCTGCTAATGCGTATTCTGATAAAGCTACCAAAAGAATATTTAAATTAAAAGGAAGGCCTGCTAATAACCCCTTAATAGTTCATTATTATAATATTAAAGATTTGGAAAAAGATTGTGAGACTAATACTTTGTTTTATAAACTTTATAATTCATTATGCCCTGGGCCAATTACATTTATATTGAAACTAAAAAATGCAAGCAAAATTTCAAAAAACGTTACTAATAACAAAAATACGTTAGGTGTAAGATTTCCAAGTCACCGAACTGCTAGAATATTATTAAAATCTTTAAAATATCCTTTAGCGGCACCAAGCGCAAATATTTCTGAAGGGATAAGCCCAGTGACAAAAGATGATGTATATGATGAATTTGGAGAAAAAATTAAATTTATTCTAGAAGGTGGAAGATCAAAAGTTGGTGTTGAATCTACAATAATAAGTTTAGTAAAAAAACCCCAAATTTTAAGATTGGGCGGTTTAGATATTTCTATATTAAAAAAAAAATTAAAAATAAATTTAAAAACTAAATTGCATGGTAAAAACAATATAAATTCTCCAGGAAGAGGGAGGGTTCATTATTCACCAGGTATACCCATAAGATTAAACGCAGTTAAAATAAAAAAAGATGAGGCTTTTATCCTTATCAAGAAGAAAAAAGAAAATAATAAGAATTATTTTTATTTAAGTAAGACAAATAATCTAATGGAGAGTGGTAAAAATTTGTATAAAACATTAAGGAAAATTAAAAAGTTAGGTTACAGAAAAATAGCTGTGCAAAGAATACCAAACCGAAACTTTGGATTAGTGATTAACGATAGACTTCTTAGAGCATCAAAAAAATGAAAAATTTAGTCGAAGTAAAAAATATTAAAAAAAATTATGGAAAGAACGAGGCAGTAAAAGGTATAAGCTTTAACATAAAAGAAGACGAAATTTTAGGTCTATTAGGTCCAAATGGCTCAGGCAAAACGACTACCATTGGTATGTTGTTGGGACTTTTAAAACCAACTAGTGGAGAAATTTTGATAAATGGTCAAAAATTGGAGGGAAATAGAATTGAAATCTTGGAACAAATAAACTTCATATCTCCATATATTGAATTACCAAAAAAACTTACGGTTAAACAAAATCTAACCGTTTATGGAAAATTATATAAAATAAATAATATCAATGAGAGGATTGAATTTTTATCAGAAAAATTAAGATTGGGAGGATTGCTTAATGGCATTACAGGTGAATTATCATCTGGACAAAAAAATAGAGTTAGTTTGGCAAAAGCATTAATCAATGAACCAAAAGTATTGCTATTAGATGAACCAACCGCATCATTAGATCCAGAAGTAGGTGATTTTGTTAGATCTTTTTTGGAAGATTATAAAAAAGAAAAAAAAATATCTATACTTCTTGCCTCTCATAATATGAATGAAGTCACTAGACTTTGTAAGTCAATTCTAATGATGAAAGATGGAATAATAATCGATAAAGGAAATCCTGAAGAATTAATCAATAAACATGGCAGAAAAAACCTTGAAGAAGTTTTTTTAAAATTATCTAGGAGTAAAAATGAGCTTAACTAGAATGTATGGTCTTTTTTTAAGACATTTTTATTTAATTACCAGATCTTTCCCAAGGGTTTTGGATCTTGTTTATTGGCCGACTATTCAAATTACATTGTGGGGATTCATCTCAAATTTTTTTGCTACACATACAACATATTATAATAATGCTGTAGGAGTTATATTAACATGCGCAATACTTTATGATTTTCTTTTCAGAACAAGCATTGGATTTAATATGCTGTTTCTTGAAGAAATTTGGAGTAGAAACTTTACAAATTTATTTATTGCGCCAATGAAAATTGGTGAGATATTAACCTCACTTGTTGCCACAGCTTTAATAAGAGCTCTAATAGGTTTAATACCAGCAGTACTTTTAACTTCTCCATTGTTCGGTATTTCTATTTTAGATTTAGGAATATTTTTATTCTTTTTATTTTTGAGCCTATATTTATTTGGAATAACACTTGGCATCCTGGTATCTGCTGGTCTATTAAGATATGGGCCCTCTTTTGAAAATATAGCATGGTCGACAATGTTTTTATTAGCTCCATTTGGATGCATTTATTATCCAATTGAAATATTGCCAGAGGTGTTTCAGAAAATAGCTTACTTATTACCATTGGTGTATATTTTTGAAGAGGCAAGAAATATTTTAATTAATCAAACTGTAGATATTCAAAATATCTATTATGCATTCTTGTGGAATGGGGTTTACTTTGTATTATCAATTGTATTATTCTATTATTCATTTAATGTCGCAAAAAATAAAGGGACGCTTATTAATATGGGTGAATAGTGGTGCGCCCGCAAGGAGTCGAACCCTGAACCTCCAGAGCCGAAATCTGGCGCTCTATCCAGTTGAGCTACGAACGCATAATAATTTAATATAATAATTTATGAAAAATTTCATCAATTTTATTATTAAAGAAGACGATAATAACAAGAGAGTAGACACGATATTAGCAAATCATGATAAAAGGTTAAGCAGAACTAGAGTAAAAAATTTAATTCTAGATAGTAAATTAAAAATTAATGAGAAAATTATAAAAGACCCTTCAATTAAAACAAAATTAAATGACAAAATTGATCTTGAAATTGCTGAACCTAAGAAACAAAGCTTAAAACCTTATAATTTTAAATTAAACATAATTTATGAAGATGAAGACTTAATTGTAATTGACAAACCTTCTGGAATTTCAATGCACCCTGGCCCTGGTAATTACGATAATACAATAGTTAACGCTTTAATGAATTATAATGGTAAAAATTTATCTGATATTGGAGATGAACTTAGACCTGGTATAGTACATAGAATTGATAAGGATACATCAGGATTAATTGTAATTGCAAAAAACAATTTAACCCATGAAAAATTATCAATTCAATTCTCTGAACATTCTATAACTAGAGTTTATCAAACTTTAATATGGGGAAAATTAAGACCTCAAAAAGGAAAAATTGAAACCTTCATAACTAGAAGTTCGAAAAATAGACAGATGATGGAAGTATCATCAAGTAAAGGTAAAAAGGCGATTACTTACTATGAAACTTTAGAGCTTTTTGAGAATGATAAAGTTCCAACTTTTAGCTTTATACAATGTGAATTAGAAACTGGGAGAACTCATCAAATAAGAGTTCATATGTCATACAAAGGTAATAATATTCTTGGTGATAAAAAATATAAAAAGAAATTTAAGAAATTTAAAAATATTGATGAAGATCTTAATAATAAAATTCTAAATCTAGATAGACAATTTTTACATGCAAAACAGTTAGGTTTTGAACATCCTAGGACAAAGGAAAGACTAGAATTTTCATCAAATATCCCAAAGGAGTTAAGTGATATCCTAAAAAAACTAAGAAAATTAGGTAAATAAAACAATTGTAAAAAAAAATTTCTCTATTACATAAATACTTCCGATGAATAATAATACGTACAACTTGCCTACGCTTTCGAATGAAGGTGGCTTAGCAGCTTATCTAGCTCAGATAAAAAAATTCCCTATGCTAGATGCAGAAGAAGAATACATGCTTGCTAAAAATTGGCAAACTACAGGAAATGTTAAATCAGCTGAAAAACTTGTTACAAGTCATTTAAGACTAGTTGCTAAAATAGCGATGGGTTACAAAGGCTATGGTTTACCTCTTAATGAAATGATTTCAGAAGGTAACGTAGGTTTAATGCAAGCTGTTAAAAAATTTGAACCAGAAAAAGGTTTTAGACTTGCAACTTATGCAATGTGGTGGATTAAAGCTTCTATTCAAGAATATATTCTAAGATCATGGAGCCTAGTAAAAATAGGAACAACAACAGCTCAGAAAAAGCTTTTTTTCAACTTGAAAAAGTTAAAAAATCAAATTGCACCTAGGACTGAGGGTGACTTACGTGATGAACACGTTAAAGATATAGCAAACAGATTAGATGTGAGTGAACAAGAAGTAGTATCTATGAATAGAAGGCTTTCAGGAAAAGAACAGTCATTAAATGCACCAATTGGAGAAGACGGCGATGAATGGCAAGATTGGGTAGTGGACAATGATATGGATCAAGAACTTAAATTTGCCCAAAATGAAGAAATGGAGCAACGAAAAGATCTTCTTCAAGATTCTATTAAAATTTTAAATGAAAGAGAAAAAGAAATCCTTTACTCAAGAAGATTAACAGACGATCCAATAACTTTAGAGGACTTAAGTAAGAAATTCAAAATAAGCAGAGAAAGAATAAGACAAATTGAAAATAAAGCTTTTGAAAAACTTCAAAAACATATGCTGAACTCTGCTAAATCAAAAAATCTATTACCAGCTAATTAAGCTTATTAAAATTCTTTTCTAATATTTGCAGTTAAACTGGTATTAAATGCTTCTTTATCATTTCTATAATGATCGACCATTAAACTTATATTTAAACCATCTTCCAACGCAACGCCTATTCCAAGGGTTAGTTTTGCATGTGATGTATTTTGATCAGATATTGCATTAGCATAAATAGTTGAAGAATCATTTACATAATAAGCTTCTGATAGTGAATTTATTGTTTTATTTTTACCAATTTCAAACTGCATTAAAGGAGTAATAAATCCTTGATCTATCTCTAATATATTTGAAAAATTAAATCCAAAAGATAATGACGAACTTTTTATATTTTGATCATTGTAATTAATTGAATCACCATCACCACTTTCAATATAATCGTCTAATATAGTATAACCCAAATCTATCCTAGAATAGTAATTTAAGTTTTTATTTTCTTTTTGCTCTAATGGTTCGAACAAGTAAGTGAAGCTTCCAAATAATTGTTTTCCATCTCTTAGGCCTTTATTATTTCCTCCAGATACTTTTCTATTGATATCGATTTCTGTTTCTCCAAATCCAATGGCAGCCTCGAAATATCGATTTTCAAAAAATTGGTTGCTTCCATAGATTAATAAAGATTTTGCTGTTGCATCCATATGTGCATCATTACTTCCAATTTGGGTTTCTTGTTCAGATTGATTTAATGCTAAACCTATAGTTTTTAGATCAGTAATTTTTTTATCAAATCCTACCGTAAAACCCTTGGTGCTAAGATCCTGACCTAAGTCTTTACCTTTGTTGTTTATTCTACCAAAAGAAAGGTTGCCTTCACTCCAAAAAGCAAATTTTCTCTCCTTTTTTTCATATTTTATTAAGTTAGTTGTTAAAGCATCAACTATTTTGTTTGCGTATGGGTCATTAAAATTTAATGCTATTTTATTTCTTGAAGTGTTACTATTTTGAATTGGTCTTATAAAATTTAAGCGGCTATTTACTCTATTTAATGACTGAGTCATTGACTGAATTGAGGCTGTTGTTTGATTTTTTAATAAAGTTTTTACAGTATCGTCAAAAATTTGACCTTTTGCGGTAGTAAAATTTAAAGTTGTTGTGTTTGAAATACCAGCATAAGAGTTTCCAACTGCATCATCAAATGCGGTTGAATCTATTTTTACATGATAGGATGTATCATTTTCTAAGTCAGATGATGGATTAATAGTAATTTCAGTTGTTCCACTTCCAGATAATAATGATCCTGTTACATCAATCTCTATCGCTTCGCCTGTTGATGTATTTATTATATCAATATTTCCACTTTCGGCATCTACAGCTTCATTAAATGTAAGAACTATATTTGATGATACACTAACATTAGATGCTTCGTCAGATGGCGAAGAAGATGTTAAAGTAGGATTATTATTATCAACTGTTTTAAAATTTAATTCTGTTTTACTTGAAATACCATCAAAATTATTAAATGCTGCACTATCTACTAGGATATAATATTCAGTATCCTCATCTAAATTTGATGATAAAGAAAATGTAGCTGTAACTGTTGCTGGAGTGGACAAACTCATAGCTAAAAACATTCCATTAGTTGAAAAAATTTCAACAGTGCTGTCATCTGATGTTTTTTTTAAAATTACATTTCCGTTATTTGCTGATACAGACCCTGATGCTAGCCACACAAGATCTATTCCAGTATTCACTGCAATCTGTGTTGCATTATCTGCAGGAGTAGTTGATGATAAATCAACAGCGTGTACATGATTAGGATTGATTAAAATAACAAAAAAAAAAAAATAAATATGTGAGTATATTTATTATTCATATTGGCAATATATGCCGAATTTTATTATTAATTAAATTAATTTTAATATTAATTAAATGGATCTATTAAAAGGATAGTATCTTCTCTTTCTGGACTAGTTGAAATACTGGATATTTTTGTCTCAATGAACTCTTCAATAGCTTTTACATAAATCTTTGCATTATTAGGTAAATTATCAAATTTTTTAATACCTTGGGTTTTAGATTTCCAACCCTTGAATGTTTTGTAAACTGGTTTTACATTTAATTGATCCTCGACAGCAGCGGGGAAATAATCTATTTTGTTTCCATTTAATTCATAAGCAACACATAGATTTATTTCATCAAGTTCATCTAATACATCTAATTTAGTTAACGCTATTCCATCAATGCCTGAGATTTTTATTGTTTGTCTTACTAAAACTCCATCAAACCATCCACATCTTCTTTTTCTACTAGTTACAGTTCCAAATTCATGTCCCTTTTCACCTAAATAATTACCAATATTATCTGTTAGTTCTGTTGGAAAAGGTCCTTCACCAACCCTTGTTGTGTATGCCTTTGTAATTCCTAATACATAATTTATTGAGTTTGGACCACACCCAGATCCTGTTGCTGCTGAAGCTGCTACTGTATTAGATGAGGTTACATATGGATATGTTCCGTGATCAACATCAAGTAATATTCCCTGGGCACCTTCAAACAATATTTTTTTATTTTCTGATTTAAATTGATCTATTTTTCTCCAAACAGGTGCTGAATATTTTAAAATATTTGAGGCTATTTTTAACAAATCTTCGACCAATTTGTCTTTTTCAAATATTGGTTTGCCCAATCCTTTTCTAATAGCATTATGATGTTCAAGCACTAGGGATAATCGATTTTCTAGATTTTTTTTTGAAGCAAGGTCCATTACTCTAATAGATCTTCTTCCTACTTTATCTTCATATGCTGGACCAATACCTCTTCTAGTAGTTCCAATTTTTGATTTACCGGCAGAGTCTTCTCTTATTTCATCCATCTCTCTATGAAATGGTAAAATTAATGTGGCAGCCTCTGATAATATGAGATTATTTTCATTAATTTCCACACCTTTAGATTTAGCTTCATCAATTTCATCTAAAAGTGCCCAAGGATCTATTACAACTCCATTTCCTATAATAGAAACTTTATTTTTTCTAACAATTCCAGAAGGTAATAATCTTAATTTATAAGTAACGCCATCTATAACTAAGGTGTGACCAGCATTATGTCCTCCTTGGAATCTAATAACAACGTCTGCTTCACTGGATAGCCAATCAACTATTTTGCCTTTTCCTTCATCTCCCCATTGAGATCCAACAACTACTACATTATTCATCTAAATTTCTCTTCTATAATAAAACTATTTAAATGGTTAATTGGTCCATTTCCTTTTCCAAAGTTAGGCCTTGTCCTTATGGCATTGTTTACATATCTAATACCTAACTCACAAGATTTCTTTAGAGTTTTTCCACATCCATAATAAGTTGCAATTGCACTTGATAATGTACAACCAGTTCCATGAGTATTTTTTGTATTAATTCTTTTATTAATAAATATTACAGTTTCTTTTTTATTTACAAAAATATCTTTCAAAGTTTTAGAACTTAAATGACCACCTTTAATTAAAACATTTTTAGAACCTAAATCTAATAATATTTTAGCAGCATTTTTCATATCCAAAATAGATTTAATTTTTAATTTAGTTAATATTTCTGCTTCAGGAATATTTGGTGTTATTAAATCAACTTTTTTTATTAGTTTTTTTTTCAAAACTAAAATGGCTTTATTATCAATAAGCTTTGTTCCACCTTTGGCTACCATGACAGGATCTAATATTATTTTTTTTAAATTTGATTTTTTTATCGATTTTAATACTGAGTCTATAACTTTAGCAGAATGTAGCATTCCTATCTTAACTGAATCTGGCTTAATATCTTTTGACGTAAATTCAATTTGATTAGAAATTTCTTTACTAGGTATTGGTATTATTGACTTAACACCTGTTGTATTTTGGGATGTTACTGCTGTGATTGCTGTCATCGCAAAAGAACCAAGAGAAGTAACTGATTTAATATCTGCCTGAATTCCAGCTCCTCCAGAAGAATCTGAACCAGCGATTATTAATATTTTAGATTTGATTTTCACTTATTGAATAGATTTTTTAATTATATTTACACACAGTTTATTTATACTTGGATCCTCTGACTCACTCATAATTCTTATTTTTGGTTCAGTACCAGATTTTCTAACTAATATTCTACCTTTATTTTTAATTATTTTATTTGCTTGGTTAATAGCTTTTTTACATTTAAGTGTATTAATAATTGATTTATCTTTAACTTCTATATTTTCTAATATTTGAGGTGTAGGTTTGAACTTATTAAAAAGTTCACTTGCCTTCTTTCTTTTTCTTAAAGAAAAAAGGATTTCCAAGGCAACTAATAATCCATCTCCTGTGGTTGCAAACTTCCCAAGAATTATATGACCAGATTGCTCACCACCCAAATTAAATTTATTTATTTTCATTTTTTCTTTTACGTATCTATCTCCTACATCTGATCTTAAAAATTTAATTCCAATATTTTTAAAAAAATTTTCTAAGCCATAATTTGACATTAATGTACCAACAACGCCTCCCTTTAAAATCTTTTTTCTTTTCCATCTCTCACCCAACATTGCAATGATTTTATCTCCATCAATAATTTTCCCTTTTTCATCACAGACAATTATTCTGTCTGCATCACCATCTAACGAAATGCCTATATGTGCTTTATTTTTTTTTGTCATTTGACAGATTTTACTTGGATAAGTTGACCCTGATTTAAGATTTATATTTAATCCATTTGGAGAAATGCCGGTACTATATACTTTAGCACCTAGCGATTTAAATAATTCTGGACCAGCTTTATAACTGGCTCCGTTAGCACAATCTAAAGCAATTTTGATCCCTTTTAAACTAAAAGAAGATGGGAAATTTTGTTTTAATATTTTAATATAACTTTCATTAGCATCTTCTAATCTTTTAACTCTGCCTAACTCAATTGGTTTTGAAAGATTTTTAGTTATCTTTGAATCAATTAACTTTTCAATTTTTTTTTCGATTTTGTCTGAAAGTTTAAGTCCATCAGGTCCAAATAGTTTTAATCCATTATCGTGATAAGGATTATGTGATGCTGTAATCATTATACCCATATTTGCTCTCATTTTTTTTGTTAGCATTGCTAAACCATTTGTCGGTAGCGGCCCTAAGGTATAGATATGCATTCCTGCTGATGCCAATCCAGACACTAACGCTGGTTCAAGAGTATAACCTGATAATCTAGTGTCTTTTGCAATAATTGCTGTTTGTTTATTTTTTTTTAAATTTTTAAAATATGTTCCAGCAGCTAATCCAAATTTAAAAAACATTTCTCCATTTATTTTAGATCCATTAACTTTTCCTCTAATTCCATCTGTACCAAAATATTTTTTAATCATTTTTATTTTTGTAATTCTCTAAAGACTTTAAATGCCTGATTAATTTCTTGTACATCGTGAACCCTAAGAATTTGAACTCCTTGAAGATATGCTTGAATGCATGAAGATATGGTTCCACCAATTCTATTTTTAGTGTCATTTTCTTTTGAAATATCCTTAATAAATCTTTTTCTAGACAAGCCCAACATTATAGGAAGACCTAATGAATGAAAAATAGAAATATTCTTAATCAGAGTAATATTATGTTTCAAATTTTTTCCAAACCCAATGCCAGGGTCTAATATAATATTATTATGTTTAATACCTTGTTTTCTTAGATATTTTAATTTTGTTTCAAAGAAGTCGTAGATATCAAGTAGTACATTTTTATATGTAGGCTTAATTTGCATATTCTTTGGTGTTCCTCTCATATGATGAATAACAAAAGGTTTTTTTGTTTTTTTTAAAAAGTCAATAGTTTCTGGGTCATAAGTTAGACCAGATACATCATTTATGAGATCTATATTTATTTTAGAAGCTTTCTTCATTACAAAACTTTTTCTAGTATCTAATGAAATAAAACTTTTTTTATTTTTTAAATTTTTTAAAATAAACTTAACTCTGTTCCACTCTTTATCAGGTTTAATATCATTTGCACCTGGTCTTGTAGACTCTCCACCCACATCTATTATTTTTGCACCACTTAATAATAAATTATCCACATGTTTTTTTGCAAAATTATTTTTATTATATTTACCACCATCAGAAAAACTATCTGGAGTTAAATTAATTATACCCATTAAAATTGGGGTATCGGATAAATTTAATTTTTTAAAAATTTTTTTTTTTTTTATATTTTTTAAATCTCTTTTAACTATATTTTTTATTTTATTTGGAAGTTTATTAATATCTTTGAGATTAATTATTCTACTTTTTTTTCTCTCTATAATTTCTATTTTATCAAATGAGATAGAATTATAACCATTAAGAGGAATAGATTGTTTTTTTTTAATGTATGTTTTTGATGCTGTTCCGTAGTAAAAATTACACGCTCTAGTGTAATATTTATTCATTAGTGCTTAATGCACTATCTTGGGTTTTAAGCCCATTGAACCAAGTGCTGAGCTTTGATCATCATCTTCAACTTTAAGATCTTCTTTATTTTTAGGATATATATTTTTATTAATTAAATCTTCAATTTCTGCACCTGTCAAAGTTTCATAGGTAAGTAAAGCTTTTGCTAATTTATGAAGATCATCAATCTTTTCAGTCAATACTTTTCTTGCCCTCTCATATCCCATATCAACAAATTTTCTAATTTCGTTATCCACTTTTCTTGCTGTCTCCTCTGACATATTTTGCTGTCTAGCAACAGATCTTCCCAAAAAGACTTCTTCTTCGTTTTCTCCGTAAGCAACTGGTCCCATTTCTTTACTTAACCCAGCTCTCATAACCATAGCCCTTGCTCTTTTAGTTGCCTGTTCAATATCGCTTGCTGCACCTGTAGTTACTTTATCATCACCAAAAATTATTTCTTCAGCAACTCTTCCTCCCATTGCAATAGCCATTTGTGCATGAAGTTGCTCTCTTGTTTGAGAAACTTCATCTCTTTCAGGTAATTGCATTACCATTCCTAGAGCTCTACCTCTTGGTATTATTGTTGCTTTATGTATTGGATAAGCAGCTTTTTCATTTATTGTTACAATTGCATGTCCAGCTTCATGATAAGCCGTTAATTTTTTCTCTTCTTCTGACATTACCATAGATCTTCTTTCTGATCCCATCATTACTTTATCTTTAGCTTCTTCAAATTCTTGGTACGTTACAATTCTTTTATTCTTTCTTGCAGCTAGTAATGCAGCCTCGTTAACAAGATTTGCTAAATCTGCACCAGAAAATCCAGGTGTTCCCCTTGCAACTGTCCTTAAATTGACATCAGGTGCCATTGATATTTTTTTTGCGTGAACTTTTAAAATTTTTTCTCTACCAATTAGATCTGGATTAGAAACTACAACTTGTCTATCAAATCTTCCAGGTCTTAATAAGGCAGGGTCTAATACATCAGGTCTATTAGTTGCAGCAATAATAATTACGCCTTCATTAGTATCAAATCCATCCATCTCAACTAATAACTGATTAAGTGTTTGCTCTCTTTCATCATTTCCTCCACCAAGACCTGCTCCTCTGCTTCTTCCTACAGCATCAATCTCGTCTATAAATATTATACATGGAGAATGTTTTTTACCTTGCTCAAACATATCTCTTACTCTTGAAGCTCCAACACCGACAAACATTTCAACAAAGTCAGATCCAGAAATTGTAAAGAATGGTACACCAGCTTCACCAGCTATTGCTCTTGCTAATAATGTTTTACCAGTACCTGGGGGGCCCACTAATAAACATCCTCTTGGTATCTTGCCGCCTAATCTACTAAACTTTCTTGGATCTTTTAAAAATTCTACTACTTCCTCTACTTCTTCTTTGGCTTCCTCAACGCCAGCAACGTCATTAAATGTAACTTTGCCTTTTACCTCATTCATCATCTTTGCCTTAGATCTTCCGAAGCCCATTGCCCCACCTTTTCCTCCTTGCATTTGTCTCATAAAGAAAATCCAAACTGCAATTAATAAAAGCATTGGGAACCATGAAAGAAGTATTCCTAATAATGAGGGCATTTTTTCCTCTAAAGGACTAGCAGAAATGCTAACACCTTTATCACTTAACTTTTGAATTAAGTTCGGGTCCTCTGGTGCATAAGTTGTGAATTGATTTCCATTTGACAATAAACCTTTAATATTTTTTCCTTGTATCTCGACTTTAACTACTCTTCCATTATCAACTTCAGTTAAGAATTCTGAGAAGATAATTTTATTTTTTTGAGAAATAGAACTCTGCGGGTTTTTAAACATATTGTAAAGACCAATTGTCAAAATTACAATTATTCCCCACATTGCTAAGTTTTTAAAATTCATAGAACACTAAATTAAGAATTATTAATAAATTAACAAGTGTCATTTTGATCATTTAACAAAAAAAAATATCATTTTTCTGGGTAAATAATCACCGAATCATGAATTTTTTCAATAATACATCCAGAAAGCGTCAATTTTACGTTTTTATCAGAGAGCTTTAATGAGTTAACTAGTGCAACTACCTTTTTGCCTCTTGGATAGTTTTTTTTCATACTAATAATTGTAATTACTTTTATAAAACTTCTCAAAATAATTTCGCCTGGATTATCAAAAAAAGACTTATTTAAGATTATTTTTTTTTCTTTTTCAAAATATTTTGAGTTTTCAACAACATTTTTCTCGACGTAAAATTCAATAACTTGATTACTTTTTGATAAATTTTTTAGAGTTAAATAGAATTTATTAAAGTTTAAACCTTCTTTATCTAAATTTAGTAGAAGTTTTCTAATTCTATTTCTTAAAAATCTATCATTGTTATTTGTTGGATCATCTACAAAAAAACCAAAAGATTTTTTATTAATATTAATTAATTCTTTTTTTGAAGTAGACAAAAATGGTCTAATAATCTTTATACCATTATAATTACTTACATTTTTATTAAAAGAAACAAGACCTTTTAAACCAGAACCTCTCAAAAATCTTATAAAAAAATTCTCAATAAAATCATCTTTGTGATGTCCTAATAATAGATAGTCTATGTTATATTTATTACACTCTTTTGAAAATAAATCATATCTTAAGTCTCTCGCGTAAGATTGTAGATTGTTATCAATTTTACTAATTTTTCTAGATAAAATTTTACAATTAATTTGAAAGTTTTTTTCAAGTGTATATTTTAAATTTTTAGCTTCTTTTGTGGACTCCTTTCTTAATTTATGATCGATAATTACTGGGTACAATTTTACATTATGCTTTAAAGAATAACATTTAGCGAAAAATAAAACGGATAAGCTGTCAACACCACCAGATACCCCAATCATAATCTTCTTGTTACTGATATTTAAAGATGTGAGGTTGTTTGAAAATATTTTATATAACTTTTTTAAATGTGGATCCTTTAATTTTGTTAAATAAAAATTAAGAGTTTTCTTTGATACACTCAAACTTTTTCTCTTCATATTTAGCTTTTTGAAGGACTGATTGAGTGGCATTAGGATATTGTTTTTTAACACCAGCAATCATTAAGCAACCCTGATCTTTCTCCCCTATTTGAACTAAGGATATGCCAAGCTTTAAAAGGTTAATAGGTGCTTTTTCACTCTTAGGATATTTTTGGTAACCTTCTAAGTAAGCAGAAGCTGCATCAGTGTATAGTTGTCTTATTCTAAAAGTCTCAGCATACCAATACTGAGCATTTCCAGAAAGATCATTATCTGGATTTGTATCTACAAATTCTCTAAATGCTCTTTCTGCCATATTATAATCTCCAACTTTTAAGAAGCTAGTTGCAAATTCATATTGCTCCAATGGAGATGCATCAGGTAAAATTTTTTCCTCGTTAATAAAACTTTCCGTTAAGATGGTTTTAGTTGTCTCAACAGACTGTATTGCCTGTGACTCATTTGTGTCTGTCATATCTTTATATGATATTGTTCCTAAATCTTGAGGCTGTGATGTTCCTGGCATTAATTTATTGCTCGCTAAGTCTGTCTCTTTGTTTTCGTTTGTTGATAAATTCTGTTCATTACTTATAGTATTTTGTGCAAGACTTGAATTATTTTCTAATTCTTGAAATCTCAACTGATTATCGGCTTGAGTTTTTGATAATCTTGATGATAGTTTGTCTATTTTAAAATTAATTTCTTCAAATTTATTAGTCAAATTTTGAAACTGCTTTTCTATTTCCGACAATTTGAGTAAGTGCCTTGTCAGTACATCTTCAGTTTCCTTATCATTTAAAGATGTTTCTCCACCAGATTTTTTTTGAAATGATTCTGAATATACGGCTCTTTCTAAAGTTCTAAGATCTTTTTGAATGATTTCTAAAATTTCTCTCATATTTAATTCTTCTGAAACTACATTGAAAGAAATAAAAGAGAGTGAGATTATAAAAGTAAAAATTTTAGTGCAATATTTAAACATTAAATTATTTTTTAATTATAATGATGGCAAAAAAAAGACCCTTAAATTATTTATGATAATTTTAGGGTCTTTAAATATTTAAATAGCTTTAATTAGCTTTTACGGTTACAGATCTTCTATTCTTAGACCATGAAAGTGGATTTGAACCTGAGTCCACTGGTCTTTCTTTTCCATAACTTATAACCGATATTCTATCCGCAGATATACCGTAAGTAATTAGATAATCTTTAGCAGCATTTGCTCTTCTTTCACCTAATGCTAAGTTATATTCTCTTGTGCCTCTCTCATCTGCATGACCTTCAACAACAACATTGATACTTGAATTAGCTCTTAACCAGTTTGCTTGTTTTCTTAATGTATCTCTTGATTTAGTAGTTAAAATAGATTCGTTTGTGGCAAAAAATACTCTGTCTGGAACACCGTCAGCTAAATATTTAACAGTATCCGTGCCTGTATAAACATCACCCTGCATTTGACCCTCTACTTTTGTAGTAGTTTTTTTTGTTGCACAAGCTGATACGATTAAACTTAATAATATAACTAGAAAAGTATTTCTAAATGATTTGCTAAAATTCATTAATGCTCCTTAATATTTTATTAGAACTTTTTCACAACTAATTAGATGTTTCAAGCATAAAAATCAACTTAATTTATATTAAAAATTAATAAAAAAGCCTTAATTACTTAATAAAGACGACCAAGATGGGTCAGAGGCATCCGTCTCTGTTTGAACCTGCCTTTCATTGTATCCTGTAAGATCAATAGACCAGAGCTTTGCGCTAAATCCCTCGCCTTTATCGTTAGATTTAGTTTCTCTGTAGAAAATTAAAACCCTTCCATTTGGAGACCAAGAAGGCGCTTCCTGATAGTAATTTTCAGTTAACAATCTTTCTCCAGAACCATCTGTTCGCATAACACCAATATAAAATTTTCCTTTATGTAATTTTGTAAATGCTATTAAATCTCCTCTAGGAGACCATACGGGAGTACCATATAAACCTTTGCCGAAAGAAATTCTTTTTACATTTGAACCATCGGATTTCATTACATAAATTTGTTGAAAGCCACTTCTATCAGAATTAAATGTTATATACTTGTTATCAGGAGAATATGATGGGGACGTATCAATTGATGGATGATTTGTAATTCTTTCAACAACTCTATTTTCTAAATCCATTGTATAAATATCTGAGTTTCCGTCTTTAGCAAAACTCATAATAATTTTCTTACCATTGGGTGAAAATCTTGGAGCAAATGTCATTCCAGGAAAATCACCAACAACTTCTTGTTTGCCAGTTTCAATGTCTAATAAATACACTCTAGGTAGATTTTTGAAATATGATAAATAAGTCACCATCTGACTTGTTGGATTAAATCTTGGAGTTAAAACTAACTCATTTCCCAAAGTTAAATATTTTGTGTTAAAACCATCTTGATCCATAATAGCTAACTTCTTCACTCTTGCTGTCTTAGGTCCTTCTTCAGAAACATAAATAATTCTAGTATCAAAGTATCCTTTTTCTCCAGTTAATCTCTCATAAACTTTATCAGAAATTATATGTCCTACTCTCCTCCAGTTACTTGGAACTGTCGTAAAAGCTAAAGCCATCATTTCCCTTCCAGCTAAAATGTCCCAAAGTCTAAATTCAACTTTTAATTTCTTGTCTTCAATTGTTACTTTTCCTGTTATTAAAGCTTGAGCTTTAATTAAAGCCCAATCTTCAAATCTTGGTTTTAAATGTGCAATATCAGGCTTTTGTAAAAATGCTTCACTACTAAGTGGATTAAATAAACCCGAAGTTTTAAGATTATTTTCAACAACAGATGAAATTTCAGAACCAACATTTTCTATTTTTAATTCATTAATTGAATTTTTTTTTGAGTTATCGTCTTGAAATAATGGTGAAACTGCAATTGGTAAAGGATCTAGATTACCTCTTGTTATGTCAATTTCTATTAAAGAATTTGCTTTTGTAATCAAAAACAAAAATACTAAAAAGGTTAAGTTAAATAATCTAATCATTATCCTCCAAGCATATCACGAGCATCAAAATTTAAAATCATATTTTTCCATCTTTCATATCCACTTGTAGGGACTTTTAATGGATTACACAGCTGAATAGCTCTTCTCACACTATCTGCAAGTGTTCTAAATTTTTCTTTACCAGGTGTATTCATTTTTACATGATCTAACATTTCAAGTTTTTCAATTGTTCCGTCTGGTTTTAATTGAAGTTTAACTCTAACTAATAAATCTTCACTAAATGGCAAACCTATAGGCACACTCCAACATGTAAATATTTGAGCCTTTAAAGCATCTTCCTCACTTAATGTTAGCTTCGAATAGTCCATAGTTTCATCATTTGATTGAGAAATCTTATCAACTTCTTTTTTTGTTTCTGCTAAATTTTCTTTTTTTTTATCAATTAAAGCTGCTATTTCATTTAAATCTAATTTTTCTTTTTTTTCAAATTCAGACACTTGTTTAACTTTTTTTTCATCCAAAATAGGTTTTTTAGTTTGAACTATTTTTTTTATATTTTCATCATTGATTTCCTTTGAAGGTTTTTGCTTTTTTTCTTCTTTAGGTTGAATTTTTTGTTTATCTTCATCTGGCATAGGTACAGCATTTAATTTTTCTTTTTTTAACTTTTCTATTTTATTTTCACTCGTTGGTGTTTTTTTTGATGCAACCTTGGAAATTTCATTTTTTTTTTTATCTGTCTGAACTTCTTTTTTTTCATCTTTTTTTACTTTTTTAGGAGGGGCCTGTTCAGACAAAAGCTTTTCATTTTCTTTTTTTACCTTCTCAATTATTTTTGATGCTTTTGGTGCGAAAGGAATATTTGTCTTTTCGGCTATTTGAATAAGTTCAACAGAAATAAGAGGTGGAATATCCAGGGGTTTTTTGGCTACAAATGGCAAAGCCAGAATACTCACCATAACAATAGCAACATGAAATCCAGATGAGATTAAAAGACCTCGATACATAACCTTTATCTCTCTTTATTCGGTTCAGATATTAAAGCAACTTTTGTAAATCCTGACCCTGAAAGCATTCCCATAATTTCAAGAACCCTTCCATAGTTTATAGCTTTGTCTCCCCTAACATATATTCTTGTATCAGTTCTATTGTTTGACACTGCCAATATTTTTACAATTAAATTATTAAATTCAACTTTTGTTTCCTGAATAAAAATTTCACCTTTAGAATTAATTGTTAAAGTTAAAGGTTCATTTTCCTCAGGAAGTGTATCGGCAGAAGTTTCTGGCAAATCTACTTGGACGCCAACAGTAAGTAAAGGTGCAGTGACCATAAATATAATTAGTAGAACCAGCATTACATCAACAAATGGTGTAACATTAATTTCACTCATTGGATCATTTTTTGAACTTTTGAGCTTAAATCCCATTTAAATAATTGATAAAAATCTTTTTGAAAAATTTTCTAATTTTTGTGAGTATTTTCTAGAGTCTGAATTGAATTTATTATATGCAATCACAGCAGGAATTGCAGCTAATAATCCAAGTGCAGTTGCAAATAATGCTTCTGCAATACCTGGGGCTACTATTGCAAGACTGGTATTTCTTGAAATTGCAATCGATTGAAATGAATTCATAATTCCCCAAACAGTTCCAAACAATCCTATAAATGGGGCCGTCGATCCAACAGTTGCTAGAAAACTATTATACTTTTCAACTGCCACCATTTGTTTTTCAATATTTACTTCTAGAACACTAGAAAGTCTCTCAGATAAATTTGATTTTGATCTAGTTTTAATAACTGTTTGCATAGAACTTTTAAATAATTTTGCCATAGGATCCTCAATATTTGAAGGTAGACTGTTATAAAATGTTTCAGCAGACTTTGATTTCCAGAATTTTTCTTCAAATTCCTCTGCGCTTTTATTAATTTTTCTAAACATTCTAATTTTTTCGAATATTATTGCCCATGAATAAATAGAACTTAGAATTAATATAATGATTACAGACTTAACAATTATATCCGCTCGTAAAAATAAACTAATTAAAGAAAAATCTGTGTTACTTGCTAAACCTAAGCTTTGTGTTGCAATTTCTGCTTCCATTCAATCGTTTCCCATTAAAATATGTCATTAATTTGACTTCAAAAAACTCTAATAGTCTAGTTATCGTTGTTTTCTCTTGTGTTTTCAAAATATTGAGCAATTAAAATAGCATCTGCTTTATTATTATCTTTTTTTCTTGATAACTTATTAGAAATTCTAGGAAACATCTCTATTGCTTTAGTTCTGCTGGCATCTTTTTCAGAATTAATCAAATTAAAATATTTTTTCCATTTTGCTGGTCTAACATAAAAAATGGGAAGCTCCATTGCAGAACATATGCCTTTAATAACTCCAAATGATTGTCCAAAATTAAACATGCTTGTTACCCCTTGTCCTGGCATAGCAGAAACTTGTTCGACTATTACACTTATTTTTTCATTCATAAATTTATTTTTAATTAGCATTATTTCATTATAAATTTGCCTACCATTAACTTGTTTTTTATTTTTTTTACCTTCAGACATCGTAGGCATGTCGATTACATCAATAACTTTCCCAGCAGAAAAAAAACAAATAGCACCTGCTATCCCTGGATCAATTCCAACAATTATCATTTAACCTTCAAAGTTAACATTTGTATAAACATTTTGTACATCGTCCTCATCCTCAAGAGTTTCTAAAAATTTTGCCATGTTTTGATTTTCTTGTCCTTTAAGAGATACTTTATTTATGGGTAGCCACTCTATTTCAGTAGAAAGAAAATTTACAATAACTTTTTCGAATTTTTTTTTTACCTCATATATTTCATCGATATCCGTATGTACTTCATGAAATTCATCACGAGAAATACAATCATTCGCTCCCGACTCGATTGCTAATTCAAATATTTTATCTTGTTCAATTTCATTTTTGTCTATTTTAATTATACCCAATCTTTGAAAATTATGTGATGCAGACCCCTGGGTTCCTAAAGAACCGTTATTTTTGGAAAATATCGTTCTTAAATTAGAAGCGGTTCTATTTTTATTATCAGTCAATGCTTCAACTATTACAGCAGATTTGCTTGGACCAAAACCTTCATACCTAATATTTTCAAAATTTGATTGATCATTGTTTGAAGATTTTTCAATCGCTCTCTCAATATTTTCTTTTGGCATATTGGCTGATCTGGCTGCTTGTATTGCTGACCTTAGTCTCGAATTCATATCGGGGTTCTTATCTCCTAGTTTTGCGGCTACCGTGATTTCCCTAGAGAGTTTAGAAAAAATTTTTGATCTCTGTTTGTCAGCTTTACCTTTTTTATGTTTAATGCCCGCCCAATGTGAATGTCCAGCCATAATTAATTTATGTTTTTTAAACTTCCACCAAAAATGAAGCTTTCTATATTTTTTGCAAGTCCATTTCTTACGTCGCAATCTACCACTACCCCACTCAGAGATGCTTCTCCATTTGCAGGAAAATGTTTTACAGCTTCTCTTTTTAGAAATCTGTTAATTGAATTTTGTGCATTCATACCAATGACCGAGTCATAGTCACCACACATTCCAGCATCTGTAATATAGCTAGTTCCATTTTTTAGAACTCTTGCATCATTTGTAGGCACGTGTGTATGGGTACCTACAACTAAAGTTGCATATCCATCAAATAGATTGCCTATAGCCATTTTTTCACTTGTTATTTCTCCATGAAAATCCACTATTAAAAAATCATAATCTTTTGATTTTTTTTTTTCTGCAATAAATTCTGTAGCAATTTTAAAAACATCATCACACTTTTTCATAAAAACGTTACCCATAAGATTTAATACACCAACTTTCAGATTTTTTTTTGAATTGAATATGGAAAAACCTTTGCCAGGTAAATTTCCACTCATATTTATTGGTCTTAATAATTTTTTTTCAGTTTTTATATATTCATAAATTTCTTTTTGATCCCATACATGATTGCCTGTTGTAATTACATCTACACCTACATTAAAAAGTTCATTAGCAATATTTTCAGTTAAACCCACACCTTCACTGGCTGCATTTTCACCGTTAACACAAACAAAATCTATACCTTTTTTTGAGACTATATTTGGCAAGTTTTTTTTTACTGATTTGAAGCCTGCATCTCCAACTATATCGCCTAAAAATAAAATCTTCATTTTACATTAATTTTTCTGTCAAAATTAAATCTAATTTTCTATCAAAATTTTCAACATTAATTTTATTAACTTTTTGATGTGAAAAAGCCAGTCCAATTGTTGTACATTTTTTTATTTGAGAAATTTTTTCTAAATATCTGTCATAAAATCCACCGCCATAGCCAATTCTGTTCCCAAATTTATCAAAAGCAACTATTGGTACAAATATTATATCTGGGTATACTTTTTTCAATTTTAGTGGCTGAGGAATTCCTAATGAGCTTATTGCTAAAGGATCATTTGGACTCCATTTATAAAAATCCATTTGATGATTTCTTTTTATAATTGGCAACGAAATACTATAACCGTAAGAATAAAATTTTTTTAGTATTTGCAAACAATCAAATTCAAAATTTATTGGAAAATAGCCTCCAATAATTTTATTTTTTGATAGATTAAATTTATTATATAAACTATCTATAATGTTATTGCCTATTTTGATTTCAAAATATTTTTTTTTTCTTAAGTAAATAATTTTTTTTCTTAATTTAAATTTAGACACTGATATTTTACGAAACAGACGTATTTGTGCTATTTTTTTTGACAAAGTCTTCTATTTCTAAAGTTACTTTGTCTATTAAATTTTCATAACTTATTTTGTAGTTTTCAATTTCATTCTCAAGTTCTTCTTGTGATGAGCTTAAATTTTTAATTTCATTTTCTTTGTTATCTTTGTACTGGTAAACTAAAGATTTTAATTCTTTAAATTTTTCTTTTAATTCTTGAAGCTCTTTTTTTTGCGCATCTACTTTTTTTTTGGTTTCAAAATACTCATCCATGACTTTTATAGAAGATATTAGTAATAATTTATTCTCTCCAATATTTCCAAGATCAAATTTTAGATCATTAAATTTTTTATTTAAACTCAAGGATAATTCTTCCAAATGTTCCTCTTGACCATCTTCACAAGACAATAAATATTCTTTACCATTAAATTTTATATTTACATTTGCCATTTATCTATTTCTTCCAATAAATTATCTGTTTCTTGATTTAATTCATCAATTTTTTCATTAAATTGTTTTTCTTTTCTTTTTGAAGTTTCGTAATCCTTTTTTAATTCATTTATTTGACTTCTAAGTTTTAAATTTTCTTCTTCTAAGCTTTGGAGAGATGTGGTTATCTGTTTTTTTTCAATTTCTAATTGATTTTTTTGATCTTTTAAAATTGCAACTTTATCTAATTCTTCATTATGTTGAATGTTTATCTCTCCTAATTTTTTTAAAGTATCCTTTAATTTTTTTTCTTTTTCATCAATGTTTTTCATATATATATCTATATTAATAAATTGAATCACCTAAGTCTAGATAGGATACTTTTTGAAAAATATAGAAAAAAATTTATCAAATGCTATTCGTTTTTTATCAATGGATGCGGTTCAAAACGCTAATTCTGGTCACCCAGGTATGCCAATGGGTATGGCTGACGTTGCAACAATTTTATTTAAGTATTTTCTAAAATTTAATCCAAAAAATCCAAACTGGCTTAATAGAGATAGATTTATTTTGTCAGCTGGACATGGATCAATGTTGCTTTACTCGCTATTGTACTTAACAGGATATAAAAGTGTATCACTTAACGACATCAAGAAATTTAGACAACTAAATTCAATTTGTGCTGGACACCCAGAGTATCACCCAAACTCAGGTATTGAAACAACAACTGGTCCTTTAGGTCAAGGAATTGCAAATTCTGTGGGTTTTGCAATTGCAGAAGAAATTTTAAAGAAAAAATTAGGAAGTAATTTAATAAATCACAAAACCTATGTCTTGGCTGGTGATGGGTGCCTTATGGAAGGAATAAGTCATGAAGCAATGAGTCTAGCCGGTCACCTCAAACTTAAAAATCTTATAATGCTTTTTGATAATAATTCTATTTCAATAGATGGTCCTACTAGTTTAGCAGTTTCAGATAACTATAAAAACAGATTTAAAAGCTATGGATGGAATTATATTTTAATCAATGGGCATAATTACAGAGAAATTTATAATGCGTTAAAAAAAGCGCAAATATCAAAAAAACCAACTGTAATTTCTTGTAAAACCAAAATAGGATTTGGATCTCCAAATAAAAGTGGAAAGGCCTCTTCTCATGGAAGTCCTCTTGGAATAGATGAAATTAAGTTAGTTAGAAAAAAATTAGATTGGGATTATAAACCATTTAAAATACCTCAAAAAATTTTAATTGATTGGAGGAAAATTGGAGAAAAAGGTATTAAAAAAGAAAAGATATGGAATAAAACTTTTAGTAAACACAAACTAAAATTTAAAAATATTATAAAAAATAAATTCTCAAGTTCAATTATAAAACAAAAAAAAGATGCGATAAAAAATTTTAAGACTATAGCTACAAGAAAATCCTCAGAAGAGTTCTTATCAGCTATATTAAAAGAGAGAAATACTTTAATTGGTGGCTCTGCTGATTTAGCAGGATCAAACAATACAAAAACTAAGTTACATAAAATTATTAATTCAAGTAACTTTGATGGTAATTATATTCACTATGGTGTTAGGGAACACGCTATGAGTGGAATAATGAATGGATTAGCTCTACATAGTAATTTTATTCCTTATGGAGGTACTTTTTTAATATTTTCAGACTATTGCAAACCTTCAATAAGACTGTCTGCTATAATGAAAAAGAAGGTAATTTATATAATGACACATGACTCCATAGGACTAGGAGAAGATGGTCCTACGCATCAACCAGTAGAGCAACTTGCTGCTTTAAGATCTATTCCAAACTTAAATGTTTTAAGGCCGGCAGATCAAACTGAAACAATTGAATGTTGGGATATTGCTTTAAATAGCAACAAAACACCTAGCATATTAGCCTTAACCAGACAAAACTTAAAACCTATAAGAAATAGATTTAGCAAAAAAAATCAATGCTCTATGGGAGCTTACGAAGTTATAAGGACTGGAAAAAATATAAATTTAACTATTTTGGCCTCAGGATCAGAGGTTAATCTCGCAATTGAGACTAGTCATAAATTGGCCAAACAAAAAATTTATTCAAAAGTAATATCAATGCCTTGCCAAGAAATTTTTGACAAACAAAACAAGAGCTATAAAGATAAAATCTTAAAAGAAAGCAAAAACACTTTTTCAATTGAGGCAGGATCAAAAATGCCTTGGGAAAAATATATTGAAAAAGGCTTGTCTTTTTCAATAGAAGACTTTGGAAAAAGCGCTCCTTATAAAAAAGTTTATGATCATTTTGGTTTAAGTAGTGAAAAAATTAGTAAAGAAATTAAATTTTATTTAAAAAAATGACGATAAAAGTTGGCATTAATGGTATGGGAAGAATTGGCAGAATGATTGTGAGGTCAATTTATGAAAATTACAAAGGTAAAATAATTATCAAACATATTAATAATAGATCGAGCTCTGAAATTTGTGCAAATTTATTAAAATATGATTCAATTCATGGTAATTTTAGTTCTCTAGTAAAATCTGGAGGAAATTACATAAAAATAAATAAAGAAAAAATATCTTACACACAACATTCTATGATTAATGACATAAATTGGAAAAAATATAGTGTTGATTATGTTTTTGAGTGTACAGGTAATTTTAATTCTAAAGATCAATTAATGCCACATATAAAAAATGGGGTAAAAAAAGTTATTGTATCAGCCCCATGTAAAATGGCAGATAAAACTATAGTTTTTGGCATAAATCATAACAAGATCAAAAAGAATGATAGAATTATTTCAGCAGCTTCTTGCACAACAAATTGTTTAGCTCCCGTTGCAGACGTAATTAATAAAAATTTTATAATTCTTAATGGTTTTATGACAACCATACATGCTTTTACAAGTGATCAAAGAATATTAGATAATTCTCATAAAGACCCAAGAAGAGCGAGATCGGCAAGTCAATCAATTGTGCCCACATCTACTGGAGCATCAAAAGCTATTGGTGAGATTATACCCTCATTGAAAGGTAAGCTAGAGGGAGTAGCAATGAGAGTGCCAACACCAAATGTTTCATTAATAGAATTTATATTTAATGTAAAAAAAAATATTACCGTAAAAAAACTAAATAACTCTTTATTTTCAGCTTCTAAAACAAAGCTTAAAAATATTCTAAATGTTACAGATGAGAAGCTAGTCTCAGTTGATTTTAATCATAATAGTGCATCTGCTATTATAGACTCCTCACTTACTAATGTAGTTGGTAATAAAATGGGTAAAATTTCAGCTTGGTATGATAATGAATGGGGTTTCTCCAATAGAATGTGTGATATTGCTGAGTATGTAAGCAAGATCAAATAATGAAATCCATTGAAAATATAGAAAATATTGAAAATAAAAGAGTAATTCTTAGACTTGATTTAAATGTTCCAATAAAAAATGGAAAAATAACAGACCCTAACCGAATTGATAAGGTTATGCCTACACTAGAATTTCTATTAAAAAAAAAAGCAAAGATTATAATAATTTCTCACGTTGGAAGGCCAAAAGGTAAAATAGTTAAGGAGCTTTCTCTAGAATTAGTATCATTGTATATTAAAAGTAAAATTAAAAAAGAAGTATTATTACTTAAAGAAAACATTTTTAATTTAAATAAAGAAAACATTTTTAAGAATTCAAATGATGAGTTGGTATTACTTGAAAACATTAGATTTTATGCCGAAGAAGAAGCCAACGATGATAAATTTTCAAAGAAATTAGCAAGCTTAGGTGAAATATATGTTAATGATGCATTTTCGTGTTCACACAGAGATCATGCTTCTGTATCAAAAATAACAAAATATATTCCATCGTACAGTGGAATTCAAATTAATGCAGAAGTAAATGCTCTCAACAAGATAACTTCTGAAATAAAAAAGCCTATAACATGTATAATTGGTGGATCTAAAATATCTTCGAAAATAAATATAATAAAAAATTTAATACCAAAATTTAATAGTATTATAATAGTTGGCGCTATGGCGAATAATATACTGAAATTCAAAGGTTTAAAAATTGGTAACTCTGTATATGAAAAAAATATTGATAACATAATTCAAGAAATTTTCACCTATGCTGAAAAAAATAAATGCAAAATATATTTTCCTAAAGATGTTAAAATTGGAAAAAAATTGAACGATAAATCTTTTGAAAAAGATTTTAAAGATATTGAAGATGATGATATGATACTTGATGTAGGATCAAAAACATTAGTTGAAATAAAAAAAATTATTGACGATTCCTCGACAATATTATGGAATGGACCATTAGGTTACTTTGAAAATGAGAATTTTTCATTAGGAAGCTCAGAAGTTGCAAAATATATAGCAAATAGAGGGAACAAAATATTTTCAGTTGTTGGTGGAGGCGATACGGTTGCGGTAATTAATTCACTAAATATGAAGGATAAATTTAATTTTGTTTCAACTGCAGGTGGAGCATTTTTAGAATATCTTGAAGGCAAAGTTCTCCCTGGTATAAAAGCATTAAATTAAATGTCTGAATTAAACAAAATAGCTCTTCAAATATTGTCAAATGGCAAAGGTATACTTGCAGCCGATGAAAGTACAGCCACAATGACAAAAAGATTAGACTCAGTAAAAGTACACTCTGACGAAAATAATAGACTCCTCTTTAGACAAACTCTTTTTTCATCTTCATCAATGAGTAAATGTATAGGTGGAGTAATACTATATGATGAAACAATAAGGCAAAGAACAACTAATGAAAAATCTATACCTGAACTAATAAAATTAAGTGGTTCGTTAGTAGGGATTAAAGTTGATACAGGAGCCAAAATATTGGCAGGATCTAAAGAAGAAAAAATTACAGAAGGTTTAGATGGTTTAAGAGAAAGGCTTAATGATTATTATGAACTGGGAGCAAGATTTACAAAATGGAGGGGTGTTTACTTAATTTCTGATAAATATCCTAGCAAACTATCTATTTCAGCAAATGCTCACGCATTGGCTAGATACGCTGCTTTAGTTCAAGAAGCAGGAATGGTTCCAATAATTGAACCAGAAGTTTTAATGGATGGCGATCATTCTGCTAAAGATTGTTTGATGAAAACATCTGAAGTAATAAATAAATGTTTTGAAGAATTAGATTTAAATAATGTTGATTTAAAGGGAACAATATTAAAACCAAACATGATTTTACCTGGAAAAAATTCTGGTGAAAAAATTTCCAGTGAAGAAATAGCAGAACTAACTATAGATTGTTTAAAGAATAATGTGCCATCATCAGTCCCTGGTATAGCTTTTCTATCTGGGGGTCAAACGGAAAAAGAAGCTACAGCAAACTTAAATCAAATAAATATAAAAAATAATACGAATTTTATAATGACTTATTCTTATGGAAGAGCTCTTCAACAAAGTGCACTGAAATTTTGGTCTAAAGATATAAAAAACATTATCGGTACTCAGAAAATATTCGATCATAGAGCAAACATGTGCACTCTAGCAGCACAAGGGAAATGGTCAGAAAATCTTGAAAATTCGCAATAAAAAATTTATTTATTTAATATCACCTAATAAAATAATAAATAATTTATTTTACAATAACCTAGATTTAGTCTTGAAATCAAAAAAAGTAATGTTTTTTCAATTAAGACTTAAAAAAGGAAACATTAAAAAAAAAGCTCTAATTGCAAAAAAAATTTTAAAAATTTGCAAAAAAAATAATGTAAAATTAATTATTAATGATAATCCTTATCTAGCAACAAAAGTGAACGCTGATGGTTGTCATTTAGGACAAAATGATATGGATATTATTAAGGCAAAAAAAATTTTAAAAAATAAAATCATTGGAGTTACATGTCATAATTCAATTAAATTGGCCAAATATGCTTCATCGAAGGGTGCAAATTATATTGCAATAGGAGCATTCTATAAAACTAGAACCAAGAAAGTAATACATAAAGCAGATATAAAAACTTTAAATAAAATTAAAAAGTCAGTTAAAATACCTGTTGTAGCTATTGGTGGAATCAATCATAAAAATTATAAAAAACTATTATTGAATAAAGCAGATTTTTTAGCTATCTCAAGCTACATTTGGAAAAATAAAAAATTTAAACCACACCAAGCAATAAAGAATTTAACATGAAAATAAATGCAACAGAGATAAGGGTAGGTATGATTTTGGAGTATAAAGATGATCTGTGGGAGATATTAAAAACAAATCATGTTAAGCCTGGAAAAGGTGGTGCATTTGCACAAGTAGAAATGAAAAGTTTACTTAAAAACACAAAACTTAATGAAAGATTTAGATCAAGCGAAACTGTCGAAAAAGCTTCAATAGAAGAAATAAAATATAATTTCTTGTATAGTGATGAAAACGATTTTTATTTTATGAACCCCAATTCGTTTGAACAAATTAATTTAAGTAAAAATGTTGTGGGTGACAAAGGTAAAATGCTTAGTGAAAATCTAGAAGTAACAATTAATTTTCACAATGAAAATCCTTTGAGTATTTTACTTCCAAATCAACTAACTTGTGTAATAGAAACAACAGATGTTGCATTAAAAGGTCAAACAGTTTCATCTTCATATAAACCAGCGATACTTAAAAATGGATTAAGTATTCAAGTTCCACCTTTTATAGAAAGTGGAGATACTATAATTGTTGATACTAGATCAATGGAATATGTAAAAAAAATATAAAATGAATTCGATATCTGCAAATTTAAATTTAATGATCAAAGCATGTGAGAAAGCATCAAAAGTAATTGTTCGTGATTTTGGAGAATTAGAAAACTTACAAGTTTCTAGAAAGGGACCAAAAGATTTTGTAACAAAAACTGATAAAAGAGTCGAAAAAATACTTATAGATGAGCTGTCAAAAACAAAAAAAAATTACTCATTTATTACTGAAGAAACAGGAAAAATTTTAAATCAAAATAAAGATATATTTTGGGTTATTGATCCAATAGATGGTACAACAAATTTTTTGCATGGGGTGCCTCACTTTGCAATATCAGTAGCTTTACAACAAGATGATGAAATATTAATAGGTTTAATCTTTGATCCAATAAAAAATGAAATTTTTTACGCAGAAAAAAATAACGGATCTTATATCAATAATACCAGGATAAGAGTTTCTAAGAAAAATAACCTTGAAGAATGTTTATTTGCAACAGATAATTTTGGTATATCTTCAGTTTATCCGATTTTAAATTTAAGAAATACTGGATGTGCAGCTTTAGATTTAGCATACGTTGGATGTGGGAGATTCGATGGATATTTTCACAACAATATAAATTTATGGGATATTGCTGCAGGTAAAATTATAATTGAGGAAGCGGGAGGAAAAGTTAACGATATAAATAATTTTAATTTAAACAAAATAAACATTAGAGCTGGAAATCCGAATATTTATGAAAAAATGCTAAAAAAATTAAATAACTTTTAATTGTTTTTAAAACAAATTTTGCTATAAGGCTGCCCATGAAAAAAAATATTCATCCAAAATATCATAAAATTATTGTTGAAATGACTGATGGAAGTCGGTTTGAGACGAAGTCAACTTGGGGTTCTGAAGATGATGTTTTGAAATTGGAAATTGATCCAAAATCGCACTCTGCCTGGACTGGTGGGAAACAAAAAATTTTAGATAAAGGTCGAATAAGTAAATTTAATAAAAAATTTCAGAATTTCAGATCTGAGAAAAGCTAAATGACAAAAGCTCCATTAATGCCAATGGCAACAGCAGTATGGCTAGTTGAAAATACTTCTTTATCATTTAAGCAAATAGCAGAATTTTGTAAACTTCATGAAGTTGAGATACAAGGTATAGCTGATGGCGAAGTTGCAAAAGGAATAGTTGGTTATAATCCTATAATATCTGGCCAATTAACAAAAGAGGAAATTTCGTTATCTTCGCAAGATGAAAATAGACCACTAAATATTACAAATGTTGAGGTAGAAATTAAAAATAATGAGAATAAAACAAAAAGATACATTCCTTTATCAAAAAGACAAGACAAACCTGACTCTGCATTATGGCTTGTAAAAAATCACCAAATTCTTAAAGACTCCCAAGTGGCAAAGCTTGTTGGAATTACAAAAAATTCAGTAACTTCAATAAGAAATAAAAGTTATTGGAATTATAATAACCTGAATGCTAAAGATCCTGTTGCAATGGGCATGTTTACTCAAAAAGATTTAGTTAATGCTATTGAAAAAGCTGAGAGAAGAATTTTAAAAGAAAAAAAAGACAAAGAAAAAAATCAAAATAAACAATAAAAGTATCGTTTAATATTATAGACAAATATTATTTAAAATGTTAACAAACGGCACTTTTTGGAGGTTGTTATTAAAATAGAAGTTAAAGACAATAATGTGGAGCAAGCGCTGAGGGTTTTGAAAAGAAAACTTCAGAGAGATGGTTTTTTTAAAATTATTAAATTAAAAAATAATTATGAAAAACCATCAGAGAAGAAAAAAAGAATACTTCAAGAAAACATAAAAAGAGTAAAAAAACTTAACAAACTCAAAAATAGAATTTAATAATCGCGGGGTGGAGCAGCCTGGTAGCTCGCAAGGCTCATAACCTTGAGGTCGGCGGTTCAAATCCGTCCCCCGCAACCAATTTGCTTTATTTATTAAGAATTTAATTTGATTTTATTTCTTATAGGCTTTTAACAATTTCTTCTGTCATTTTTTTAGCATCTGCAAATAACATTAGAGTATTATCTCTATAAAATAAATCATTATCAATACCAGCGTAACCCGGTGAGAGGCTTCTTTTAACAAATAGAACAGACTTGCTTTTTTCAACATCTAATACAGGCATTCCATAAATTGGACTCTGTGGATCTGATTTCGCTATTGGGTTTGTAACGTCATTAGCACCAATAACGTATGCAACGTCACAATTTGCAAAATCATTATTAATTTCATCCAGTTCGAATACTTCATCATACGGAACATTGGCTTCGGCCAATAATACATTCATATGTCCAGGCATTCTTCCGGCAACCGGGTGAATAGCATATGATACCTTTACTCCATTTTTTTTTAAAGCATCGACCATTTCTCTCAATGCATGTTGGGCCTGTGCAACTGCCATCCCATAACCAGGAACTATAATTACCGATGATGCATTTTTCATCAAAAAAGCAGCGTCATCAGCATTGCCACTTTTGACAGGTTTTTGTTCATTACCTTTTGAATCTAACGTTTGTTCAGTTGCTCCCCATCCTCCAAGTATAACATTGAAAAAAGATCTATTCATACCCTTACACATTATATATGAGAGTATAGCTCCTGATGAACCTACTAAAGCACCAGTGATTATTAGTGCTGTATTTTCAAGTGTAAATCCTATTCCTGCTGCTGCCCAACCTGAGTAAGAATTTAACATAGATATAACAACTGGCATATCGGCACCTCCGATAGGAATTATTAATAAAATTCCAACCAAAAAAGAAATGATAACTAGTGTCCAAAAAATATTTGATGACTGAGATGAACATAAATAATAAATTAAAAATAATATTGATAATCCAAGTAATAAATTAATTATATGTTGACCCTTAAAAGTAATGGGTGAACCAGACATAATCCCTCTAAGTTTTAAAAATGCAATTATTGATCCTGAGAATGTTATTGCTCCTATTGCTGCCCCAAGAGACATTTCAATTAAACTTGCAAGTTTAATATTTCCTGCAGATCCTAAATTAAAAGCATCTGGTTTTAAAAATGCTGATATTGCGACAAAAACAGCAGCTAGTCCGACAAGACTGTGAAATCCAGCAACCAATTCCGGCATTGCTGTCATTGGAATTCTAAATGCGATTATTGCACCAATTGAACCTCCAATTAGTAGGAAAATTAAAACATAAATGAACCCTTTATCAAAATTCCCAACAGTCAAAAATGTAACTATTATTGAAATTAACATTCCTGCAATACCAAAATAATTTCCTTGTCTCGAAGTCTCTGGAGAAGATAAACCTCTTAAAGCTAAAATAAATAATATTCCAGAAATTAAATAAAATAGAGCTGATAAATTTGCGGACATAATTACTTTTTCTTCTTTTTGTACATTTGAAGCATTCTTTGAGTAACAAGAAATCCTCCAAAAATATTTACTGCAGCTAAAATAATAGCTAGAAATCCAAATATATTTGATGTTTCGAACAAATTATCTGATGTGCCTGCTAAAGCGGCAATAATTGCCCCAACTATTATAACTGATGAAATTGCATTTGTTACTGACATTAAAGGGGTATGTAAACTTGGTGTTACACTCCATACCACATAATATCCAACAAATATCGAAAGTATAAAAATACTTAATCTAAAAATAAAAGGGTCAATTTCCATTATTTTACCATGGTCTTCTGAATTATTTCATCATCTAAATTAAATTCAAAAAATTTTTTTTCTTTGTTAAATAAGTTATTAACAAAATTAAACATATTTTTTGCGTAAAGATTTGACGCAGAAACTGGTAATTTATTCAATATATTTTCATCGCCCATAATCTTTACACCATTAATGTCGACAATCTCTCCAACTTTTGTCAATTCTGAATTTCCACCTTGAACAGCTGCTAAATCGTAAATTACAGATCCATTAGACATTACATCAATCATATTTTTTTTTATTATAACAGGGGCTTTTTTTCCTGGTATTAATGCAGTACAAATTACTATATCAATTTTTTCTAAGGTTTTTTTTAATAATTCTTCTTGTTTTTTTTTAAAATCTTCAGAAGTTTCTTTTGCATAACCCCCTTCTGTTTCTAAGTTTTCAGCTCCATCGACAGTCAAAAATTTTCCTCCTAAGCTTTCTACTTGCTCTTTAGAAGCAATTCTCACATCTGTGGCAAAAACAATAGCACCCATTCTTTTTGCTGTTGCAATAGCTTGCAATCCAGCTACACCTGCTCCAACAACTAAAACTTTGGCCGCAGAAATTGTTCCTGCTGCTGTCATCATCATTGGTATTGCTTTTTGAAAATATGCAAAAGAATCAACAACTGCTTTGTATCCAGCTAGATTTGCTTGAGAAGACAAAATATCCATAGATTGAGCTCGGGTTATTCTTGGCAAAAGCTCAAGTGAAAAACATTTTATATCTTTTAGCGCAACTTCTTTTAATTTTTTTTCATTGCTATAAGGATTAAGTACTCCAATTAAAATTTGATTTTTTTTAAGTTTTTTTAAATTTTCATCACTAAGAATATTCATTTGTAAAATTGCATTTGAATTAGATATTAATTCGTCCTCATTATTAATAATATTTGCACCTTCTTGTTCATAATCCTTATCTTTTATTCCTAAGTGATCTGCATAATTTTTTATTAATTGAACTTTAAACCCTAGTGATATATATTTTTTTACAACATCAGGAGTTATTGCAACTCTTTTTTCAATACTTTTATTTTCAGAAAGAGATGCTAGAATCATTTTATAATAAGAAAATTGCCATTAATATTAATATTACTACAACCGATACAGATCCCCATAAAACAAACTTGGTAAAATTATTCCAAGTTTTTTTATGACTATTATCATCCATATTATTTTTATTTTTGCCTTGCTTTAAATTTAGGATTTTTTTTGTTAATTATATAAACTCTTCCTCGTCTTCTTACTAACTTAGAATTTAGATCTCTTTTTTTTAAGGATTTTAATGAACTTGCAATTTTCATAATTAATTTTTATTTTTCGATTTAATAAACGAACTTACGTAATCTTTCAAATTTATTTTTCCATAATGACTATTTATCTTATTATTATTTGACATATTTGTTAATGCTGAAGCATACCTTTCCCCTGCTCTATGTGGTAAATATTTTATTTTAGAGCCAAACATTTTTGCCACATCTTTAATAGAATATGGTTTTTTGTGACTTATGCTATGATGTGAGCAAGTATTTGTCTTCCAAGCTTTTATGCAAATATTTATTGTGTCTGATATATGTGTAAATCTTCTCGTTTGAGTTCCGGGTCTAACAACCGTCAAGGGTTTGTTATTCATAAATTGATTTTGAAATATTCCAATTACCGTTGCCATTGAGCCTGTTTCAATTTGGTTTCTACCATATACATTATAAAAATAAATTATTTCAAACTTAAAATTGAACCATTTCTTTAAATTTTCTAACAATTCAAGATTTTTAGATTTTGTAAACGCGTATGGAGATAAATTTTTGTCACTACCCTTATTGCCTAAGCTTGCAGATGTGGCAGAATAAATTAATTTTACTTTATTATCTAAACAAAATTTAAACACCTCTTGAGATCCAATAGAGTTAGACTGAAAGCACTTGTCAAAATTTTTGAAACTTTGAAAGATTCTTGAAAATTCACCAAAATGAAAAATTGTTTTTATTTTATTTTTTTTTTTACTTAAAATTTTTGAAATATTTCTTGTATCTCCATAAATATATTTTACTCTTTTATTTTTTATATGGTTTTTTTTTGAACCTGAAGTATAATTATCTATACTGATTATTTTATACTTAGAGATTTTTAAAATTTCAGAAATAAGATTAGAACCTACGAAACCAGCACCTCCAGTTACAATAAGTAAATCTCTCATTTTTGAAAGCCTGGCAATGTCCTACTCTTCCAAGTCTTAAGACTAAGTACCATCGGCGCTGAAAGGCTTGACTTCCGAGTTCGGAATGGGATCGGGTATTTCACTTTCGCAATAATCACCAGGCAAGAGACATATACAAACTTAAAAATAAATGTCAAACAGATAAATTTATTTTGACATAAAATCATTAGAAACTTTAAAATCTTCATAAATTTGTTTTAAAAATATTAATAATTTTTTTATAAAATGTTCTTTTTCAAATAATCATTAATAGTCTCTGATAAGCCCTGCTCTAAAGATGTACGGTATTTCCATCCATATTTTTTTGCTAATGTACAATCTAATAATTTTCTTGGGGTTCCATTTAAGTTTTTTTTTTCATAAATTATTTTAAAATTTACCTTAAGATGTTTCATCATAAAATTAGCATATTCTGTAATTGATTTTTCAATACCTGTTCCAATATTAATTACTGTTCTGCTAGTTTTCTTATTTAAAAAATAAATACAAGCATCAGCTATATCGTCTGCAAATATTACCTCTCTTAGTGGTTTTCCATTTCCCCATATCTTAATATAGTTTTTTTTTGTTTTTATAGCGTCAATAATTTTTTTGATGAGTGCTGGAAAAAAATGAGAATTATTTAAATCATAATTGTCATTCAATCCGTAGGCATTTGCAGGCATTAAACATTTATAATTTAAACCATATTGATAATTATAACTTTGACACAAATTTATACCTGCAATTTTCGCTATTGCGTAAGGTTCATTTGTTTTTTCTAAGTATCCTGATAATAAATACTCTTCTTTAATTGGTTGTTTGGAATTTTTTGGATATACACAGCTTGATCCTAAAAATATTAAATTTTTTACACCTGCTTTGAAACTTGAATTTATAAGATTATTTTGAATAGCCAGATTATCGTATATAAAATCTGCTTTATATTTATTATTAGCATTAATTCCACCAACTTTAGCAGCAGCTATTATTACAGCACTAGGTTTAATTTTTTTTAAATACCTATCTACAGCTAATTGATTCCTTAAATCTAATTGTTTTTTATTTTTTACATGAATTTTTTCATACTTAAGCTTTGTTAGTTTCCTTAAAATTGCAGATCCAACCATACCATTGTGACCTGCTAAATAGATAGTTGAACTCTTACCGATCATCTTTTCAATAGTTTCAATTCGTAAGAAATCATATCTTTTATTAAACTATTAATATTTATTTTTGGTTTCCATTTTAGTTGTTTTTTTGCTTTAGAATAATCTCCTTGTAAAGTATCAACTTCTGATGGTCTTAAATATTTTTTGTTACACTCTATTATTAATTTATCATTTTGATCATAAGCTTTTTCATTAATTCCTTTACCTTTCCAAAAGAGCTTTAATTTAAGTTGTTTTGCAACTAAATTTATAAATTGCTTTATAGAATATTGTTTACCTGTACAAATCACAAAATCGTCGGGTTTTTTATGTTGAAGAATTTTCCATATTGCCTCAACGTAATCACGCGCATGACCCCAGTCTCTTTTTGAATATAAATTACCTAGAATAAGTTTTTTCTGTTTTTTTAATTTAATTTTACACAAACCTTTTACAATTTTTTTTGTAACAAAAGTTTCACCTCTAAGAGGACTTTCATGATTAAATAATATACCGTTACTAGCGAATAAATTATAAGATTCTCTATAATTTATTGTAATCCAATGTGAATATAGTTTTGCAACTCCATACGGACTTCTTGGATAAAATGGTGTTTTTTCATTTTGAGGTTTTTCAACTACCTTTCCAAACATTTCTGAGCTACCAGCTTGATAAAACTTTATTTTTTTATTCACTCTCACAATTGCTTCTAAAATTCTAATTGTTCCAAGTGCATCTGCATTTGTAGTATATTCGGGTATTTCAAATGAAACTGCTACATGGGACTGCGCTGCTAAATTATATACCTCGTCAGGATTAATTTTTTTTATAATATTAAATACAGAAATAGAGTCTGTTACATCTCCATAATGTAAGTAGAACTTATTTTTTTTAATCAAAGGATCGGAATAGATATCATCAATTCTGTATGTATTTAACGTTGATCCTCTTCTTTTTACGCCATGAACATTATAACCTTTTGATAAAAGTAATTTTGAAAGATATGCACCATCCTGGCCAGTTACACCAAATATCAAAGCAGTTTTATTTTTCATAAAATTTAATAAAAAATCTATATTTGAATAATGTTAAAATAGCAAATATACCATCAATAAACTTTATTTTTTTACCCTCTTCATATGTTCTTCCATTATAATTTACTTCAACTTCGATAATATTTTCCTTCATATTTGCAAGTTTAGTCGTAACCTCAGGACAAAAACTAAAGCCGTTTTCTTTTAAGTTAATTTTTTTAAAAGTATCGGCTTTAAAAATCTTATAACAAGTATGTGCATCAGATAAATTTTGATTATTTATAATATTTGATAAAATTGTAAGCATATGATTAAAAAAAACTCTTAAGTTTGATGAAAAATTATTATTATAGTATCTCTTTTTTCCCAAAACCCTAGAACCATAAACGACATTAGTTAAATTTTGTTGTAGCGGTTCCAAAAGTTTCAAATAATCATTAGGGTCATATTCTAAATCTGCATCCTGAATAATAACATAATTTCCGTTTATAAATTCTTTTGCAGACCGTATAGCCGCTCCTTTTCCAAGATTTTTTTCATGTGTAATTACTTTATCAACTTTTTGGGTTATCTTCTTTTTAATTATTTCTTTGGTATTATCCGTAGATCCATCATCTATAAGAATAATCTCCTTTTTATAGATATTAACTTTGTGAATTTTATCAATAATTTTTTCTAAAGTATTAGCTTCATTAAATACAGGAATGATTATTGATAGCATTAAATTAAATTTATATTACATTAATAAGATATGATAAAGATCTTATTGTTTAGTTTTTTTACAAATATACTTTTTTATTCTTATGGTCACTTAATAAAATCAGAAAATTATAAAGATGAAATAAGTAATTATAATTTAAAGTCTATTCTAGGTGTTATTGTTGTTTCTTTTATAGCCCTATTATTAAATTTTTTCTTTCCATTAGATAGAGTTTTAAATAGTCTAATATTCGTCATTGGTATTTTAATATTATTTATTAAAAAAAAATTTTATTTCAAAAAAAATGAGATTTATTACATAATAGTAGTCTCTTTTATAACAGCCTCTTTGATTGCTTATTCTAATGTAAATAGACCAGACGCTGGGCTATATCATTTGCCTTATACCAGTTTCTTAAACGAGAATAAAATTATTATCGGACTGAGCAATATTCATTTTAGGTTTGGTCACATTTCAATAATGCAATATTTATCTGCGATTAATAACAATATTATATTTAAAGATCTTGGTATTCTTATTCCTTTATCAAGTATTTGTTCTTTTTTTTTCGTATATTTTTTTAATAATGTTTTAATGTTGATAAAAAAATTTGAAATAGATATATCAAAATTATTTTCATTATTTGTAATAGTTTTTATAACGTTTAAAATCAATCGTTATAGTGCCTTTGGTAATGATGCAGTTTCACACTTAACATTTTTTTTTTTAATTTCTTATTTATTAGAAAAAAGAAATAAGGACCTTTTTTTTATTTCACTAATAAGCGTATTTGCTTTTCTTAATAAAACAACTTTAATTCTCTCTTTGTTATTTCCTATAATATTGTTCTTTAAAAATTACCGTTTTGAAAATTTCAAAATATTTTATTCTTTACCTAGTTTATTTTTAATATTGTGGTTTATCAAAAATGTTTTTATTTCTGGATGTATTATGTACCCAATTGAAAGTTTTTGTATAAACGCTTTGAGTTGGACTGATATTAATGAGATTAGGCAAGAAAGCTTATCTGCAGAAGCTTGGTCAAAATCATGGCCAAATAAAGTTGACCCAAATATTTCAATGTTAGAATTTAACAAAAAATTTAATTGGATTGGGTCTTGGTTGGGAAATCATGGTATTTATTTAATTAAGATTTTTTTTATTTATTTTTTAATTTTAATTTGTATTTCTATTTTTATAAGTGGAAAAAATTCAAATAAAAATAATATTAAAATTGAAAAAGATATTATATTTAAAATTACATACTTAATTTCATTTATAGGTATAATAATATTTTTTTGGAAATTTCCACTTTTTAGATATGGATACTCTTATATAGTTGTATTTGGTTCACTATCTATTTTGATACTATTAAAATCTTTAGATAGTAATAAATTAGGTAAAGCTTCAAAAATTGTATTCTATATTTGTCTGATTGGTTTATGTTCTAAGCAAATAATTAGATATAGTGAAAACTTAAATTCAGATTATATTTGGCCAAGAATTTACTCATTCACAAATAACAATAAAATCAATTCACAAAAAATAAATTTTTCTAACAAATTTTCAATATATCTAGCTAAAGATTTATGTATGTATAGTAATTCTCCATGTACTAATTACGATTTGAAAGATTTCTCAGTAGAAAAGTTATTTTCATATCATTTAATCAAAATCAAGCAACCTAAGTAATCTTTCAACTAAAACTGGTCTTTTAATTTTTAAAAAATAAAATTTTGGATTTGATATTTTAATAAGGTAGTAATCACTTGTAAGGTTAATTAGTTTCTCTTGATCAGTAAATTTAATACCTAAAATTTGTAAAAGTTTAATAAAAAAAGAATTTTTCAATTTTGAATCAATAATTTTCTTGAAAGTTGCAATCTTAATCTTTCTATTATGTATTAATTTTCCCTGCAATATTTTGTAGAAAAATACTACTCTACTAAAGCTAACTTTTTTTGGAACGTGTGTTGAAACTAACAAAAGAAAATTTGTTTTTTTCTCTAAATATGAAACAAATTTGTAATAACTAATAATATAATCTTTAATACTATCAAAATTACATTGAAGAATATAATGGTGATACCCCGAAAGAATAATAACATCATAGAAATCAATATTTCTATCTTCCCAAATATTTCTGAATTTTACAAATTTTACATCATCTGAAGAAAATTTTTTTGAAAAAGTTTCTTTTATACTATAACTAGAGCCTATAATTAAAATCTTTCCCATACTATAATTATACAAAATGAAAATTATAAATCATTCTATTTTAGGAAGTGGATTAAGTGCACTTGTAAAAGATATTAACAAGTCAAATAGTACAATATTTAGTAATAATAATGACGTTATAAACAAAAGTTACAAATTTTACGAATATCAGAAAATTGGGGGTAACTCAAACATTTGGGGAGGTTATGTTAATTTTGAAAGATATAAATATCTTTTAAAAAATAAAAAATACAGAAATTTTATGAAATATAATCCTTTGTTTGAGGTTAAAGAATTTATAGATAATAAAAACTTAAATTATACTCACTACTTAAGTGAAAAAAAAAATGGAAGAATTTTTAGAGTTAAAAATAGTAACTTTAAAAGTAAAATAATAGACGATAAAATATTGAAACTGATTATAGAAAAAAATAAAATAATACTAAAATCTAAAAAAAAAAATTACAAAACTAAATTCTTAAGTATATGCATAGGTAATCTAGGTCTTATTGAATTATTACACAATTCGAAGTTAATCAAAGGGAGTGATGTCATATCTTTTTATGATGGAATATGTAGTTATAATTTAAATTTATTTTTAAATCACAACAAAAGCTATTATATTCCGATGACGTTAGGTGAAATTTCGAAAAAGCTCATTTATGGAAAAATTATAGGATATAAAAAAAATATTTCAAATACATTAATAGTTCAAAAATTTCCAAAATCATCGTTTAAAAATTCACAAACTGTTAATGAAATTTTAAAATTTAAGTCTAATCACATAAGATTTTTTTTATCAAACCATCCTGCAAATTTAAAAATTAACAATGTTCCAATAAAAAGATTTATTAAAAATATATCAACAAAAATCCATGTATACTGTAGTGGAATGAATATTAAATATAGAGCAGGACCGATATCTCAAGATATAATTTTTAATGCATTAATAAAATGAAAATATTATTTTTCTTTAATAAAAATCTAGTAGATTTGAAACATAAAGAATACTATTTTTTATTAACCATTTTTCAATTACTAATAATTTTAATTAGCATTATATTTTCATATTATTTTTATCAACAGTTTCAGTATATGTTTGAAAAAGGAACTTATAATATACTTCCTGGAAAACTCCCTTTCGGGTACGGAGATTTATTGAAAAATATGTTTGATAATAATATTTATGCAAATAAAGAAGTTTTTTTAAGCTTCAATAAAGATGGTTCTTCAAATATTCATGAAATTAACTTTGTTCTAAAAAAGCTACCTTTTTTTTCTTTGCTATTATATTTAATTTTAAATATTTCAAAAAATATTTACTTTGTCGTTATTTTAAAAAACTTAATTTTTTTTAATTTATTCTTTATTACAAGCTATATTACTATCAAATCACTAAGGTTAAAATTAAGTCATCATCTTATTATTATCTTATTTTTTTTATTAGTACCGTTTAATATAAAAACTTTTTCTGAAATATCTTATGGCGATTCTGTAAGTTCTATAATGCTTGGTTGCCTATACTTAATATTAATCTCAAAATTAAAGAATAAATATTTCTACACTGGAATTATTTTATCAGTACTTTACTTAACTAAGGAGTCTATGTTCATAATCTGTGTGATGATACCGTTTTTGATTGTTTTTCTAAACTTTAATCGAGACAGAATTAAAACATTAATTCCTTTAATTTTTGTAATCTTTTCTGCACTTTCATGGGGATTTTTTGGATTATATAAGACTGGAGAATTTCCATTTGGGTCAAGTATTTCGACTTGGAAATCGTACGATCTTTCAAAATCTATTGATGAAGATTTTAAACTTTATTACCCAAAAAATTCTACTGATAATTTGGACAAAAATATAATTACAGAAAAATTATCTAATGAATGGGAATTTTACCACTATTTTCAAGAAAAAAATTACAAACAAATTATTAGTAAACCAAAAATTGTTTATGAAAATTTTTTACTAAAAATCAAATTTATTTTATTTAATTTAAGCCCAGATGGAATATCTTATGAAAAAACAATTAATGCAAAGTCAATGTTTATTTTAACAAGCTTATTAAATAAATTATTTTTTTATTTGGGGATCATATTGAGTCTAATTTTCTTAATAAAAAAAAATTTTAAATTTAAACATGAAACTATGTATTTTTTAGGCCTTGTAACTCTTAACCTTGCTACACATTTAATAGGTTGGATGACATCTAAACACTTTGTTGGAATAGCTCTTGTTTCATTTATATTCGTAGTATTAATCGGATCTAATTTTTTTTTAAACGAAAAAAAAAAGTATAAAAAAGTTGCTTTATAAATAAATTTACTATTTTAAAATTAAGTTTAGACTTACCATAAATTCTTTTCTTGAATAAGATTTGAATATCAAAAATATTCAAATTTTTTTTACCATTATAAATAATATCAAAAAGTATTTTATACCCTTTATTAAAAAAATTTTTTTTATATTTTGAGATGATATCTTTTTTGCAAATAAAATATCCAGATAGAGGATCTGACGTTTTTTTTTCTAAAAAAAAATTTATAAGGAATATAAAAGATACAGAAAATAGTGATCTTACATAACCTAAGTTTCCAGAATATTTTTCTTTTAAAAAACGACTTCCTATCACAATATCGAAATTATCTTTTATTATTTTTTTATACATATTATTTGCACTTGCTACATTATGTTGAAGATCGCAATCTAAAACTAACACATAATTGTACTTTGCTTTTTTTACACCAAGAATAATTGATTGTGATAAGTCCCTGTTTTTAGATTTTCTTTTTATAAATTTAATCTTTTTACTTAAAAATTTTTTTACAACATCATCAGTATTATCTTTAGAATTATCATCTATAAATATTAATTCATAATTAAATTTTAACTTTTTTAGTTCTTTTATAAAAAGTGGAATATTTTTTTCTTCATTTAGTGTGGGTGTAAGAATTGATATCATACAAATAATATATATATTTTTAAAAATTCATATATATCTTAATTAATGCTACAATTAACTCCTTTTATTATTTTATTTATTTTCAGTACATTTCTTTCTAACCTATTTAGATTAGATTTTATAAGGTCATTACTAATAAATATTTTAATAGTTACATACTTTTTATATTTTTTTTCAAAATTTGACTATCTTGTATTAGGAAATTATATTTTAATAGCACTATCAATAATAATTTTAATTTACTTAATTTATAATTATAAAGAGTTAAAGCACGTAGATTTTTATAACTTACTATTTATTTTAATTACTTCTATACTTCTAATTTTATACTCTAAGAATCTTTTTCTATATAAATTTGATGATTTTACTGAATATGGAATAATATCAAAATTGGTTTTTACTGAAAATAATAATCCCATAAATATAAATTATTTAGATAAAGGATCTCACTCGAAAATTAATATACTAAGTTTTTTTCAGTATTTTTTTCTAAAAAATTCATCAGAAGTTTTTAGTGAAAAAATAGCTTTAATGGCAAATAATTTTTTTAAGGTTGTATTAATATTAAACATAATTAATTTCACAAAATATAATGCTTCGAAAAAACTTTTATTATTCATTTTTACTTATTTTTTAATATATACATTAAGCACAAGTTTTGATCGTCTCTATGTTGATTCAATTTTAGGATTAATTATTGCAAATCTCTTTCTCATAAGTTTTAAAAAGAAAATCCAAAATGTTGATTATATAATTTTTTGTTTACTTATTATCCATATTACTTCTATGAAATTTAGTGGAGTTATAGTTTTATTAGGAATATCAATTATTTTTATTACGATATCAGTATTAAGCAAAGATTACAAAAAAGTTATTGTTGTTTCGCTAGCTATAATTTTTTCATATTCCATTAATCAATTTCATCATAAAGATGTAAGTAATTTTATTAAATTTAAATTTAAAAAAGATAAATTTAAAGTTTATGAAGATGATGTAATATATACACATGATGTAATATATACACATAGAGAACAGTTCTATAATTTACAACGAGAGTTCTCAGATGGTACTACTTTCAAATTATATTCACGTTATAAAAATAAAGATATTAATTATATAAATTCCAAAGAGGACCTAAAAAATTTATTTACTACACAATTAAGTAAAATTACTTCAGATGGAATTTATCACGCTAAAACATTTCTTATAATAAATAAATTATTTGAGGTTGGTAATATCAATTTAAAATTTATTGAAATACCTCTTAATCTTTGGATATGGATAATTTTAATTATAATGCTATCAATAATAATAAATCGAGAAAAAGATAATCCATATTTAAATTTTACAACTTTTATGTATATAAATTTTATTTTATGTTATTTTATAGTGTTAGTAATTTGGTCAATAAGAAATAAATTATTAAATGAAGATTTCACTATAGAATCATCTTGGCATAGACACCTTGGATCTTTAATTCTTGGATATATATTATTTTTAATAATTAAATATTTGCAGAAGATTAATCTTAGTACTTTTGGATTTATTATTATTATAACTATTTGCTTACAATTGACATTACCAAATTCCATTAAGAATTTCTTACCTTATTCACAAATTATGAAGTTTAAATTTTGGAATTATTCAAAAAATATGAGGACAGACATTAGAAAAATTGCAAATAATATTAGATCTGAAATACCAGAATATTCGAAACTTATAGTCATTCAAGAAGATATGTATAAAGGTTATTTTTTTCCAGTTTTAAATTATGAATTAATAAAAATTAATATGTTAAGACAAGATAATCACAGAATTAATGACTTTATTTCTAAGATTGATAATGAAAGAAATCCTTTAAATAATACATATTTATTAATTTCACAAAACCAAAATCTTAGTGAATACTTGACAATGATAGATATAAAAACTGAGAAAATAATTAGCAAGAACGGTTATGATTTATACGAAATTATTTTTTAATTTATCAAAATTTTTTATTTTTTTTATTTTGATATTAATATTATTAGAGATATTTTTTAGATTTGTTGGTTTTGGCAGCCCAATATTATATGAAGTATCAAATAACAACTATTACCCAAAGGTTTCACAAGAGAATAGGAGATTTTTAGGTAAATTTGTAAATATTAATAACGTTGGAATGAGATCAAGTTACAACTGGAAAAATAATAACAACAAAAAAAAATTAATTTTTTTTGGAGATAGTGTTACTTTTGCTGGTTCGTACATAGATAATAAGGATGTATTTGCAGAAAAAATTTGCAAAATATATTTAAAAAACTACGAATGTGGAAACTTTGGAGTTAATGGATATTTCTTAGAAAATTTAACGGAAAGAATAAAATATATTCATAAAGAACTAGAAAATTACGATAGAATTGTAATAGTTGTAAGCAGTTCATTTTATTACGGTAAATCAAGTATCTTTGATATGCCTTTATATCAAAAATTTAATTATAAATTATTTAAATCATTGAATGAAATTATTAATCATATTTTATTTAAGCACAAAATTATAAATAGATATAACAACATTAATCCAAATTTTGAAAAAAAAGAAAATTATGGAAAAAGTGTTGAAGAACAATTTAGTGATTTTAAAAATTTAATGAAACAGGTTTCAAAAAATGAAAAAAATTATATATTTGTATTACCAACATTAGAGGATCTTAAGCTTAATAATATTAAAAAACATTTTTTAATGAAAACTAATATCAATAATCTTAGGGTTATAAATCTCTATAAAGATATAAAGAATTTAAATTACCAAGATTTATACTTTAATAATGCACACTTAAATGAAAAAGGTCATGATTATTTATCAAAAATAATTTATGAATACATAGATGAAAACAAAAAATAAATTATTATTAAGAATATTAATTATTTTGGCTCTTATTTTAATTTCTATTTTTTTATCAAAATATATATCTACCGATATTTTTGATTATAATTTTTTGTAAATAGTGAAAGATTTAAGATATTCAGGAATTGATTTACTTCGATTTTTAGCTGCGTACACAGTAGCCATTACGCATATTTCAATTAATCAATTTCAATCAGGTATAAATTTTGAAATAATATCATCTATGGCCGTTGAGGTATTTTTTATAATAAGCGGATTCGTTCTTGCGCCTCAAATTATAAGTCTTGTAAAGAAGAATACATTATTTAACTATAAAATATTTTTAATCAGAAGGTGGTACAGAACAATACCATTATATATTTTAAGTTTAATTATTACGACAATTATTTTAGATAAATTTACGACTTTTGATTTTCTCAAATACACTTTGTTCTTACAAAATTTTTTTTTTATTTGGGTTAAAAACGATTATTTTTCAATATCATGGAGTCTTTCTGTAGAGGAATGGTTTTATATAATTTTTCCTTTTTTTTTAATATCACTATTTAGAATATTTAATTCACAGGAGAATAGAATTCTTTTGATTAGTTTTATTTTTGTTTTTTTAATTTTTTTAATAAGAGTTTATTTTTCAGATTTTAATAACTGGGGTTCATCAGTAAGAAGAGTGGTAATATTTAGACTAGACTCTATTGCTTTTGGTTTTATTTTATTTTGTTATAAAGATAAGTTTTTTTTTAAAAAAAACAGGATTTTAAGTGTTTTTATTATTTTTTTAATACTTTCAGTTTTAACTTTTTATTTTTTTAAATTAAATATATTTGGAGATAATATTTATATTAAATTATTTTCTCATTATTTAATTGCTTTTTGGGGATGCAGTTTATTTATTTTTTTTTATATTTTAGAAAGTTTCCTAAATAATGACAAATTTAGAAAGTTAAATTTATTTCTAGGTAAAATTTCATATTCTACTTATTTATTTCACTTAATACTAATTTACATAATAGGTTCATTAATTAATACATCATTTTTGACTTTTTTAATTTTATTCACTTTTCTTCAAATAATTTTATCCATCATACTTTATTATTTTTTTGAAGAACCAATATTAAAATCTAGACCAAATTATAAATAATTAATTTTCAAACATCATTTAAAGAATAAACAAAACCAAGCGAAAACCATGTGATTATCATCCCATGGGAATTAAAAAAACTTCCAGAGGGCAACAGAGGGAAAAATAAAAGTGAAGAATATATGATTATTATAGATCTATGTAAATTTGACTTAATCATAAGAAACTTATTAAAAAACAAAAAAATTAATGCGAAGTAAAAAAGTATCGCTGAAACAAAACCAGTATCACTTAATAGTTCTAAAAAAAAATTATGAGGATGGGTACTACATATTTCAGAGATTTTGGAACATTCATACCTGAATGTTTGTAAACCAGTACCAAATAAAAAATTTTCTTTAAAAATTGTAAAAGCATTATCATATAATTTAAAATAAACATTGTCACTAAACTGGTAAAATGTATAAGAGATTCTTTCATTAATTATGCTGTCTTTTTGAAAATAAATTATTCCAAACACTAAGATAAACAAAATAGAATACAAAATTAGTTTTTTATAACTTAGGAATTTAATATTTAAGATTATAAATCCAATGAGTGCTATTGTTGATAAAATCGATGGCAATCTTTCTCCAGTTATCAAAATTGAAAAATAAAGAAAAAATAAAAATATGTATTTAAATTTATTAATAAAATTATTTTTTTGTTTGAATAAAAAATATATAAAAAATGGCGATAACTTGAATATTATACCGCCAGGAATTTGTTCACCTTTAAAGAAAGAAGTTAATCTTCCCGCTTGTTCTTTTTCATAACCAAAAATATTTTTACCAAAAATGCTCTGAATCCACAAATCAATACAAATTAACAAAACAACATAGAAAACTACTCTGGAAATATTAAAAGATTTTTTTGTGTCTTTACTTAAAAAATAAGCAATGCCAAAAAAAAGTAATAAGTGTGACGCAAAAGAAGCAACATTCTCTATGGATTTAAGAAAATAATTTGAAAATATTGAACTTAATAAAAATAATAATAACAAAACAAAAAAGGAATAACTATTTTTATTGTAAATTATATAATAATTTTTATTTAGGATAATAAATGCAATAAATAATATTGAAATTAAAGCAGAGTTTAGGTTCAAAAAAAAGACACCAACTAATAATGATACCGGAATTGTAAAAATAGAATAATAAATAAATTTTTCTAAATTTTTGTGTTGAAACATTTTATAATTATTGGTTTAACATATTTACAATGAAAATTTTTAAATCACAAATAGTAAGAATAAAAAAGAAGAAAAATTTAAAGATTGTAGAACCCGTGAATATTTATGGTGTAGAATTCGGAAATAATTGTTTTGTAGGTCCTTTTTGTGAAATTCAAAAAAATGTTAAAATTAGTGATAATACAAAAATACAATCCCATTCTTTTATATGCGAAAAAGTGAGTATAGGTAAAAATTGCTTTATAGGACATGGAGTTATTTTTATAAATGATAAATTTAAAAATGGTAAGCCAGCGGGTGGTGACAAAAAAAAATGGGGCAAAACAACCATAAGCTCTAATGTCTATATTGGAAGCAATTCAACAATACTCCCAATTAAAATTTGTTCGAATGTTGTTATTGGCGCAGGATCGGTAGTTACAAAAAATATTACCAAACCAGGCAGATATGTTGGCAATCCTGCAAAAAAAATTTAATGGATCTTGTCTTTCTTTCTTTTAATTTAATAAATATTTTTATTGTTTGGTTTATATTTGAAAAATCTGCTATTATTTCCAGAAAAATAAACTTATATAAAAAATTGGATGATCAAACTCCCCTAATAGGAGGTCTTGGAATTTATCTTTTTTTTATAATTTTCAATTTAAGTCTTTATATTTTCAAAGAAGATTTAATAATAAATGGTCAGCTAAGCATTCTTATTGTTTTATCTGTAGTATTTGCAATAGGTTTAATTGATGACCTATATCAAATTAGTTATGCGTATAGATTAATTTTTATATACCTGGTGTTGATTATTTTTTTTAAATACAATGATGCATATATAATAGATTATTTGTATTTTGAAACTACTAATAAGACTATTCTGCTAGGGAAACTTTCATTATTTTTAACACCTTTTTTTATTTTGTTATTACTTAATAGTTTAAATATGGCTGATGGAATAAATGGAAACTCTACTTTTATAGTATTATCCTATTTATTTTTATTATTTGAAAATAATTTGAATTTAAACTCTATAGCTTTTTCCATAATTCCTCCGTTGTTATTATTCCTTTACTACAATTTAAAAAATAAAATTTATTTAGGTGACTCTGGAATTTATTTACTGTCTGTAATAATTTCTCTTTATGTTATTAGTAAATATAATTCTAATGATGCGATTATTTCTTGTGAAAAAATTTTTTTAATTTTTTTAATTCCAGGAATTGATATGTTTAGATTATTTATTTTAAGATTATTAAAAAAAAGAAATCCATTTAAGGGTGATAAAAATCATTTCCATCACTTACTAGAGGAAAAATTTAAAGCTAAAAAAACACTAATAATTTACTTAATATTAATAAACTGGCCTAATTTTCTGATAAAAATATTTGATATAAATGTTTTCATTTTAATATTTATTAATATTTTGTTATTTGTTTTATTAATTAATTACCTACAAAAGCTGAGAAAATTTTCTTAATAATTTGACCATAATAAAAATTAAAGGAAATCGTACTTTATTTTTTCTCAGTGATTTAAAGCATTCTATATTAGCTTTTACTATATTTTGAAAACCTGAACTTGCTCCACCAGGTGACATTAAAACTGTAAATTTATTATAATAATAATAACTAGTATTTTTATTTTTTTTTGCTCTTATAAAAAAATCAAAATCAGAAGAAATTTTATATTTCAAATCAAAATATTCCATATTTATTAAATATTTTTTTTTAATTAAAGTTCCAGGATGTGGAATGTGATTTCCAAATTTATTAACATTTAAAATATCACCAACTATATATTTACGTGAGAGTCCTAATAAATTTTTTTTATAAATTATATTAGAATATAGAATATCTATTTTATTTTTTGACAAAATTTTATTTACATTGAATAAAAAAAACTGGTCAATCAACTGATCATCTGAATTTAAAAATAACAAATAATCGCCAAATGATTTTGATATACCTTTATTCATTCCATCATATATCCCTTTATCATCTTCAGAAATTAATCTTAATTTTGTATTATTAAATTTCTTAATAATTTGTATAGTTTTATCGTTAGAGCAATTATCAATTATAATATGTTCGTAATCTTCAAATTTTTGATTTTTAACTGAAGTAAGACAATTTTTTAAAGTTTTTTCAGAATTAAAAGTAGGTGTAATAATACTTATAAACATTTAACTAAAATTATTAAAAATATCTATATACTGTTTTTTTATTTTTTTTGATGTCAAATTTTTTAATGCAAATTTTCTAGATTGCAGAGATTTTTTTTTTAAATTTTTATTGGTAATACTTAATAAGGTTTTTATTATTTTATTTTTATCTCCTAATTTAAATGTATAACCAATATCTTTTAAAACTTCACTAACTCCTCCGTTTTTAATACTAAAGACAACATTGCCTGATGATAAGGCTTCCAAGACAGTTAGCGGCAAATTATCAATTAGTGATGTACATAAAAATATATCTGACAAAGAATATAAATCAGAAATTTTATCATGATCTAAAAAATCTATTTGTTTTAGATTAGAATAATTATCAAAGTTATTATTTTTTTTTCCTAAAGATAAAAAATATATATCTTTATTATTCTTCAGTTTATTTACTATTTCAATAAAAGTTTTGTATCCCTTTCTTTCATCAGAAAAGTCTTGGGCAGAAAAAAAAACTATTTTTTTATTAGTTGGTAAATTATACTTTTTTCTTAGATATATTTTGTTCCTTGGTTTAAATATATTAGTTTCTATTGGGTAATATTTACAAAGTTGTATTCTAGATTTATGTTTTGGATATTTTCTCTTAAATTTATCTAACATCCATTTATTATGTGCAATAAAAAAAACATTTTTTTTTTTCACAATCTCAATTTTTTTTTTTAAACAATACTTAGAAATAAAATCATTATCTTCTTTTTTTTTGTCTGTATAATGTTCTGTAGAATTTAGAAACCACATATCATGAAGTGAAATAACAACTTTACTTTTAATTTTACAAATCTCATTAAGAGAAATCATTGACCTGTTAACCCAATGTAGGTTTAATATATCTGCATTTAGTTTATTTATTTTACCTGAAATGTTTGTATTAAATATATTTAATGATTGGTGGTATTTTTTTTTTAAGAATATTTTAATAATAATTTTCTCAAAAATTCTTAATAATATAATGTATAATTTTTTTAATTTTCCAATTATTTCTTTTGATTTTTTATTTTTGGAATAAACCGTTAAAAAAAAAAAATTTTTATTTTTTAAAGATTTAAAAATCGAAAAAGCTGCGATGTTGGCTCCACCTTTATAATCACTAAATGACAAAAACAATATTTTCACTTATTAAATAATTTAAGGTTTTTTTTATACCAATCACATATTTGCGGTATTTTAACTTCTAATTTTTCTTTTTCTGACCATCCTAGTCTTTTTAACTTTTCACAATTAATTTTGTAAATTTTATCATTAAATGGTCTATCTTTTATAAAGATTATATTTTTTTTAAAATCAACATTCAAATGTCGAGAAATTATTTTAATTATATCCAATGTATAAAAAGACCTATTTGCAGCTATATTATAAATTGTATTAGATTTACCTTTATCTAAAATTTTTATAAGCCCATTACAAAAATCATTTACTGATAAAAAATATCTAATAGAATTTCCTCTTCCATGGACAGTCATTTTTTTCTTTTTTAAAAATGAATATATTGTTTTTGATATTAGCTTTTCTGGATATTGCCTTGTTCCATAAATGTTATTAGCTCTTATAGTTATTACATTTAATTTATAAGAATGATTATATGAATTGACAATCATGTCTGCAGCTGCTTTAGATGCCGAATATGGGTTTGTTGGATTTAAAATTTGACTCTCTGTAAAAGATTTCTTTTTTAAATTCTCTCCATATACCTCGTCAGTACTTACATGAATTATTTTTTTTACTTTTTGTTTTCTACAAGCTTCTAAAAATGAATGTGTACCTAGAGTATTAGTTTTAGTAAATAGTAAAGAATTTCCAAAAGAATTATCTACATGACTTTCCGCGGCAACATTTATGGCTAATTCTACGTTTTTTAAATTTTTTTCTAAAACTGGATAATTAAGAATGTCATTTTTAACAAATGTAACATTCTTTTCAAATATTATACTGTTTAAATATTTAATGTTTGCGGCATAAGTAATTTTATCATAAAGAACAATTTTGGAATTTTTATATTTTCTTAATATTTTCTCAGCAACATGGGAACCAATGAAACCGGCGGCACCAGTTATAAGTATTTTTTTCATTATATTTTTTTTAATTCCTTTTTAAGTTTTTTAAAGTAAATAAAAAGTTTTTTTTTCGTTATATTTCTGCCAATAATATTATTTAGGACTTTAGTATCAAAACAAAAATTATCATCAGTAAATTTTTTTTTTAAATTTATTATAATTTTTATTTTTTTTGCCTCAATAATATTGTTAAGAAAAAATTTTGTTTTTATAGGTATACCTGATCCTATATTAATAATTCCTTTATAGTTTAGATTAATTAATTTTTCTAAAATTATACAAAAAACTTCTATTGGCAATAAATCTTTATAAAGGTTGTAGCTATTATCAAATATGATTTGTTTTTTTTTTAATCCAGAGATAATTAAACTCATTAATGATGGTTTTTTTTTTCTTCCATTTTCAAGCCCTACAACATTCGAAAGTCTAAGAATTAATATATTGTTACTCAATAAATTCTTACATTTTTTTTCAGAAATTAAACAATTTTTAGCATAGACATTCATTGGTTGAATTTTAGATTTTTCTGTAATATTTATTTGTGGTTTATATACCTGCCTTGTGCTAATAAATATTAGTTTTGAATTAAAGTTTTTTATTATTTTTGCTATTCGATAATTCCTGTCTATTTTAGTATTATATTTTTTATTATAAAAATTAACGTTGTTACTAAAATTTACGACAATATCATTTTTTTTATAATTAAATTTGTTTATGTTTGTAAATCTTATTTTTTTTACTAGATATTTTTTTTTTAAGTATTTATAGAGATTCTCTTGCAAAAAACTTTTGTAACCAATTAAGATAATTCTTGATTTAATTTTTTGTTTTAACACCTATAATTCCTGAATAATCTATCTGCTGAAAAAATATATTTTCTTTGTTAGAAAAAAATTCATCTACAGCTTTTTTGCAACCTTTCCAGTGTCCATAATCATCAATTATAATTACTCCCCCCTCTTGGAGACAAGGATATAATTTTTCAAGTTCAGCTTTAGTAGACTCATAAAAGTCAGTATCTAATCTTAATAAACTTATTTTTTTTGGATGTTTATTTAATAAAGTTTCCTCAACTAAACCTTTAACATAAATAACATTATTAAGATTTATACCTGTTCTACTCATATTTTGTTTTACATAATCTAAAGTAGAATAAGCCCAAATATCTTTTTTATTCTCAGATTTTTTGTTTTTATTCAATTCCACTATCGCATTTTGATTCAAAATATTTGTGTCAAATTTAGAAGGATTTGCCATACCGTCAAAAGTATCATAAAGCCACAATTTTTTTTTTTCTAAAGTTTCAAAATGCATCATTGAATATGCAATCATCATTGCAGAACCACCTCTAAATACACCGCACTCTACAATGTCCCCCTCAATTTTATTTTTATAAATATAGTTTACTGCTTGGAACAATGACAAAAATCTTTCTCGACTAACATTTAATGACTCTGAATCACAAATTTTATAAAATTGATTAAATTTACTTATATTGTCAACGTTAAATGTAATATCATTTCTTACATTTATTTTCTTTATTTCATACGAAAATAATTGAAATATTTTTTTTATAATTTTTTTTATCATTTAATATTTATTTGTTTATAATTCTTTTTGACAAAATAGAAATAATAATAATGAAAACTTTCGAATTTATAAAAAATAAATCTGAGATTTTTTTCTTTTCACTTCTTTTTTATGGGTTATCAATATCTATTTTTCTTAAAGAGTTATACTTATTATTTTTTAATAATGAAAATTTTAATATTTTATTAATTTATCGATTTTTAATTGTATTATCATCTGTAATTTTGTTCTTCTTAGTAAAGAAAAAAATTAATTTAAAAATTTTTGCTTTAATTTTACCTTGTATAATTTTTATAATAAATTCCTTATTAAATCCACAAATGAACTTCATTATTGATGGAATAAATTTTTTTAAATTAATAAATACTAAATT
>CACDQQ010000002.1 GCA_902555065.1 uncultured Pelagibacteraceae bacterium
GTAAGCGACATCATTGAAAATTTGTGTTGCTACAAATACAGCTAAAGTTCCATTTTGTAATCCACATTCTAAAGAAATACATTTTCTCTGTGGTATTCCAGTTGCAAAACCTTTTGCAATATAAAATGCCAAAGTCATCATGACAACGTTTAATATTAAAACAGCTAAACCCGCTTGACCTAAGTATGATATTATATTTTCTCTTTCCTCAATCCATATTGCTGCAAATACAACAATAAATAAAATACCTGTAATTCTATTTACAATATTAATATTAGACGAAATAAAGTTTTCAGCGAATCTTCTAATTATCATTCCAAGAATTACGGGCACAGTTACAACTAGTGCCATTTTAAGAGCAATACCAGTCATCGTAATATCTGAGGATAAATCAGTTACACCTAATAATTTGGCTGAAGAAAAAACAATAAATGGAACAGAAAAAATACTAATTAAACTACCAATTGCTGTTAACGAAATAGATAATGCAACATCTCCATTTGCAAATTTTGTTAAGACATTTGATGTTACTCCTCCAGGAGCAGCAGCAATAATCATTAATCCTAAAGCTAATTCAACTGGTAATCTTAATATTAAAAGTAAAATATAAGCGACGATTGGGAGAAGGATTAATTGACAAATTATTCCGACTGTAAAATCTTTTGGATTATTTATAACTCTTAAAAAATCTCTAGTTGATAAGCCCAATCCAAGACCTAACATTATAAGGGCTAACGCTATAGGTGCAATTTTTGTAACTATCTCCATCGTTTGTTCAATTTTAAACTATTTTTATATCGAACGTAATAAAAAATATTGATATTTAGAACCATAACAAATATTTAAACTCATATGTTATCTGATAAATCCACAGTTTGCCCTGTTAATCTACTTAATATAGCTCATCAAAAAAGAGGAGTAAAAGCAGCCATTGTAAATGCAGGTAAAAAACTACCAATGATGTCGGTAATGGATGCTGTCTCTGAAAAATTGATCACCCCAATATTAATAGGTGATAAACAAAAAATACAAGAATGCGCAGATGAACTTAAATTTGATATATCAAATTTTGAAATAATTAATGAGCCAGTTGAAAATAATACAGCAAGTATTGCAACAAAACTTGCATCGGAAGATAAAGTAAAAATTATTGTAAAAGGACATATTCATACTGATATATTGATGAAAGAAGTTCTTAAAAGAGAATATAAATTAATTGGTAAAACAAGACTTAGTCATATTTGGCATATGACATTACAAAAAGATGATAAACCATTAATCATAACCGATGGAGCATTAAATGTTTCTCCTAACTTAAAAACTAAAATGCATATTTTAAGAAATGTTATAGATTTTAGTCATAGAATTAATATTCCAAGACCAAAGATTTCTATCCTTTCTGCAACAGAAGAAGTTATTGATAGTGTGCAGAGTTCGGTTGAAGCTAAAGAATTAACTGAATTAGCAAGTAAAGAAAATTTTAATGCTGATATTTTTGGACCATTGGCATTTGATAATAGCATTTCAAAAAAATCTGCTTCTATAAAGGGAATTGAGAATATAGTCGCTGGGGAAGCTGATGTATTATTAGTTCCAAATGTCGAAACTGGAAATGCGCTTGTAAAAATGATGATTTATTTTATGGGAGCATGTGCAGCAGGAGTAGTTGTTGGAGGTAAAGTACCTGTTGTTATAACAAGTAGATCAGATGATGCGACAGCAAGACTTGCTTCTATAGCTGCAGCTGTTGTTGCTTTAGATTAAACTTCTATTGAATAAACATCTTATATAATTTAAACATTTGTAAAATTAGAGGAAAAATAATGGCAATTACTTATATAAAAAAAGCTGAAAAAACTGCATTTACAGGAGAAGATGAAACAAGAACTAAGGTAAGTTCTATTTTAAAAGATTTAGAAAAAACTAAGGACCAAGGGGTTAAAGACATTTTAAAAAAATTTGATAATTATGAAGGTGATATAATTGTTAGCAAAGAAAAAATTGAAGAAATAAATAAAACGTTAGATCAAAAGATTAAAGACGATATTCAGTTTTCTCATGAAAGAGTTAGGAAGTTTGCAGAACACCAGCTTGAAAATCTTGGAAAAGACTCAGAAGTTGAATTATCACCTGGTTTAATAGCAGGACAAAAATTAATACCTGTAAATACTGTTGGGTGTTATGTTCCAGGTGGAAGATACAATAATATCGCCTCTGCTATAATGAGTGTGACAACTGCAAAAGTTGCAGGAGTAAAGAATGTAATTGCAACAAGTCCACCAAAAGATTCAAATGGTGCAAACCCAATTATAATTTATACAGCTAACCTATGTGGTGCAGATGTAATTATGAATATAGGTGGAATAGGAGCAATTGGTGCACTAGCTTATGGTTGCTTTGGTAATCCTGAAGTAGATATGATTGTTGGACCTGGAAATAAATTTGTAGCAGAGTCTAAAAGAATTTTATTTGGAAAAGTTGGAATTGATTTATTTGCAGGACCAACCGAAATAGGCATTATTGCAGATCATACAGCTGACAAAGAAATAATCGCATATGATTTAGTTGGACAGGCTGAACATGGTCCTGACTCTCCATCTTGGCTTTACACTACTGATAAATCTTTATGTGATTATGTTATGAAAAGAGTTCCAGAAATTATTCAAGAACTACCTGAACATAACAGAAATAATGCTGATGCTGCATGGAGAGATTATGGAGAAGTAATTATGTGTGATACCAAAGAAGAAATGATGAAAGTGAGTGATGAATATGCACCTGAACATTTGGAGGTTCAAGCTGAAAACTTAGACTGGTATTTAAAAAATCTTAAAAATTATGGTTCTTTATTTTTAGGTGAAGAAACAACAGTTGCATATGGAGATAAATGCTCTGGACCAAATCATATTCTACCAACAAAAGGTGCAGGAAAATATACTGGAGGCTTATACGTTGGAAAATTTATAAAAACAGTTACTTACCAAAAGATGAATAAAGAATCTAACAAAGAAGTTGGTGCTGCAGCAGCTAGAATTTCTAGATATGAAGGTATGGAAGCTCATGCTAGAACTGGCGATGTGAGATTACGAAAATATGGATTCTCTAACTAAATAAATAATTTTATTTTTTTCTATTACACTCAAAAACTATAAACTTATTTAAATCTAAGTATTTTTAATTTTTTCAAACACATCAATACCTATTTGTTTTAAAATATGAACTATATCTATAGGTACCCAGTTCTCTCTAATTAATCCTTCATCATGATGATAAAAGTCCATAACTCTCATAACAACGTCTTGGTTATCTGCTGTATATCCAAGCCAATCATTTGATCCATACTTTGCCTTTAAACTATGCCATCCACCACATAAAGAAAATTTTCCGTCTCCAATTTCGCAATAATGTCCTAATTCCCAATAATTTCTCTCAGAAAATGATTTTCTAAAAGGTAGCTGATGCATATCTACAAATCCTTCTAATGACCTTGATGTTCCAATTCCACAAGGACCGTACCAAATCATATCTTTGTGCCAAAACTCTTTTTGAGGATGATTTATTAACCTTTGTCTTAATTCATCTTTAGGAATATTTTCTTTCTCAGGTTTAATATCTAAACTTCTATTCATGCTTAAAGCCTGTTGTAATGAATTTTTAGATTTACTCATGTCTTCTTCAAAAAAATTTACTCCATCTGTATTAAACGGAGGTAACCATACTCCTTCGGATCCTCTTGATGGATTAATAACCCATTTGTCAGCTTGTCTTAAAAAATCCATCACATCAATTAAGATATGACTTTCAATAATTCTTTCATTTTTAATTTCATGAATTTCACAACATTTAAGATTAATCATTTTAAAATTTGGTTTTATACCTAACCAAGGTTTTAAAAAGAAACCCGATAAAGTAGAATAAGAACCAACTTGGACTTTGTCTCTAAAAGAGCCTCCAAGGATAATATTTTCTCTTCTTTCGATGTCTGGAAATGCATCAAATAAAGGATTCCAAAAATTTTCTATAAAATTATCTATGCCATTAAATTCATTTAATGGTTCAAAACAATTAACTTTGATATCTTTGTCAAATATATTTAGTAAATTTTTTTTAAGATTAATCTTTTTTAATCCATAAATATTTCTAAAATTCTCAATAACAAATTTTTTATTATTTAAGTTTTGGATAGGAGTAATTTCTACATCTTCAATGTTTTTCTTAATTTTAAGACCTGTATCAAATTGTTCTATTTGCATAAATTGCAATTTATATTTAAATAGAGATAAATAACAAGAATATGATTGATAGATTGGCAAAATTTAATGAGCTCGTTCCGAGTAGTCTTCCTTTTGTAGAGGGTAGATTAGAAGGTCATAAAGAAAGAAAAAATTATACAATTATTGGACGTGGTGTCGCTGAAGACACCAAACAACTAATAAAAATACAGTCTTTACATGGGTATAATTTAGGAGCAGTGAGTGCTATGCCAAAAAATGGATCTGGTCTTCACAGTCATACTACGGCTGAAGTATTTGTAATTTACTCAGGTAAATGGAGATTTTATTGGGGTGCTGATGGAAAACAAGAAACAATATTAGAAGCTGGCGATATAATTTCAATGCCTACAAATATGTTCAGAGCATTTGAAAATGTTGGAGATAAAGAAAGTTTGATGTTTGTTGTACTAGGCGGTGATGATCCTGGTATAATAACATGGGTTCCAGAAATTTTAAAAAAGGCAAAAGAGACTGGTATGGCATTGCTTGATGATAATTCGTTAATAGATTTAAAAAAGGTTGAAGTGCCTAAAGGTAGAAAGATGATAGAGCCTATCACTCAAGATGAATTAGAAAGATTTGATAATTATTTGCCAGAAGAATTAGAAAAAAATATTTATAGAAATAAACAAAACAATATTAGCGATGAAGTTAATGGTATTGAATTATATCAAATATTAGGAAACAAATTTAATAAAAAAACTTATGAACCTTCAATCAAACAAGATACTGGATTTAATTTAACAACATTAAATTCTATATCTGGTGAAATTAAAGGTATTGAATGTATAAAGCCTACCGTTCTTTTTGCTCAAGAAGGTAATTGGGAAATAGTAATAGGAAACTCAAATATAAAATTAGAAAAAGGAGACACTTTTTCAGTTCCTTTAAGTAGCAAAATAGATATCTCTTGTAATAATTCAGAAAATAGTATTTTAAATTTTGTTAGTCAGATCTAATGAAAGGATTTGATAGTAATTATAAAAATTTAACTGATTACATTTTAAAAATTACTAAACAAATTTGGGAAGGAAAAGATGTCGAGTCGATATCTAAATATTATTCAGAGAATATCCCCGTAAGATCACCCTTTGGAATAACCTATGGTTTTAAACCTGTTATTGATGCAACTTATAAAACTTTAGACGAATTTCCAGACAGACAATTATTAGGTGAAGATGTAATTTGGAGTGGAAATGACGATGAAGGATATCATTCATCTCACAGAATTCTGAGCAAAGCTACACATTTAAATGACGGGTATTACGGAAAAAAAACAGGAAACAAAATTGTTTATAGAGTTATAGCTGACTGTGCATGTAAAAATAATCAGGTTTATGATGAGTGGATTGTGAGAGACCAAGGTGCAATGGTTCGACAGCTAGGTTATACACCTGAGCAATTCGCAAGGCATTTAATTGATAAAGAAGGTGGGGTATCTAAAGCTATCGAAGTTTTTAATAGATCTTCTGATAAAAAGTCAGATTATACTCCAGTAAAAGTTAATGAAGTTTCATCAGGTTATATATATTCCAATATTTTAAAGAAAATATTTAATAATGATTATCATTTTGAAGATTATGATAGAGCGGCCAGTCTATTTTGGCCAAGTAACAAAGTTGGAAATGGCAGTGAAGATATAATTAAATATTGGAGCTCTTTAAAAAATATATTTTCTGAAATAAAGTTTACAATCGAACATGTTGCATCATTAGATGAAAAAAATAACAATCAAAAAGCTACAATCAGATGGTTTTTAAGTGGTAAGCATTCTAAAGACAGTGAAGAATTTGGGAAAAAGACTGACAAAGATTTATTTATAATGGGTATAAATCATGCAGAATTAAGAGATGATAAAATAATAAGAGAATGGGTATTGTTTGATGAAGTGGCTATTTGGAAACAAATATTAATGTAAAAACTATGTATAAAATTAAAACCACACATGTTGGAAGTCTGCCAAGATCAAAAAAGCTATCTGAGATACTATTTAAAAAAGATAAAAATGAATTATTTGATCAAGTTGAACTTGATAAGATAATTGAAGAAGATGTAAACAAAATTGTAAAAAAACAAATTGATATCGGAATTGACATTATAAGTGATGGTGAAATGTCAAAAATAAGTTACGCCACCTACGTCAAGGATCGATTACATGGCTTTAGCGGTGAAAGCGAAAGAAGAGCTCCTAAAGACTTGGATGATTTTCCATCATTTAAAGAAAAAATTGCAAAATCAGGGGGTACGCCTACTTATACAAGACCATGTTGTACTGCTGATTTAAAAATCAAAGATACTACGTCTCTTACTAAAGATATCAGTAATTTAAAATCAGCGTTAAAAAAAAATAACCACCCTCAAGGATTTATTAACTCTGCTTCACCAGGAGTAATTTCAAATTTCCTTCCAAACAAATTCTATAAAAATGATGATGATTATTTAGAGGCATTATCAAAAATGATGAAAACTGAATACGATGAAATAACAAAGAATGATTTATTATTGCAAATTGATTGCCCAGATCTTGCGCTAGCAAGACATATGACTTTTAAAAATGTATCAGATGAAGAATTTTTGGTTAGAGCTGAAAAACAAATCGAATGTCTCAATGAAGCAATCAAAGATATCGATGCCTCTAAATTGAGAATGCATATCTGCTGGGGAAATTATGAAGGACCACATATTCACGATATTGGATTAGAAAAAATATTACCTATTGCTTTAAAAGCAAATATCCAAACTTATTTAATTGAGGCCTCAAATCCAAGGCATGCTCATGAGTGGAAGGTTTTTGAGAACATCAAACTTCCTAATGATAAAGTAATAGTTCCTGGTGTAATAGACTCAACATCAAACTTTGTAGAGCATGAAGAGTTAGTAAAAAATAGAATAATTCAGTATTCAAAAGTAATTGATAAAAATCAATTAATGGCTGGAAGTGATTGTGGATTTAGTACTTTTGCTGGCTTTGGAAATGTGGATGAAAATGTTGTTTACAAAAAATTTGAATCTTTGGTCGCAGGTGCAGAGCTTGCGTCAAATGCGATTTAAAAACTACTTTTAAATTCCCTAAGGAATATATATCCTTTCATACATAAATTTAAATTTAATGAGGGAAACAAATATGAAAAAAATATTAATATCTTTATTGTTTCTTCTTTTTGGAACTTCTACTTACGCAGATTGTAACATTAAGAGCGGATCAATAAATATTTTAGCTAATGATTTTCCAGCTTTAAGAACTTTCGTGGAAACTGCTAAAGGATGTAAAGGAAGTGCGGATTTTAAAGTCACACACTCATCTGAGCACAATAAAATTGCTGTGCCAGCTCTAACTGCAAATCCATCAGAGTTTTCTGCAAGAATTGCAGCAAATAGCTCTATAGTTCCTTTAATGAACCAAGATTTAATTAGACCACTTGATGATCTTGTTAAGAAATATGGAAAAGGAATACAAGACTCTCAATTGATAACAATTGATGGAAAAATAATGGCAGTTGCTTTTATGGCAAACACTCAGCATTTATATTACAGAGAAGATGTTTTAAAAGAATTGGGTATAGCTATTCCTAAAACATATGAGGAAGTAGTTGCGGCATCAGAAAAAATAAGAGCATCAGGTAAAATGCAATATCCTTACGCAGCAGCATACAAAGCTGGTTGGAATTTAGCAGAAGAATTCGTTAACATGTATATTGGACATGGAGGAGAATTCTTTAAAGCAGGAACTGCTCAACCAAGCATTAACAATGCAAAAGGTGTAGCAACATTAAATATGCTAAAAAAATTAGCAGGTTTAAGTAACCCAGATTATTTAACTCACGATAGTGAAGCTATTAAAGTTGAATGGGAATCTGGAAATGTTGCATTAATGACTCTTTGGGCATCAAGATCAGGAACATTGCTTGATGATGATGGTGATGCAAAAATTACAGCTGCAACTAAATTAACTGGACCAGCAACAGTAGCTGGAGGAAACATACCAGCGGCGACTTTATGGTGGGACGGTTTCACATTAGCAAAAAATAGATCTGACGCTGATGCTGAAGCAACATTTAGAGCTTTGGCACACGCAGCTGCTAACAAAAGGATGGTTGCTGATGCAGCAGATCAAGCTGTTTGGTTAATTGAAGGTTTTAAACCTGGACCAAAATCAATTGGAGTTATCGAAGCTGTTAAAATGAAAGCTAAACCATATCCAATGTTACCACAAATGGGTTTAATGCATGGTGCATTAGGAAGTGAGATTGTTGAATTTTTACAAGGTAAAGAGTCAGCAGAACAAGCTTTAAAAGATGTTGAAGCAGCTTACATGAGTAAAGCAAAAGAACAAGGCTTTCTATAATCAATAAATTTTAGGTGGGGATGAAAATCCCCACTTATTACATTAATGCCTAACAAAACTTTTTTTTGGTTTTTCTTGCCAACTGGATTGGCAATGATTTTATTTATAGGTCTTCCTATTATTTCAACAGGGATACAATCATTTTATGCGCAGCACGACCAAGTTGTTAAGGAAGTAAAAAAATGTGATCCTTTTGGATGTACAGTTTCAATAGTTGTTGACCAAGAAAAAACCTCTAAAATTCGAGAAGAAAAGCCTTTAGGAAAATTCAACGGATTTGGGACTTATGTCGATAGAAATCATCTTGCAATAGAAGAAATTGGAAAATTTTGGAATGAAACTAATAGTTTTGGGGAATTTGTAGATCAAGTTACCAATCTACCCTTTTACAAGGCTCTAATTTTTACTTTGACTTATTGTTTGTTTGTAACGCCTAACGTCTTACTTTTAGGATTTATAATTGCATTAAGTCTTAATGCAGTAACTAGAAGAATTAGAGGACCATTAATATTTGGAACCATATTGCCGATGATTGTTACTCCATTGGTAGGTTCCTTAGTTTTATTTTGGATGATAGATGCAGAAGGAATTATTGGCGCGAATTTGCAAATGTTAATGGATGATCCTTATTTATCGTTAAAATCTTCAAAAACTCTTACTTGGATAACTATAATAATATATGGAATTTGGCACCATTCACCATTTGCTTTTGTAGTATTTTATGCAGCTTTACAAACTGTTCCCCAAGAACCTGTTGAAGCAGCTATTATTGATGGAGCATCAAGATGGCAGAGAGTAAGACATATTGTTTTGCCTCATATTTATCCTGTAGTTACATTTGTTGCTCTCATTTCATTGATGGATAATTTTAGAGTTTTTGAGCCTATAATTGGTTTCAGTGCTGAAGGGAGCGCTCAATCTTTGTCTTGGTTAATTTATGATAACCTCGTTAATGAGGAAGTAATATTATTTGGTTCGGCCGCAGCCACCTCAATGATGACAATTGTTGGGATAGCCATACTTTTAGCGCCAGTTTTAATAAGAACATGGAAGGAATTTAGGACAGCGAGATAAATGGAATACGGACTTGATAAAAGATCAAATGCTTTAAAAATTTTTAATACAACCTTTATAGTAGTTTGGTTGTTGGTTGCATGCTTTCCCTTTATTTGGACTTTCTGGGGATCATTTAAAGTAAGAGCTGACTTTTTTTCAAGAGCTGACTGGTGGTATGCTATTACAGCATTCAATACGTTGATAGAAACTGGAGGAAAATTTACAACAGATGCTTATAGTCAAGCATGGACTGAAGGAGAGTTTTGGAAGGCATCAAGGAATACAGTTATAGTTACATTTTTTGTTGTAACCATTTCATTGTTCCTCGGGACCTTAGGAGCTTATGCTTTATCTAGATCAACGAGAAATTATGCATTTTGGATTTTAATTGCAGCATTAATTTTTAGAGCAATGCCACATATTACATTAGTCTCTGGTTATTTATTTCCGTTTTTTCAATTACAAATTTGGGGAATACTACCCACGACCATTGTTGTTCTTGTTGCAATAAATCAACCATTTACCTTATGGTTATTATATTCATTTTTTAAAACTGTTCCTAAAGAACTTGATGAAAGTGCTTTAATTGATGGCTGTTCTTATTTTCAAGCATTTAGACATATCATTATGCCAGTTATGTGGCCTGGAGTAATAACAGCTGGATTATTTAGTTTAATGCTTGCGTATAACGATTTTACAGTGACTGCTCTTTTATTGAATCAGGAAAATCATACTATGGTACCCAAAATCCAAAGTTATCTTGGAACAAATCAACATGAAGGTAATTTGATGTGGGCTGTTTCTGCAGTTGTATCAGCAACTGCTCCTTTATTTATGTTAGTTATGTTTTTCCAAAGACAAGTAATCAGTGGATTAACAGCTGGTGCTGTGAAGGGATAATGAGTTACAAAGCTGTTTTATTTGGTTCAATTGGAACTTTAGCTGAAACATCAGATCTTCAAAGAGATGCATTTAATGAAGCGTTTAAAATAAGTGGATTAGACTGGTTCTGGGATGAAGATATATACAGAAAACTATTGTCAAAATCAGGTGGAACTTCAAGAATTAATGATTACGCAAAAGATACTAGTATTGAAATAGATGGAAAAAAAATAAGAAATTTAAAAACCAAAATTTTTAATGAATATTTAAACAAACACAAAGTTGAGCCTAGAGACGGTGTAAAAGAAATAATTCAATTTTGCAAAAAGAACAAAATAAAAATTGGGCTTGCTAGTTCAACAACGAGTAACAATATCAATTCTATTTTTAACTCGTTAAGAGGAAGAATTGAAAAAAAAGATTTTGATTTTATCGGCAACAATGAATTCATATTAAGAGAAAAACCATATCCCGATATTTATAATTATGCTTTAAAATACTTGAATATTAACTCAGAGGAATGTGTTGCAATTGAAGATACAGAAGAAAGTTTAAATTCTGCTTTAAGTGCAGATATAAAATGCATTGCGTTTCCTGGAAAATATCACACTCAATACGAATTTGATGGAAACTATTTAAAGGTTAATAAATTATCAAAAAAAATCTTTAATAAATAATATCTCTAATAATGTAAAAAATTATACCTAACATAAATATTATAATAAAAATATTTATGTATTTCCAAAAGCTTCTGTTATTTAATTTGTTCGAAAAAATCTTAGATAAATATCCTAAAGAAAAAAAAAATAAAAAAGAGGCTATTGAAGCACCTATTCCAAAGTAAATTTTGTTTTCAATATTAAAAGATTTTGAGAAATTTCCTAAAAAAAATACTGTATCAGAATATACGTGAGGATTTAAATATGTAAAACCTAAAGTCTTAATAAAAATATTAAATGAACTCTGTGCTATAACATTATTTTTAAATTCTAACGATTTAAATTTAAATATTTCTTTAATTTTTCCATAAATAAAAAAAGATAAAAAAATAATTAAAAGGATATTTAAAATCAGCTCCACTACATTATTAAAATAATTAGAAAAATAATTAAATAAGAAGATACCTAAGAAAATTAAAATCAAATCAGATAATGTACAGACTAAGCAAACTAAAAATATATATTGTCTCTTTAGTCCTTGCTCTATTACAAAAACATTTTGTGGTCCTATTGCAAAAATTAATGTTAAACCCGTCAAAAAACCTAAAAAAAGAAAAGACATGTTTAAGAAACTGATTTTTTATCAGCGACAAAACTTACTAAAATAATTAATATTAAAAAAGGAATACAAATAAGATTCATCATTTTCCATCCAATAGAATTTAGTAAAATTCCAGCCGATAAACTAGCCAAAGCCATAGTTGAAAAAACAATTAAATCATTTATCCCTTGTACTTTAAATTTTTCTTCTTTGTTATAAGTCAAAACTACTAAGCTGGTACCTGATATAAACAAAAAATTCCAACCGAGACCTAAAAAAATTAATGAGAGCATATAATTAAGATATGTCTGTTCAAATAAACTTAAAAGAACTGTGATGAAAAAAAATAAAACTCCACCATAAATTATTGCACTGTGTCCAAATTTTTTTATTAAATTACCTGTTATTAGCGAAGGTAAAAACATTGCAACCACATGAAATTGTAATACTAATCCAGTTTCTTTTAAGCTCATATTTTCCATAACATGCATACTTAAAGGAGTTGCTGTCATTAAAAATGACATTACTGCATAAGCAAAAGCAGCTGCAGTAATTGCTTGTAAAAATCTTGGTTGTAATACGATAGATTTTAGATTTCTTATATTTCCTTCATTTAAACTATCCTCTTGAACATTTTCGACATTTTTAAAAAAAAATAAAAAAACTCCTGGCATAAAAGATAGGAAAGATAATAAAAGATAAGAACCAACATACAATTGATCTTGGATTAAATCTTTCGTGTAATTTGCAAGACTTATGCCTAAAAATGCAGAAACAATTCCTGCCATTAGAAGGGTAGAAATTGCTTTTGGTATTTTATCTTTTTCAACACTTTCGGCTGCTGCAAATCTATATTGATGATTAAATGCAGCTCCCATTCCAAGAATTAAGCAAGATAAACAAAATAAATTAAAACTTTTCTGACTGATTGCAAAAGCGGCAAGAAGGGCTGAAAAAGAACTTCCTATTGCCGCAAAGACAAAACCATTTCTTCTACCAATTTTACTCATGATATTTGCTGCCAAAACTGTAAAGCTTGCTGTTCCAACTACGAATAAAGCAGTTGGTAAGGTTGATAAAGATTGATTTGAACTAATTTGGGAACCAACTATTCCACTGAGAAATACTGTTATTGTTGCTGTGGTAAAACCGAATATCTGACTTAAAGTAAGTAAGGATAAATTTCTATTCATAATTAGCGTCAATATATATATCTACTGTTATTTAAATATCTATATAGATGTTTTGATTTTTAATATAGAAGATATTATTTAGATTATGATTGGAATATTAGGTGGCATGGGAACTCAAGCGGGCTTAGACTTTTGTGATAAGCTTGCAAAATTAAACAGGGGTAAATTAGATCAAAAATATCCAATGTTTGTTCTTTATAATAAATCAAATACACCGCGCAGAGCAGAAAATTTAAAACAATACAAAAATGTTTTAAAAGAATTAATTGCTGGCTGTCGGATGTTGGAAAGAAACAAATGCAAATTTATTGTAATGCCTTGTAACACGGCGCATTACTGGCATGAAGATATTCAAAAAAAAATATCTGTACCATTTTTAAGCATGCCAAAAGAAGTTTATTTAAATACAAAAAAAAAATTTAAGAAAAATTCAACTATAGGATTATTAAGCACTGAAGCCACTTTAGATACAAAAATATATCATAAATATTTTGAAAAAAATTATAATTTAATAAGTCCAAATGAAAGATTGCAAAAAAATTCGGTAAATATTGCTATAAAATATGTCAAAAAAGGTAAAGTAAAAGATGCCGAAAAAGTGTTAAGACCTGCAGTTAGATTTTTAATGAAAAAAAAATGTAAGAAAATAATACTCGGTTGCACCGAGCTTCCAATTGCAATTTTTGCATATAAATCGTTTAAAAGAGCAAAAGATTCCAAATTATTTATAGACCCAAATCTTTTGTTAGCTCAAGTTTGTATGAAAAAATATAAAAAATATTAATTTTTAAAAACAAAACAAAGAGTGAAAAAAAATCTTATAATTATATTTTCTGATCTTGATGGTACCATACTTCATAAAAGAAACTTCAAGTTTGACAAAATAAAAAAATATATAAAAGAATTAATTTCTCACAAAATTATTCTTGTTCCAAATACTAGTAAAACAGAACTTGAAATTAAGGATTTTATGAAAGAATTAGGTATAAAATTGCCTTTTATTTGTGAAAATGGATCTGCGATTCATAATTTAAATCTAATCAATTCTAAATTACCAAAAAAAATAATACTCAGCAGAAATATCAAAAATATTTTAGAAATATTGAATGAAATTCCTTATAAATTTAGAAAAAAAATTGTTGATTTGAGGAAAATTGATAAAAAAAAACAATTAAAAATTTTTGGACTTCCAAAAAATAAACTTAATAATGCATTGAAAAGAAAGTTTACAATTCCCATAAAATTTAATGGAAATATTAATGAAAAAAGAAAATTTCATACTCAAATAAAAAAATTAGGTCTTATAATTCAGTATGGAGGTAGAGTCTCTAACCTTGGTGATAAAGTTGATAAATCTAAATCAATTAAGTTATTCTTAAAATTGGTTAAAAGTAAAATTAAAGATCCTATCAAAACTATTGGTGTTGGGGATAATCATAATGATATAAACATGCTTAAAAATACTGATATTCCATGCTTAGTTTTTAATCAGCATTTTAAAACAACTAACTTAAATATAAGAAAATTAATAATTTCTAGTAAGCCATCTCCCCAGGGCTGGGCTGATGTGATCAAAAAGGCGGTGTTTAAAATTAAATAATATGATTAATAGCTGCCATGAGTGAATTTTCACAAAATGGAATTATCTCAACATTGCATGATTTTGGGACCAAATCCACCAAAGAAATAGAAAGTGAACTATTAAAATTTTCTAGTGAGAGAAAAATGGAATTAATTTTACCATGTCTCTTCTCAGAAATTGAAGGTGATGCTTTACCCAATATCGTTTCAGAAATAAAAAAAACTAATTATTTAAATCACATAATTATAGGTCTCGATAAGGCTAATGAGGATCAAGCTAGAAAGGCATGGACTTTTTTCGAGCAACTTGAAACACCTTTTACAATTTTATGGAATGACGGACCCAATTTAAAAAAGTTAGATAAAGAATTAAAAAAAAAGGATTTAGCCCCAAGTGAAAAAGGTAAAGGTAGAAATGTATGGTATTGTATAGGAATGTCCATTGCTAGAGATACGGCAAGATCTGTGGCTTTACATGATTGTGATATAAAAACTTATGACAGGCGAATGCTAGCTAAATTGTTTTATCCTGTTGTAAATCCTCTTTTTAATTTTGAGTTTTGTAAAGGATATTATCCAAGAGTTGCTGATGGTAAAATGAATGGCAGAGTTGCAAGATTATTGGTTTTTCCTTTACTGACAGCTTTGGAAAAAACTATTGGTAAAAGTGATTATCTAGATTTCATGAAATCCTTCAAATATCCTCTCGCAGGGGAATTTTCATTTAGGCGTAACGTTCTACCTGAATTAAGGATTTCCTCTGACTGGGGTATAGAAATTGGAATTTTATCTGAAATGCAAAGGAGTTATTCTCCACAAAACATATGTCAGGTTGATCTTGCAGAAACTTACGATCACAAGCACCAGAAACTATCAATTGATGATGAAACAAAAGGTTTATCTAGAATGTCTATAGACATAATAAAAACTTTTATTAAAAAATTAGCCACGCAAGGACATTCTTTTAGTAGAGAAAAATTTAGATCTTTGAAAGCAACTTATTATAGGTCAGCTTTAGATTTAATTGATATATATAGAAGTGATGCACAAATGAATGGTCTAAAATTCGATTCTCATACCGAAGAAAAGGCGGTTGAACTTTTTGCGATAAATATAATGAAAGCTGGTGAAGCATTTTATTTAAATCCTATGGATACACCATTTATTCCAACTTGGAGCAGAGTTAAAAGTGCTATTCCTGATTTTTTAGATAGGCTTCAAGATGCTGTAAATGAAGATAACAAGCAATACATTTAATTTTTTTTTTTATTACAAACAAAAAATAATTTTCTTGGAAAAGAACCCTCCTCGAAATAATCAATAGACAAATTTTCATATCCATTTATTAAATTTTGAATTGTCTTTTTTGAAAAAAAATGAATTATAAAACCATCTATTTCATATAAATCTTCTCCTCTATGAATTCCTTTTTTATAGTCCCCATCATCAGTATTTCTGACTGTGTAAATATTAATTCCTCCTGGTTTTAAAATTCTATGAATCTCGCTATTAAGTTTGTCCAAATCTTTCTGAGTTAAAGCCATGCAATAAAGCATATGTGAATAACAAGCATCAACTGAATTACTATCAAATGGCAAGTCCTCTCTTATATCAAATTTTAATGTAGAAATTGAGGATGTTAGATTTTCTTTTTTTATTTTTTCATTGATAACTTTAATTCCATTTTCACTGTAGTCTAATGCTGTAATATTTATCGAATTTTTTCCAAAGTAAATGCTATCTCTTCCTAGGCCTGCTCCTAACTCAACAATTTTAGAGCAATTGTTTTCTTTGAAAATATTTAAAGCTTTTTTTGCAGGTAAACTTGGTTCTAAACCAAACATCTCAGGCTTATTTGAGAAATTAGTTTCCCAATGCTGAGATTGTCGGTTTAAAATATTTTTATCCAATTTACTTAGAAGGGTCTGGGACCTTTCTTAGATAAGGTTTTACAGTTTCCCATCCATCTGGATATATTTTTTTAGCTTCGTCATCTTTAATCGCTGGCAAAATAACAACATCCTCTCCCTTTTTCCAATTTGCAGGAGTAGCTACTTTATGTTTAGCTGTTAGCTGCATAGAGTCTATTGCACGCAAAATCTCTAAAAAGTTTCTTCCAGTTGCCATAGGATATGTAAGATATAATCCAATTCTCTTATCAGGTCTGATTACAAAAATAGTTCTTACAGTTTCATTATCAACTGCAGTTCTACCCATTGATGTTGTTCCAGCATCTGCTTCCAACATATTAAACAATTTTGCTACTTTTAAATCTTCATCAGCAATAATTGGATAATTTGGTTTTGTACCAGATACATCTTTAATATCATCTAGCCATTTTTTATGATCCTCTACCCCATCAACGCTTAAACCAATTACTTTGACATTTCTTTTATCGAATTCATCTTTCATTAATCCTAAAGCACCAAGTTCTGTAGTACAAACTGGTGTAAAATCTTTAGGGTGTGAAAAAATAACTCCCCAACTATCACCTAACCATTCGTGAAAAGAAATATCTCCTTCAGTTGTTTTAGCTTGAAAATCAGGACACATACTATTTATTTTTAACATTGTCTCCTCCTTATAAAAAAAATATTATATGAAAGATTGTTTTACTAAGCAAACTTTTATAAGGTTAAGTATTTATGATATTTGAACAACTTTTCGATCAAAAATCTTCTACATACACTTATATAATTGCAAGTGGTGAAGGTAGAGAAGCATTAATAATTGATCCAGTCATTGAACATTCTGATGAGTATTCAACTATATTAAATAATTTAGATCTTAAACTTGTAAAAGTAATTGATACTCACATTCATGCTGATCACATCTCAGCATTAAATGAATTAAATAAAAGAACAAACTGTATAAGAGTTATGGGAGAAAAATCTAAATCAGAAGTGATAGATCTAAGAATTAAAGATGGTGAAAAAATTAAAGTTGAAGAAGTTGAACTTCAAGCAATTTATACTCCTGGTCATACTGACTGCTCTTATAGTTTTTTGATGAATGATAGAGTTTTTACTGGAGATACACTTTTAATAAATGGAAGTGGTAGAACAGATTTTCAAAATGGTAATGCTTACGATGCTTACGACTCTATATTTAATAAATTATTAAAATTACCCGAAAAAACTCTCGTATTTCCAGCTCATGATTATAATGGCAAGAAATTTTCCACTATCGAAAATGAAAAAAATAATAATCCAAGATTACAAGTAAGTTCAAAAGAAGAATACGCAGACATAATGAATAATCTAAATCTTGCAAATCCAAAAATGATGGATGTCGCAGTGCCTGCTAATGTAAAAGGGCTTACTTTAGACAATATTAATTAACTTTAAATTTCAACATTAATAACTATATAGGCAGTCTATGAATGACTATTTGCAATCAATTATTGATAGGGATCCAGCAGCAAGATCAAAGCTAAGTGTAATTTTAACATACCCTGGCGTTAAGGCTGTATTTTTTCACAGAATTGCAAATTTTTTTGCTACTGCAAAATTTGATCTTATCGCAAGAATTATTTCTCAGTTTTCCCGTTTCTTGACTGGTATTGAAATTCACCCTAAAGCAAAAATCGGAAAAAATTTATTTATTGATCATGGTATGGGAGTTGTAATTGGAGAAACATCAGACATCGCAGACAATGTAACTATTTATCATATGGTTACTTTAGGTGGAATATCCCCTAGTATTAATTCTAATGATCAAAGAGAAGTTAAGAGACACCCTACTCTTCGTGACAATGTTGTAGTTGGTTCAGGTGCTCAAATTTTAGGGCCAGTAATAGTTGGAAAAAATGCTAAAATTGGTGCGAATGCAGTTGTCACAAAAAATGTTCCTGAAAATGCTGTTATGGTAGGAATACCTGCTAAGAATGTTGGAACAGCAACTGAAGAATTTAAACCTTATGCTGTAACTAATGGCAGTGAGGAAAACGAATAATGAAAAATTACAAGGATGATTTTATCCAATCAATTGGAAATACTCCTTTAATAAAACTAAAAGCTGCATCTGAGATAACTGGTTGTAATATTTATGGTAAAGCTGAATTTTTAAATCCAGGAGGATCTGTAAAAGACAGAGCAGCACTTGCTCTTATAAAAGACGCTGAAGAAAAAAAATTAATATCTAAAGGCGGAATAATTGTGGAAGGTACTGCAGGAAATACTGGAATTGGATTATGTTTATTAGGAAATTCACTAGGTTACAAAACTATTATTGTAATGAACGATAATCAAACTCAAGAAAAAAAAGATACATTAAGAAATATTGGTGCAGATTTGAAATTGGTTCCACCAAAACCTTATAAAGATGAAAATAACTTTGTTAAAATTGCTGCTAGAATGGCTGAGGAGCTAAAAAGTTCAAATAATCATGGAGTTGTCTGGGCAAACCAATTTGATAATACCGCAAACTCTAAAGGTCACTACTATACAACGGGTCCTGAGATATGGGAGCAAACGGAAGGAAAAGTTGATGGATTTGTATGTTCTTCTGGAACTGGAGGAACAATTGGTGGAGTAAGTAGTTTTTTAAAAGAAAAAAATAAAGATATAAAAATTTATCTATCAGATCCAAAGGGATCCTCTCTTTACAATCACATTGAAAACGGCGAGTTAAAAGCTGAAGGTGGATCAATAACTGAGGGTATTGGATCCAGCAGAGTAACTGCTAATTTTGCAGAAGCAAAAATAGATGGAGCCTTTTCAATTGAAGATAAAGAATCTTTGCCAATACTATATGATTTAATCAAAAATGAAGGTTTAAGTCTTGGAACAAGTTGTGGAGTAAATATTGCAGGTGCAATTAGATTGGGTAAAAAACTAGGCCCAGGAAAAACTATTGTCACTATTCTTTGCGACAAATCAGACAGATACAACTCAAAGATGTTTAATAAACCTTTTTTAATTGAAAAAGGTTTACCTTATCCCGACTGGATATAATCACGCATACCAGCACTGTAATAAAACCATTACATTTTTAATTTAGAATAAATAAATATAATCTAATAATCAAAGGAATTTTATGAACGCAAAAGAAGTAGTTAAAAAAGGATATGAACTTTTTGGCAAAGGAGATATGGAGGGATTTATGGAAATGGTACATGATGATATCACTTGGATTTATCCTGGAGATAAGCATCCAATGTCAGGAACTCATAAAGGCAAAGAAGCATATATGAAAACCATGATGCGAGTTCCAGATCTATGGAGTAATTTTTCAGTAACCCCTGATATGATGATAAGTGAGGGGAATAAAGTGTTTGTTAAAGCAATTGCTAAGGCAGATGGCATGGATACTATTTTTGGTCATTATTTTGAAGTAAGCGATGATGGTAAACTGACATTGTTTATTGCGTTTGACGACACATTGAGCATGTTCAATGCAATGAAAAAGTAAGAGTTTATGAAAAAATTATATTTTTTTTTAATTATCATATTTATGTCGAGCACAGCTTTTGCTGAACAAGGACAAATTAAACAAAACGGTTTTTTTGCAGGTACATCAAAGGTTTTAGGTGACGATAAAGGTAATTTTACAATTATCTATGATGGTATGTTGGGTTTAAAAGCATTAGATGGAACGACTTTTGGAGATAAATCTTCAATGAGATGCGTAGGTTCAATAGTTGTTTTTGCAGGAAAAGGATATGAAAGTGGTACTTGCGTAAATAAATTTGAAGATGGTGGAACAGCAACTTCGCAATATAAAGGTGTTTTTGGAAAAATGTTGAGATGGAAATATGTAAGTGGAACTGGAAAGTATGAAAATATATCAGGTGGTGGAACTGCGACTATAAAAGGTATGAATTCTGCACAAGAAGGGATAGTTCATTCTTACAATGAAATTACAGGAAATTATAATTTAAACTAAGGAGAAATATGTCAATTTTAGAAAAACTTAATAAATCAATTTTGGAAAAGGATGGGGCTGCAGCTGGAGAGTTAGTGCATGAAGAATATAAGATGTTTTCTCATCTTAAAGGTGAATATGTGCATATGGGTAAAGAAGGTATGATAGAGGCTGTAAGTAAAGGAATGATGAGTCCTGTTAAACATAGAATTCTTTTTGAAAATGATGAGATAGGTTTTGATCATTCTTATGTGACTTATCAAGATGGAAACACAGAGGCGTTAATGTGTTGTTGGAAGTTCAAAGATGGAAAAATCATCGAAGTAGAAACAGGCGCAACAAAATTACCAAAAGAATAAATTAAGGAAGATTATGAGTGGCGCAGAAACAAAAAGTTTTGATAAACCAGATCAGGAATTTAAACAATTTGACAATGCAGACATGTACCATGTGAATGTTGGTGGACAGAGGTTAGTACAAATTAAACTTCAACCAGGTTGGAAATGGTCAAAAGATGTTAAACCAAAAATAGACTCCGACGCTGCAAGTTGTCAGGCAAATCATATTGGGGTTATTGTAAAAGGAACTGTGTGTGCAAAACATGACGATGGAACAGAAATTACTTATACCGCCGGTAGCGCTTACTCAGTTAAACCAGGTCATGATGCATGGGTAGTTGGTGATGAGCCAGTTATTGCATACGAGTTTGGTGGAGTGTGGGGCGAATAATGGTGAAGATGGTAGGTAGTTTTGAAGTAAAAGATTGGGATCACTGGAAAAAATCTTTTGATGCCCATAAAGAACCTAGGGAAGCTGCTGGTATAAAAACAGTTTATGTTGGAAATGAAATAGATAATCCAAATAAAGTTCATATAGTCATGGAGACTCCCGCAGCAGATACAATGCAAAAATTTATGCAAGACCCAGATAATGCTAAAGTAATCGAAGAATCTGGACACAAACAAGAAACAACAATGATGAGCGTTTGCTCAGATTAAAACAAACTGAAAGGTAATATGAAATACTATATGGTAACTCACACGTTTAAATCTAAAGAAATGAAAAAAAAATTTAATGAAACTTTAGGCGGAATGACTAGAGAACAAATAATTGAATCATCAACAAGTGATAAGGCCAAATGTCAAATGACATACTACACTCCTGATGAGACAATGACTATGTTCTGTCATTGGATGGCTGAAAGCACCGATGCTATTAATGAGCAACTTTCTGCTATGAATGATTTTTTTGAACCACATCAATTTACAGAGGTAAAAGAGGAAGTATTCAATTTTAATAGTTAAACAATATAGGAAAATTTATGAAAAAAATTATAGTCGTATTATTCTTAAGTATCTTTACTTCAAATTGCTTTGCAGATGGTCATGTAAAGAGAATATTATCAACAAGTGAAACTGGTATGGGAAATGAAATTGTTTATCCATCGGGTAAAGCAAAAATAACAGCTTTTGAATTTACTGTCCCTGTAGGAGCTCCAGTAAAACCTCACACACATTCCTTTCCAGTATTAATAATGATCCAACAAGGTGAAATTGAGCTTACGATGGATGGCAAAACCAAAGTTTATAAGGCTGGTGATGCATTTGTTGAAGATGTCGGTATTGCACATGAATCTCGAAATATAGGAAATGTGCCTGCTAAAGCAATAGTGGTTGCAATCGGTGTTGAAGGTCAGAAGATTGTAAATCCAGTTAAATAGAGAGGAAACAGAAATGATAATTAAAATAGAAGAAAATATAAAATCACTTTCATCATGGATGAATATGGTAAAAGCGAATGCTGAAAAAATTAAAGGATTTGGTGCTACGATTATTTTTGCAGGTGTATCAAAAGAAGACCCTACAAAATTTACTGTAATCGTTAAGTATGCAACCATGGAAGGTTTTGAAGCATTTAAAAATGACAAAGAACTTCATGCAGCAAGAGCTGAAGCAGGCGTGGATTTAGATTCAGCAAAGGTTACGCCGATGCATGAAGATTTTATGGAAAATTTTAGTGGATAAACAATCAATATAAAGAAAGGATAAAATATGGAAACAGAAACACTAGTAGTAGCTCATTTAAAAGAAGGTATGTTAGAAAAATTTATGGGCTTTATGCAATCAGATGCTGGTATGGCAGAAAGATCGAAAGTTGCAAATGTATCAAAAACAATTGGAACAGTTGCACCTGACAAAAAAACAGTAATGTTTAAAATTTTTGTGACCGATAAAGCTGCCCTTAAAGCTTTTATAGATGGAAGCAATCCAGTATCAGCTCCAGTTATGAAAGAAGTTATGGAAAGTTACAGTGTCTACGAATTAAATAAAGTAGATATGTAATAATTTTTGTAATAAGGTTTGTAATGCCTTCAGGATATATCATATTAAATATTAATGTGTTAAATCCTGAAAATTACAAAGAGTATTTGGAAAAAGCTCCTCCAACTGCTCAAATGTTTGGTGGCGAATACATTATAAGAGGTGGCGAAAATGAAGTCATTGAAGGTGAGTGGAAATATCCAAGAACTGTTGTAATTAAATTCCCATCTTATGAAAAAGTTTTTGAGTGGTACAATTCCGAAATATATAAACCTATCAGACAGATTAGATTAGATAATACTGTATCAAATACATTAATAATTAAAGGAGCATAAAGGAGAAAAAAATGTCAATATTAGAAAAATATAGTGCTGCAATTAAAAATAAAGATGAAGCAGCAATGAATGAACTTTTGCATGATGATTTTAAATTCACAATGCATAAATCAGGGAGTGTTTTAACTAAAAGTGATGTTATCAAATGGGCAATGAGTGGTGACATTAAGCAAGATAAAACTAGAATTGTTTATGAAAATGATGAAGTTGGTGTTCACCATGCGTTTGTAACATTTGATGACGGTAATGTAGAAGCAGTTATGGCAGTCTACAAATACAAAGATGGCAAAATGATTAGTTTAGAAACTGGCGCAACGCCAATGCCAAAATAAGTGAACAACATAGATTTTTATTTTTCTATTGGAAGTACTTATACTTATCTTTCGGTTACTCGAGCACTAGAAGCAGAAAAACAACATCAAATTAAGTTTAACTGGACACCTTTTAGTGTGAGAGCAATAATGAAAGAAATGAACAATGTTCCCTTTCCTAAAGAAAAAAAAAATAAAGTAGATTACATGTGGAGAGACATAGAAAGACGAGCAAAAAATTATGGATTTTTTGCCAAAACACCTGTTCCTTATCCTTTAACAGAATTTGATTTAGCTAATAAAATTGCAATATTAGGTTTAAAAAATAATTGGGGTGTAGATTACATTCAGCTTACGTATAAACGATGGTTTCAAGAAGGAAAAGAGCCTGCTGTTGAACCAAACTTGAGTGAAATCTGCGAAAAACTAAGCTTAGATAAAGAAAAGATTGTTTCAGAGGCAAGCTCTGAGGAAGTTAATAATATTTATTTATCAAATACAGAAAAGGCTAGAAAAAATAAAATATTTGGAAGTCCGTCATTTATTGTAAAAAATGAAATATTCTGGGGAGATGATAGAATGGAAGATGCAATCAAATGGTCGAAGGCAAATGAATAATATAACTGCTTATATAATTTTATTAATCGCAGTAATTCTTGGAACAGCTTCAAATAGTTTTGCTAAAAGTGCTCAAGGTTTTACATTATTAATACCTAGCATAATCACAGCAGTAACAATTGTTGGATGCATGTATACTTTGTCTTTAGTTATGAAAAGTATACCAGTTGGAATAACATATGCCTCTTTTGCAGGCTTATGTATAATTGCAACAGCTGCCGTTGGTGTTATAAAATTTAATCAAGTACCAAATTTTTATACAATAATTGGATTGATTTTAATTATCTCGGGTGTCTTAATAGTTAACTTATTAGGAACAAATAAGTGAAACCGTTATCTGGTTACATTTATTTAGTATTAGCTATATCAACAGGAATAGCTGCAAATAGTTTTGCTAAAATTTCAGATGGATTTTCAAAATTAACTCCAACGATATTATCAATAGCTTTTATGTGTATAACTATGTATGGACTTGCAAAAGCTATGTCTATGATACCAGTAGGTTTTACTTATGCCACTTATAGTGGGATAACAGTGGCTGCTATTTTAGTCTTCGGTATGATTAAATATAACCAGATACCAAATATGTATGGGTTAATTGGGATTTTTTTAATTATTATTGGTGTTGTAATGGTTAATTATCTTGGAAGAATTAATTAGCTCTTATTTAATAATAAAATTAGTACTCCTACTACAAATATAATTATCCCTAAAATTTCTGTAATTTTAACTTTTTCTTTAAACATATACTTTGAAGACACATAGCTAAATAATAATTCTATTTGGCCGATAGCTCTAACAAATGAAGATTGTATTAATGTAAAAGCATAAAACCAAGATAATGTTGCGAGAAATCCAGCTAACCCTGCTGTCAAACATTCATACTTGTTTTCATATAATTTTTTAAACTGCGACTTTTCAAATATAATTAAATAAATAGTAACTAATGTTGTTTGTATAACTAGACCAAAAAATAGTGTTGCTATAGCTTTTTCAAAGTTATTACTAAAATTTTCCAATGTTAATGCTGCTGCTCTAAAATATACAACGCTTAAACCTAGGAATAGTCCTGCGGATAAACCAATTAAAGTTGTTTTTGAAAATAAGTTTTTTAGAAATAAACTTAAATCTTTAATCGATAGTATAATTACTCCAATTGTAGATACAATAATTCCTGTTATTCCAAATTTATTTAATTTGTCCCCTATTATTAAATATTCAAAAATTGCAACTTGAATAACTTCAGTCTTGCTCAATGAAGTTCCAACTACAAAATTAGCAAATCTAAATAAATAGAGTAAAACAAATGTAAAAATTATTTGGAAAATTGAACCTAATAATACGTTAAATATAAATTTTTTTTGACTAAGGATTTCAGGAATTACATTTAAGTCTTGAAAATACAAAAAAAATAAAATTGTCCCAAATGGTAATGCAAAAGCAAATCTTACATAGGTAGATGCAATAGTTGATACTTTTTGATTAAGTTTTTTCTGTAAAGTTGATCTAAGATTTTGAAAAAAAGCCCCAGAAATAGCTACAATTATCCAATTCATTGATGATTATTAATATTGTATTTAATTTTAAAGTCGACTTAAATAGTCTCATTTAACAAAAAAGAGGGAAATAACATGAAAATCTTTAAAAGAATAATATTTTCTCTAATTTTCGTTTCTTTTGCTAGTGCAAGTTTGGCAGAAACAAAAATGAGAATTACACTTCAATTACCATTAAAGGCTCACTTAGGTCAGAACCTTTTGGTATTTAAAAAAGAATTAGAATCAAGATCAGATATTAAAGTAGAGATTTACGACTCTGCACAACTTTACAAAGATAAAGAGGTTCCGCAAGCAGTAGGTTCAGGAGCGATCGAAGCTGGTGTTGCATCTATAACAAGATTTGCAGGAACTAATCCTGAAGTTGATGTTTTCTATCTTCCATTCTTATTTGACTCAGAACAAAAAGTAAGAAAAGCAACTCAAGCTGGATCTGAGATAAGAGCTATCCTTGATCCTGCAATAGCAAAGACTGGAGCAGTTCCACTTTATTATCAAGCTTATGGATCAGCAATAATGTTATCTAATGGTGGTCCGATGAAAACTCCGGCTGACTTTAAAGATAAAAAAATTAGAGTATTTGGAAAAACACTTGGAGCTTTTGTGAGTTCTTTAGGTGGTAAACCAGCATTAATATCTGGATCTGAGCAATATTTAGCTTACCAAAGAAATACAGTTGATGCAGGTATGACTGGTGTATCTGGTGTAAAATCTAGAAAATTATATCAAGTAATGGATACTTTAACAGTTACAAATCATGGCGATATCGAATTCGTTGTTGTTGCTAATGATAAATGGCTAAGCTCATTAACTCAAAAACAAAGAGACGCTATAGCTGAAGCATCAAAAGTAGCTGAAAAAGCTGTTAGAGATGACATGGCTAACATCGAAGCTGGCGCTTACAAAGAAGCAAAAGCAAATGGAATGAACATTGTAAACCTAAGTGGTTCTGAAGTTTCTGCTCTTAAAAAAGCATCGTCATCTGTTATTGATGATTACATTTCTAGAACAGGTGGAGCTGGTGGAGTTGGTGATCAACTTGTAAAAGCTGCAAACAAACTTTAAATCGTATAAATACCCCGCACTTAAGTGCGGGGTTTTCAAATGAATACCTACGACAAAATTGTAAAATATTCTGGCTATTTAGCTTCAGCGTTATTTATTATGATAGGCTTTATAGTTTCTTATGAAGTTATCATGAGATACATATTTAATTCACCTACTATTTGGGTAAACGAAATTTCTCGATTTTTACAAATTTGGGCTACTTATTTAGCTTTAACTTATACTTTTCATAAAAATGATTTTATCAGAATAACAGTTATATATGACAAAGTAGGAGATAAAGGAAAAAAGATATTAGATTTAATAAGTGCAATATTCATTTTAATTTTTAGTGGATTTGTACTTTATTATGGATGGTTAATTGCTTACGACTCTCTTAAAGTTGGAAGAACAAGCTCTACAATTTTAGATGTTCCATCCTTTCTTACAGAATTTGCAATACCATTATGTTTTGCATTTTTGGTATTAAGAGTGCTTTTCGAAGTACCTAAATACATCAAAGATATAATTAAATGACAGTAGCAATAATCTTATTTTTGTTATTTTTTGTGCTTTTTTTAGGAGTGCCAATAGCATTTGGTTTAGGTTCTATAGGATTGGGTTTAATGTTATTTGGAGATATTTCTCCTTTAATGATCCCACAAACTTTTTACAGTGTGGCAGATAACTTTATTTTATTAGCTGTTCCGATGTTTTTGATGATGTCTAATATATTATTAAAAGCAGGTGTTGGAGAAGATCTTTTTAATTTTGCTCAAAGCTGGGTTGGAAATTTTCCAGGCGGTTTAGCAATAGCAACTATAGTTTCTTGCAGTATTTTTGCTGCTATATCTGGATCATCAGTGGCTACTGCAGCAACAATCTCAACTGTAGCATTTCCTGCAATGATTAATAGAGGTTATCACAGAAACTTTACTTTAGGTATTTTGGCAGCGGGTGGAACTTTAGGGATTTTAATTCCTCCATCAATTCCAATGATTGTTTATGCATTTGTTGTTGAAGAGTCTGTACTAAGTATGTTTCTTGCAGGAATTGGGCCAGGAATAGTTTTAGCATTATTTTTTATTATCTTTTCAGTTTTTTACGTAAAATTTTTTAATAAAGAAGTTCAAAATGTATCCAGTACTTTAGAAGAAAAAATTAAGTACACAAAAAGAGGTTTGCCAATATTATTAATGGCCTTCATCATGCTAGGTGGAATTTATGCTGGAATTTATACACCAACAGAAGCAGGTGGTATTGGTTTTTTAATATCATTTATCTATGTTGTGGCTAAAAAAAGATTAGATTTTAAAGGTTTTATCGAAGCTGGTTTGGAGACAATGAAAACTACAGTTACAATATTTATAATTATTGCAGGAGCAAAAGTTTTTGGTAAAGCAATTTCTCTTTATAGAATTCCTCAAGATTTATCATCTTTCATAGTTACTAATATTAATGAGACTGGTCTATTTATACTTGTTGTTTGTATTACTTTGTTAATCTTAGGATTTATAATGGAAACCCTTTCATTAATTTTAATTATGATGCCTATATTTTCGATTTCAATCGCTGCAATGAATATTGATTTAATTTGGTTTGGAATAATTTTTACTTTAATGATTGAATGTGCATTAATTACACCGCCAGTTGGACTAAATATTTATGTTCTCCAAGCAATCGGTAAAGCAAAAATGTCAGAAATAGCTAAAGGTGTGATACCTTTTGTCATTATAATGTTATTTACAGTATTTGTTATTTACTTATTCCCTGACCTAGCATTATATATACCTTTTAAATTATAAATATGTTTTCAAAAATAAAATCAAAAGATAAAGCAGAACAACTAAGACAATTATTAAATGGACCAGAAATAATTGTAATGCCTGGATGCTTTGATGCATTATCAGCAAAATTAATTGAAAGAGAAGGTTTGAAAGTTGGTTTTATGTCTGGCTTCAGTGTTTCATCAACAAAACTTGGTATGCCGGACACGGGTCTGATTTCCTTTTCTGAAATGGCAGATCAAGTAAGAAATATATGCAATGCAACATCAATTCCAATAATATTTGATGGGGATACTGGATATGGAAATTCAGTGAACGTATTTAGAACTGTAAGAGGATATGCGGATGCAGGAGCAGCTGGTGTGATGATTGAAGACCAAAAGTGGCCAAAAAAATGTGGTCACACAAAGGGCAAAGATGTTGTCGATCTTGATGAGGCAAACTCAAGAATTAAAGCTGCGGTGGATGCAAGAGAATATGGAAATAAAGATATCTTAATAATGGCAAGAACTGATGCCATAGCAACTAGAGGATTAGATGATGCAATTAAAAGAATGCAATCATTTTCAAAACTTGGTGTTGATATTTTATTTATTGAAGCTGTTAAAAATAAAGAAGATATGAAAAGAATTATCAAAGAAGTTCCAGGTCATCATATGTTAAATTTGATCGAAGATGGTGAAACCCCATTATTAGAAATTAATGAAATAGAGGAAATTGGTTATAAAATTGCTGTAATGCCTCTAACCCTAATGAGTGCATCAGTAAAAACGATGCAAGAATGTTTGAATAATATGAAAAATAAAGTTTATAATAAAAATGTTTCTAAATTTTCAGACTTAAGAGATATAGTTGGCTTCAACGAATATTACGATATTGAAGACAAATATAAATAATGTTTCCAAAAAAATTTTCTAAAATTCTTTTCGTTTTTTTTATGGGTTTAGGAATGAGTTTGTTAATGACCCTAATTATTACATTTATAAATACAGGTTATGATGAATTTTATTATAAAAGATTTTTCAAAGCTTGGTCTATTAGTTTGCCAGTTGCATTAGTTGCAACGACTTTTGTTGCACCATTGGTTAATAAATTAGTTGAAAAAATTACTAAATAGAGAGGATGTCATATGAGTGAAAATATAGCTTTTATAGGAGTTGGTAATATGGGAAACCCAATGGCCTGTAATTTAAAAAATGCTGGGAAAAAAGTTAAGGTTTTTGATGTTTCTAAAGAGATGATTGATAAAGCCATTGAAAATAATCTTGATGTTGAGAAGGATTTTGGAAAGCTAATCAATAGTGAAACGTCTGTTGTAATCACTATGCTGCCTGAGGGTAAACATTCGAAAGAAGTTTATTTAAAAGAAAATGGTATTCTAGATAAAGTTTCTAAAAATTGTCTACTAATAGATTGTTCAACAATCGATATAGATACTTCTAAAGAAATAGGAAAAAAAGCAAATGAAAAAGGTATTAAGATGATTGATGCACCAGTAAGCGGTGGGGTGATGGGTGCACAAAAAGCAACTTTAAATATTATGGTCGGTGGATCAAATGATGCATTTAATCAAGCTTTACCTATTTTAAAATTAATGGGTAAAAACATATACCATGCTGGAGAAATAGGAAGCGGAAACGGCGCAAAAATTTGTAACAACATGTCTCTTGGAATAACAATGATTGCTGCTTCAGAGTCATTAATGTTAGCAAGAAGATTGAATATAGATTTAAAGAAAGTTCATGAAATTATGAAAAATGCCTCTGGAAATAGCTGGCCTATTTCAGTTTATCCACCCTTACCTGGATTAATTGAAGGAACTCCATCTAACAACAAATATAAGCCTGGCTTTTCTGCAGGTATGATGAACAAAGATTTAAAACTTGCAAATGAATGTGCTAAAAATGCAAATGCATCTACTCCATTAGGAGAGATGGCATTAGAAATATATTCAAAGTTTTGTGAAGATGGAAATGGTTCGAAAGATTTTTCCGCTATATCAAAAGTTATTGGTGGAGATGCTTGGGATTATCCAATAGAATAATTACCAAGAAGAATTTGGACTCTCCAAAAATTTTAACTCATCTGTTGTAGATTTTCTCCCCATAACTTTATTTCGATGAGGATATCTATGAAATCGTTTAATTGCAGCGGTATGATCTTTCCAAAATTTTTTTATCTCATTATAGTTTGGATGATTAGATAAATAGTTATCCAACAATTTATATGCTCTATCATGATCTATAACTTCTTCACTGTGAATGTATGGCAATAGCATGAAAAAACGTTGATATTCATCCATTTGATCAAGATACCCGTTATAGACTGCATCATTTACAATCAGTCTTGCTTTATGATCAAACTCAAAAGCTTTTTTATCATCTCTATATAAATTTCTTGAAAATTGATCCAATAAAATAACTAAAGCTAGAGTGCTTAATGGTTCATCTTGCCAATCATCATATTCATTTAAAGTAGCTTTTTCATGATCATCTTTGAATTTGTCTCTAATCAATTGATCAAAATTATCATCTCTTTTAAATCGCTTTTCAACGACCATATCATCAAACCAAAAATCTAATATTGCTTTGGCTCTATCATTCATAAACTTTGTCAACTTTTACCTGATATGATTCAACAAGTCTGTTAGTTTCATTTGCCATTGCAACAACTGCAATAAGTTCGCTTAACATCTCTGTAGTAGCACCTTTAGATTTAGCAGCGATACTGTGAGATTTAATACAATACTCACAACTATTTGTCATTGAAACTGCTACATAAATAAGCTCTTTTGTCATTTCATCCAAAGCACCTTTTTTCATCACTTGCTGTATAGAAGTCCAAGTTCTCTCTAAAGTTTCTGGATTGTTGGCTAACATTTTCCAAAAATTGTTTATGTAGTCTGTATTTCTCTTCTTTTTAATATCTTCAAATACCTCTTTTACCTTTCCTGTAGCATCAGCTTCTTCAATCATATTAAAAACTGCCATTTCACCTCCTTAATTGTAAATTGTTTCTATTTTAGGCATTAATCTTAATAATTCCTTAGTATATTCATGATTTGGATTTTTAAACAACTCTTCTGTCTCAGAAACCTCACATAGTTTTCCATTCCTTAAAACTCCAATGTCATCACACATTTGTCTTACAACTGGTAGATCATGACTTATAAAAAGTATAGTTAAATTAAGTTGTTCTTGTAAATCTTTAAGTAAATTTAGTATTTGAGCCTGGATACTCACATCCAAAGCAGATGTTGGTTCATCACAAACTAACAGTCTTGGTTTTGTTGCTAACGCTCTTGCAATAGAAATTCTTTGTCTTTGCCCTCCCGAAAACTCATGCGGATATCTTTCAGCTGAAGACTTAGATAACTCTACCGAGTCTAAGAGATCATTTATATATTCATTTAATTCATTAGAGCTAATATTTGCATCATGTAACTTTATAGGTTCAGCAATGATATCTTTAACTTTAAGCCTACCATTCAACGAAGAGTATGGATCTTGAAATATCATTTGAATTTGTTTTCTGAATTTAAGTAATTTTTTGTTACTTTTTATATTATTAATACATACATCATCAAAATAAATTTCACCTGAAGTGGGTTTAAATAAATTAACAATCATTTTTGCAATTGTGGTCTTTCCACTGCCACTTTCACCAACAAGTCCAAAAGATTTTCCTTCTTGTATATTAAAAGAAACAGTATCAACTGCTAATACATTATTTTGAGATTTTTCTGTAAAAAAACCTTCATTAAAAGTTTTAGAAAGATTTTTTATTTGAACTAAATTTTTTTTTAAAATTTCTCTTTTATTCCATCTGTTTAAAATTTTTAAATTAATATTTTCCTGGTTATTATTTTCTTTCTCTATAATTTTAAATCTGGATATCTTTTTATTTGTGGGAGGAACAGAACTAACTAAACTTTTTGTATAAGTTTCTTTTGGTTCTGTTAATATTTGCTTTGTTGTTCCCAATTCTACCAAATTACCATTTTTCATTACAGCAACTCTATTGGTAGTCTCTGCTATAACTCCCATATCATGTGTAATTAATATAACTGCTAAATTTCTTTCTTTAGTCAGCTTTTTGATAAGTTCTAATATTTGTGATTGTATTGATACATCAAGTGCAGTTGTGGGCTCGTCTGCAATTAACAACTCTGGTTCACAACACAGAGAAAGCGATATAACAACTCTTTGTCTCATGCCTCCTGAAAATTGATGAGGATAATCATTAAATCTTTTTTCAGCATCTTTTATACCTACTTCTTTTAAAAGATTTATTGATTTTTCTTTTGCTTCTGAGTTACTGAGGTTTAGATGCGTTTGGATTGTTTCAATAAGTTGTTGTCCAATTGTTAATATAGGATTTAAAGACGTCTGGGGATCTTGAAAAATAAATCCAATTTTTTTTCCTCGTAAACTTAGAATATTTTTTTTATTTTCATGAATATTTATGTCACTTAAATAAATTGATCCTTTAGATACTTTCCCTGGTTCGTCAATTAAATCAATTATTGCATTTGCTACAGTGCTTTTTCCAGACCCAGATTCCCCAACTAATCCTACAATTTCTCCTCTTTTTATCTCAATATTAATATCTTTTGCAGCATGAACCGTCTCTTTTCTCAATTTATAATCCACGCTTAAATTTTGTATTTTTAAAAAATTCATTTTTTCAATTTAGGATTAAGTGTATCTCTCATCCAGTCTCCTAATAGATTAATGGAAAAAGCTAAAACAACCAAGAATATTGCTGGGAAAAAGGTAATCCACCATTCACCAGAAAATAAAAAGTCATTTCCAAGTCTAATTAAAGTTCCTAAAGAAGGAGTAGTTGGAGGAACGCCAACACCCAAGAAACTCAGTGTAGCTTCAGCAATGATTGCTAGTGCAAGACCTATAGTTCCAATAACAAGCACAGGTCTCATTATATTTGGAAGAATATGCTTAAACATTACTATAAAATTAGAAACTCCAATGATTGTTGAAGCTGAAACATAATCTTTATTTTTTTCAACTAAAGTTGCTGCTCTTGATACTCTTGCAAACTGTGGCCATTCTGAAATACCAATTGCAAAAATTAAAACATATATTGCCATCTCGTCATGAAGTTCTCGTGAAATTATACCTCGAGCAATACCATCAACCAGAAGAGCCATCAAAATACTTGGAACTGTTAACTGAACATCAGTTAATCTCATAACAATCATTTCATACTTGCCACCAAAAAAACCAGCCGTAAGACCTAATCCAACTCCTAAAATTAAACTAAATAAAATTGCTGAGAAACCAACTATTAAAGATATTCTAGATCCATAAAGAATAGTCGATAACATATCTCTTCCTTGTCCATCAGTACCAAGTAAAAATTCTACTTTTCCTTCACTAGTCCAAGATGGTGGAGTGAATGCATCCATTAAAGATAAAGAAGATGGATCGAATGGATTATAAGGTGTGATAAATTCTACAAAAAATGAACAGAAAAATATTATTGCTAATAAAATCGATGAAACTATTGCTGTAGGAGATTTTATAAAACTAAAATAAATTTCACTATCTTTTATTTTATCCCAAGTTGTTAAATCTTTATTATCCACTAGCTGAATCTCCTTTAACTCTAATCCTTGGATCTATAAAGTAATACAAGATATCAACTATAAAATTTATCATTACAAAAACGAATGCTATAAAAACTAAATACGCTGACATGATTGGAATATCTACAAACTGGACAGCTTGAATAAAAAGAAATCCCATACCTGGCCATTGAAATACTGTTTCCGTAATTATTGAAAATGCAATTAATGTTCCAATATTTATACCAGCAATAGTTATTACTGGAATTAGTCCATTTTTAAGTGCGTGCTTGTAATTAATGCTTTTTTCATTAATACCTCTAGCTCTTGCGAACTTTATATAGTCAGTCTGAAGTATTTCCATCATTTCAGCTCTAACGAGTCTGATTATATAAGTCATTTGAAAAAGGCTTAAAGTAACTGATGGTAATATAATTGCTTTTAAACCTGACATGGTTAAAAAGCCTGTCGACCAAAACCCAAGGTCTACCACATCGCCTCTTCCAAACGATGGTAGAACGCCCAATATAACTGCAAAAAGATAAATAAATAAAATACCAATTACGAAAGTTGGAAGAGAAACACCTAATAAAGAAACTGCTAAGATAAAATCACTCAAAAAACCTTTTCTTTTTATGCCTGTATACACTCCCAATAAAGTACCTGAAACCAATGCAATTAGAGCAGATATTAAAACTAATTCAATTGTTGCCGGCAATCTTTCAATGATTAATTCTGATACAGGTCTTCTTAATTGATAAGATATTCCAAATTCTCCTTTTGAAGCATTGATTATAAACCTAGTAAATTGTACATGAATTGGGTCCATTAAACCCAAGGTTTCTCTTAACTCAGCTCTTTCTTCATCTGATGTTTCCTCACCTACCATGTTATTTATTGGGTCTCCTACAAAATTAAAAAGAGAGAAAGATACAAAAGCTACGACAAGCATAACCATTGCAGATTGAAACAATCGTTTAAAAAAATACTTTATCAATTTATGAAATTTTATTTTTATACAAGCCCTTTAATTAAAAAGGGCTTGTAATAAATTGTTTAGTCAAAGCTCGCAAAACGGAATAACGGCTCGTTATTCGGTCTTATCGGAACATTAACATCTTTTTTTGCAGCCCAAGATATAACTTGGTGATGTAAAGGAAGATAAGAAATATCATCTTTTACTATTTTCCAAGCTTTAGCTATCGCAGCATTTCTCTTATCTAGGTTAACTTCACCTTCCATAACTCTTATCGCTGAATCTACATCAGAGTTACTAAAGTTAACTCTGTTCCAGCTTGCTCCACTTTCATATAAGTAATGGAAAACATAATGACTATCTAAAGTTGGAACTCCCCAACCTAACATATAAAAGTCACCTTGATTATCTTTTAGTTCTTTAAAGTGCTTACTTTTTGTTTGGGCAAATAAATTTACTTTAACACCGATTTTACCTAACATACCAACAACAGCTGTACATATAGCTTCATCATTTACATATCTGTCATTTGGACATCTTAGCTCAACTTCAAATCCATTCGGATATCCAGCATCAGCTAGAAGTTTTTTTGCAGCAGCTACATCATAAGGAAGTCTTTTATCAAGTTCTTCTGTGTATCCGTTAACACCTGGAAAAGTAATTATTCCAGCAGGTTCACTTAAACCTCTCATTACTTTTTTCTTAATAGCTTCAATATCTATAGCTTGATAAAGAGCTTGTCTAACTGCTTTCTTTTTAAATGGGTTATCACCTGTATTACCTGTTCTAAGTTTATCTGCTCCCTGATCCATACCAAGGAATATAGTTCTCATTTGAGCAGTGCTTTCAACTTTGTGAGCAGGTGAATTTTTAATTCTAGCTAAATCTTGCACAGGTGCATCAGTAACAACATCAATTTCACCAGATAAAAGAGCTGCAACTCTAGTAGCTGCATTTTTTATAGGTAGTAGATGAATTTCTGTTACTTTGTCATCTTTCATAGTACCCCACCATTTTTTATTACGTTTGAAAACTGTTTTAGTATTTGGTTCTCTTAATGTAATTTTAAATGGTCCAGTTCCCATAGCATTCGTAGCTGAAAATGTTTCTTGTCCAGCATCCCAGTTCTGCGCCATAACTGCAAAATTCTTTTCACTCCATTTTTTTGACATTATAAAAATGTTTGAAAGTTGGTTTAAAAGAATTGGATTTGGTTTACTTGTTGTAATTTCTACCGTGTAGTCATTAACTGCTTTTACACCTGATACTGTACTAATATATTCTTTAAAATCAGATGTTCTTTGTTTTGCTCTTAAAATACTAAATACAACGTCTTCAGATGTAAATGGAGTTCCATCAGAAAATTTAACATCTTCTCTTAATTTAAAGATCCAAGTATTAGGACCTTGAGTTCTCCACTCTGTTGCTAGTTGAGGTCCAATTTTCATATCTAATCCTCTGGTAACTAGAGCTTCGTATACTTGTCTAGACACTTGAGTGGTAGGACCTTCGTTTTGAGCATGAGGATCAAGTGTTAAACTATCACCCTGCATTGACCATTTAATAGTTTTTGCAAATGATTGTGATGGAGCAAAAGCTAGAAAAAAAGCCAATAAAATTTTTATAAAATACCCATACTTCATTTCTCTCTCCTATATTATTAAAATAAAAATCTAACTTATTAATTATGTAAACTAAAGTGATTTAATTGACTATTTTTTTGAAGTTTTCGTAAAGAATTTTAGAATATTTGTTCATAGATTGAATGTTGTCTTTCGCATCACTATCAAATTTATCAAGAGCTCCTTGTCCTAACTGACTCTCTAAAGCAGACTTATATTCTGGCACACATCCCCATTCTCCTACAGTAGTATCTTTTATCTCTATATGAAATTGAATACCGTAAGCATGTTTTTTGTATTTAAAAATTTGGTATTTCGTTTCAGGAGATGATGCTAAAAGAGTTATATCATTATTATTTTCAAGATTTTGAACTTCATATGAATGCCATTGGAGTGATTTAATAATATCAGGATATTCTTTAAATAATAAATCGTCCTTTTTACTGTTTAAAAAATTAATGTCTAAAATACCTATCTCTGGATTTTTTGATTTAACTACTTTACCTCCAACTACCTCTCCTAATAATTGACAACCTAAACAAAAACCTAAATATGGTTTATTTAAGTCTACTACAAATTCTTTGATTTTTTTTTTCTCTTCTATTAACCAAGGGTAATCTTTTTCCATCCAAGTATCCATTGGTCCGCCCATACAAAACATTGCATCAAATCCAGTTAAATCATCAGGTATTTTTTCTCCTTCGTCAAGTTCTACAGTTTTAATATGAACTTTATCCTTTAACATTAAATCTTTAATATAACCAGGATCCTCAATTTTAATGTGTTGAAGAACAATTATATTTTTCATGTAGCTGGCTTGAGTAATTTTAAAATTTTTTTATGATTTGATAAATTATTTGAAACAATTATGTTTCCACCTAATGAAGCATCTTTATTATCCCATGTAGTAATTATTCCACCTGATGCTTTAATAATTGGTATTATCGGATGTATATCCCAAATTTTGTTTGCACATTGAGCTACAATATCTAGTCTTCCCTCTGCTAATTGGCAATATGTTAGTGCATCGAAACATGGAAACTGCATTCTCTTAATAAATTTCATTATTTTTTTTTGTTTTTGAAAAGACAAAGTTCCGTGAAAAGCAGCAGCTAATTTCAAATAATTAAATTTTATTTTTTTGTTAACTTTTAATTTTCTTTTTTTTCCATTTTCAAACACAAAAGCAGATTTATCATCTTGATTTAAATAGTATCTTTTCATTCTTGGAAAATTTGCTAAACCAACTATAGGGGCGTCGTTATAATTTAGAGAAATTAAATTGCTCCATGTAGGATTTCCAGCGACAAATGATCTTGTCCCATCAATTGGGTCAATTATCCATGAAAATAGACTTTTTGTCTTTTTTGCTCCAAACTCTTCACCGATAATTTGATGATCTGGGAACTTATCATTAATCTTTTTTCTTATAAATTTTTCAAAAGCTTTATCAGCACTGGTAACAGGATCATAACCTTTACCTTTTAACTTGTTATTAATTGTAAAAGTTTTGTTAAGTTTAGTGTAATAAAAATTAGTTAAATCCTTAGCAAGCTTATTCAAAAAAGTGTAATAAATCTTGAAATCTTTTGTTTTTTTGAAGGTCATTTATCTGATGAGTAATAGTTAAAATATACAACTAGTTCAAATAAAATATCTTGAAAATTTTAGAATTTGATAGAAGAATCCAGATAGATGAAAATAGAAATCGATTCTAAAAAAGTATTTATAAATAGTGGAAATAATAAAGAAGAAATACATCCATTTTGGCTTAGAGAAAGAATAAATAACGAAGATGCTCTGGATAAAGGAAATCAACAAAGATTATTTGATCCAAATTCTATAAATACTAACATTGATATAGAAAAAATTGAGAATGAAGATGGATTACTAAATTTATTTTTCAATGATGGAACCAATTATAAAATAAAAGAAGATCAAATATTAAATGAGTATAAATTGCAAAATCTTGATCCTATTTCAATTGATAAAATTAAATGGGATTCAAATTTTAATAATTTTCAAAAATTTAAATTTGAAAATGATATTTTTGAAAAAAAAATCATGTATGATTTATTAGTATCATTCTATAAATATGGTTTTGTAGTTTTAACTAATGTACCAACTGAAGATAATTTTATTATTAAATTTGCAAATTCAATTGGCAGTGTCAGAAGAACTAATTTTGGGGAATTTTTTAATGTAAGATCTGTGCCTAATCCAAATGATTTAGCTTATACATCATTAGCATTATCTCCACATACAGATAATCCGTATAGAAAACCAGTTCCTTGTGTTCAATTATTGCATTGTATTACTAATAATGTGAGTGGAGGAAATTCTACCTTGGTTGACGGCTACACTGTAAGTGAAAAAATCAAAGAGGATTATCCAGAATATTATGAAATTTTATCTTCAGTTAAAGTAAAATTTAAATTTATAGACAATACAGTTGTTTTAGAAGATATGTCTGAGTTAATTAAATTGGATGAAAAAAATAATTTTAAACAAGTTAGATTTAGTCCAAGATTAGATTATGCTCCGATATTAGAAAAATCAAAATTGGATTTATTCTATAAAGCTAGAAATAAAATTTCTGAATTATACAACTCTGATAAATATAAAGTTGAATTTAAATTAGAAACCGGAGATTTATTAATGATGGACAATCATAGATTGCTTCACGGAAGAACAAAGTATGATGTTAACGAAGGTGATAGATATTTACAAGGATGCTACATTGATTTCGACAGTACAGAAGGTAAACTTAGACATTTAAAAAGAAAATTTAATCTTTGAATAATTCTTTTATTTTTTCTTCAGCGTTTTTTATCGACTTTTCATAATCTAAAGCCATTTGATCTGCTGCAACTATATCGATTTTTTTAATACCAAAAAAATTTAACATATGTATCAACCACGGAGTTAAAAAGTCTTCTTCACCTTGTATTTTTGTTCCGCCAGAAGTAATTACTAAATAGACCTGCTTATCTTCTAATAAACCTTTTCTTCTTCCGTCATCCCCATATTTAAATGTCAACTTTACTCTGGCTGCAAGATCAGCCCAAGCTTTAAGTGTTGCTGGTGGGCCAAAATTATAAATTGGCACTGATATAATAATTACATCACATTCTTTTAACTCTGATACTAACTTATCAGATAATTCAAACATTTTTTTATGTTCATCTGTTTGCTCATTTTCTGGAATTTTCATTCCAGACTCAGTTAAACCAGATATAAAAAGCATTTCGTCATCTAGATCTCTATAAATGACTTCATCATCATCTTTTTTAACTTTATCAAGTATTTTTTTTGCAAGCATCCTTGAGGTAGAACCTTCTTTTCTAGCACTGCAATCAATTTGATATATTTTCATTTTTATCCAAGTTTTTGAAGCATAGGAAAATACTTTAATATGTAAAATCCTAAAGCTTGCAACTGGTTTGTAATCATTAATATTCCTGTTATCAATAATAATCCTCCACCAACTCTTGAAATAGTTATCATTTTTGATTTTAGATTTTTTGTTACAACCATAAAACGTTGAATCAAATAACCTGATGCAATAAAAGGCAGTGCTAAACCAAGTGAATAGAACACAAGTAACAATATACCTCGGTTCAAACTTTGCTCAATTGAAGCTAGAGCTAATATTGATCCTAAAATAGGTCCAATACATGGAGTCCATCCAAATCCAAATGCCATACCAACTAATATTGAGCTAAAATTTCCTGATTTAATCTCAGTATTAATTCTTTTTTCATAATTTAAAAACTTAATATTAATTAATCCCATAATATGAAGGGAGAAAATAATTATAATACTTCCTGCAATAATTCTTAGTTCAAAAGAGTTACTTAAAATTAAAGAACCTAAAAAAGTTGCGGTAGCTCCGAAGCTTATAAAAACAATTGAAAAACCAAAAGTAAATAAAACTATAGGGAATATATTAATCGTTTTTTTTTCTAATAATTCATTTAAAGAGCTTCCAGAAATATAAGATATATATCCAGGTATTAATGGAAGTACACATGGAGACAAAAAGCTTATCAATCCAGCTCCAAATGCAACAAATAATTCTATCATTTAACCAGTATTTTTCATTGCAGCTGAAATACCTGCAATAGATGTTAATAATGCATCATTAAGATCATTTTTTTTATCTGAATTTAATTTTTTGTTTTTAATTTTATTCATAACTACTGCTTGAATTATATTTAAAACCTCTGTGTAAATATTTCTTACAATAATTCCTGATCTAAATTTTTTTCTTTCATTTATAATTTCTTTTGGCGTAATCTTTTTATTTAATTTCTTAATAACTTCGAATTGGAACCTAAGTTTTTTTCCAACTCTTTTTAAATCTTTGTCTGCTAAATACTCCTCATATATTTTTGAAATATCTGGGTCCACTTTTGAAATTACCATATCCAAAATATCCATCATTGAATTGAAGAAAGGCCAATTTTTTTCCATATCTATTAGTGTTTTCTCAAATTTTTCTATCGATGAATATCTTAAAGCTTCTGCACTTCCAAGCCATGCTGGGAGCATTAGTCTTATTTGTGTCCATGCAAATACCCAGGGTATTGCTCTTAAACCTTTGATATTATCAATATTCTTTCTTTTAGACGGTCTTGATCCAATTGAAAGTTTTCCTAAAGACACATGTGGCGTAACGGTTTTGAAATATTTAATAAAATCCGAACTTTGATTAATATTTTTTCTATATGAACTTTTTGAAATATCAGACATTTTTTCAATTAGATTTCTCCAATCTTTTTTAGGGACTGGCGGTGGGGTTAATGTTGCCTCCATTACCGCTCCTATATAGCTACATAAATTGTAAATTGCTAAAGGTTGATATCCATATTTCTGTTGAATTACTTCTCCTTGATCGGTTATTCTAATTTTTCCATTAACTGTATTTGGCGGCTGAGATTTTAAAGTAGCTTGAATTGGGCCTCCACCTCTACCTGCTGAACCACCTCTTCCATGAAAGAAGGTAACATCTATTTTATATTTTTTAGCAATTTTAATAATTTCTTCTTGAGCCTTATATTGATGCCAACTTGCACAAATTTTTCCAGCATCTTTGCTTGAGTCTGAATATCCAATCATGACTTCTTGTTTATTTTTTATTAAATCTCTGTACCACTTTAATGAAAACAAACTGTCCATTATTGATTTTGCATTAATTAAGTCATCTAATGTTTCAAATAATGGGACAACTCTTAATCTATTCTTAATATTTGCTTCTTTTTGCAAATATAAAACGGAGAGAATGTCAGATGCAGATGATGTCATTGAAATAACATAAGCCCCTAAACATTCAGGCGGCTCTTCAGATAAAATTTTAAATGTTGACCAAACTTCTTTATTTTCTTTATTTTTAAAATTAAAATTTTTTATGAAATTTGATTTTTTTTTCATCTTAGATGATAAAAATTTAATTTTTTCCTCCTCACTCCATTTTAAATAATTAAGTTTATTTTTTTTCTTAATTAGTTCATTAATTAACTGTGAGTGTCTAGATGACTCTTGTCTAATATCTAGTTTTGCCAGATTAATTCCAAAACATTTTGCTCTTCTCATTAAATCTAATAATTCACCACTTGCTATATTTTCACTTTGATTTTCTTCTAAGGACTCACGGACAATTCTAAGAGGTTTTAAAATTTCCTCTTTTGAGCTTAGCAATTTTTTGTAGTCCAAAGGTTTTTTATTCACTATGAACTGTTCAATTGCTCGGTGAGTAAATCGCATTTTATCCCTTAGAGGTCTTAAGAAAACTCTGTAAGGCTCAAATGATTTTCCTGTAAGTTTTTGAATTTTTTTTGAACATTTTCTCATTGAATACGATCTAATTAATTTAGTGAGTTCTTTTTCATACAATTTTGCTGCTTCCCATCTTGATAATAACAAAACTTTTTTAGTTACTTTTGAAGTTACATTTGGATTTCCATCTCTATCACCACCCATCCATGATCCAAACTCAATAGGATTAAAATTTTTTGGCAAACCTTTACCCATATTTTTCAAAAATATATCATTGAGTCTTCTGTAGACTTTTGGAATAGTTTCCCAAAGACTATCCTCTATTATTGCAAGACCCCATCGCGCTTCATCGGGTGGAGACGGTTTTGATCTTTTTAAGTCATCTGTATTCCAGATAATGGTAAATTCATCATGAATTTTTTTATTTAAAGATTTTATTTTTGAAGAGTGATCTTTAAATAACTCTCTATCCTCAAGTATTTCTGTAATTTTATGGTATTTTTGAATTAAAGTTCTTCTTTTGACCTCTGTTGGATGGGCTGTCAAAACTATTCCAATATTTAAATTTTTTGCGAAACTATATATTTTATTATTATTAATTTTTTTATTTTTAAATAATTTCTCAAAAATTTCTTCTATAAAAATATTTTTTTGATTTTTGCCGTCTCTTTTATTTTCATATTGGTTTAGTTGTCTAGATGCATCAATAGACTCAGCTAGATTTATAAAATTCATAAAATGATTAAATGCTCTTGCAAGCTTGTAAGTATTTTTAGGATTAATACTTTTTATTTCACTAGAAATTTTTTTATATGATTTTTTTTGGATTTTATTTGCTTTTGATAACTTTCTAATTTTCTCAACAAGATTATAAAAGCTTTTACCTTCTTGTTCTTTAATTACATTTCCTAATGAATTTCCTAAAAACCTAACATCCTCTCTTAATGATTTTGTAGGAATTCTTTCGTAGTATAGGTCTCTTTTGATCACAATTTATTATATCAAAAAAGAGATTATATTTGGATTAAATTGCTACTACTTTTGATTTTTGTTCACCAAGAAGTTCAATTGAAAGCCTCATTTCATCACCTGCTTTTAAAAATTTTTGTGGCTTCATTCCCATTCCAACTCCTGGGGGTGTTCCTGTGGTAATGATATCTCCAGGTTGAAGAGACATATATCTGCTAACATATGAAACAATATGATCTACATTAAAAATCATTGTTTTTGTATTACCCGTTTGCATTCGTTCACCATTTAAATCTAATTCCATATTTAGGTTGTTTACATCATTAATCTCATCTTTGGTCACAAGATATGGACCAACAGGACCAAATGTATCGTGCGACTTTCCTTTTACCCACTGTCCCATTTTTTCTATTTGCCACTCCCTCTCACTTACATCATTCACTAAACAATAGCCTAAGATATAATCTTGTGAATTTTTCTCTGGAATATTTTTAGCATTTTTTCCAATAACTAAACCTAGCTCAACTTCCCAATCTAGTTTGTTTGAATAGCTTGTAATTTCAATATCATCATTTGGTCCATTGATTGAACTAGTGGCTTTCATAAATATAATTGGTTCTGTTGGTGGTTTTGCTCCAGTTTCCGCTGCATGGTCAGAAAAATTTAATCCAATTGCAATAAATTTTCCTGGTTTAGTTATGCATGAACCAATTCTTGTATTATTTGAAATCTCGGGCTGTGATGATAAATCAATTTGTTTAATTTTTTCAAATGTTTCAAAATTTAAATGAGTTGGATCTAAATCAATTATATGTTTGGATATATCTCTCAACTTTCCATCTTTATCTAATATAGCTGGCTTTTCTTTATTTTTTTCTCCTACTCTTAGTAATTTCATTTCATCTCCAATAATTATTTATAGCTTTTGTATAACGAACTATGATCATAATTACCTAAACCCTTTTTAACAAGTTTATTATACATTTTTTTTACTATTTTAGATAAAGGTAATTCTAACTTTTTATTTTTTGCACAATCAAGGATGTTATTCATGTCTTTTAATTGCGAAAAATTTTTTCCTCTTGGTTTAAAATCATTTTTGATCATTCTTAGTCCGTGAGTTTGTAATACTTTACTGTCAGCCCATCCTCCTTTCAATGCTTTGAGAATATTAATTGGATTTACGTTATTTTTTTGTGATAGTTTAATTGCTTCTGAAACAGATCCTATTGTAATTCCAACTATTATTTGATTAGCTAATTTTGCTATTTGACCTGCGGAATTTTTTCCAACTAAAACAGGATTGCCTAATTTCTTAAGTACATTTAAATTTTTAGAAAAAACTTTCTTATCTCCACCAACCATTATGGCGAGCTCTGCATTCTCTGCGCCATTGGTGCCTCCGGAAACTGGTGCGTCTAAAAAATTAATTTTATATTTTTTTAATAATTTTGATAAATTAATTGCTGTTCTAGGGTTTGCAGAACTCATATCAATGACTGTAGATCCTTTTTTTAAATTTTTTAAAAATTCTGAATTAAAATATATTTTTTTTATAGCCTTATCATCGGATAACATTGTAATTATTAGATCTCGGTCTGAAACAACTTCCTTTAAAGAATTACATACTTCTGCGCCAAATTTTTTTAATTTAAGGGCTTTATTTTTAGTTCTATTAAAAACTTTAACTTGATATTTTGATTTCAGTAGATTTTTTGCCATAGGAGCGCCCATTAATCCAATTCCTATAAAACCTATTTTTGTCATATTAATAATTCAACCGTGCCGCCCCTCTTACTCCACTTGCATCTCCATACTTAGCTTTTAAAAATTTCGTATTTATGTGTTTAATTTCCATATTTTTAGTTACCATTTTCTTTAATTCATTTAATGATGAGATTTCATTAGATAATCCACCTCCAAATACAAATACATCGGGATCAATTGTATAAATTAAGTTAACAAGTGCTCTAGCCAACCGAATTTTAAAATGTTTAATAAAAATTGATTTTGTAAACTTATCAGATTTATTAAATATTTCTCTCGCAGTAATTTTTTTATGATAAAGTTTTTCCAAACCCTTTCCTGAGGTAAATTTTTGAATTTGCATAAGTGATATCTTTTTTTTAATATACTTTTTATCGTTTAGACTACCAAAAATTGGTAGAGGAAGATGTCCCCACTCTCCAGAAATATAATTTGCACCTTTTAAGATTTTATTATTAATTACAATTCCACCTCCAGTGCCTGATCCAATAATTATGCCGAATACAACATTATAATTTTTTGCAGCTCCATCTATTGCTTCAGACAATGCAAAACAATTTGCATCATTTTCACATTTTATATTTCTTTTCAAAGCTTTTGATAAATCTATATTTAATTTTTTATTATTTAATTGTTTGGCATTTACTGAATTTTTAAGTAGTCCAGTTTTATAGTCTATAGATCCAGGATGACATACACCTACTTGAAATTTTTTTTTATATTTCTTATCTAATGTAAAAACTATTTTTGTTACATCTTTTATTATTTTTTTGTAGCTTTTAGGACAAGGAACTCTTGATCTTTCAATTTCATCTCCGTTTTTTTTTAAAATGACGCTTTCAATTTTTGTTGCCCCAATATCTATTCCAATTTTCATTTTAATAAGAACTTGATTGCTTCCAGATGTTAATATTACCATCTTTTGCAGTTTTATTAATTATTTTCATTTCAGAAGCTGAAAAACTAAGTTTGTTTAGACTTTCCAAATTCTCTTTTAATTGATTTAAACTTCTAACCCCTATTAGAGCAGATGTTACATAATTATTTGATAAAACCCAAGAGATTGCCATTTGAGATAAAGATTGCCCTCTTTTAATTGCAATCTTATTTAATTCCGAGACTATCTTTAAGTTTTTTTTTGTTATTAATGATTTATCTAGGTATGATGTAATATCACTTGCTCTTGAAACTTTAGGTATCTTTTTTAAATATTTATCTGATAGCATTCCTTGAGCTAGTGGAGAAAAAGCAATACATCCAATTTTTAGTTTTCTTATTGTCTTAGTTAAATCTTTTTCAATCCATCTATTTATTAACGAATATGATGGTTGATGAATAAACAATTTAATATTTCTTGATTTTAAAATTTTGTAAATTTGATTTGTCTTTTTAGAGGAATAAGATGAAATTCCAATATATAAGGCTTTTCCTGATTTATAGATACTTTCTAGAGCATCTGCTGTCTCTTCTAAAGGTGTATTTGGGTCAAATCTATGTGAATAAAATATGTCAAAATAATCAACTTTCATTCTTTTTAAACTTTGATCACAACTTGCAATAATATGTTTTTTTGATCCCCATTCTCCATAAGGTCCTTCCCACATATCATAACCAGCTTTAGATGATATAATGAGTTCGTCTCTATATTTTTTTAAGTCTTTACTTATTATTTTTCCAAAATTAATTTCAGTACTTCCATATGGTGGGCCATAATTATTTGCCAAATCAAAATGAGTAATACCTCTATCAAAAGCGTAAAATAAGATTTTTTTTATATTTGAAAGTGGGGTTTTGGCTCCAAAATTATGCCAAAGACCCAAGCTGATTAAAGGTAATTTCACACCGCTGTCACCGCATGTCCTATATAACATATTTGAGTATCTATTTTTAGATGCAGAGTATTTCATATGAAAAATATTAAATTAAATACATTAATAAGTAGCTCTTCCCCCGCTTAGATCAAACACTGCTGCAGTCGCAAAAGAGTTTTCTTCACTAGCTAAATAAGTTACTAAAGAAGCCAATTCATTAACTTTTGCAAACTTATTTCTTGGTATCTTTGAAAGCATGTAATTTATATGTTCTTCTGTCATTTGATCAAATATTCTTGTTTTTGCAGCCGCCGGTGTTACGCAATTTACTGCTATATTTTTTAATGCCAATTCTTTTCCTAGAGATTTTGTTAAACCAATAACTCCAGCTTTTGATGTACTATAAGCTCCAGCATTAGGATTGCCTTCTTTTCCAGCAATTGATGCAATATTAACTATTCTTCCATAATTATTTTTTTCCAAATAAGGGACAACTGCTTTGCAACAGTAAAATACTGCATTTAAATTTAATTGAATTACTTTTTCCCATTCCTCTAAAGGATATTCTGCAACTGTTTTGTTCATACCAGTTATCCCAGCATTATTTACAAAGATATCTATTTTATTATGTTCAGTCTCAATATCTTTTAAGCTTTTAGAAATCTCTTCAAAGTTACATACATTTACAATTTTATAACTTATGTTTTCTGAATTTATTTTTTCAACGGCTTTCTTTGCTTCTTGTTCATCAATATCCCATATAATAACTTTTGCACCTGATTGAATGAATCTTTCTGCTATTGCAAATCCAAAACCTTGAGCACCACCTGTTATAACTGCAACTCTATTACTTAGATCAAACTTTATCATTTTATTTCTTTCTCTTTATTAATGGAAAACTTAAAGCAATTAAAGATAAAACAAAAAATGTTAATACAATAGGTCTTTGAAGAAACATTAACCAGTTTCCATCGAAAATAACAAGCGATTGTCTTAAAGTTCCCTCTACCAATTCACCCAAAATTAAACCTATAATTACAGGCACAACTGAAAATCCATATCTTCTCATAAAGAAACCAATAACTCCAAATAATAGCATCAACCAAACATCAATAATTGACTGATTTAAAGAATATGTTCCACAAACAGAAACTGCAAAAATCATCGGCCATAATAATTTATTCGGAACTAGAGTGATTCTTGCAAATATTTTAGCTCCAAAAAATCCTAATACAAAGAATAAAATATTTGCAATTAGCATCGATCCAAATATTCCATAAAGAAACTCAGGTTGCTCTCTAAATAAATCTGGACCCGGTCTTACACCATGTATAATTAATCCTGTAAGTATAACCGCTGTAGTCGCACTACCTGGAATACCCAATGCTAGTGTTGGAACCATAGCTCCTCCGGTAGCAGCATTATTTGCTGCTTCAGCTCCAGCTATTCCTTCAATTGATCCTTTTCCAAAATCCTCAGGTTTTTTTGACCATCTTTTTGCTTCAGCATATCCTATTAATGATGCAACAGTTCCTCCCTCTGCTGGCAAAACACCAATAAATGATCCTATCCCGCTAGATCTTATAATTGTTTTCCAAGTTTTTTTATAATCATCGATTGATGGAAGTTTAACTGCCTTTAAAGCTACTCTATTAAATATTTGATTTATTAGAGTAGATTGAGTTAACATTTCACTAATAGCAAATAAACCTACTACTACTGGAATAAAACCAATACCTTCAGTCAATTCATTAATTCCAAATGTAAACCTATCTATAGATGTCATAAAATCTTTACCAACAGTTGAAATTAGAATTCCAAAAGCACCAGCAATTAAATTTTTAATAGGACTGCCCTCACCAATTGATGCAAGCATAGTTAATCCAAAAATTGCTAGCGCAAAATATTCAGGTTGACCGAATTCGTAAGCTAAATTTGCAAGTAAAGGAGCAAAAAATATAAGAACTATTACACTAGCAATTCCACCAATTACGCTTGAGACAGTTGCCATACCTAAAGCTCTACCAGCTTCTCCTTTTTGTGCTAAAGGATAACCATCTAAACATGTGGCTGCTGCTGCAGGGGTTCCAGGGGTATTTATTAAAATTGCGGTAATCGCCCCTCCATAAGTTCCTGCACAATAAATTGCAGTTAGTAATACAATTGCAGAGAGTGGATCTAGTGTCATCGTAAATGGTAATATTAAAGCACCACCTGTTGTTGGTCCTAGTCCAGGAAGAACTCCAAGAATTAATCCAAAAATTGTTCCAAAAAATAAAACAATTAATAATTTATAACTAAATAAAGGAGCAAAGATTAAACCTAAATTTTCCATTTTATCCGTAATAAAGGTTTGTAATAATTCCAGGTGGAAATCGTAATCCTAAAATTGTTTCAAAAAATACAAAAACAATTAAAGGAAATATAATTGATACGATTATTAAATAGGCAACTCTTCTTTCTCCCCAAAAGTAAGAAACTATGATTGAAAGTAATGCTATGCCTAAAAAGAAATCTAAAAATTTTGAAACAGTTATAAAAACAACAAATGAAAGCAAAGTAATATAAAATGAATTAGGTAATTTTTTTTCACTTTTCCAGGGTTTTTTAAGAGAAATAAAATAAGTTAATAAAGTTAGGGTAATAATTAAAATTAATAGAGCCTTTGGAAATGTTGCTGGCTGTATACCTCTATTTAATATAGGAGGCACTATGTCAAATGTAAAAGTAAAGTATAATAAAATTGAAGAAATAACTATTATTACAACCGAAACAATGAATGAACTTTTAAAAAAAAGGGACAAACTTTTGTTTGTCCCTTTTTCGTTATGTACATCATTCATTTAAATGTACAAAATTTATTAATTTATGTAACCCAATGCTTTGAGTTGAGCTGTCATTTCAGCAAGCATTTCTTCCATTTGCTTGCCCCATTCATCTGCACCTACAACACTAGTCTCATCTAGACCAATTTCTGTTAGGAAATTTTTATAGTAGTTGTGACTCATAGCTTTCATCATTCCAGCTTCTAGTTGTTTAACTCTGTCTGCTGGAGCACCTTTTTTAGTTACGAAACCTCTAACAGTAGATAAAGAAACAGGTATCCCTAATTCTTTTGCCGTTGGAGAGTCTCCTATTTTAGCCATTCTATTATTTGCTAATACAACTGAAACACAAAGTTTGCCTTCATTAATTTCAGTTAGGGCCTCACCTAAATTTAAAACTCCTACATCAATATCTCCCTTGATTAGATTAGTTTTAATTGGCGCAACACCTTTGTAAGCAACAATAGTTGGATCTTTTAATCCACCTTTTTTAGTAAATGCAATTGCACTAACATCATCAATTCCACCAGTGTGTGTTGTTCCATATTTTAGTGATTTTGATTTTTGCGTGCTAATAAATTTCTTAGCATCTTTAATGTCATTATTACAGTTAACAACAAATAGTTGAGGATCATCAGTTCCTCTAGCTAGCGGTTGCATATCACTTATTTTGACTTTTGTTTTACCTAAAGCCATTGATACAGCGTGACCAGTAGTCCAAGTCAAAGTATGATTACCATCAGCAGGAAGTGTCATCATATAGTCCATAGATGCAGCTCCACCACCACCTTTTTTATTAACTAATTGCATGTCTTGTTTTAAAACTCTTCTTGCTCTTAACAACATCATTCTCGTAGTAACATCTGTTCCACCACCAAAACCAGCGTGAGTAATTGCTTGTATTGGATGACCATCTGCTTTTGCAGATGTAATCATAAGTGGAAGTGCTACAACGAAAAATTCAGTTACTAAAAAAGCAGCAGCTAAAAATAGTTTAAAGCTTTTTTTCATTATTTCCCTCTTAAGTTAATTTATATTTAAATATTTAATCATAATCTGTTAGAAACAGTAAGAAAAAAGATGACAAATAAGAAAAAAAATATTGCTTTATTACTAGGAGATCCATCAGGTATTGGACCAGAACTTATATCAAAACTTTTGACCCAAAACGAACTATCGAATGCAAACATTACTATAATTGGTGAAAAAAATATTTTAAACGCTGGAGATAAAATTTCAGGAAATAATTCAGACCTAGAAATTGTTACTGATTTTGATGAAATAAATTTTGATAAAAAAAGTAAGTATTTTTTAGATATCTCTAAGGGTAAAAACAAAGATTATAATTTATCAGAGTGCTCTGCAGAATCTGGGGAAACAGTTTTAAATGCATTAAATTTAGCACTAGAACTTGCGAAAGAAAAAAAAATTGATGCTATTAATTTCGGTCCTTTTAATAAGACAAGCTTAAAACTAGGTGGATGTAAATTTGATGACGAATTACATCATATGGCTGATAAATTAAATGTAAAAAGTTTTTTTTGTGAATTTAATGTAGTAGATAATTTTTGGACTGCACGAGTGACATCTCATATACCTATCAAAGAAGTTCCAGAACATATTAAGAAAGATAAAATAATGAAGCCAATAAAATTGATTAATGAAGCAATGAAATTAAACGGTATAGAAAATCCAAGAGTTGCGGTTCAAGCTCTTAACCCTCATGCAGAGTTTGGTAATGAAGAAAAAGATGAGATAATACCAGCAATAGAGGAAGCAAAAAAACTTGGTATTAATGCTGATGGTCCTTTGCCATGTGATACTTCTTTCATTACAGCATTTAAAAATAAAAATCATGATTGTATTGTTGGAATGTATCATGATGCTCTTCAATCTGGACTAAAGGCTTTTGGATTTGATAGAGGGGTAACAGTTCAAGGTGGTCTTCCAATTCCAATAACAACACCTGCGCATGGAACTGCGTTTGATATTGCTGGAAAAAATCAGGCAAATTTGGAGCCAACATTGCAATCGTTTAAAATTGCATTAAGAATGGCTCAAAATTTAAATTAAATGTCTAAAATTAAAGATATAAGAACAAAAGTATATCAATGGAATGGCAAAACAGTTCCTCCACAAAATAATTTTTGCACAAATGCATCAGATTTACTTTATGAAAAATCAGATGCCATGGGCTCTTTCAGATTTCATGAATGGTTAATTTGTGAAATTGAAACTGATGATGGTCATATTGGAATCGGTAATGCAGCTCTTGCACCTCAGTTAGTAAAAAAAACTATTGATGAGTATCTTAAACCATTAGTTACAGGAGAAGATCCTTTTGATTACGCTTACATCTGGGAAAAAATGTATAGAAGAACTCATGCATGGGGAAGAAGAGGTTTGGGCATGGTTGCAATATCTGCAATTGATATTGCTATTTGGGATATATTAGGAAAGTTAACTAACAAACCCGTATTTAAATTGTTAGGGGGTAGAACAAAAGAAAAGATACCTGTTTATGCATCAAAACTTTATAGCCAACCTATCAAAGATTTACAAAATGAAGCTGAAAAATATAAAAAACAAGGTTTTAAAATGTTTAAGATGAGATTTGGTTGGGGGCCAAAAGATGGTCCTGAAGGTATGAGAAAAAACATTGAACTTGTAGAAGCTGTAAGAGAAGTAATCGGGGATGATACTGACTTAATGTTAGAATGTTATATGGGTTGGAACCTAGATTATTCTAAAAGAATGATACCTAAATTGGTAAAATTTAATCCAAGATGGTTAGAAGAACCAGTTATTGCTGATGATATTCATGGGTATGCGGAACTGAACAATATGAACGCTATACCAATTTCTGGGGGAGAACATGAATTTAATCTATTTGGTTTTAAACAATTGTTAGAACTCAAAGCAGTTAGCTACATTCAATATGATAATAATAGAGTTGGTGGATTTACAATCGCTCAGAAAATAAATGCTCTTGCAGAGGCTTATCAAGTTCCAGTAATTCCACATGCAGGTCAAATGCATAACTATCATTTAACAATGTCGAATTTTAATTGTCCTATCTCAGAGTTTTTTCCAGTTCATGATGTAGAAATTGGTAACGAACTATTTTATTATATTTTTGAAGGTGATCCTGCTCCAATAGATGGAATGATAGATCTAGATGATAATGTTCCAGGTCTTGGGCTTAAGATTACAGATAAATATAAATCAGAATTTAAAATTATTGAGTAATTAATAATTTTCTACTTCATTGATACTTGGCATTGAATTTGCAGCCCCTTCTTTAGTTGTAGAAATGCCAGCAACTTTGTTAGAAAATTCTAATGCATCAACAATTTTTAACGATTTAGCTAATGCCACACTAAAAGCTCCATTAAATGCATCTCCTGCTCCAGTAGTATCTTTTACATCATCTTTTAATTTATGAACATCTACAAAATAGCTATCGGTTCCATTTGAAAAATAAACTCCTTTAGAACCTAGAGTTATTAGAATATTTTTTACTCCTTTTTTTAAAAATTCTTTAGCTGCATTCTCTATTTCAGATTTTGTTTCTATTTTTTTTTCTAAATAAAAACTAGCCTCAGTTTCATTTGGTGTAAAATAGTCTATGTTTTTAAAGTCATTCTCAGATATTTTTGAAGCCGGAGCTGGATTTAAAATAGTAATTGATCCAGTATCTTTAGCTTTTTGTAAAGCATAACTAGTAACATCATATGGTGTTTCTAATTGTGTTAAGAATATATCTGACTTCTCGATTGCTTTTAAATTATTATCTATATCAGAACTATTTAAAGTGCCGGCAGCGCCTGGTATGATGTTTATTGCATTATCACCTGTATTAGCATTAATCATAATACCAGCAACACCAGTTGAATGATTTTTGTCTTTAATAATATAATCGGTATTTACTCCAGAGGATTTATATAAATTTAGTGCCATTTCAGCATTATTATCATCACCTACTTTTGTAATAAAACTTATTTTTCCGCCAAGTCTTGCTGCGGCAATGGCTTGGTTAGATCCTTTTCCACCAGGTCCTATTAAGTGTTTTGTTCCTAAAATAGTTTGCCCCACTTCAGGAATTTTTTCACCAATAAAACATAAGTCTGCAACAAATACTCCAAATACACATATAGATTTCATTTAATTAAGACCAGACTTTACCGTCAGGAAGAATAACTCCTTTAGTAATAATAAAACATCCAAAAGGTCGAGCATCTGTAGTGGCTACAATACAATATGCTTTTTTTGCTTCTTCATAAAAATTTTGTCTTGAAATTGATCCAACTTTCCATTGGGGACCAGAATTATTTTTTACTGCTTCAATAAACTCATTATGAGTTTCAGTTAGTTCCTCTGGTTTATCATCTACTTCCATTCTAAGTGCAGGAGAGCCACCTTGTGATATAACAAAACTATCTAATGGAAAGACAGATAAAATTGCATTTGCTGCACTTTTAATGTCTACACCATCTAATCGAATTACATTTTTGTTCATTGAGTTTGCAGGAAAATTAGCATCGGCAAGTATAATTTTCTCACCGTGACCCATGGATCTTAAATTAAAAAGTAATTCAGGACTTAAAACTGGGTCAATATTTATTAACATTTTATAATTATATTATATTCTTTTTAAGATTTCTAACATTACTTGAATTTATTAATTTACATAACTATTTTAACAAAAATTTTAAAAAAATATTTTCTTTTGATTATTTATACATTGAATTTTAATGTTATGTTATAATATAACAAATTAAATATAAAATTAGGAGAAAATATGAAAATTGCTTATGTATTTAAAACAAGTATGGCTAGTACTTTCCAACTTGCTACGATGATATTGCCACAACTGGAAAAAAACTCACACGTAGTTGATGTTGCTGGAATGTTTTTTTTTGATGATAACCTTTTTTGTTTAAAAAAAGGAGATCCCATCGGTGAAAGATTAGCAAAAATTGCTAATGAGAAGAAAATGCTGTTGATGGTATGTGATGCCTGCGCTGTTAGACGAGGTTTTGCTGATGAAACTTTAGAACAATGCGGAAGTGGAGACGTTAAAGCAAAAGGTTTGGTTGATGGTGTGGTGGCCGGATGCTTTCCACAATTATATACTGCACTTGGATCAAATCCACCTGATCAAGTAATCACTCTTTAAAATAAATAAAAAAAAAGGGTGGAATAAAACTCCACCCTTTTTTAAATGTTATAAACTAATGATTATTTAAAATCGTTAGCGTTTTCTTTTGTTACTAATTGTGTTCCAGTATCAATGTTTGGATCAATACTTCCACCATTAGCTAGCTCAAGTGCATATTTAACACCGTAAGCACCCATGTTATATGAGAACTGAGCAATAGTTGCAGTCATTTCACCTTTTAAGATACTTGTAGCAGCATCTGGAGTTGCATCAAAACCAACAACAACCACATCATTCATATCTGCATCTTTAAGAGCTTGCATAGCACCTAAGCCCATATTGTCATTTGAAGCAAATATTGCTTTGATGTTAGGATTTTTCAAAATAATAGACTCAGTGACCGATCTACCTTTTGCAGTATCCCACTCAGCTGTTTGAGTAGCAACTATATTTAAACCACAATTTTTAAATCCTTTAATTGCACCGTCTCTTCTTAGTAAAGCTGTTGATTGAGACTCTATTCCAGTCAAAATAGCAACATCTGAACCTTTTGGAGTTTTGTCACAAATGAATTTAGCAGCTAATTCTGCTCCATTCATGTTGTTAGTACCAATAAAAGTAACTCCTTCGTTTATTCCTTTTGTATCTACGAATACAACTGGAACACCGCTTTTGATAGCGTCATCTACAATTGGAGCAAATGCATTTGGATCTCCTGGTGCAAGAGCTAAGGCATCAACACCTTTAGCAAGTTGGTCTTCAACTTGGTTAATTTGAGCTTGAACATCACCTTCTTGAGGTGGTGCAACCAAAATTAACTTAACACCTAATTTTTTAGCTTCTTCTTCAGCACCTTTTGTAACAGAAGCCCAGAAAGGATTTCCAGACCCAGGACCTTTAATACTGAACAAGATTTTTTTACCATGACCATCAGCAAAAGAAGCTGAAATCATGCTTATCGATAAAAAAATTGCTGATACTAAAACAACAATTTTTCTTGATAGTTCTTTCATAAATTTCCCCTTTAATAATTATTAAAGCTTAATTTAATAAAATTTTTAAAAAAAATTCAACTGTTTAGAGGGTCTCTAATGAGAGCAACTATTCAACTATGACGTGTTTATTTTCTCGTACCGAAATCTCTTCTTAAAACATCTACGTAAACTGCTAATACAATGATCGAGCCAATCAATACTTGTTGCCAGAAAGAGCTTACATCCATCAAATTAAGTCCATTTCTTAAAATTCCCATAATCATTACTCCGGCGAAAACTCCAAGAACAGTTCCTCTACCACCAAAGAAACTAGCTCCACCAATTATACATGCCGCGATAGCATCCAATTCAGATTGTAATCCTGCATTAGGATAACCAGAGTCTGTTCTTCCTGCTAAAATTAATGCTCCAATACCTGATAAAAATCCACAAAGTGAATAAACAATTATTAAAATTTTATTAACATTAATTCCTGAAGCTCTTGCTGCACTTGGGTTACCTCCAATTGCATAAATCCACTTTCCTGTTCGACTATGATTCAAGAAAACCCAAAAAACAAAATATACAACAGCGATTAAAACTAAGCTTACGGGAAGATATTGAGATTTCTCTAATCCTAACCAAGTAAGATCTATTCTACCATGACCTAAGTACCTAACTTCATCGGTAAATCCACTTATGGGTGTTCCGCCTGATATTAAGTTTCCTGTTCCTCTAAAAATATAAAGAGTTCCTAAAGTCATTATAAAAGGATGAGGCATTCTTAAAAGTGTTATCCCTAAACCATTTATCAACCCGCATAAAAATCCAGCAAATAAAGGTACTAGAACAACTATAAACCAAGGTGCTCCAGCTTTAGCTACAATTGCTAAAATCATTAATGAAAGCATCATTATTGAGCCAACTGATAGATCTATACCCGCAGTCACAATAACCATAAAAACACCTAAAGCTAACATTGATTGCCAAGATATTTGTTTAAATACGTTTGTTACATTTCTCCAAGACAAGAAGACATCTGGTTGTAAAATATGCATTACCAAGATCATGATAACTAATAATAGTAAAATCCCATATTTTTCAAAATATGGAATAAGTTTTACGTATAAGCTATCTTGTTTTTTTTCTTTATCTTCCATATTTATTTTTTTCCCATAATCCAACCAATGACTTCATCTCTTGAAGTTTTAACTAATTGAGACTCTGCAAAGTTTGTTCCTTGAAAAAGTGCCATTACTCTGTCGCAAACAGTAAAAATATCATCCATTCTATGACTTATTACTATAACACCTACACCAGTACTTTTTAATTTATTAATTAAATCTAATACTTTTCCAACTTCTTTTATTGCTAAAGCAGCAGTTGGTTCATCCATTATAACAACTTTGGCATTAAATGCTGTTGACCTAGCTATTGCAACCGCTTGTCTTTGTCCTCCAGATAATTCCTCTACTTTCTGATCAGCACTTTTAACATTTATTTTTAGTTTCTCTAAGTGTGCGCTTGTCATTTCTTGAATTTTTTTAAAATCTAGAAATTTTAAGAAGCCAATATTTTTTGTTGGCTCTCTTCCTAAGAATATATTTTCTCCAATGGGTAAATTACCTGCCAATGCAAGATCTTGATAAACCATTTCTAAACCTAAATTTTGAGAGTCTTTTGGGCTATTTAACACATGTTCTTTGCCCTCAAAAAATAAAGCACCTGCACTTGGTTTGTACAAACCAGATAAAACTTTCATTAGAGTAGATTTGCCTGCACCATTATCTCCCACTACACCTAAACATTCACCTTCGTGCACTTTTAAATTTACATTTTCTAAAGCAGTTATTGTTCCAAAATACTTTGTGATACCTTTAGCCTCTAAGAGCAATTTATTTGTTGAAGTCATTTAATTTAAATTAAAAAAAAAATTAATTAATTGCAACAGGTTTTGACCTTAAAAGATGAACAGTTTTTCTTAGAGCTTTTTTACAAAATCTTGGATTAAGATTTTTTGAAATTAATTTCATATCTTCAAAAACAATGTTGCCCATTTCCTTGAATGCCTCGTCTAAAGCACCCGCTCTATGTGCAGAAAATAAAACATTTTTTAATTTTCTTATTGGGTCATTTTTTTTAACTGGTTCCTCCGGAAAAACATCAAGCGCTGCAAAAATATCACCTTTTTTAAGTCTATTTTTTAAATCTTTAAAATTTACTATTGCAGCTCTACTCATTAGTATAAAAAGTGAGTTTGATTTCATAAGATTGAGTAATTTTTTATCAATCAGTCCTTTGTTTTTTGTAGTAATTGCAGCAAGTACATAAATAACTTCACATTCTTTAAACATTTTTTTTAAAGTAATTGGTCTAAATCCTTGATTAATAATTTTTTTGTTTGGTATCCAAGGATCATAGATATTTATTTTACTCGAAAATGGTCTCAATAATGGAACCAACGCTTTCCCTAGGTCTCCATATCCCAATAATCCAATTTTTTTATCTGATAACAATGAAGCCTTAAGATTTCCATCTAGTCCATACTTTTCCTTTTTATTAATGAAATCCTGATTTGCTCCATGAATATTTCTAAGAAGAGAGAGTGTAAATCCAAGTGCAATTTCTGCGACTGGTTTTGAGAAAACAGGTGAAGTTGCAATAACGTGAATACCTTTATCAAAACAGTAATTATAATCCATATTATCTAAAAAGTTGCTTTCGACATTTATTACTGCTTTCAACTTTTTTGCTTTAATTAATAAAAATTTAGGAAGATCAGGCTGTCCAATTATAAATTTCGCTTTATGAATATTATTAATATAAAATTTTTGTTTATTTATTTTTGGTGCGAAAATAAGCTTAAATTTATTTTTTAACTCATTTAATTTTGGTTTTGAGAAAATAAGCTCCATAGTTCTTGGATATGGATCAACTATTGCAATATCTTTCATGATCTATAAGAGAATTTTTTTTACTTCTTCTTCTGTAAATCTTTTTGGCTTTTCACACTTAGTTTTTATTTTTTGAGGTACTCCAGTTGTTGCAGCTTTCATAGTAGACTCAATTATATCTAAAACATGAAGAGATAGCTCTCCGGAACATCGATTTTTTTTCTTTTTTTCGATTGCATATAACATCTCAGACATTCCAACACTTCTATAGTTTGCATTTGTAGGTGATTCATTAGATCTACCACTTGAAGATGTAATATTTATTTTTCCTAAATGCATTTTATCAGTTTTATGTTCACCCCAGCGACCGCCTTCTGTAACAGAAATATAAACAGATCCACCAAACATATTCGGATCAGGAACGATAATTGATCCTTTAGTTCCATAAAGTTCCATATGATTTCTTTGATGATTAATAACATCAAAGGATAGAGTGACTTGAATAATTGCTTCATTATGAAATTGAATTGTTGCTAAATAAGTAGTTGGTGTTTCAACCTTAAATGTTTTTCCTTTATTCGGACCCGCTCTATAATTTCTTCTTTTAAACGCCGTTAATGTTCTACCTTGCACCTGTTTAGCTGGCCCTAAAAGATTAACAAGCGTTGTAAAAAAATAAGGACCCATATCTATTACTGGTCCTCCCTCTTTTTTATACCAAGACTCTGGTTTTGGATGAAAGTTTTCAACTCCAGGAAATGCAAAGATTGCATTTCCAAGTTTGATTTGTCCAATCAAATCTGAGTCAATTAATTCCTTTGCTTTTTGTCCACCTCCTCCAAGAAAGGTATCCGGTGCGTTACCAATATATAATTTTTTTTGTTTTGCCAAAGCCACTAACTCTTTTCCTTTTTGAAAGTATGTTGCTAATGGTTTTTCTGAATAAACATGCTTGCCTGCATTTAATACTTTTTTTGATACAGAATAATGTGATTGAGGAATTGTTAAATTTAAAATTACCTCAATATCTTTATCTTTTAGTATTTCATTAACAGTCATTGATTTGATGTTGTATAATTTCGCACATTTTTCAGCTGCTTTTTGATTAATATCCGCACAAGCAACGATTTTGAAATTATTAAAATATTGGTGTCCCCTAAAATATGTTTCTGCGATATGGCCACATCCTATGAGACCAACCTTAAAAACTTTATTCATGAATTTTAGACACCTTGTCTTTGCTTTGATTTTCCTTCTTTATGAAGTTTTAATGCCTCTTCATTTTCTTTTGTTGATGGCATTTCTAAAGTAGGACTTTCCCAGTAAGCTGAACCTTCTAGCCACTCATAAGAATGAGTTTTTATTGAAATTAAGTAAGTTACATCAGATTTTTTAGCTCTTTTAAATGCTTCCTCTAACTCAGAAATAGAGGATACTTCTTCTGATTTTGCCCCCATACTCTCTGCATGTTTAGCAAAATTAACAGGGACTAGATTTGGAGCTTTTGAACTGTTAAATAGACAATTAAATTCTTTTCCACCTTTAAATAATTGTAGCCTGTTAATAACAGCATGGCCTCCATTATCACATAAAACTATTATTAATTTATTATTTGTTATAACTGATGAATAAATATCTGAATTAAAAAGTAAATAAGATCCATCTCCTACAAAAGCTATTACTTCTTTATCTGGGTTTGCCATTTTAACTCCTAATGCACCAGAAATTTCATAACTCATACAGCTAAAACCCCATTCGGTTTCATGTGTATTTAATTCTTTTGGCCTCCAAATTTGTACAACTTCTCCGACCAATCCACCTGCTGCAGTAACAGCAATGTCTGTTGGATCTGAATTACGATATATTGCTCCTACAGCGTGTGCATAACTAGGTAGTTCTTGATTAGTTGGACCGCTTTCTTTATCTACATAATCATTCCAATTTTTTAATTCATCTCTTGATTTTTTATGCCATTCATCAGGTGCTTTCCAATCTCCCAAAGCATTTGATAGCTCTTGTAAGCTTACTTTTGCATCACCTATTACTGATTGCGCCAAATGTTTGCTAGCATCAAATCTAGAGACATTAACACTAACAAGTGAAAAGTCTGGGTTCTCAAAATTTGCCCACGAACCAGTTGTGAAATCAGCTAACTTTGTTCCAACAGCAATAGCTAGGTCAGTTTGTTTTGCTAAATTATTTGCTGCTTTGCCACCAAGACCACCTATTGGACCTAAAAAATGAGAGTGATCTCTCTTCATAGTAGAGTAACCCATAACTGTTTGCGTAACTGGTATATTGTGTTTAATTGCAAAATTACTTAGATCTTCCATTGCATCAGAGTAGAAAACCCCTCCACCTGAAATCAATAAAGGATTTTTAGATTTTTTAATTTGCTCAGCTGCTTGTTTTATTTGAAAATCATCAGGTCTTGGTCGTCTAATATTATGAACTCTCTCTTTAAAAAATTCCTCAGGATATTCATATGTTTCACCTTGGACATCTTGTGATAATGATAAGCAAGCTGGTCCGCAATCTGCTGGATCTAACATTGTTTGGATTGCTTGAGGTAATGTTTGTAAGATTTGTTCTGGTCTTGTAATTCTATCAAAATATTTTGTTACTGGTTTGAATGCATCATTCTGAGTAATGCCAGGATTATTAAAATGCTCTACTTGTTGTAGAACCGGGTCAGGCATTCTGTTTGCATACGTATCTCCAGGTAAAAATAAAATTGGAAGTCTATTGCTCATAGCAACTGCCGAGGCTGTAACCATATTTGTAGATCCTGGTCCAACTGAACTAGTTGCAACAAAAAATTGTTTTCTTCTTTTAGCTCTAGCATATGCTATTCCAGTCAGAGCCATATTTTGCTCATGATGCCCTCTATAAGTTGGTAATTTATCTTGATTTTCTTGTAGAGCTTGTCCTAAACAAGCAACATTGCCATGTCCAAAAATACCAAAAGCTCCAGCAAATAACTGCTCTTTTTTACCATCTATTAAAATTTTTTGAGCAATAAGATGTTTTATTATTGCATGTGCACAAGTGAGCTTTATTTTTTTCATTATTCTATATATAAATCTTTAACTTTTAACAATTAAACACAATTTAAAAAATATGTATAGCAATTTTGGTCAATTCATTGATGGTCAGTGGCAACAAGCAGAAAAAAAAGAAACTTATAAAGTTATCAATCCAGCAACAGAAGAAGTTTTAGGAGAAGCATCAAAAGCGTCCTCTGTTGACGTTCAAAAAGCATTAAAATCAGCAGAGAAAGGACTCGAAACTTGGAAAAATACCACTCCATGGCAGAGGTCTTATGTAATAAGAAAAATTGCAGATTTGATGCGTGAAAGAAAAGATGTATTAGCTAAATGGCTTACACTTGAAGTTGGAAAACCTCTTAAAGAAGCAATTGGAGAAGTTGGTGGTGGAGCAGATATATTTGAATGGAATGCAGAAGAAACTAAGAGAATTTATGGTGAAACATTACAAAGTAGATTTCCAGAAACAAGAGTTCATGTTTACTATCAGCCAGTAGGTGTTGTAGCAGCACTTGTGCCATGGAATTTTCCCATAGTTTTAGCATCTAGAAAAATTTCAACTGCACTGGCTGCTGGTTGTTCAGTTATTTGTAAACCAGATGTAATTACGCCTGGAGCAGTTATGGAACTTGTAAATATTTGTAAAGATGCTGGAGTACCTGATGGAGTAGTCAATTTATTATCTGGAGACCCGGCTGAAATATCAAATGAATTACTTGAATCAGATATAATAAAAAAAGTTTCTATAACTGGCTCAACACGTGTTGGAAAATTAATACTTAAAAAAGCTGCAGATAAAGTTCAAAGAGTTACAATGGAATTAAGTGGTCATTCTCCATTTATAGTATTTGACGATGTTGACATGAATAAAGTTGCAGATATGGCAATAACAGCAAAATTTCGTAACAATGGTCAAGTTTGTATATCCCCAAATAGGTTTTACATTCAAGAAACAAGAAAAGAAGAATTTATAAATGCTTTCGTAGATAGAGCAAAAAAATTAAAAATTGGAAATGGTATGGATGAAGGTACTGACTTAGGACCTTTAACAACAGCAAAACGTTTGGAGGAGATTGAAAAATTAGTTGAAACGACAAAGAGTGAAGGCGCAAAAGTTGTTTTAGGTGGGGGTAGACCTTCAGGATTTAATAAAGGTTATTATTTTGAACCAACTGTATTTGATGAAGTGCAGGACAATTTTACAATTATGAAAGAAGAACCTTTTGGTCCCTTAGTGCCTGTTTTAACTTTCAAGGATTTTGACGAAGTAGTAGAGAGAGCAAATAATAATGACCTGGGACTTTGTAGCTATTTATATACAAACTCAATGGACAAAGCTAATAGAGCATCAGAGATGATGGAAACCGGTTGTGTAGCAGTAAATACAGCTGCAGTTGCAGTTGCTGAAGCTCCATTCGGTGGAATAAAACAAACCGGTTACGGTCGTGAAGGTGGATCTATGGCTATAAAAGATTACCTGAATATAAAGTATACCCATATGGGTCTAAAAACCTGAGTTAATGAGAAAAAATAAAGCCAAAGAAATAATTAAAAATGGCAAAGCTGTAATCAATGGTTGGTTACAAATTCCAAGTACTGTTTCAGCAGAAACAATGGCTCAACAAGGATGGGACTCATTAACAATTGATATGCAACACGGGCTCGTTGATTACACAAATGCAATGCCAATGATGCAAGTGATTTCAGCGACAGAAGTCGTACCTTTGGCAAGAGTTAATTGGAATGAACCTGGTCAAATTATGAAAATTTTAGATGCTGGATGTTATGGAATCATTTGCCCAATGGTTAGTAATCGGAAAGAAGCAGAAAGATTTGTTCAAGCATGTAAATATCCACCACATGGATATAGAAGTTTTGGTCCAATGAGAGGGTTAATATATGGAGGGCCCGATTATGGAGATCATGCAAACGATGAAATATTAAAAATGGCTATGATTGAAACTAAAGAAGCTTTAGAAAATCTTGATGAAATTATGAGTACCCCAGGCCTTGATGGTATCTACATAGGGCCTGCTGATTTAAGTTTGGCTATAGGAGAAAAGCCTGGTTTTGACAAAGGTGAGGATACTAAAGCTTATTCAGAAATACTTAGAATATTAGAGCATGCAAAAAAAAACAATATATTTGCTGGAATTCATAACGGAAGTACTGACTATGCAAAAAAAATGATTGAAAAAGGTTTTCAATTTGTAACAGTTGGAGCAGACTCCAGATTTATAAGTGCAGGTGCGAAAAATACAGTTGAAAATTTAAAAGGCACAGTGAAATCAGAATTATCTAAAGCCTATTAATAAATAAAGTATATACTTTTACGTATGAAAAAAATCTTAATAATAGGATCAATACATAATCATGGTATTGATTTACTAAAAGGAAATAAAAATTTTGAATTTCAAGTTGTAGACAATACAGATACAGAATTTTTGAAAGATAAAATAAAAGACTGTGATGGAATAAGTATTAGAACATCTAAATTATCAAAAGAAATTATAGACTCAGCTAAGAATTTAAAAGTGATATCTAGACATGGTGTAGGCTATGACAATATAGATCTTAAAGCAACCAAGCAAAACAATATCACATTAGCAATAACAGCTACAGCGAATGCTCAAGCTGTAGCAGAACATGTTTTATTCATGCTATTCAGCATTGCAAAAAGAAATAATATGTACAACGAGACTGTAAAAACTGGAAAGTTCAGTGATAGAACTAAGCTTCCTAAAACAATTGAGTTATGGAATAAAAGCATCTTAATTGCAGGTTTTGGTCGTATTGGAAAATGCTTACTTAAAAAATGTAAGGGTTTAGAAATGAACATTTTTGTTTATGATCCTTTTGTCAGCGAAGAGGAAATTAAAAAAGTTGGTGGTACTAAAATTAATGATTTAAATGAGAGTTTAAATAAAATGGATGCAATTTCAATTCATATGCCTCTAAACGAAAACACAAAACATTTAATCAATTATGAAATGATAAAAAAAATGAAAAAAAATTGTATTTTAATTAATGCTGCAAGAGGTGGTATTATTAACGAGGAAGATCTTAATAAGGCATTAAACGAAGATTTAATTTTTGGTGCAGGGCTTGATGTTTTTGAAAAGGAGCCTCCATCTTTAGATAATCCATTGCTAAAAAATGAAAAAGCATTTTTAAGCCCTCATTCAGCAGTATTTACTGAAGAATGTTTGTCTAGAATGGGTATTGAAACAGTCCAAAATATTATTGATTTTTTTGACAATAAATTGGAAAAGTCAAAAATAGTAAAAATCTCATGAGCTTAAAATTAAAAAATTTTGGATTATTAGAATTTCTTATCATTATATCGGCTGTTTATGTTGTAGGAATGTTGATATGGACAGCGAGTACAAGACCTGAAGTTGAAGCTCGTGCAAATTTAGTAAAAGAAAATCATAAAAAAGTTGTCGATTTTATTAATGGCGAAATTAATAATTGCGGAAATAATGATGAGGGGAAAATAACTGTTTGGGGTGATCCATGTAATGCTGAATGGATAGCTGAAAAGGTTGTTAATCATATAAATGATAATCTAAAGATTGAAAATCCATTTTCAGATGACAATAAAGTTAAAACAGATCCTGACCCGAGAATAAAAGCAGAGGGAAAAGCTGGTCAGTCAGTAGAAATGGGTGTTATTTTTATAATGTCATCAAATTTTTTAGCAGAACCAGGATCGGAATGGATAGTTGGTACTTGTTTTAAATCTCCATGTGTGGCTGCTGGTAATAATGAATTAACTTCTTTATATAGATAGCTAATTATTTTCAATTTCTAAATTTACACTTTTTAAAGTTTCAATTAGATATTTGTATCCAATTTTAGCATATTCAAAAGGATTTGCTTTTGCTGGATCTTGCTCCGCTTCTACAACTAACCATCCAGAATAATTTTGTTCTTTTAACAATTCAAAAAAAGGCTTGTAATCAATACAACCATCTCCTGGAACAGTGAAGGCTCCTTCCAAAAAAGCCTGTCTGAAACTATAATCGTGATTTAACGAATTATCTAAAACATTTTTTCTCATATCTTTGCAATGTATATGAATTATTCTTTCTTTAAATTCTTTATAAATTTTCAAACTATCTCCTTTTGCAAATAACATGTGTCCAGTATCTAAAGTTAGTTTGACACTACCATCTGTGTTTTCTAATAATCTTCTTGTATCTTCTTCACTTTCAATGCAAGTTCCCATATGATGATGGTAAGCAAGAGGCATGTCCTGATCCTCTAGATATTTTCCCATTTCTGAAATTTTTTTATAATATTTTTTAGTCTCGTCTAAATCCATTCTAGGTCTTTTAGACAAATTTATATTTGGATCACCTTGAATAGAACCATAAACTTCGGCAAAAACCATGCAGGGTGCTTTACAATCTTGAAATAGTTTCAATTGGTTTTGAATTTTTAATTTTTCCTCCTCAAAAGTATTTTTTCTTAAATTTGCTCCATACCAACCTGAGCATAATTTTAAATTATATTTATTTAATATAGGAATTAATTCTTTTGATGTTTTTGGAAATTTTCCACCAGACTCTATTCCTTTAAATCCTGCTTCACTAGCTTCGGAAAGACATTGTTCAAGCGGAGTATCACCACCAAGCTCAGGCATGTCATCATTGCTCCAAGCTATTGGGGCTATACCTAATTTTACTGACATAAATAATAGTTTTGTTATGATATTAGATGCTTCAAAAAATTAAACCTAAAAAATTTAAACTTGGAATTGTTGGAGGCGGACCTGGATCTTGGATCGGGCATGTTCATAGAATTTCATCTAGATATGATGACAAATATGAAATCGTTGCAGGGGTATTTTCTAGAAGTGTTGATAAATCTAGGAAATTTGGACAAAGTATAGGTTTAGATAAATCTAGATGTTATTCAAATTACAAGGAGATGTCTGAAAAAGAAGCGAAAAGAAAAGATGGTATTAATGTTGTAGCAATAATGACTCCACCATCAAGTCATCAAATTATTGCGGAGAATTTTATAAAAAAAAACATACATGTAATTTCAGACAAACCATTTGCTGGAAATCTTGAGCAGGGAAAAAAACTATATAAAGCGATAAAAAATAACAAAAAAATTAAATATGCACTGACTCACAACTATTCATCTTATCCAATGGTTAGAGAAGCAAAAAATTTAGTTGAAAAAGGAAAAATTGGAAAAGTTGAATATATCAACGTTGAATATATTCAGGATTGGACAGATGGTAATAAAATTTCAAAAACAAATTCAAAAAAGGTTTTTAAATGGAAAGTTGATAAAAAAATTGTTGGTGTATCAGCAGTTCTCAATGAAATAGGATCACACGCATATCATCTAGCAATTTATATTACAGGCCTTAAAGGAGAAAAACTGATAGCTGATGTAAGCAAATATTCGAAGGATGTTAAAATGGATAATAACGCACAAGTTTTTGTTAATTTTAACAATGGTGCTAAAGGAATTGTATGGACATGTGTAACAGCTAAAGGAGGCGTATATGGTTTAAGAATTAGAGTATATGGTTCTAAAGGAAGTTTAGAATGGGTTCAAAATGATCCAAATTATTTAAAATTTAATCCAAGCAAAGGAGCAGTAAAGTTTTTAGAAAGAGGATATACAAAAGCAAATTTTTCAAAAAAATTTTCTAGAGTAAAATTTGGTCACCCTGAAGGATATTTAGATGCTTTTGCAAATATATATAAGGAATTTGCTGAATATTTAAAAACGAATACAAAAAAAAGATTTTATTTTCCTAACGAAGAAGAGGGTTTGGAGACTGCTAAATTCATTGATGCATGTAAGAAATCATCATTAAAAAAACAATGGGTAAAAATTTAATTAACGTAGCATTATTCGGTTTGGGAAGAATAGGACTAATGCATGCAGATAATTTAATAAATAATAAAAATTTTAATCTTAAATATATTTTCGATGTTAATAGAAAACTTGCAAAAAAAGTTTCAAAAAATCTAAATTGTCAAAATATTGAAAGTCCTCAAATAGCATATAAAGATAAAAAAATTGATTGTATTTTTATCTCTTCCACAACATCAACTCATCTTAAATTTATATATGAAAGTATAAAAAGTAATAAAACAGTATTTTGTGAAAAACCTTTAGATTTAAATTTAAAAAAAATTCAAAATTACGAAAAAAAAATAAATAAATTTAATCATAAAATTCAAATTGGATTTAACAGAAGATATGATCCAGGTCATAGCTCTCTAAAAAATAATTTAATAAAAGGCAAGATAGGAAAGCTAGAGAAAATTATTATTACTAGCAGAGATCCGGCTGCTCCATCTATAAAATATTTAAAAGCCTCAGGTGGTATTTTTAAAGATATGATGATCCATGATTTCGATCTAGCAAGGTATTATGCGGGTAAAGATGAATTTGTTTCTATATTTGCTACAGGGAGCAATATTTCTAATAAATACTTCAATAAACTTAAAGATTTCGAGCTTGCTACGGCAATTTTGAAAACAAAAAATGGTGTTCAATGTATTATTAGTAATTCTAGACATTGTAGTTTTGGATACGATCAAAGAGTAGAACTTTTTGGAAGCAAAGGAATGATTATTTCTGATAATATCAAAGAAAATGAGATTAGTTTGTATTCTAATAAAAGTACGAATGCACGATCAAGCTTTAAACATTTTTTTATAGAAAGATACGACCAGGCATACAAAGAACAGTTAAATGATCTTGCTAAATTATTCAGATCAAATTTAAGACCTAAAAGTGGGTTTATTGATGGAAAGATTTCAATACAAATTGCTGAGAGTGCTATCCGGTCATTAAAATCAAAAAAGTTTGAAAAAATAAAATATTAAAAATCAACTTTAGGTTGAATACAACCTGCTTCTTTACAATCTAAATAAATTTATGTTAGCTTTAATGTTTAAAAGTTAACTTTTATTTAAGAGAGGAAATTAAAAATGAAAACAATAAAGAACTTTATATTAGCTGTTGCTGCATGGGCAATGATGTCTGTATCAGCATTAGCAACTGATATAATTGTTGTTTCACATGGACAAGCTAATGACCCTTTTTGGTCGGTAGCTAAAAATGGAGTTGATGCTGCTTGTAAAGATATGGGAGTATCTTGCAAATACACTGCGCCTGGAACTTTTGACATGGTTGAAATGGCAAAACTAATTGATAATGCTGTATCACAAAAACCAAAAGGTATTGTAATTACTTTACCTGATGCAGCTGCATTAGGAAAATCTGTTAAAGCAGCAATAGCTGCCGGTATACCAGTGGTCTCTATGAACTCTGGTTCGGATGACTATGCATCATTAGGAATTAGTGCACACGTAGGTCAAACTGAATTTGAAGCTGGCGTTGGTGGTGGACAAAAAATGAAGGCTGCTGGAGGAAAAAAAGCTTTATGCGTTAACCACGAAGTTGGAAACGTAGCGCTTGATAGAAGATGTGCAGGTTTCAAAAAAGGTTTTGGTGGATCTGTTGATATTCTTGGAACATCAAATGACCCAACTGAAATTCAAAAGGCTGTTGCTGCAAAATTAGGTGGTGGATATGACACTATTCTAACTTTAGGAGCTGGTTTATCTGGTGAAGCAGCACTAAAAGCTTTAGAAGCTGCTGGTAAAGTTGGAAATGTTAAATTAGGAACATTTGATATGTCACCTAATATGTTGAAAGCTGCTGCTGCAGGTAAAGTAGAGTTTTTAATAGACCAACAACAATATCTACAAGGTTATTTGCCTATAGCTATTTTTGCTCAATACATGAGATGGGGAACAATGCCCGCAGGTGTAGTTATGACTGGACCTGGATTTGTTACTCCTGATAATGCTGCTAAAGTAATTAAATGGGCAGCTCAAGGTTATAGATAAAATCTATATTTAAGGCCTGACTAAATTTTTTGGTCAGGCCTTTTTTCAAAATTTAAATGTCATTAAAATCAAAAAGTATTTCATCGAAAAGTAATCTTAATGAAGACGAACGTCTAAAAAAAATATCACCACTAAGAGTTTTATTGAATAGGCCTGAGCTGGGTGCATTAGGTGGCTCAATACTTGTATTTATATTTTTTGGAATTGTAGCTGGCGATACTGGCATGTTTAGCGCCTATGGAATGCTTAATTTCCTCGATGTTTCAGCTAATTTGGGAATTATAGCAATAGCAGCAGCAATGTTAATGATTGGCGGTGAATTTGATTTGTCAATTGGATCAATGATTGGCTTTGCTGGAATTTGTATAGCAATTCCTGCAATTTATTGGGGTTGGCCATTATGGATGAGTATAGTTTTTGCTTTCGCTATGGCAGTATTGGTTGGATACTTTAATGGCATAATGGTTGTCAAAACCGGTTTGCCGTCTTTTATTGTAACACTTGCAATGCTTTTTATTTTAAGAGGTTTGACATTAGCAATAACAAGATTGATTACTGGTAGAACTCAAGTTCCAGGACTAAGAGTGTTAATTGAAGATGATCCATTAGCATGGCTATTTGCTACAGATACTTTTAAATGGCTTTTTACTTGGTTGGGATCATTAAAATTGATTGAACTAAGAACTGATGGAACTCCTCTTGCAACTGGAATACCTCCATCAGTTATTTGGTTTATTGCATTAACATTGTTTGCAACATGGATATTGATGAAAACAAGATACGGTAATTGGATCTTTGCATCTGGAGGCGATAAGGTTGGAGCAACAAATGTGGGTGTGCCTGTTGGAAGGGTAAAAATAAGTCTATTTATCGGTACGGCAGTCGCTTCTACTATTTTTGCTTGTATTCAGGTATTAGATGCGGGTTCAGCAGATACTATGAGAGGTACTTTAAAAGAACTAGAAGCTATTGCGGCTGCTGTTGTTGGTGGTTGTCTCTTAACAGGTGGATATGGATCTGCAATAGGTGCAGCTTTTGGTGCAATTATATTTGGGACTGTATCTATGGGAATATTTTATACAGATGTTGACACTGATTGGTTTAAAGTTTTCTTAGGAGCAATGATGTTGATAGCTGTAGTGTTTAATAACTATATCAGAAAGAAAGTGACTGAGAGTAAATAATGTCTGACTATCTCGTTCAATTTAATAATATTAGTAAGTTTTTTGGAAAGGTAATAGCGCTCAAAGATGTCACTATGAGATTAAAAAAAGGTGAGATCATGTGTTTGCTTGGAGATAATGGAGCAGGAAAGTCGACTTTAATTAAAACTTTAGCAGGTGTTCATAAGCCTGATGAAGGAGAAATTATATTTGAAGATAATAAAATTGTTTTTGACTCACCTAAAGATGCTTTAGATATTGGTATAGGAACAGTTTATCAAGATCTAGCATTAGTTCCTTTAATGAGTGTTACTAGAAATTTTTTTATGGGAAGAGAGCCTCAAAAAGGTATTCCTTTCCTTAAAACTTTTGATGTGGAGAAAGCAAATAAGATAGCAGCAGATAGAATGGGACAGATAGGAATCGATGTTAGAGACCCATCTCAGGCAGTTGGAACTATGTCCGGTGGTGAAAGACAATGCCTAGCAATATCACGAGCTATATATTTTGGAGCAAAAGTTTTAGTTTTAGATGAACCAACTTCTGCTTTAGGAGTTCATCAAGCATCAATGGTATTAAAATATATTGTAAAGGCCGCGTCTGAGGGATTGGCTGTAATTTTAATTACTCATAATGTACATCATGCTTACCCTGTTGGTAATAGTTTCACTGTACTTAACCGAGGAAAAAGCATGGGAACATTCCAAAAAAAAGATATTTCTAGAGAAAAACTTCTTAGTATGATGGCTGGTGGTGAAGAATTAGACAAACTTGAAGTCGAACTTCAAGAAATGGATAGAATTCACAACAAAAATTAGATATTACGCCATATATCTTTACCATGACAAAATCATTTCCTTTGCTCTTTATATTATTATGGTCATCGGCATTCATATCTGGAAAAGAAATTGTTCAAAATGCTTCTCCATTTGCAGCTTTAGCATTTAGATTTGGGATTGTAACAATTGGTTTTCTCGTATTTGCTTATTTCAGTAATGATAAAATTTTTGGAAAATTAAAAAATATTATTGAAAGTCTTTCAACAGGTATTTTATTTCATGGGATTTATTTAGGTGGATGTTGGTATGCATTTTCAATTGGGATGCCAGCTGCAATTGTAGCTTTAATAGTTACACTTCAACCAATTTTAACAAATATTTTATCTGGTCCAATTTTTGGAGAAAAAATATCTTGGAAACAGTGGGTGGGTATCAGTTTAGGTTTCATTGGTTCTGTCACTGTGTTAGGTATAGATTTTGGAAAAGAAATTCCTCCTTTAGGATTGTTAGCGACAGTCTTAGCTTTATTTGCAATAACAGCTGGAACATTGTGGCAAAAAAAATTGAGTGGAAATTTAGCTTTGTCAGTTAATAATGCGTATCAAGCAGTTGGTGGTTGCCTTTTTAATCTATTATTAATGTTTATATTTGAAAATGCTTACATAAATTTTACAACTAGTTTTATATTGGGTATGTCTCATCAAATTATATTAGTTTCATTTGGAGCTTTTACTATTCTTATGTTTTTAATCAAAAGGGGTACTGTGGGCAAAACTACTACTTTATTTTTTTTAGTACCTCCTACTTCAGCAGTGATGGCATGGATATTTTTAAATGAACAATTAACATTTACTGACATAATTGGTTTTTTAATAACAACCGTTGGAGTATTTATAGCTACAAGGGATAAAAAAAATGGATAACAATTTTTTCAAAAAAATAAGAATTTTAGATGGTGGTATGGGTCAATTATTACTTGAAAAAGGAATGGTATCTATGGGGACTTTATGGTCTGCTAGCGCTTTATTGGATGAAAAATATCATCAAATGCTAGTTGATACTCATCTATCATATATCAACGCAGGCTCAGATGTTATAGTTACAAACACTTTTAGTTGTAGAAAATTTAGATTAATAGAAAATAAAGTTGGTGATGAATTCAAAAAATTAAATGAAATTGCATGTAAACTTGCAATAAAAGCTAAAGATTTATCAAAGAAAAATATATTGGTAGCTGGATCAATTCCAAGCCAAAGAGACACTTATATAACTGATGATCGCGATATCAAATTAATAGAGGAAGATATGTTTGAACAAGCTAATATTTTAAGTGAATTTACTGATTTTTTATACTTAGATGTTATTAGCAGCACTAATGAAGTTAAAGCCGCTCTTAATATATCTAAAAAATTAAACAAAAAAGTTTTAATTGGAATACATTTAAAAAAAAATGGTGACCTACCCTCGAAAGAAAAAATTGAACAATTAATTGAAATTATTCAAGATGAAAATACACTTGGTATAGTTTGTGCATGTGTTTCTCCAGAAATATCATTATCTGTATTGGATAAATTTTTAAATTGTAAAGTTCCATTTGGATTTAAAATAAATTTGTGGGGAGTTGATGAACCAGGCCCAATACAGACATTTAATACAGCAAGACCTAATGAAATTGGAGTAAATCCTAATCAGTCTTTAGGAAAAAGAGATAATTTTGATGCAAATGAATTTTATAATTTATCAAAAAAATTTATAGAAGGCGGGGCAACAATTTTAGGTGGATGTTGTGAGACAAAACCAGAGCATATTAGCTCCATATCTTCACTTAAATAATAATTTTTGTATCAGCTTTTCTGACAAAATAAATTCCTACAACTACAGCTAATAAAGATATTAATACCTTGTAAGTTATTAATTCACTTAAAAATATATAGCCTAAAATAATTCCAAAGATTGGGATTAAGTATGAGACTTGAGATTGAAAAATTAAACCATTCTTTTTCAAAATTTTAAACCTTAAAAGCCACGCAACTCCTGTTGGCACTATACCAAGATAAATTACTGACATAGTTGAATTTAATGATGGAGTATTTTCCCAAGGAGTTTCTAATAAACACATCAAAGGAAATAAAATCAGAGTTGCCCATATTAATATTGATCCAGTAACGTTTTCATTTTTTTTCTTACTAATTTTAAGTGTTAAAACTCCACCTATTACATAACATGTTGATCCTACTAAAATTAATATTGCTGAAAGAAAATTATTTTCATCGATTAAAATATTATCAGAAAATAAATAAACAATTCCTGCAAATCCTATTAATATTCCTATAGTTTTGGCAAAATTAAATTTTTCATTTTTTGTATAAAAGTGACCTAATATGGTAGAGCTCAAAGGAGTAGTGGACATCAAAATTGCTGCCAAATTACTTTGCACTGATTTTACCCCGTAAGCAATTAAAAAGAATGGTATAACTAAATTGATTAGTCCTATTAACATGAACCAATGCCAATCTTTTGAAAATGCTTCAATTACAATTTTTTTATAAAAACATAAAATTAATACTGGTATAGATCCAAAAAATACTCTCAAAAAAGCAATTGTCATTGGACCGAACGATTCTGTTGCAATTTTTATATTAAAAAAAGCAGATGCCCAAATTATTGATAGTAATGTTAATAAAATATAATCTGTTAAATTAGCTTGCTTCATTCTGTAATATCTTTCACAACACCTTTTGTAATATGAATTAATTTTTCATAATTGATTTTAAAAATTACATTAGGATGTCCAGCTGCAGCAAAAATATCTTTAAACCTACTCAAAGAGTTATCTACAAATATTGGAATATTATTTATATGACCTACAGGAGATACACCTCCAATTGTATATCCTGTTTGAGACTTAACCTCATCAGCAGAAGCCATTCTTACATTCTTTTTTTCAGAAATTTTTTTTAATTTATTTAACGAACATCTTTTGTCACCAGAAACTAAACAAAGTAGAAAATCATTTTCTATCTTAATAAGCAGACTTTTAACAATTGCTCCTACTTCACAATTTAATGAATTTGCTGCATCCAATGCTGTTTTTGCTGAGTTTTGTAATTCAACAACTGATAGATTTTCGTCAAACTCTTTAAGACACTTCTCAGCTCTTTTAACTGGTTCTTTATTTAATAAAGTCATATTCAACTTATGATTGATTAAAAAGCACTGAAATTATTAGCAAAATTATATGTTTAAATTGCATAGGTGATATCCTCATTATATGTATTCTTTATTATAACAATATTGGTAATTAACCCAGATATTTAATTCTACAGGAGATAATATGAGCGCAAGCAAAGTTCTAAAAATGATGAAAGACAAGCAAATTGAGTTTGTCGATTTAAGATTTACAGACCCAAGAGGTAAATTACAGCACTTAACTATGGATGCATCGGTAGTCGATGGGGACATGTTAACCGACGGTGTATTTTTTGATGGATCATCTATTGCTGGTTGGAAAGCAATAAATGAATCTGACATGATATTAAAACCAGATTTAAACAGACAAATCGTTGATCCATTCACATCTCATAATACTCTTGTTTTATTTTGCGATATTTTAGATGCAATTAAAAGAAATCCTTATGAAAGAGATCCAAGGGGAATAGCAAAGAAAGCTGAAGCTTATTTAAAGAAGACTGGTATAGGTGATAAAGCTTACTTTGGTCCAGAGCCAGAATTTTTTGTTTTTGATGATGTAAAAATAAAAAACGATATGAACGAAACAAGTTTTTCGATAGATAGTACAGAAGGACCATATAATTCTGGAAAAAGTTATGAAAATGGAAATATGGGTCATAGACCTGGAGTTAAAGGTGGATATTTTCCAGTCCCTCCAGTAGATAGTGCTCAGGATATAAGAGGTGAATATCTAAAAGGTTTAAGAGACGTGGGTATCACAGTTGAAAAACATCACCATGAAGTTGCTCCAAGTCAGCACGAACTTGGAATGCTTTTTGGTACGTTAGTTGATCAAGCTGATAATGTTCAATTATACAAATATGTAGTTCAAATGGTTTCACATTCATTTGGTAAAACTGCTACGTTTATGCCTAAACCTGTAAAAGGTGATAATGGATCAGGAATGCACGTTCACCAATCAGTTTGGAAAGGAAAAACTCCAGTTTTTTCTGGAAATAAATATTCAGGTTTGTCACAAACTGCGCTTTATTATATTGGTGGAATACTTAAACATGCTAAGGCGATTAATGCGTTTTCAAATGCTACAACAAATAGTTATAAAAGATTAATTCCAGGTTTTGAAGCTCCGGTATTACTTGCTTATTCTGCAAGAAACAGATCGGCATCTTGTCGAATTCCTATAACTCTAAGCAAAAAAGGAGCAAGATGTGAAATTAGATTCCCAGACGCATCTGGTAATCCTTATTTAACATTTGCATCCATGTTAATGGCAGGAATTGATGGTATAAAAAATAAAATTGATCCAGGGAAATCTTTTGATAAAGATCTTTACGCTTTATCAGAGAAGGAAGTTAAAAAAGTTCCAACTGTTTGCGGATCATTAAGAGAAGCAATGGAAAGTTTAGACAAAGATAGAAAGTTTTTAACTCAAGGTGGAGTTTTTACTGACGATCAAATTGATGCTTATATTGCTTTGAAATTTGAAGAGATACACAACTTTGAACATACACCTCATCCTATTGAGTTTGATATGTACTATAGTTGTTAAATAGCTTTTTTATTTTTTAGCTATTTTGTTTTTTCCTAAACCTTTTTTAACCACGTAGTTGAGGGTGCCATATGCGCCCGCATCTACTGGTTTAATTAAACTTCTGAATAAAGATTTTCTTTTTTGAGTTTTAACTTCAGAGTTAATTAGGTTTCTGTGCTCAAAAGTGTTCATATCAATGTTTCTATCATAGATATGCAATTAACGCAATGCTGATATGCGTATATTAAATACTATATTTTAAAGGACTCCCCACATCCACATCTCTCCGTTTCATTCGGGTTATTAAATACAAATTGTGAAGAAAATTTCTCTTTTTTAAAATCCATTTCTGTTCCAAGTAAATACATTACTGCTGCAGAATCTATAAATACTTTTACACCTTTATCTTCTATTACTTCGTCATTTGGGTTTGCTTCTTTTGTATACTCCATAACATAGGACATACCTGCGCAACCACCCGACTTAACACCAACTCTAACTCCTAAAGAGTCTTTTTCAGCATTAGACATGATTTCTTTTATTCTTTGAGCTGCGTTATCGCTTAATGTTATAATTTGTTTTGTCATAAATTTAATTCAAGTTTTGCAGCTTCAGACATCATTGATTTGTCCCATGGTGGTTCCCAGACTAAATCAAGATCTACTTTTGAAACTTCTTTAATTTCTAATATACTGTCTTTAACTTCTTTAGGCAAACTTTCAGCTACTGGACAATTTGGTGTGGTTAAAGTCATTTTAACCTTAACTTCAGAATTATTAACAATAATATCGTATATCAATCCTAATTCATATATATTAACAGGTATCTCTGGATCATAAATTTTTTTTATTTCAGCAATTACTTTTTCTTTAAGATCCATTTTTATTCCTCTGTTTTTACAATTTGATCAGAATTATCTAATGCTGATGTAAGAGTATGCCAAGATAAAGTTGCACACTTTACTCTCATAGGATATTGTTTAACACCTGATAAACTCATTAATTTAGTTTTTTCGTCATCTTTTAAAATATTAGTTTCTAAAGAATCTTTTTCTTTTATCATTCCTAAAAAATCACTTACAATTTCTTTTACCTCTTTCTCTTCTTTGCCTCTAACCATATCAGTCATAATTGATGCTGATGCCATTGAAATAGCGCAGCCATGCCCTTCAAATGCAATGTCTTCAACTTTTTTATTTTCATTTAATCTGAGATAAACATGAACGTTATCACCACATAAAGGATTATTTCCCTTTGCATCTTTATTATAATTGTCAAACTTTCCTAAATTCCTTGGATTTTTTCCATGGTCTAGTATTATCTCTTGATATAAATCTTTTAAGTCCATTATAAGTTAAAAATTTTTTTACATTTATTTATTGCTTCATCAAGCTTATCAATATCGTCTTTAGTATTATAAACACCAAATGAAGCTCTAGCGGTTGCGGGTAAATTTAATTTATCATGTAATATTTGACAGCAGTGGTGTCCTGCTCTAATAGCTACTCCATCCTCATCAAGAATAGTTGCAATATCATGAGGATGAACATCTTCAATAGTAAATGAGATAACTCCACCCTTTTCTTTTGGATTTCCTATAATATTTACCGAATTATTTTTTCTTAACTTTTCTAATCCGTAGTCTAATAATTCTTTTTCATGTTTTTCGATATTTTGAATACCAATTTTTTCCATAAATTTTATGGATTCATTAAAAGCTATAACTTGAGCTGTGGCCATTGTGCCAGCCTCGTATTTATTAGGTAATTCACCATAAGTAATGCCTTCTTTTTTAACTTCATTTATCATTCCTCCTCCACCTTGATATGGCGGTAAATCTTCAAGCCATTTTTTTTTAGCATATAGGACACCTATTCCAGTTGGACCGTACATTTTATGTCCAGATATTGCATAGAAATCACAATCAATTTCTTGCATATCTAATTTTAAGTGTGGAGCTCCTTGGCAACCATCAATTAAAACAGGTATATTTTTGGAATGAGCTAATTGTACAATTTCTTTAATTGGTAATATTGCGCCTGTTACATTCGACAAGTGACTTACACTTATTATCTTTGTTTTTTTTGTAATTTTTTTTTCTATAGCTTCTAATGTTACTTCGCCATCATCGTTAATTTCAGCAAATTCAATTTTTATATTTTTTGCTTTTCTTAGAAAATGCCAAGGCACATAATTTGAATGATGTTCAAGTTCGGTCAATAATACCTCATCACCTTCAGACAAATACTTTTGACCAAAAGTATTTGCGACTAAATTAATTGCTTCTGTAGCACCTTTAGTAAATACGATTTCATCTTTATCTTTAGCATTAATATATTTTTGAACTGAAACTCTTGTTTGTTCATATAAATTAGTAGCAGCAACTGCCAAATAGTGAACACTTCTACCTACATTAGAAAACTCTTTTGTATAAAAATCATAAATTCTATCTACAACAACTCTAGGTTTTTGAGATGAATTTGCACTATCTAAATATACTAAATCATTATTTTGAATTTTGTCATCAAAAATTGGAAATTCTCTTTTTATATCATCTATTTTCATTAATTTAATCCAATCGTATTTTTTAACAATTTTTTAATTTCATCATCTGTAATCTTCTCAACAACATCTAAAAGAAAACCATTAATTAATAATTCTTTTGCAGTTGTTTGATTTAATCCCCTAGACATTAAATAAAAAATAGAATTCTCGTCTAAATTTCCTGATGCAGAACCATGTGAACATTTAACATCATCAGCATAAATTTCTAGTTCAGGCTTTGCATTAAATTCTGCTTGTTCATTTAAGAGCAGAGCTTTACTTAATTGATAACCATCTGTTTTTTGAGCTTTTGAATCCACATATATTTTTCCTTGATAGACAGACTTTGAACTATCATTAATTACACTTTTTATTAACTGATAACTTTTTGTGTTTTCGTACAGGTGGTTAGTCTTGGTTCTTATTTCGTGATGTTTATTTTTAGACAATAGGTGTACTCCATTAATAAATGCTGATGAATATTTGCCTTCAAGATTACAGTTGACTTCATTTTTTATATAATGTGAACCGGATGAAAATATAAATGTTTCAGAAATACTATTTTCTTTTTGAATAATACTAGAATAATCATACTTAATATTTGTATTACTTTTTTTATCTATTTTATAATTCTTAAGAATTGAATTTTTACCAAGATTAAAATTAAATAAATTGTTGATGAAATTCTTTTCTGAATTATCGTCAGAAAGATTAATAATTTTTATTGAGCTGTTTTCTTCTAGCTCAAAGTTTAATTGAAAATTAATATTAGTATTTCTCACTTTCTCATTTGTTATTTGATATATAATTAAAGGCTTTTTGAATAAATAATTTTTTTTAACTAAAATATTATGTATTTTATTAGAAAACGAATTATTTAGACTTAAAAGAGAATTATCGTCATTTGAGTTTTGGTTAAAATTATCTAGAGTCGATAAATTAATTTTATCTTTTTCTTCATAATCAAAACTCAATCGCTCAACTTTACCATTAACAATAACAATTTTATTATGCTCAATTTCCTTTATAAAAATATCGTCATTAATTTGATTTTCTACACTATAATCATTATAAAATGCTAGATCTCCAATATTTTTTTGAATTATCTGGTTTATATCTGAGAATTTCCAGTTTTCTAATTTTCTACTAGGAAATCCATTTTTCAAAAAATTATCAAGAGCTTTTTTTTTCAATTTAATCTCTTGGTTTGAGAAATTAGAAGTACTTATAAATTTATCAAAATCTGTTTTTAATTTTTGTTCCATTTAATTAAAATTTTCATATCCTTTTTTTTCTAACTCTAAAGCTAATTCTGCACCTCCTGATTTAATAATTTTTCCACCCATAAGAACATGCACAAAATCAGGTTTTATATAATCAAGTAGTCTTTGATAGTGTGTTATTATAAGAAAGGAATTATTTTTTTTTCTTAAAGCATTAACTCCATTTGCAACTATTTTAAGAGCATCTATATCTAATCCAGAGTCAGTTTCGTCAAGTATAGATAATTTTGGATCTAAAATTGACATTTGTAAAATTTCATTTTTCTTTTTTTCACCTCCAGAGAAACCAACATTTAATTGTCTATTTAATTTTTCTTCATCAAATTTTAGTTCTTTTGCTTTTTCTTTAACTAATTTTAAAAATTCTAATGCATCTAATTCTTTTTCACCTCTAGCTTTTCTAATTGAATTTAAGGATGTTTTTAAAAAAATATTTGTATTCACCCCAGGTATTTCCAACGGATATTGGAATGCCAAAAAAATACCTTCATGTGCTCTTTCTTCAGTTTCAAGATCAAACAAATTTTTATTTTCATATAATATTTCCCCTGATACTTCGTATCCCTTTTTACCTGATAGAATATTTGACAAAGTGCTCTTTCCTGATCCATTAGGGCCCATTATTGCATGTACCTCACCTAGTTTTATCTCAAGATTAAAACCACTTAAGATGGATTTTTCTTGAATTTTTGCATTTAAATTGTTTATTTTTAACATTTAACCAACACTTCCTTCTAAACTTATTCCAACTAGTTTTTGAGCTTCAACAGCAAACTCCATAGGCAATTGTTGTAAAACCTCTTTACAAAAACCATTAACAATAAGTCCTACAGCTTCTTCTTGATTTAGTCCTCTTTGCTGACAATAATGAAGTTGATCTTCACTTATTTTTGATGTGGTCGCTTCATGAGCAATACTAGAATTTGAATTTTTATTCTTAATATAAGGTACTGTGTGTGCTCCACACTTGTTGCCCATTAGCAATGAATCACATTGAGTAAAATTTGTCGAATTAGCTGCATTTTTTGAAATATCTACCAAGCCTCTGTAAGTCATATCTGATTTACCTGCACTAATACCTTTTGAAATAATTTTACTTTTTGTATTTTTTCCTAAATGAATCATCTTAGTTCCAGTGTCAGCTTTCTGATGATTATTTGTTATTGCGATTGAATAAAATTCTCCAATTGAGTTATCACCTTTTAAAATACAACTTGGATATTTCCAAGTAATTGCAGAACCAGTTTCTACTTGTGTCCATGAAATTTTTGAATTTTTACCTTTACACAATCCTCTTTTAGTTACAAAATTATATATTCCTCCTTTTCCATCTTTATCTCCAGGATACCAATTTTGTACTGTAGAATATTTAATCTCTGCATCATCTAAAGCAATCAATTCTACGTTAGCAGCGTGTAACTGATTTTCATCTCTCATTGGTGCAGTGCATCCTTCTAAATAACTTACATAACTACCTTTATCAGCAATGATTAAAGTTCTCTCGAACTGACCAGTGTCTGATGCATTAATTCTAAAATAAGTTGATAGTTCCATCGGACATTTTACATTTGGTGGTATGTAAACAAATGATCCATCAGTGAAAACTGCCGAGTTTAATGTAGCAAAGAAGTGATCGGTAATTGGTATAACTGAACCCAAATATTTTCTTACTAAATCTGGATGTTTTTGTATTGCTTCAGAAATAGAGCAAAAAATAATTCCTTTTTCTGTTAAAGTATCTTTAAAAGTAGTAGCGACAGATACTGAGTCAAATACTGCATCAACAGCAATACCGTTTAATCTCTTTTGTTCTTGAAGTGGTATTCCTAATTTTTTGTAAGTCTCAAGCAATTTTGGATCTAAATCTTCTAAATTTTTTGGCTTTTCTTTAAAACTTTTGGGAGCAGAATAATAATATAAGTCTTGATAATCAATTTTAGGGTATTTTGGCTTTTGCCAATCAGGTTCTTTTAATACTTTTAATCTTTCAAAAGCTTTCAATCTCCATTGAAGTAGCCAGTCTGGTTCTTTTTTTATATTTGATATAAATCTTATAACTTCTTCATTTAAACCTTTTGGGGCTTTAAAACTTTCAATATCTGTAGAAAAACCGTATTTATAATCTTTCAAATCTTCTATTTGTTTATCTCTCATTACAATCTATTTTCTGTTTTGTGTATTAGGTCACCAAGATTTTTTTCTTGGAAAAATAAGTTTATGTGTGTCTCTAGCTCATCCCATAAATTATGAGTTATGCATTTAGCAGATTTTCCATTGCATCCTTTTTTTGAATGCTTTTGACAACCTATTGTTTTAACTTTTTCTTCCACTGCATAAAGAATGTCTGAAATTTTTATTTCATTAGGTGTTTTATTAAGAGTATAACCTCCTTTTTTCCCCCTTATGCTTTTTACGATTTCATTTTTTTTTAATTTTAAAAATAATTGCTCAAGGTAGACTAAGGATATCCCTTGTCTGATAGATATATCTCTCAGTGATATTGGCTCATTATTTTTAAATCTCGCTATGTCAGCTAGTGCCATTACAGCGTATCTGCTTTTGGTTGATAATTTCATATTTTCCGCAATTCACGGGCTTTATATATACCTGACTAATTTAGTCAAGATTCGGAATATTTAAAATGCTTGCATTTTGTCGCTTAATTTTGATAGAAAAATGTAATTTTTTTTTGAGACTGATAATCAATGCCATCTACAGATACAAAAATTTCAGAAATCTTTATTCCAGGTCCAGCTGGCAGATTAGAAGCAAAGTATTTTAAAAGTAAAAAAAATACTTCGCCTATTGCTTTAGTGCTCCACCCACACCCTCAATATGGAGGAACAATGAATAACAAAGTTGTTGTTGATGCTTTTCAAACTTTTGTTGATAATAATTTTTCAGTTTGCAGAGTAAATTTTAGAGGAGTTGGTAAAAGTGATGGTGAATTTGACAATGGACAAGGAGAGCTGGCTGATGCGGCAGCTGCATTGGATTGGTTAGAAAGAGAAAATTTTGATAACTCGCAATGTTGGATATCGGGATTTTCTTTTGGTTCATTGATTGCAATGCAGTTATTAATGCGAAGACCAGAAATAAATAGATTTATTGCAATATCACCACAACCTAATGTGTATGATTTTTCATTTTTATCCCCATGTCCAACTTCTGGTCTTATAATACATGGAAAGAAAGATGAACTTGTGCCTTTTGAAGATATTAATGAATTAAATAAAAGATTGAGTGCTCAGAAAGGAATTAAAGTAGAGTTTGATATTGTATCAGAGGCTAATCATTTTTTTTCAAAAGCAGATGAAACTTTAATCAAATGTCTGAATAAATATATAAAAAAAGAAACTGCTTTATATTAATAATTTATTCTAATTTCTCCTCCTGTAACGGGTGATGATACATTCGTAGTTCTTGGATAGCTTATCGGTTTTTTTAGATAAGACCTAATTGACAAATATGCAAATGCTTGGGACTCTATAAAATCACCATCTATACTAAATTCATCGATTAATTTAATTTTATATTTCAATAATTTCTTAATATGATTTACTAGTGTTCTGTTTTTTCTTCCTCCACCGCATAAAATAATTTCTATTTCATTATCAAAATTTTTTTTTATATTTTGTGAAATTATTAATGCTGTAAAATATGTTAACGTAGCCACAGCATCTTCAAATTCTAAACCCTTAACAAAACTAAAATCAAATTCCTTTCTATCAAAAGAATGCTTTTCCTGTACATTATAAAACTCATGTTCATAAAATTGATTAATTATATCTTTATTTATGTTTCCAGATAATGCTATATCTCCATTTCGATCATAATTTATTCCTTTTGTTTTTTTTAAATATTCATCAATTAAAACATTTCCAGGACCAATATCTTTCGCTGCTAAAATATTTTTAAAACAATAAGTATAATTTGATATTCCTCCTATATTTAAAATTATTGTTGGATTATTTATCTTAAATTTTTTTATTAAAAGTTCATGATAAACAGGTGTCAATGGGGCACCTTCACCACCATTTTTAATATCGTTAGCTCTAAAGTTAAAAATTACTTTTTCTTTTAATTCTTGAGAGAGTAAATTTGCATCTCCCATTTGTATAGAATATCCATCTTTAGGTTTATGAATTATCGTTTGTCCATGAAAACCAATTAATTGAATATTTAAATTATTCTCATTAATAATTTTCTTTGATATTTTTGAATGATAAAGTGTAAGATCTCTATCTAAAGATTTATAAGTGCTTATATTTTCCTCTATATCTACTTTATTATTTATATTTAAAATAAAAGAAGAAAGTCTTTTTCTAAATTCTTCAGGATAATTGAAATACTTATTATCTATTATGTCTAAATTATTTTCACCATCTGATTTGATAATACTTGCATCAATGCCATCAAGAGATGTACCACTCATTAAACCTAGTGCTATAAAAGAATTATCCATTATTGATTATTATTTTTATTTAAATATGTATATTAAAATACCATTTATGAATGAATTTTTAAAAGAATTTAAAGACAGAGGATATTTTTATCAATGCACAGACGAAAAAGCTCTTTCAAAGAAGCTGAATGAAGAGAGTATAAAAGGATATATAGGCTTTGACTGCACTGCTCAAAGTTTACACGTAGGTAGCTTGCTTCAAATCATGTGCTTAAGATTAATGCAAAAACATGGACATAAACCAATTGTTTTACTTGGTGGTGGAACTACCAGAATAGGAGATCCATCTGGAAAAGATAAGACAAGAAAAATTTTAGAAGAAAATGAAATAGAAAAAAATATAAAAAGTATAGAGAACATACTAAAAAAATTTTTAGAGACAAAAGATGAAAAAGTGGCTCCAATTTTTGTTAACAACTACACTTGGCTAAAAAAATTAAATTATATATCTTTTCTAAGGGATATAGGAAAGCATTTTACTATAAATAAAATGTTAAGTTTTGATAGTATTAAGTTAAGGTTAGAGAGAGAGCAATCATTAAGTTATATGGAATTTAATTATATGATTTTGCAAGCTTACGATTTTCTAGAATTAAATAAGAAAGAAAACTGTTTACTCCAAATTGGAGGGTCAGATCAATGGGGCAATATTATTAATGGAGTTGAACTCATTAAAAGATATTCATCTAACGAAGTTTATGGTTTAACTACAGAACTTATTACTTTAGCATCAGGTGCTAAGATGGGCAAAACAGAAGATGGTGCTATTTGGCTAGATAAAAAATTATTTTCAGTTTTCGATTATTGGCAATTTTGGAGAAATACTGATGATAAAGATGTATTAAAATTTCTTAAAATGTTCACAGATTTAAAATTAAACGAAATTGAAGATATAAACACTCAAGACATAAATGAACAAAAAATTATTTTAGCAAACGAAGCTACTTCTATACTTCACGGAGCTAATGATGCTGCAGAAGCGGAAAAAATAGCAAGAAATTCTTTTTCAGGAAACTCATCTGGTGAAAATTTGCCAAATACAAAGGTAGATATCTCTAATATTGGTAATGATGTTGTTAATTTAGTCTCAATTATTGATAAAAACTTATCTAAAAGTGAAATAAGAAGATTAATAAAATCTAATGGTGTTAAAATCAACAATCAAATTATTTCAGATGATAAATTCATAATTTCGAATGAACTTATAAAAAAAAATAATTTTATTAAGCTCTCAATCGGTAAGAAAAAACACTACAAAATAGTAATTTAATTTGAAATTTTTTCCAAAGTTCGAGTTATAAATCTTGGAGTTAAAGTTTTTATTGGATTGACAGTAGATTTAAGTTTTTTAGGTGGCCCTTTAATTTTAAAGCTTACGCCAAATACTCCTTCACCAATTTTTTTTCCAACCAATATATCGCCTAACATTGGTATTTTTGAAATTGTTTTATTAACAGTTGTTGCTGGTACAATTGTTCCTTTCAAGCTAGTTAATTCATCTTTTACAATATAACCTTCCATCATAACCGAAATTGCTGGGCCTATAGCATACATCTCTTTTATTTTAGTATTATTTCCTAAAGTTTCATAATCCATCTCAAAATCAGTAAATCGTATACCTTCGCCAGTTAGAAGATCAGCTATTCCTTGCAGTGATGCCAATGTAAGAAGCCTTGCAAGAACAGGTACTTCTTGTACTTTAAAATCAATAATTTTTAAATTTGATTTTGTTTTACCCTCATAATTTAGCGCCTCGTATATTAATTTACCTTCCTTAAAACCCTTTATAAATTTGAAATTTTTAATGAAAGGTTCTGGTTCTTCAATTTCTAAATTAGTAATTTTTTGTTTTTTATCATTAGTGAAAATGCTTAGAGCAAATTTTCTCTTATTATCTAATTTTGCATTTATATTTGAACTAAAAACCTTGTTATTCTTTAATTGTATATCACCTTTAACATTTGATAAATAAGAAAAGCTATCAACAAAATATTTTCCAATATCTAAATAAATAATAGTATTCAAATTTTTGAAACTTGAAAAAATCGATTTAGACGAATTATCTAATAAATTTTTTACATTTTTAGATCCATCAAATTGACTGCCGGTTAAGTAATAGTTGTTGTTAACTTTCTTAAATTCTAATTTATTTTCTTTTCTGTTTTTGTTAACAATATTGATTTTAAATAAATCTAAACTTTTAATTTTATCATTTTTTCCTATTTCAAGATTTTCAACATTTATACTTTTTTCTTGTTCATTAAAATCTATATTTTTGAAAAATATTTCATTATTGTCTTTGTAAATTCCATTTATATTCAAATTAGATTTTATATCTGCTCTTTTTCGATAATCTAATTCTTCAATATCTATTTCTGCGCTATCTAGGTCTAAATCTAAATCAAAAAAGTACTTATTATTTTTTTTTTCAACATTTAAAGAAATATTTTCATTTATATTGTTAATTGAATATTTGCTTTTTAAGTTAAATTTAAATTTTTTATTTTTATAATCTAAATTTAAATGGCTATTACTAAATTTTATTTGATTTTTGAAGTCACTAAAATATTTCTTTATTCTTTGTGATTTATAGTCAATTAAAATACCTTCAGATTTCAATTTAGATTTAATACTAAAATTTTGAATTTCATTTTTTTTATTTAATTTAAAATTAATTAAATTTTCTGATGCAAATATGATATCTTGGTCTTGAAGACTAAAGTTTTTAAATTGAACAAATTTTTTAAATTCTTTAGAGTTAATTATGCTTTTTGTATTACTTAAATCTATATTAACAAAAGCATCTTTGTTTTGTTTTTTCTTATAAATTATATTAATTAAATTTTTTGCTTTATTATTATTGTTATTATTATTTTGAAATAAAAACTTGCTATTTAAAACAATTTTTAATTCTTCTTTAATGTAATTAATTAAAATATTGCCATCTTTAAAATATATTAAGTCTTGATATTTTGATTTTGTAAATAACTTATCAAAATTTAATTTTGAAGTAATGCTTAAATCTTTGATATTAAGTTTTTTATTGATTTTAAATGACAATTCATTCTCTGAGCTTAGATTTATAGGTCTATCATCTATTAAATCTAAATTAATATTTATAAATTTTCTGTAACTATTTAAATTAATTTTAGTCTCATTTGTTTTAAAATTACCTGAGATTTCGAAATAATTATTAATTTTTTTAATTCTTATTTTCTCTGAAGCAATGAAGAACTTATCAAATGATAATTCTATTTCATTTAAATTTATTACATCCTGATCTACTAAAAAGTCGAATTTAATATTTTCAACTTTTGATTGGTTAGGTAATTTTATTTCTGCATCTGCTACTGATCCATTGAAAGTATATTGAATATTTTTAGGATTTTTTTTATCAAATGTTATTTCTGAGATTAATTTTATTTTTCCCTTTTTGATTTGTTTTAAAATTAAATTTCTGGCTAAACTAAAGTCATATTCATTTATAAAATTAGTAAATTGATTAATATCATTTTCTTTGGAAATTATTGATATCTTGGAGACTGGGTTTTTGTTTCTTATATAATCAAAAATATTTAGGTCAAACTTTATATTTTCTAAGTCAATATTTTTCTGATTAATTGCTATTTGAGGGTCCAAAGTAAAAATCTCGAATTCAAAATTGGATGGATTTAATTTAAAATTCACTTGATTTAATTTTAATTTTATTTTTGGATCAATCTCTTTAACTTTTTCATTTATTAAACTATTAAAATTATCTGTTCTAATACCTGATGTTGTTAAAAATATAAAAATTGCTAATAAGATAGTTATTATTGAAATTAAAATTATAGAAATTATTTTACGCATTTAATTTATATAAAGAACTTTCTAAAAAATTATCTATTTCTCCATCTAATACTTTTTCAGGACTAGAACTTTCAAAATTAGTTCTGTTATCTTTTACCATTTTGTAAGGGTGTAATACATATGATCTAATTTGATGACCCCATCCAATTTCTGACTTCGAATTTTCAAGATTTTCATTTTCTTTTTCTTTTTTTTTTAACTCATAGTCATAAAGTCTTGCTCTTAACATATTCATGCAAGTTTCTTTATTTTTGTGTTGTGATCTTTCATTTTGACATTGTACCACAATTTTTGTTGGTAGGTGTGTAATTCTTACTGCACTATCAGTTGTGTTGACATGTTGACCACCTGCGCCACTAGATCTGTATGTATCTATTCTTAAATCTTTTTCTAGAATTTCAACATCAATATTTTCAGAAATAACTGGGTATACCCAAACACTGGCAAAACTTGTATGTCTTCTAGCACCAGAGTCAAAGGGAGAAATTCTAACAAGTCTATGTATTCCAGATTCATTTTTTAATAATCCATTTACGTAATCTCCACTTACTTTTATTATTGAAGATTTAATGCCAGCTTCATCACCTTTATGTTCGCTGATAATTTCGATTTTGAAATTTTTTTTGGTTGCCCACTTCATATACATTCTTCTTAACATATCAGCCCAGTCTTGACTTTCAGTTCCACCAGCACCTGCGTGAAATTCTAAATAACTATCAAATGTATCATTATCATTTGATAGAAAACATCTTATTTCAATTTGTTTAATTTTATTAAAGAGTATTTTTATATTTGAGGTTGTCTCTTTAATCATTTCATCGTTATGTTCCCCAATAGCCAAATCATAAATATCAAATAAATCTTTACTTTCATTTGATGTTATTTCGTAATTATTTAATAATTTTTCTAAATTAGTTTTTTCACGTAAAACTTTTTCAGCAATTTTTTTATCCTGCCAAAAATCTGGTTTTTCTATTAAATTTGATAAATTAATTATTTTTTCTGAAATCTTTGTCTTTTCAAAGAAACTCCTTTATTCTTTGATTTATTTTTTCTATTTCTGATTTAATATTTAATACTTCCTGATCCATTAATAAAATTTTAATATATTTGTTGTATTTAATCTACTATCAAAATTGTTGGGCATATTATCTAGTTCGTTATCTTTTTTTTTAAATGACTCAATTATAGCTAATTTAGTTTTAGGATTCGCTTTTTTTCCAGTTTTTGCATCTATGACCATCATATTTATATTGTCTGCTACTTTAAAAGGTCTAGCGTTAAAAGTATTTGCTGTTTTTTTTATAAACTCTTTAAAAATTGGCATTGCTGTTTTTGAACCTGTTTCAAATTTACCTAAACTTCTTGGATTATCATAGCCAATGTATACTCCAACCACTAAATTTGATGTAAATCCTATAAACCAGGTATCTGTATTTTTGTTTGTTGTTCCAGTCTTGCCAGCTAATTCAAATTTTAATTCTTTTAAACCTTTTCCAGTTCCACGTTCTATAACACCTTTCAACATAGAGGTAATCTGATAGGCTGTTTGTGGTGAAAAAATCTGTTGATATTTATTTTTAATAATTGGGTTACTAGTTCCATCATATGAAATTAAATCACAATTTTCACAGAATCTTTTTTCATTGTTAAAAATAGTTTTTCCTTCACTGTCTTGAATTCTATCAATTAATATTGGATTAACTAATTTTCCACCATTCAAAAAAGAACAATAAGCGCTTGTGATTTTTAACAAAGTCGTTTCAGCAGAGCCCAAAGATACTGACATAAGTTCATCTGGATTTTCATAAATGTTTAATTTTTTTGAAAAATTTATAATTTTGTCTATGCCTAATTCTTGAGCTATTCGAACAGTCATAAGATTTCTTGATTTTTCTATGCCTGTTCTTAGTGTTGAAGGTCCGTAGAACTTTTTGCCGTAATTTTCTGGTTTCCACATTTTTAAATCATTTCCTTGATCTAATACTATAGGAGCATCTAATACTAATGTTGTTGGTAAAAAATTATTTTCTAATGCTAAAGCATATATGAAAGGTTTAAATGCAGATCCAGGCTGACGTTTTGCTTGAGATGCTCTATTAAATTCACTTTGTTTAAAACTAAATCCACCTGACAATGCTAATACTCTTCCGCTATATGGATCCATCACAACAATACCTCCGTTTGCTCTTGGAAGTTGTTTTAAACTATAGTTTCCACTGGATAATTTCTTTACGTAAATTATGTCACCAGTTTTAAATAGTTTTTTGAATTCCTTCCGCGTCCAATCAATGTCATTAAAATTAATTGTTCCATTATCATCATTTTGAGTTTTGATGACTGTTTCAAATTTGTCAATTCTAGTAACAACAGCCAATTCCCATCCTAAGGATTTTTCTAAATTTAAGTCTTTAAGATCTTTTTTCCAATTTTTGTATTTTTTAATATTTGATAAAGGACCTCTCCATCCTTTTCTCTTATCAAATTTTTGCAAACCATTCCTAAGTGATTGTGTAGCAATTTTTTGTAATTCTAAATCCAAAGGTGTCTTGATGTTAAATCCTTGTTCATATACTTTATCATATCCATATTTATCAATTACATCTTTTCTAACATCCTCTACATAATATCTAGAATCTTCTAGGTAAATTCTTTTTCTCTTTTGTAATTTAATTTTAGAATTAATTAATTTAGAATGTTTTTTTTTATCAATGAATCCATTATCTAATAAATTATTTAATACTAAATTTCTTCTAAATTTTGCCAATTCCTTATTTTTATATGGATTATATTTGCTTGGTGCTTTTGGAAGAGCAGCTAAAAGTGCAGCCTCTCCATAATTGAGTTCACTTATTGGTTTATTAAAATATCTTAAACTAGCAGATGCTATACCATAGCTACCCTCGCCAAGATAAATTTGATTTAGATAAAGCTCTAGAATTCTTTTTTTTGATAAAACACGCTCAATTCTAAAAGCCAATATTGCTTCTTTTATTTTTCTATCAATACTTACTTCATTGGTTAAAAGAAAGTTCTTTGCTACTTGTTGGGTAATAGTAGAGGCACCTTCCAATCTTTTTGAGTAAAGTAGATTAAATATGTTATTTTTAATTGCTCTTACTACTCCTTTAGCATCAACTCCTGGATGGTCAAAAAAGTTTTTATCCTCCGCAGATAAAAAAGCATTTATCACGGTTTGAGATATAGCAGAATATGGAACAAAAATTCTTTTTTCAGATGAAAAATCGCTTACTAACACTCCGTTTCCTGAATATAACTTACTTGATACTGGGGGTTTGTAACTTTTAAGATATTTATAATCAGGTAATTTATTAGAATATGACCAAAGAATAGATATTATTGATAATAATATTAGAAGAGATGACAAAAATCCAAATATTATTAATCTTTTAAAGAGCTTTTGCATTTTAGTTTAAATATCTTGCGAATTTGTTATTCTTAAGGCACAAAATTTATTAAATTAACTTATGAAAAAATCAGTAAAATTATGTCAAAAAATTTATATATCGATGCATCGCATCCTAATGAAACAAGAGTTGTTCTTAAAAGTAATAATCATATCGAAGACTATGAATATGAAAGTATAAATAATACTTTAATTAAGAATAATATTTATCTCGGAAAAGTAAGTAGAATTGAACCTTCTTTACAATCAGCGTTTGTTGACTTTGGAAAAGAAAGACATGGTTTTCTATCTTTTAATGATATCCAGTCTGATTATTATCAGCTACCTTTAAGCGATTTAGAAAAAATAAAACAAGAAGAAGAGAAGGTTCGAGAGGAACTTTCAAAACAAAGTGAAAATATAGAAGATAAAATTCTTGAAGGTAAGGAGGAAATTAAAATTGATGATCCTGTTGAAAAAAAAGAGGACGATGAAAAAGATAAAATAAATACTCAAAAAAAATTTCCATCAAAAAGATACAAAATCCAAGAAGTAATAAAACCAAATCAAGTAATTTTGGTTCAAGTGTTAAAAGATGAAAGAGGTTTGAAAGGAGCAGCGCTTAGTACTTTTATTTCCATTGCTGGAAAATACATAGTCTTAATGCCTAACACAGCCAAAGGTGGGGGAATTTCTAGAAAAATATTTAATCCAGGAGAAAGAAAAAAAATTAGAAATATATTAAATGAAATAACTATTCCAAAAGAGATGGGAATTATAGTTAGAACAGCAGGATCAAACAAAACAAAAAATGAAATAGAGAATGATTTAAAAAATTTAATTAAAGTTTGGGATCAAATAAAAGATAACGCATTAAATTCAATTGCTCCATCTTTAATTCATCAAGAAAGTGATATTATAAAAAGATGTATAAGAGACATGTATGACGATGATACTCAAAATATATATGTTGAGGGAAATGAAGGATATCAAAAGACAAAAAATTATTTGAAATTAATGATGCCAAATCAATTAAAAAAAGTAAAAAAATATAGAGATAAAGTTCCACTTTTTTTCAAAGAAAACATTGAAAAAAAATTATTTGAAATTTTCGAGACAGAAGTAAAACTGACTTCTGGCGGGTATTTAGTAATAAACCCAACTGAAGCGCTGGTATCAATAGATGTAAATTCAGGTAAATCAATAAAACAAAAAAATGTTGAAAGTACTGCTTTTGATACAAATATTGAAGCAGCTGAAGAAATTGCAAGACAAATAAAAATAAGAGATTTATCTGGATTAATTATAATTGATTTTATCGATATGCTTAACTTTAATAATCGAAGACAAGTTGAAAGAAAATTAAAAGAGAAATGTAGAAATGACAGAGCAAGAATTCAAATTGGAAGAATAAGTAACTTTGGATTATTAGAGATGTCAAGACAAAGATTAAGAGAAAGTAACATCAAATGGCATATGAAATTAACGGATGAAACATTTGTTTTAAAAATACTTAAGTTAATAGAAATAAAATCACTAGAGCATAAAGCTAAATTGGTAGAATTAACAATTAATAATAAAATTGAAAAACATATTACTGACCACTATGATGAAGTAGTTAAGTACTTTGAAAAAAAGCATAAAGCAAAAATTGATTTAAGGACAAATAATGATTTAAATTTAGAAGACTATGTAATTGAGTTTAAGTCAAAAACAAAAAAGGTACTAGATAAAATTGAAAAAGTAGAGAAGCTTGAAGCTATTAAAATTGAAAACAAAAATGAAGATAATGTTGTTAAAAATAAAGATAGAAAAATTTTTAAAAAAAGAAAATTTAGAAAAAAATTTTATAAGAAAAAAACTAAATAATTCCTTTGCTTGTTGTTGAGGCTGAACCAAATAAATTTGGAATAATTCTTCCTGATAAAAAAGACTTTCTGCCTGAAATAACTGCAAGTTTCATTGCTTCAGCCATTTGAATAGGATCTCTTGCTTTGGCGATAGCTGTATTAATTAGTACTCCATCACAGCCCAATTCCATTGCAATTGTTGCATCGGATGCTTGTCCTATTCCTGCATCAATTATTAAAGGTAATTTTGTTTGTTTTCTTATTATTCTAATATTTACTTTATTTTGAATTCCAAGTCCTGAGCCAATGGGAGCCGCTAAAGGCATAATTGCAACAGCCCCAGCATTTTCTAATCTTTTTGCCATTAATGGATCATCATTACAATAAACCATTACTTTAAAACCCTCTTTTGTTAATAGTTCAGTAGATCTTAAAGTTTCAATCATTTCAGGAAAAAGGTTTTTTTTATCACCTAACACCTCTAATTTTACTAATTTCCATCCACCTATTTCTCGTGCTAATCTTAATGTTCTAATTGCATCTTCAGCTGTAAAACATCCAGCTGTATTTGGTAAGTATGTTATTTTTTTTGGATCTATATAATCCATCAATCTAGCTTTATTCTTGTTAGATATGTTTACTCTTCTAACTGCAACTGTGACTATGTCTGCCCCAGAAGTCTTAATGGCTTTAGCGCACTCACTAAAACTTTTGTATTTTCCAGTTCCAACTATCAAACGTGATTTAAAAATCTTATTTGCAATCTTAAATTTTTTGTCAATCATTATCCACCACCGATAAAATGAACAATTTCTATTTTATCACCTTTTTTTAATTGAGTTTTAGAAATCTTTCTTTTGTCTATAATTTCTTTGTTTAGTTCTATAGCTATTTTATTTAATGGCATTTTTAATTTTATAATCAAGCTCTTTAATGAAAATTTAGGAGTTATTTGCATTTGCTTGCCATTTACAATTATTTTTATTTTATTTTTAATATTCATAGATTATAAGGATTTCGTGAGTAAAATATTAATCATTAATGGTCCTAATCTTAATCTAATAGGTGAAAGAGAACAATCACAATATGGTAGCAAAGATTATAAATACCTAGAGGATATTTGTAAGAAAAAATCAAAAGAATTAAATTTAACTCTTGAAATGAAACAATCTAATGTTGAGGGAGAAATTGTTGATATTATTCAAATTGCAAGAAACGATTTTGATGGAATTATAATTAATGCAGGTGGATATAGCCACACATCAATTGCAATAAGAGATGCTCTAGATATATTTAAAGGCAAAATAATCGAACTTCATATATCGAATATTTATAAAAGAGAGGAATTTCGTCATAAATCTATAATAAGTGGTGTTGTTACAGGAATAATTTGTGGATTAGGGGTAAATGGATATATTTTGGCCATAAATTCTATGCATGAAATGTTGAATGAAAATAAATAAAAATATAATTAAAGAGCTTACTGAATATTTAAATGAGTTTAATCTTACAGAAATAGAATACACAGAAAAAGATATAAAAGTAAAAGTATCAAAATCATCTGGAGGAAATTTAACGACTGTTAAAGAGATAAAATCAGAAATAAAATCAAAAAATACAAAACTAGATAATATCAGCGGGACTGAAATTCCATCACCTATAATAGGAACAGCTTATTTAGCACCAGAACCGGGTGGTAAAAAGTTTGTTGAGATAGGAAAAAAAATTAACAAAGGTGATACAATTATGATTGTTGAAGCTATGAAAACAATGAATCATGTGCCCTCTCCAATAGCTGGTACAATAAAAAAAATATGTGTTGAAGATGGTCAACCTGTTGAATATGGACATACCATTGCAATAATTGAATAATAATGTTCAAAAAAATTCTTGTTGCAAATAGAGGTGAGATAGCCGTTAGAGTTATTAGAGCCTGTAAGGAATGGGGTATTCAAACAGTCGCTATTCATTCTGATGTTGATAGAAATAGCATGCACGTTCGATTAGCTGATGAAAGTATATGTGTTGGACCTCATCAAGCTGCAAATAGCTACTTAAATATTCCAGCTATTATGTCAGCTATTGAATTGACAAATTCTGAAGCTGTTCATCCGGGATACGGTTTTTTATCTGAAAATTATGAATTTGCAAAAATCCTTGAACAAAACAAAATTAAATTTATTGGCCCGTCTTCCTCATTGATTAAAATGATGGGTGATAAAATTGAAGCAAAAAAAATTGCAAAAAGATATGGCCTTCCAGTTATTGAAGGATCTGATGGAGGTGTATCTGATTTTAATGAAGCAAAAAAAATATGTGAAGATGTTGGGTATCCAGTTTTGATAAAAGCTGCAGGAGGTGGCGGTGGAAAAGGAATGAAGGTTGTTACAAAAGAAGAAGAATTTGAAAACTTATTTTTGACTGCAAAAACTGAAGCAAAAAAATTTTTTGGTAACGATGAGGTATATATTGAGAAATTTTTTCAAAATCCAAGACATATTGAAGTTCAAGTATTATCTGGAAAAAACAGAACAGTACATTTGCATGAAAGAGATTGTTCTATTCAAAGAAGACATCAGAAATTAATTGAAGAAACACCTAGTCCTTTACTGAATGATAAAATACGAAATGACCTTTTTGATAAAACAGTAAAAATGGTAAGCCAAATTGGATATGAAGGCGCTGGCACGGTGGAATTTATTTTTGAGGATGGAAAATTTTATTTTTTAGAAATGAATACAAGAATACAAGTCGAACATCCAGTAACAGAAGTTGTAACGGGTATAGATTTAATCAAAGAACAAATCTGGATTGCATACGATGGTAACACAGCTTTAAAACAAGAAGATATTAAACCTAGAGGACATGCTATTGAGTGCAGAATTAATGCAGAAGATGTAAGTAAAAATTTTCAACCATCGCCAGGGAAAATTACTATGTGTCATCAGCCCTCTGGATTTAGAACAAGAGTAGATGGTGCGATATTTCAAGGTTACAAGGTAACTCCATATTATGATAGCATGATTTGTAAGGTAATATGTCATGGGAGGAACAGAACTGAAGCCATTCAAAGAATGAGAAGGTCTCTTGATGAGTTTGTTATTGAAGGTATTAAAACAACAATAGACTTACATAAAATACTTTTAAATCACGAAAAATTTTTAAATTCAGATTTTAATGTAAGTTGGCTTGACAAAGAAAAATTGCTTTAGGAAAAGCATTTTTTTAACCAAATATCATAAACAGGATGATCAAAAGGTCTAATTGAAGGGGACGAAGCAAAAGTCCAATCGTTGAAAATAAAAACTTTATTTTCATCTTTATTAACTGTGTCTCTTACTTGCATATATGCAGTAACCTCTGGATCATCATCAAATTTTGAATTATTGCATTTAAGAATATTTATAGAAAGATTTTTAAATTTATATTCTCTACCAACTTCGATTTCAATTATTTCACTTTGTGAGTTTACTTTATCTAAAATTGTTAGAACTGCAAATTTTTCAGTTTCTGTTTGATTTTCACTTAAACAATTAATTGTTAATAAATAATAAAAAAAAAAAACAAGTATATAAACTTTAGCTTTTCCAAGAAGTATATTTTTTGTTTGAAGCATTTTTACTTTTGTTTTTATTTGGATGATAGGAATTATCTGTTCCAGTTTGATTTGGCATATGCTCTTTTTGCCAACTATATTTGTCTAATTCATGGCTGTTTTCAATTTTATTTCCTGTATGATGCATCCAGGAATACCATTCACTTGGAATTTTTGATGCTTCAACTTCTCCGTTATAAATAACCCATCTTTTTCCTGACTTGCTTTCATAATATTTGTTACCTGAATTATCTTTTCCTACAAATTTTCCAAACAGAATTGTATTTAGTCTTGTGCCTAATGTTTGTTTGTTCCACCAAGTAAAAATTTCTTTAATCATTTTTTTAATTATTTTCAATTTATAATTGTAAATTTACAATTAGACTATAATTGAAAAATGTATATACATAAATCTTATCAAGATTCAATTTACAAATAGGATTACAATGGCAAAATATTTAGTTGAAACATATTACACATGTAGCTTTAAAGTATCTCATTATTTAGATGATATAAATGAGGAAAATCTTAACAATTTAGAGAAAAATGACGATGGAAAATTTGAAATTATCGATGTCAAACTAGATAATAGAAAAACAAAAAACCTTCAAGATACTAAAAGTAGTAAAGTCGAAATTGTTTCACAACCAATTAGTAATCAAGATACTAAAAGTAGTAATAAATCTAAACCAATTGACGAGAATTTTAGAAAAAATATAACTGATAACATAGGCAAAAGATTTAGTATGCCTGATAGAAGAAAAGGATATATCCAAAAAGCTTCAATAGGTGATCACAAAGTATATTTGCATACTGGTGAATATGAAGATGGAAAAATAGGAGAAATTTTTATCGATACCAGCAAGGAAGGTGAGTTAGTAAAGGCTCTCATGAATAATTTTGCAATAGCAATATCATTAGGCCTTCAATATGGAGTTCCGCTAGACGAATTTGTAAATGCATATTTAGACACAAAATTTGAACCTTCCGGTAAAGTTTACGGAAATGATCGAATAATGAGTGCAAGTTCAATATTAGATTATATTTTTAGAGAGCTAGCAATTTCCTATTTAAATAGAGAAGATTTAGCTCATACCCCATCAATAACTGGCAATTCTGAAACAAGTGAAAGTCAAGAAAGTGAAGATCAAAATCAACTAATTAAACTTGTAAAAGATATTACAAGCAAAGGATTTGTTAGAAACGATTATAAAAAGAAACTAGTAGATTTATCTGATATAAGAATAAATCTTAAAGGAAAAAAATAATTATTTTTTTCTCTTTGAAATATAAAGTTCTTTAAGTTGATTTTCGTCTACTTCAGATGGTGCATTCATCATTAAATCTTGTGCATTTTGATTCATTGGAAACATAGTCACCTCCCTTATATTTTTTTCTTCTGCTAATAACATCACGATTCTATCTATTCCAGGAGCAATGCCCCCATGGGGAGGTGCACCATAACTTAAAGCATTAATCATACCACTAAACTTTTCATCCACTTCTTCCTTAGAGTATCCAGCGATTTCAAATAATTTATACATTAAATCAGGTTTATGGTTCCTGATAGCTCCTGATGACAATTCAATTCCGTTACATACAATATCATATTGAAAAGCTTTTAGTTTCAAGGGTTCTGAAAGATCCAAATTATCAGTGTCACCTTGCGGCATAGAAAAAGGGTTGTGGCTAAATTCGATCTTTTTAGTATTTTCATCTAATTCAAACATTGGATAGTCAACTACCCAACAAAATGAAAAAACATTTTCGTCTATTAAATTTAATTCATTTGCTATTTTATTTCTTGCGTTACTTAATAATTTCTCAACTTCAGATTTATTTCCACAAGACATAAATATAGTATCACCTATTTCAGCGTTCATTTTTGTCATTATCTCTTTAAGGGATTTGTCAGAAAAAAATTTTCCCACAGGTCCTTTTGCACTCAATTTGTCAGAATTTTCTATAGAAAAATACGCAAGACCCGACGATCCTTCATCTTTTGCCCATTTATCAATTCCGTCAAAAAAACTTCTTGGTTTTTCAGATGTATTTTTTGTAACTATTCCTCTAACTATCGATCCTTTTCTTACTAATTTTTTAAATATTTCAAAGTTAACATCATCTCTTTTAAAAATTTCAGTAATATCTGCTATTTCCAAAGGATTTCTCAAATCAGGTTTGTCAGAACCGTATTTAAGCATAGCCGTATCAAAAGGAATTCTGGGAAATTTTTCATGGAGTAGCTTTTTAAAGGAAAATTTTTTGAATAAATTTACAAATAACTCCTCAACTATTTTGAATACATCCTCTTGTTCTACAAAAGACATTTCTAAGTCAAGTTGATAAAATTCTCCTGGACTTCTGTCTGCTCTTGCGTCCTCGTCTCTAAAACACGGTGCAATTTGAAAATATTTATCAAAACCAGATACCATGATTAATTGTTTAAACTGTTGTGGCGCTTGAGGTAAAGCGTAAAATTTACCAGGATTTAGTCTACTTGGTACTAAAAAGTCTCTAGCACCTTCTGGGCTAGATGAAGTTAATATAGGTGTTTGATATTCTAGAAAACCATATTTTTGCATTTCAGATCTAATAAATGAAATAATTTTAGATCTTAGAATAATATTATTATGAATTTTATTTCTCCTTAAATCTAAGAATCTGTACTTTAATCTAATTTCTTCAGAGTATTCTTGATCTGAAAAAACAGGTAGTGGTAATTCCTTAGTTTTTGCAAGTATTTTAAATTTGTCAATTCCTACCTCAATTTCTCCAGTATTTAAATTTTTGTTAATTGTATCTTTTTCTCTCGCTAAAACTTTGCCTTCAACTTGTAGTACAGTTTCTAATGGAAGTTTTTCTATTTCTTTAAAAATCTTTTTACCCTCGTCAATTACGCACTGAGTTAGTCCATAGTGATCTCTTAAATCTAGAAATAATAGATTTCCGTGATCTCTTTTCTTATTTATCCAGCCTGATAACTTAATTGTTTGATCTTTATTATTTAAAGTTAGTTCTCCACAAGTGTGTGTTCTATATTTACTCAATTTATTATCTCTTTTATTATTTTAAAGTTAATAGATTTTTTTTTCTTTAAACTCAATTCATCAATCTTATATATAAATTCATGCATTTTGCTATATGATCTAGCAATTCTTTTTATAATATAATCTATAATTTTGTTATCTAACTTAATTTGCCTATCAGAGAAACTTTTTAAAATTATTGCGTAAATCAACTCATCATCTGGTTGCTCAATATTAGCTATTATGCAATTCTTTAATCTTGATAATAAATCTGGAAGTGTAAATTTCATTGTATCTATTGGTTTTTTTGAAGAGATCAACAAATATTTATTGTCTTGTTCAACTAAGTTAAATAGCGAATAAAGAAGTTTTTCGTCAAAACTTTCATCTAAGTCTTCAATTATTATATTGTTTGAAAGTTTAATTTTTTTTAAAATCTTATCATCGATATTCTTGCTATATAAATACAACGCATTACTTTTTTTTTTAAATATATTTGATAGATGTGTTTTGCCAGAATATTTATCTCCAGTTAAATTGACAATTTTTTTTTCCCATTTAGGCCAAGTTTCTATAATATTTTTAGCAAAATAATTGCTTTTAGACACATAATAATCATTTTCATCAAAACTTTCAGCAATTCCAAAGTCTAAGAGTTTTTGATCTAATTCTCTCATTCTATATACCAAATATCATTGGATGAATTTATATTTATATCATTTATTTTTAAAGTATTTAGAAATTTTTCAGGATTATTATTATAAATTATTTTGTATATAATTTCTTTGCTATTCATTTTCTCAATTTCATATTCATATACAAAATCAGATTGATTTAATATATTTTCTAATTTGTCAGATGTTATGAAATTACTGTTTTTTATTGAAATTTTTACAGGTATTGTAATTGAAGTATTGATTTTATTAATTAACTTCCACTTGTCTTCGTATAAATTTTTTAAATTTAATATAATTTGATCTAATGTTTTATTATCTTCATAATTGATATTTTTTTGATTTAAATTAAATTTGAAGTTTGAATTTGAAAAACTAATTTTGGAAAATATTTGTAAATTTTTTTTATTTTTGTAAAATATTACTACAAAAATATTTTCGAAGTTATATTTATTTGTAATCTCAGATAAATCATTGTTTTCAATATTATTTTTTATTTTTTGAAAAAAACGAAAATATTCAATATTTTCATCTGGTAAATTATAATTTAATAAAAAATAATTTTTATTAACATTATTCCAATTGTAATAAAAATAATTTTGATCAAAAAACTTAATCTCGTTACTTTGTGTATCAATTAAAATTGGTATGAAAAGAACATCTGTGTCTTTTGGAACAGAAGAAATAACATTTTTTTCTCTAATAAATGATAATAATTTTTTTTTATCAAACTTAACCTCAAAATCAACCTCATAATTATTGTTTACAAATTTTTCATTTGTTATGGAAAAATTATCAATCAATGAACTAATTTTATTGTTGGGTATATCTTTAAATAATTTTTTATCTTTACTTTCTACAATTTTAAAAATTAACGTTTTAAATCCTTTTTTGAAACCTTTATTTATTACTTCATCTTTATTAAAATTTACGTCGTATTGTTCTTTAATTTTAATATTTTTAACTATGTAATTATCTGCAAGAACTATAGCTGTGGAAAACTTGATAAAAACTAAAATGAAAAGTAAAAAAAAAAAGTATAAGTAAATATTAATTTTATTTTTGATTAAAAACATAATTTAAACATGAGATCGAAAAATTTTACATATGAGAAAAGTGGCGTAAGCATAAAAAAAGCAGATAAATTTATTAAATTTATATCCTCAAGCACAAAAAAATCAAAAAAAAGTGGTCATTTTAAGAATATTGGGGGATTTGGAGCACTTACAAAACTACCAAGTAATTTAAAGAGACCATATCTTGTAACTAGTACAGACGGAGTTGGTACAAAAATCGAAGTTGCAAATCAACTAGGTAAATTTGATACAATTGGGGTAGATCTTGTAGCTATGTGTGTAAATGACATTATCGTTCAAGGAGCAAAACCTTTGCTTTTTTTAGATTATATATCAGTTGAAAAAATCGATACTAAAAAACTAAAAAGTATAATTAGTGGAATTATTAAAGGCTGCAAATTAGCTGACTGTGAATTAGTTGGTGGAGAAACGGCAGAAATGCCTGGAACATATTCAAAGGGAAAATTTGATATTGCTGGATTTTCTTTAGGCTTGGTTGAAAAATATAAAATATTATTAAATAAAATAAAAGAAAAAGATTTAGTGCTAGCAGTACCTTCAAGTGGTCTCCACTCAAATGGATATTCTTTAGTGAGACATATTATAAAAAAAAAAAAAATTAATATAAAAAAAAATTCTTTTTTGAAAAATGAATTATTAGTTCCTACAAAAATATATGTAATTTATGTATTAGAATTAATTAGAAAAAAGTATTTAAATGCTTGTGCAAATATAACCGGAGGTGGTTTAAAAGATAATATAAAAAGAATAATTCCAGATAATTATTGTGCTGAAATAAATTTAGAAAAAATAAAAACATTAAAAATATTTAGATGGCTAAAAAGTCAAGGTGTAAGCGATAAAGAAATGTTAAAAACTTTTAATTGTGGTGTTGGCTTCTGTTTAGTAGTAAAACGTTCAAACTACCAAAAAATAATTAAATTTTTTCCAAAAAAATATAAACCATATGTTATTGGAAAAATTACAAAAAATTCAAAAAAAGTAAAGTTAAGTGGAAAAGTCATCTGGTAAAAAAAACACAGCGATATTGATAAGTGGTAGAGGTAGCAATTTAAGATCATTAATAAAATATGCAAAAAAGAAAAAATCTTTAATTAGAATAGTTCTAGTTGTCTCCGATAATTTTAGTGCGAAAGGATTAAATTACGCAAATAAATCCAAAATTAATAACATTGTGTTAAAATATTCTAATAGAGAAAGTTTCGAAAATCGTTTGTTAAAATCATTAAAGATAAACAATGTTGATTTGATTTGTTTAGCTGGATTTATGAAAATACTTTCAGGTAGTTTTATAAAAAAATTTAAGAATCCTATACTTAATATTCACCCTTCTCTTTTGCCTAAGTATAAAGGACTAAACACACACAACAGAGCAATTCAAAATAAAGACAAATACTCTGGGGCTACAGTTCATATTGTTAATAAGAAATTAGACTCAGGAAAAATCATATTACAGAAAAAGGTAAAAATTCTAAAATCGGACAGTGAAAAAAGCTTAGAAAAAAAAGTTTTGAAAATTGAGCATAAAATATACCCAAAAGCAATTATCAAATTATTAGCTAGTGATTGAAAAAAAAATCTAATTCAATCTTAGCATTTTCAGGACTGTCTGAACCATGAACAGAGTTTTTATCAATTGAAATACCGTATTTTTTCCTCAGAGTACCCTCCTCTGCATCAGTCGGATTAGTTGCTCCCATTAACTTTCTATTTTCAGCAACTGCATTTTCTCTTTGTAAAGTCATTACAACAATAGGACCTGAAGATAAATAAGTGCATAAATCGTTATAAAATGGTTTAGACTCATGTACTTTATAAAATTTCTCGGCTTCCTCTTTAGATATATGGATTTTTTTTTCTTTTATTATTTCAAATCCTTTTTTTGTAAATTCCTGCTTAATCTGATCTTGAAGATTTCTTTCAACTGCATCTGGTTTAATTATCGATAGAGTTTGCTCAATATTACTCATAGTTATCCTCAATTAATTTATTTAATAATCTAACTCCATAACCAGTTGCACCACCGGAGTTAAGCGCTCCCCCATATTTTGAAAATGCCATGCCAGCAATATCTAAGTGCGCCCAAGGAGTTTTATTTATTATGAACCTCTGTAAAAATTGAGCTGCTGTCGTTGAACCTGCTCCACCTACATAATTAATATTTTGCATATCAGCGTTTTTAGAATTTATTAGTTTATCAAAGTTTTCGTTTAACGGCATCCTCCAGAGTTTTTCCTCAACACTTTCACCAGCATCAATTAGTTCTTTAGATAATTTATCATTATTTGAAAATAGACCAGCATATTCTGAGCCAAGAGAAACAATTATAGCTCCAGTTAATGTTGCTAAATCAATAATAAATTGTGGTTTAAATTTTTCTTCTGTAAATGTTAAAGCATCTGCTAAAACCAGTCTTCCTTCAGCATCGGTATTCAAAATTTCAATAGTTTTTCCACTATAAGATTTGACAATATCACCAGGTCTTTGGGCATTTCCACTTACCATATTTTCTACAAGTCCAACTACTCCAACAGCATTAGTTTTCGACTTTCTTAACGCAAGAGTTTTCATTAAACCAACAACTGTAGCTGAGCCTGCCATATCATAAGTCATATCTTCCATAAATTTTGCTGGTTTTAAAGAGTAACCTCCAGTATCAAAGCACACACCTTTTCCAACGAAAGCTAAGGGTTTTGATTTACTTTTTGTGCCTTTCCATTCTATAGTTACTAAATATGAACCTCTTACACTTCCTTGGCCAACACCCAGTAAAGCGTTCATGCCCATTTTTTTTAATTTTTTTTGATCATATACAGTAACTTTTAATCCAAATTTTCTTAATTTTACTATACGTCTTGCATATTCATCTGGATGTAAAACATTTCCTGGTTCAGATACCAGATCTCTAGTGAGAAAAACACCCTCTAAAAGTGAATTTAATTTATTCCTCAATAGGTTTGTTTTTTTTGATTTATGACCAACTACATATAAGTTTATTGTCATATTTTTTGATTTATCAGTTTTATAAACATTAAATTCATACGATTTAAGTTGAGCACCGTGTAAAAACCTCTCTAGTTGTATATTAGTAATATTGGACAAACTTGTTTCAAAAAAGAATTTTTCAATTTTATTGTTCTTTAAGAAGAGGAATAAACTAGACCCAAGTTTCTCATAATCTAAAGAAGTTTTTGAATTAATACAATTTACAAATATATATATTTTGTCATTTATGTTTTTAATAAGAAATTTTCTCTCCAAGAATAATTTATTAGCAAATACAGATTTTTTTAGAGATTTAATGATTTTATTTTGACCAGTTTTATCCTTTAATAAAATAAGCTGATTATCTTTAGCTTCTTTGGGTGCTTTAGTTACAAAATCTAATTTTAGCTTCATTTTTTTGAAATATTTAATAGATAATGTTGTATATTTGTTAAATTTAAAATTTCAATGAATAAATTAATATTTCGTAAACTATCATATGATATTTTGTTATTTTTTTTGTTGTCGTCACTCGCAATAACATCAATTATATGGGTAATCCAAGGAGTTAATTTACTAGATATTGTTACTGAAAAAGGTCATGCCATTAGTGTATATTTTTTTTACTCAATATTAATTATTCCTAAAATATTTAGTAAAATTCTAATTTTTACTTATTTCTTAACTTTATTTGTAGTTTTGCAAAGATATGTTGAAAATAACGAAATTTTAGTTTTTTGGACCAATGGAATAAAGAAGATTTCCTTTATTAATTTTATTGCAAAATTTTCTTTTTTATTTGTCTTTATTCAACTTGCTTTAAATATTTATGTGGTTCCATTTACACAAAATATGGCACAACAATATCTAAACGACTCATCTATGGAATTTTTTCCTAAGCTTATTGAAGAAAAAAAATTTTCAAATGTTATGCAAAATTTAACAATTTTTGTAGAAGAAAGCAATCAAGACGGAAACTTGAAAGGAATATATATCAAAGAGCAGATGAAAAACGGTGAAACAAAAATAATTACAGCAAACAATGGTAAGTTATTTAAAGATAATAAAGGTTTTAATTTTAAACTTTTAGATGGCAATATAACCAATATAAACATTAATGGAAATTTTGATATAGGATTTCAAGAGACAACTTACGAATTATCCAAATTTAATTCTAAAACTAGAAAGACAAGTAAATTAAATGAAATGCATACTTCATTCTTATTATCTTGTTTAGAAAAATTTATTTTAAGTAGAAAAAATATTAGCCAGAGATGTGGCGAAGATAATTCCTTTGTTATATTAGATATTTATGAAGAAACATTTAAAAGAATTATAAATCCAATATATATTATTATTTTATCTTTAATAAGTTCTTTAGTAATTTTTAAATCAAATATTAATTATCTACAAAATTATTTTAAAAGTTTTTTATTTTTAATAGGGTTTATTATTATTTTATTTTCTGAATTGAGCTACAAGTTTATATCTACAAAATTAGAATTTGAATTATTTTTTTTAGCTCTTCCTTTATTGTTTATTATAATTTTTTATATTTATATTTTTATTAAATCAAATTTTAATTATAGGCATTTATGATAATAAAAAAATACCAATCATATATTTATTCATTATTTGCAAAAAGATTTTTAATAATAAATTTCATATTTTTTTGTATTATAGTAATAATTAATTTTTTTGATGAAATAAGATTTGCTGAAAAATATGGAGCTGAAACTTACTTTATTTTTTATTTATCCCTATTGAATGCCCCATCACTCATATTCGAAGTTTTACCTTTTGCTTTTTTAATATCAGTAAAACTATTCTACCTTAATTTAATTGAAAAAAACGAACTTGAAATTTTAAATTCAAATGGAATTAGCAACTTTCAATTAATTTTACACTTAACAATAATTTCAGGAATTATTGGAGTTCTATTACTTTTATTTTTTTACTCATTTTCCTCTGCTTTAAAAGGTAAATATCTTGACACAAAGAATAGTTTTTCTAACTCAAACGAATATTTGGCGGTAGTAAACGATGATGGATTGTGGATAAAAGAGGAAATTGATCAAAATTTATATATTATTCATGCTGAAAAATTTGATGCGGATAAATTAAAATCAATAACTATAACTGAAGCTGATAAGTATTATAATAACAAAACTACAATTATTGCCGAAACAGCAAATATATTGTCAAAAAATTGGCAACTCAGTGAAGTATCAATTTTAAATAAAGATGGAAATAAAAATAAATTTAAGAGTTATGTTTACAACTCCTCATTCAATGGTGAGATTATTTCAAACCTATTTGCAAACCTTAATGCCTTAAATATTTATGAGTTACACAAACTATCTAACAGTTATTTTAAAATAGGATATTCAAATACTGATATTAAAATACACTTGAATAAGCTTTATAGTTTACCAATATTTTATATTCTGATGACAGTGTTAGGATTTATAATAATAAATAGATTGAAAAGAGTAAAATCTAAATTTTTTGTAATAATTTTTGGGATTTTCATTTCTGTTTTAGTTTATTATGTAAATTATTTTTCTGGAATACTTGGAAATAAAGGTGCTTTACCAGTTTATTTATCAGTATGGTTACCTCTGATAATTCTTTTTTTAGTTTGTAATATGGGTTTGATTAAGGTCAATGAAAATTAAAAATTTATATAAATTAATATTTATTATTTTAATCAACACAGAAGTATTTTCTGAAGAAATTGAATTTAAAGCTTCTAAAATGGATATAAAAGAGAATGGAAATATTATTTTTGCATACAATTCGAAGGCGACTATACCATTGGAGAAAATTGAAATAACTTCAAATAAAGCTAAGCATAATAAAGAGACGTCAGTTACAATATTTACAGATAACGTTATATTTAAAGATAAAATTAATAATGTAATAATACAAAGTAACAAGATTATTTATAATAAAATAAAAAATTTAATATACAGCAATGATGCCACTTATATGGTTGTTAAAGATGAATATAAAATTATTTCTAGGAATGTTTATTTTGATCGAAATTTAAACCGAATATTTAGTAATGAAAAAACATCCATAGAGGATAATGATCAAAATTTATATAAGTTAAAAGAGAAATTTGTGTTGGACGCAAATAAAGAAATTATCTCATCAAAAAAATCTGTTATAATCGATAATCAGGATAACAAATATATTTTTGAAGATATAATAATTAATCTCTCGAATAATGAAATTGCAGGTAAAGAAATAAAGGTTGAGTTTGAAAAATCTTATTTTGGAAATCCAGAAAACGAACCTATTTTAAAAGGAAGAAGTGGATACTCTAACGATGATAATTTAAAAATCTATAAAGGAGTTTTTAGTACATGCAATATAAAGAATAAAAAATGTAGAGCTTGGGAATTAAATTCTGATGAATTTAATCATGACAAAAATAAAAAAATATTTGAATACAAAAAATCTTGGTTTAAAATATTTGATTATAGGGTATTTTATCTTCCTTATTTTAATCACCCAGATCCATCAGTTAAAAGAAAATCTGGATTTTTAACTCCATCTTATTCGAGCTCGAGTAGATTTGGGACTGCTGTAAATTTTCCATATTTTAAAGTAATATCAATAGATAAAGACCTAACCTTAAGGCCAAGATATTATGCGGACAAAAGCTTCTTATTACAAAACGAGTACAGACAGGCACTACTAAATTCCAATATTATAAGTGATTTTAGCTTACTAGTAGGTAATGAAGGAACAAAATCACACCTATTTTACAATCAAGTAGGAAAAATAAACGATTACATTACTTTCAAATTAAACTTGCAAGATGTTGAAGGAGACAACTATTTAAAAAATCACAAATTATATGAAAATTCATTATTGATCCAGGATGATGGTCTTTTACTATCAAACTTAGATATAAATTGGGGTTTTAAAAATTCAAATCTAAGCACATCTTTTAAGGTTTTTGAAGATTTGTCACAGAATTATCATGATAGATACCAATATATTTTTCCTGATTTTAATTTTACTAAAACTATAGAGATACCTGAAAGTTATAATGGTAATTTCAATTTTAATTCATACGGTTATAATAAGAATTATAATACAAATATTACTGAAAGTGTTATTACAAATGATTTTTTATTTTCTTCAAATAATTTTATTAATAAAATAGGAATGTCAACAAACTATGACTTGCTACTAAAAAATTCAAACGACTACCTAGATGAGTCAACAAATTCTGGAGAAGAATTAAATTATAATTTATTTGGAACATTTAAAATAGACACCAGTTTACCTTTGCAGAAAAAAATAGAAGATTATAAACATATTATAAATCCTAAAATTTCTTTTAGATATAGTCCCAATAAAAATAGTGATTTATCATCGAACGATCTTAAACTTAATTATTATAACGCCTTCAACTTAAATAGAATTGAAACATCCTCACAAGTAGAGGGTGGAGAGGCTCTAACTGTCGGTTTTGAATTTAATAGAATAAATACCAAGGGACCTGATAATTTTGAGTTTAAAGTAGCAAATGTGATTAAGCATAAAGAAGATCATAATCTTCCATCAAAATCTAAATTAGATAAAACACGTTCTGATATATTTGGAGATATTAATTATAGATTTAACGATAATCTAGCAATTGGTTATGGTTATTCTTATGATAAAGATCTCGAATACTCAAATTTAGATGGAATAAATTTAGATTTTAATATTAATAATTTTTTTACTAATTTTAATTATTATACAGAAAATCACGATTTTGGAGATACTGAAAATATTTTAAATAGAACAACATTTAAGCCAAATCAGGAAAATAAATTTTCTTTTGAATCTACTAAAAATTTACGTGATGATTTTACAGAATACTATGATTTAATTTATACATATTTCACAGATTGTATATCGATTAATTTAAATTATAATAAATCTTTTTATAGAGATGGTAATTTAAAACCAAATGAAAGCTTATCTTTCCTTGTCAAAATTATTCCATTTACTGAATTAGGAGTACCTAATGTAGGTAGCTTAATTGGAAAATAAAAAATGCTTAGATTGAAAAAATTATTTTTTATATTAATTATTTTTTTTTATAATTCTTTTTCGTTTTCTCAAATTGAAATAAAATACAAAATTGATGAGGAAATTATAACTAATATTGATATTTTAAATGAAAAAAAATATTTATTATTTCTAAGACCAAACTTAAGCAAACTTCCAGAAAATGAGATATTAAAAATATCTCGTGATACACTTGTAAGAGAAATTATAAAAAAGAAAGAAATTGATAAAGTTTTTAAAAAACAACCAAATGAAAAGTTTTTAAACGAAATAAAAAATAATCTTTTCAAATTTAAAAAAGTAAAAAATGAAGACGAATTTCGTAATTTATTAAGAAAAAACGGTATTAAATATAATAAAATTATAGAAAAGGTTAAATATGAAGCTTTATGGAATGACTTGATTTTTAGAAAATTTAATTCTTTGGTTAAAATAAATAGAAATAAATTAAAAGAAAAATTAAGAGATCAATTAAAAAATAACAAAAAATATGAATATAACTTATCAGAACTTCTATTTGAAGTTGATAAATCAGAAAACTTTGATTCAAAATATCTTAGAATAACTAATTATATAAACTCAACCACTTTTAAAAATGCAGCTTCTAAATTCAGTATAGCTGGTAGCAATAATAAAGGGGGACAGATTGGATGGATTAAAGAAACTTTACTATCAAAAAAATTAAGTAAAATTTTAAAAAAAATGAAAATAAATGAAATCACAACACCTATCGAATATCCAAATGGTTATTTAATTTTAAAAATAAATAACAAAAGAGAAATGAAACAAATAAAAGATATTAATAAGGAACTTGAAGACTTAGTAAAATTTGAGAGAAATAACCAATTAAATCAATTTTCTCTTTTATATTTCAAAAAATTAAAACAAAATACGAAAATTAATGAAAACTAAATATATTATAATTGTTTTGGGAGAACCTTTCAGTATATTTTCTGAGATTATTGCTAAATATTTTTCAAAAAAAAAAATTAACAAAAAAAAAATTATAATTATTGGAAATGTAAAACTTTTCGAAAATCAAATAAAAAAGTTAAAGTATGACTTAAATATAAATGTTATTAAAAATTATATTGATGCCAAAAGTAATATTATAAATTTTATAAATATTGAATTTAAATTCAAAAAAATATTTTCAAAAATTAGTGGAAATTCAAAAGATTATATTGAAAAATGTTTCAATAAAGCATTAGAGATTATACAGAATAATAATAAAGAATTTATATTTATAAATGGCCCTATATCAAAAAAAAATTTTTTAAATAAAAAATTCTCAGGAATAACCGAATATTTATCAAAGAAAACAAATTCAAGAAATGAAGTAATGTTAATTTATAATGATAAATTGTCTGTTTCTCCACTAACAACGCACATACCAATTAAATATGTTACAAAAAATATAACAAAAAATAAAATTTTAAATAATGTTTTAAAAATTAATAAATTTTATAAGCAAATACATAAAAAAAAAGTTAAATTTGCTTTACTTGGATTAAACCCGCACTGTGAAACAATAGATAATTATAGTGAAGAAGATAAAATTATTAGACCAGCAATAAAATTATTAAAGAAAAAAAAAATCGATATATCCGGACCATTTTCGACTGATACTTTTTTTTTAAAAAAAAATATCAACAGATTTGACGTCATTATAGGTATGTATCATGATCAAGTTTTAACTCCAATAAAAACTCTATTTAATTTTAATGCAATTAATATTACAGTAGGACTTCCTTTTATAAGAATTTCTCCAGATCATGGGCCAAATTCATCAATGCTAGGTAAAAACAAGTCAGATCCAGCATCATTTATATATGCAATGAAATTTATAAAAAAATTTAAATAAGATGAAACCTAAAAAAAGCCTAGGTCAAAATTTTTTAACTAATGAAAAAATTTTAAATGATATAATTTCGACCGGAAAAATAAAAGAGGATGATTTAATATTAGAAATAGGTCCTGGGACAGGTAGGCTGACAGAAAAAATTTTAGAAAAAAAACCTAACAAATTAATAGTTGTTGAAAAAGATAAATTTCTCTCAAATGAATTAAAAGAAAAATTTGGTCAAAGGATAGAGGTAATAAATAATGACATATTGAAATGCTATCACAATTTCAATTTTAAAAAACCAATAAAAGTTTTTGGAAATCTACCATACAATATCTCAACTAAAATATTGACATCAATAATTAAATTAGAAAATTTAGATAAAATTTTTTCTGAATTTATTTTTGTTTTTCAAAAAGAAGTAGCTGAAAGAATCGTAGCCAAATTTAACACAAAGCAATATGGCAGAATATCAATTTTATCGTCCTGGAAAATGAATAAATCAAAAATTTTTGATATATCTCCAAAAAGTTTTTATCCTATTCCTAAAGTTTGGAGTTCATTAGTTGTTCTTAAACCTAAAAATAAAATAGAGCACATAAAAAATTCAAAAAACTTAGAATATATTACAAATACTTTTTTTAGCCAAAGAAGAAAGATGATCCGAAAGCCAATGAAACAATTATTCAAAAATTATAATGATGTTGCAGAAAATTTAAATATTAATTTAAATCTAAGACCACAAAATTTAAAAATAAGTACATATATAGAAATATGTAAATACTTTGAAAAATTAACTTAACAATTTATTTACATGTTTTTTAATAATTTCTTTGTCAAATTGAATTTTATTCTTTCTTATTGCATCCATTATTTTATTGTAACATTTTTTTAAATCATCATTAATCACAACTTGATCATATTCTTTCCATTTTGATAAATCTTTTTTAAATCCTTTCATTCTTTTCTTTACAGTTTTCATATTTTTATTTTCTCTTTTGATTAATCTTTTTAAAAGCTCTTTTTTTGATGGAGGTAAAATAAAAATTGTATGCAATTTATAATTTAAATTTTTATTTCTAATTTGTCTTGTGCCTTGCCAATCGATATCAAATACAACATTTTTACCCTTTTTAAGTTTATTTATGACCAAATCTTCTGCTGAACCATAATAATTATTAAATACTTTTGCATGCTCTAAAAATTTTCCCATCTTAATTAATTTTTTAAAATTATTTTTCGAAGTAAAATAATAATCTTTTCCATTTTTTTCTTTTGGTCTTGGAAATCTTGTAGTGTGTGAGATTGAAACTGAAAAATTTTTATTTCTAGTAATCTTTTTTACTAAAGTGGTTTTTCCTGCACCTGAAGGTGAGGATAGAATAAACATTCCACCTTTTTTAAAGCTGGACATTTAATTTAAAAGTTAGTTTGCTTTATTTTCAATAAACTTTACTGCATCACCTACGGTTAAGATTTTCTCAGCATCGCTATCTGAGATTTCTGAACCAAATTCTTCCTCAAATGCCATAACTAACTCTACCGTATCCAAGCTATCAGCGCCTAAATCATCTATAAAGCTTGATTCATCTGTAACTTTAGCCTCTTCGATTCCAAGATGGTCTGCAACAATTTTTTTTACTTTGTTTGAAATTTCTTCTGACATATTTTCCTTATAGTTAAAATTCTTAATAGATATTTATATTATAATGTCAACTAAAATACATACCGCCATTTACATGAATTGTTTCACCTGTGATATAATCAGACAATCTAGAACATAAAAAAACAACAGCATTTGCAACGTCCTCAGGTTCTCCAAATCTATCTAGTGAAATCTTTTCTTGTAAAGATTTTTTAAAATTATCTGCAATTTTGTCAGTCATTTCAGATTTAATAAACCCTGGTGATATACAATTGATTTTAATATTTTTTTTGCCATATTCTATTGCGAGACTTTTTGACATACCTAATAATCCAGCTTTGGAAGCAGCATAATTAGCTTGGCCAATATTACCAGTGTGACCAACAATAGATGTTATATTTATAATTTTACCATTTTTATTTCTTATCATTTTTTTTATTGAATATTTGCTTAACAAAAATGATGAAGATAAATTTATCTCAATAACTTTTTTCCACTCATCCTCTTTCATTCTTATTGTTAAATTATCTAATGCAATGCCAGCATTATTTATTAGAACATCTATTTTATTTTTAAAATCTTTATTACAGTCTTCTACGAAACTTTCAATAGATGAATGCTTAGAAATATCAAATTGTTTAGTTATAATTTTCGGATATTTTTTTTTTATAATATCTAACTTATTTTGATTTGTTCCTGTAGCTATTATATTTGCATTTGCTTCACTTAAAGTTTTTAAAATTGAGCCACCTAAAATACCAGTAGATCCAGTTAAAATTATATTTATATTGGTTAAATCAATCATTATTTAAAATTTTAATATCATTCAATGTATTTATCTGATTTAATTTTACATTGCTATCAATTCTTTTTACTAGGCCTGATAAAACTTTCCCAGGCCCAATTTCAATAAAATGATCCACATTAAAGCTTATCATCTTACTTACACTTTCTCTCCACCTCACTGGCTTTTCTATTTGTTCAATTAAAAGCTTTTTTATCTCTTCAGGTTTATTCATTGGATTAGCGGTAACATTAGAGACTATGTCTAATTTAGGATATTTAAAACTTGTATCAATTATCTTTTGTTTCATCTCTATTGTTGCGCTGCTCATTAAGGGGCAATGAAATGGTGAACTTACAGGCAATCTAATAAATTTTACATTTCTGTTTTTTAATTCATTTGAAATTAAATTAAGATTTTCTACTAGTCCGCTTAATACAACTTGGCCTATTGAATTATCGTTTGCAACATAACATGTAATTTTATCTTCATTTTTTTTAAGAATATTATTAATTTCATCAATGTTAGTACCGAGGACTGCAATCATGCCTCCTTCTCCTTTTGGTACTGCATTTTGCATAGCTTCACCTCTATTCTTAAGCAGATTAAGAGTTTGTTCAAAATTTATTGAGTCTGCACAACATAAAGCTGAATATTCTCCCAAAGAATGACCCGCAAAAAACTTAGCATTATGTAAATCAAAATTACTTTCTTTTTGTATAACATTAAAAATTGAGTAGCTGACAAGAAATATAGATGGTTGTGTATTTACAGTTTGATTTAAATCCTCCTTGGGTCCTTCTAAAATAATTTTACTAAGTTTCTTTTTTAATACATCGTCAGCTATAGCAAAATATTCTTTTACATATTCGAAATTTTCATAAAATTCCTTTGCCATTCCGATAATTTGTGACCCTTGACCGGGAAATAACACTGAAAACATAAAAAAGTTAATAAATAATGTGTTTTTTATATTGTAATTGAAAATTTATAATAGTATATCCTCAATTTTTCTATAAAATTATATGAACTACTACGAGCATACTTTAATAGCAAGACAAGATATTTCGCCTTCGCAAATTAAGCAAATGGAAGAAAAATATAAAAAAATTATTGAAGGTAATGAAGGAAATATATTAAAATTTGAAAGCTGGGGTTTAATGCATCTTTCATATTTAATTAAGAAAAATAAGAAAGGTAATTATCTGCACTTCAAAATAGAGGGAAAAGGTAAAACTATTAAAGAATTAGAGAGAAATGAAAAAATAGACAAAAATCTTTTAAGATATTTAACTGTCAAAGTTAAAAAATTAGATTTAGAAACTGATTATTTTAAAAAAAATGAAGAAAATCAAAAAAAATAAAGTTAATAAATGAAAAAAAGAAATTTAAAAAAAAAAAGTAATCAAAATAATTTTTCAAAATTAAGTGTTTTTCAAAATAATAAGTACAAATTTAAAAAAAAATGTCCGTTGTCTGGTAAGGGTGCTCCCATTATAGACTATAAAAATATAAAGTTATTAAAAAGATATATTTCTGAGAATGGAAAAATATTACCGTCAAGGATTACATCTGTAAGTCAAAAGAAACAAAGAGAATTATCCCTATCAATAAAAAGAGCAAGAAATTTAGCATTAATATAATCATGAAAGTAATATTACTTGAAAACGTCAGAAATATTGGAGCTATAGGAGAAATTATAGATGTTAAAAGAGGGTTTGCAAGAAACTTTTTAATATCACAAAAAAAAGCACTATTTGCTTCAAAAGCAAATATCAAAGAAGTCGAAAAAATAAAAAATGAGTTGGATAAAAAAGATCTGGACAGAAAAAATAATGCCAAGTCAATCGATGAAAAAATAAGAGATAAAAAATATACAATAGAAAAATTGAGTACTGAAAATAAAGAATTATATGGTTCAGTAAAACCTACTGAAATTTCAAAGATTATTAAAGATATGGATGGTGTAGAGATTAATCCATCATTGATACAACCTGTTAAAGAAATAAAATCTGTTGGAATTTACAAAGTGTTTTTAAATTTACACTCTGAAATCCAGTCAAATATTCAAATTGAGGTTGTTCCTAAAGAAGATAAGTAAATTATACATTTTTTTCCCCAATAAATTAATATCTTTGAGATATTTTTTTTTTTTAATATTATTCATTTATGTCTCAGTCTTTAAATATTGTTAAATCTAAAATCGACGAACTTCCAAATAATATTGAGGCTGAACAATCTATAATAGGATCAATACTTATTTCTAATGAAATTTTTGATGAAGTAAATTTATTAATATCGAGTAAAAATTTTTATGATCCAATTCATAAAAAAATATATGAAGCTTTAGAAAAATTGATTTATGGAGGTTTGCTAGCAAATCCAATTACTTTAAAGAATTATTTTGAGAAAGAGAAAGACGAATTAAATATTCCTGAATATTTAGTAAAAATTACTAAATTTTCAACTTCCTCAAGACAAGCAATAGAATATTCAAAACTTATTTTTGATTTATATGTAAAGAGAGAATTAATTAAAATTTCTACTGAAATAATTGACATGGCCAAACTTAACGATTTAGATAATGATGGCCAAAAGATTATTGAAAATTATGAAAAATCACTTTTTGATCTTGCGGAAAGAGGTTCATTCAGTTCATCATTAATTAAATTCGATGAAGCTATGAGACAAACAATAGAAATGGCATCTAATGCCTACAAAAACGAAGAGGGAATTGTTGGTGTTCCAACTGGTTTAAGGGACTTAGATGACAGGCTAGGAGGTTTACATAAATCAGATCTAGTAATAATTGCTGGTAGACCATCGATGGGTAAAACAGCCTTAGCAACAAATATTGCATTCAATGCTGCAAAAAAAATTCAAGAAAATGGAGAAAAAAGTTCAATAGCATTTTTCTCTTTAGAAATGTCATCTGAACAACTTTCAACAAGAATACTTGCCGAGCAATCCAGAATTAAATCTAATGATATAAGAAGAGGAAAAATATCAGAGGAACAATTTGATAAATTTATCGAAACATCAAAAGATATATCTGAACTTCCTCTATATATTGACGAGACACCAGCAATAACAATTGCTGCTTTAAGTAATAGGGCAAGAAGAATTAAAAGACTTTATGGTCTAAATATGGTCGTGATTGATTATATTCAACTTATGAGAGCTTCAAACTCTAACAATAGTAGAGTTCAAGAGATATCAGAGATTACTCAAGGATTAAAAGCATTAGCAAAAGAATTAGCTGTGCCTGTTTTGGCTTTATCTCAACTTTCAAGAGCTGTTGAGCAAAGAGATGATAAAAAACCTCAATTATCTGATTTGAGAGAATCTGGTTCGATAGAACAAGACGCAGATGTTGTGATGTTTGTTTATAGAGAAGCTTACTATTTACAAGGAAAAGAGCCCAGACCAGCGACGGTGGAGCACGCAGAATGGCAAGCAAAAATGAACGAAGTCTCACATTTAGCTGAGTTGATTATTCAAAAACAAAGACATGGTCCAACTGGTAATGTTATGCTTGAATTTGAGGCAATGTTTACCAAATTTAAAGATATTCAAAATAATTAAATTAAATTATAAAAGCTAATAGTCGATGTTAGCCAAATTATATCAAAATATTGTTTTAAAAAAACCTAATTTAATTTTAGTTTTATTATTAATTTGTTTATGTTTTTTTGGCTATTATTCTAAAAATTTTAGACTTGATGCATCATCTGAAACTTTATTAATAGAAGGTGATCCTGATTTAAAATATTTAAACGAAATAAACGAAAGATACGGTGCGAAAGAATTTTTAGTTCTTACATACACTCCAAAAGGGAGAATGATAGAAGAAAATTCTATCAAAAACCTAATAAAATTAAAAAAAGAAATTCAAAAACTTAATTGGGTGCATAGTGTAATCACCCTATTAGATATTCCTTTACTAAACAGCTCCGATGAACCGTTAATAGAAAGACTGCAAAACTACTCTACACTTAGCTCGGATGGTATTGATAAAGAAAGAGGGTTTAATGAAATATTGAATAGCCCAGTTTTCAGGAATTTTGTAATAAGTGAAGATGGTAAAACATCTGGTATTATAGTTTATTTAAAGTCCAAAGATAAAATACAAGACTTTAAAAGTAAAAAAGACGAAGAGATATATAAAGATAAATTAAAAAAACAAAATCATCAAAATATTTTAGAGATAAGGCAAGTAATAAAAAATTTTAGTTCAACAAGCAAAATTCATTTAGGTGGAATACCTATGATTGCTGATGACATGATGACCTTTATTAAAAATGACATAATTGTTTTTGGACTTGGAGTTTTTTTATTTATTGTTGCAACTCTTTGGTATGTATTTAGAAGATTGATATGGATAATTGTACCTATAAGCAGTTGTTTTTTTTCAGTTATAATAATGACAGGACTTCTTGGTCTCTTAGGGTGGAAAGTTACCGTTATATCATCAAATTTTATAGCTTTAATGTTGATACTAACTATGGCTATGAATATTCATATTAGTACAAGATATCTTCAGCTTTCAAAACAATTTCCGAAGTTAAATAAATTTAAAATTATTTCTTTAACAACCAGCAAAATGTTTTGGCCTATTTTATATACAGCTTTAACAACTATATTTGCTTTCTTGTCTCTAGTGTTTAGTGAAATAAAACCAATAATAGATTTTGGATTTATGATGACTTTTGGTCTAATAATTTCATTTCTTATTACTTTTAGTTTATTGCCAACATTAATTAATTTATTTAATTTCAATAAAGTTGCTTTAAAAGAGGAAAAAGGTACCAAAATTACTAATTTTTTCAGTAAAGTTTCAGTTTCAAATAAAAATACAATATTTGGAACAACCTTAATAATTATATTTTTAAGTATATTGGGAATTTCAAAGCTTGAAGTAGAAAATAGTTTTATAAATTATTTTGATAAAAATACAGAAATTTATAAAGGAATGAAACTTATCGATGAAAAATTAGGTGGTACAACGCCACTTGAAGTTATTTTAAAATTTCCAAAACAAGATGATGCTGAACAAAAATCTGAAGATGAAGAAGACGATTGGGGTGATGAGGATGAGAATGATGAAAAATATTGGTTTACTAAAGATAAAATTGATAAGATAAAAAAGGTCCATAGCTATTTAGACTCTTTGGAGCCAATTGGAAAAGTGCTTTCTTTTTCCTCAATTATTGACGTTGCTACTCAATTAAATAACAATAAAGAGTTAGGTTCTTTAGAAATGGGTGTCTTGTACACCAAGATACCAGATAATATAAAAAAAGAAATTGTAGATCCATATATCTCCATAAAAGACTCAGAAGCTAGGATAAGTTTGCGAATAAAAGACTCTTTAGATAATTTAAGGAGAAATGATTTACTCATTAAAATAAACTCTGACCTTAAAAATAAATTAGATTTAAAAGATGATGAATTTAAATTAGGTGGTGTATTAATTCTTTTCAACAATCTTTTACAAAGTTTATTCAAATCTCAAATTTTAACACTTGGATTTGTAATGCTTGGAATATTTATAATGTTTATTATTCTTTTCAAAAATTTAAAATTAGCTTTAATAGGTGTTGTGCCAAATTTTATAGCAGCTTTTTTTATATTAGGTTTAATTGGATTATTGGGAATTCCTCTTGATATGATGACGATAACAATTGCCGCAATAACAATAGGTATCGCGGTAGATAATAGTATTCATTATATTTACAGATTTAAAGAGGAGTATGCAAAATTAAAAAATTATAATAAGACATTAAAACTGTGTCATTCAACAGTTGGCAAAGCTATTTTAAATACTTCAATTACAATAGTTTTTGGATTTTCAATTTTAGTAATGTCAAATTTTATACCAACAATTTACTTTGGTGTATTCACAGGGATTGCTATGTTGCTTGCAATGGTTTCGGTTTTAACACTTTTGCCTTCTTTATTGCTTAAAATTAAACCATTCAATTAATGATTGAAACTATTCAGGATTTTTTAATACAAGTAACATTATTTGATTATATTTTTTTTGTATTAACCATATATTTATTAATTCAAGGATATAGAAAAGGTTTTGTTTTAAGTTTATTGTCAGCTGCCAAATGGGTTTTGGCATATATTTTAACAATTTATTTATTTCCTAAAGTAAAACCGTATTTTGAAGGTATTTTAGATAGTGAATATGTGCTTGATATAATTGTAGGCGTAATATTATTTATATTAATAATATTTCTTATTCTTTTAGCAAATAAAGCAATAAGTAAAGTTATTACTTATACTGGATTAGGTTCAGTCGATAAGGTTTTTGGCTTTTTTTTTGGAATCGCTAAGAGCTATATTTTAATTGTTTGTTTGTTCACAGCTATTGACGTTATCTATGACAGCAAAAAATGGCCATTAAATTTAAAAGATTCACTAACATTTCCTTGGGTTGAAAAAGGTAGTATCTATCTTATAAAGGTATTTCCAAATCAAAAACAATATGAAGATGCTAAAGAAAAAGTTCAAGATGTATAATCCTAAATTAAAAGAGGAATGTGCGGTCTTTGGCATAAGCAATACACCAGAAGCATCAACCTTAACTGCTTTAGGACTTCATGCGTTACAACATAGAGGTCAGGAAGGTTGTGGAATTGTATCATTTGACGGTGAAAAATATCACTCTGAAAAAAGATTTGGCCTGGTTGGAGACAACTTCAATGATGAAAAAGTTTTAAAAAACTTGCCAGGAAATTACGCTATAGGTCATAATAGATATTCTACAACAGGAGGAACTGCTTTAAGAAATGTACAACCATTCTTTGCTGATACTAATTCAGGTGGAATTGGAGTTGCGCATAATGGAAATCTAACGAATGCAATAACACTTAGAAACAAAATGGTTGAAGAAGGCTCAATCTTTTACACAACATCAGATACAGAAACGATAGTAAAACTTATAGCCAAATCAAAAAGACCAAAGACAATCGATAAAGTTATTGATGCTCTGTTTCAAATTCAAGGAGGTTATGCATTGGTTATGATGACACAAAATACACTTATTGGTGTAAGAGATCCTTATGGAATTAGACCTTTGGTTATCGGAAAACTAAAAAATTCTTATGTTTTTGCATCTGAAACATGTGCATTTGATATTATTGGCGCAAAGTTTGTTAGAGAAGTTGAAAATGGTGAAATTGTTTATGTAGAAAATGATGCATTGAAAAGTATTAAGCCATTTCCTCAAAAAAAAGTAAGACCATGTGTATTTGAATATATTTATTTTTCAAGACCAGACAGTATTTTAAATGGCAAAACAGCTTATGAATATCGTAAAAAATTTGGAGCAGAATTAGCTAAAGAAGATAATTTAGATGCTGACCTAGTTGTGCCAGTGCCAGACTCTGGTAATGCTGCTGCATTAGGTTATGCGGAAGAAAAAAAAATAAACTTTGATCTAGGTTTAATAAGAAATCATTATGTTGGTAGAACTTTTATAGAACCTTCACAGCAAATTAGAAGTCTAGGAGTTAAATTAAAATTAAATGCAAATGTTTCAGTTATTAAAAATAAGAAAATTATTTTAGTTGATGACTCTCTTGTAAGAGGAACTACATCATCAAAGATTGTAAAAATGTTGTATGATAATGGTGCTAAAGAGATACATGTTAGGATAGCTAGTCCAGAAATAAAATACCCAGATTTTTATGGAGTTGATACACCTACAAAAAAAGAACTATTAGCAGCGAATAAATCAGTAGATGAAATAAAAGAATTTATAAAAGCAAAATCACTTAAATTTTTAACGTTAGGTGGTTTATATCGAGGAATGGGTTTTGAAAAGAGAAATGATGCTTATCCTCAATTAACCGATCATCATTTTACTGGTGATTATCCAGTAAAAATAATTGATGAACTTGGAGAAGATAAAGTTACACAATTATCACTATTAAGTACTGGTTCGAGTAATTAATGAAAAAAGTAAATTTTACTGAAATGAAAAATGGTTCTAGAGAAGATTATGAATTATTAGAAAAGTATGAAAAGAATTTTGAACGTAAAACAGCTGATAGATTGCTGAAATATCTTGCAAGTCAAACTACAACTCTTGAAGGCTATCAAATAACTAGATTAGAACATTCCTTGCAAGCAGCCACTAGAGCATACAAGAATGGAGAAAGTGAAGAGATGGTTGTAGCAACTTTACTTCATGACATAGGAGATGACTTGGCGCCAATGAATCATTCTCAATATGCCGCTTCAATAATCAGACCATATGTTTCAGAAAAAACATATTGGATAATACTTCATCATGGTCTTTTTCAAACTTATTACAGTGCTCATCATTTAGGAGGAGATAGAAATGCTAGGGATAAATTCAAAGATCACAAATATTATCAAGATACAGTTGATTTTTGTGAAAAATATGACCAGTCTTCTTTTGATCCTAATTACAAATCTATGTCTTTAGAAGAGTTTGAACCAATGGTGAAAAAAATATTTGATAGAAAACCTTTTTATCATCACTAATTTTTAAAAAAAACATGACTAACAAACTTAAGGAAGAGAAAAGTCCGTATTTAAAGCAGCATAAAGACAATCCTGTAAATTGGTTTGCTTGGAATAAAGAAAGTTTAGAACAGGCAAAAAAAGAAAAAAAACCAATATTTCTCAGTGTTGGATATGCTAGTTGTCATTGGTGTCATGTGATGGCTCATGAAAGTTTTGAAGATGATCAAACAGCTAAAATAATGAATGAAAAATTTATAAATATTAAAGTTGATAGAGAAGAAAGACCTGATTTAGATTATGTTTTTCAAAGAAGTTTATCTATTTTAACAGGAACCCAAGGAGGTTGGCCTTTATCGATGTTTCTTGATGAAAATGGTGTTCCTTTTACTGGTGGAACTTATTTCCCGCCAAAAGAAATGCATGGAAGACCAGATTTTCAAAAAGTTCTAAATAATGTTTCTGACGTATATAATAAGAATAGAGAAAAAATTCTTGATCAAGCGCCCCAAATGCAAGAAATATTTGGTAAAATTAATCAAAGATCAGCAGTATTAAATCAACCTTTAGAACCGTTTTTAGAAAAAATTATACAGCACCTTGATAAAGATAATGGAAGTTTCAAGGGAGCTCCTAAGTTTCCCCAATTTTATTTATTTGATGCAATGTTTTATTTTTATTTAAAAACAGGAAAAGAAGAATACTTTAAACCTGTTGAAACTTTACTTTACAATATTTCTTCAAAAGGAATGTATGATCATCTAGCTGGAGGTATAGCAAGATACACTGTTGATGAAAATTGGATCATCCCTCACTTCGAAAAAATGCTTTATGATAATATTCAATATATAGGATTGTTAAATAAGTTCTTTCAAAAAACTAATAATCTTTATTATAAAGGGAAGTTAGAGCAAACCATAAATTTTATCAATTCAGAATTTAAAAATGATTTCGATCTTTATGGGTCTGCATATGATGCCGATAGCGATGGTGTTGAAGGAAAATATTATGTATGGAGTTATGCAGAGCTAAAAAATATTCTGGGTTCTAAATTTAATTTATTTGCAAAAAAATATAATTTAATTGAAGAGGGAAATTTTGAAGGTAATAATATTTTAATAGAAACTCATAATAAACTTTCCGATGATGAGATTAAAGAAATCTCAAACACAGAAAAAACGTTATTAGATCAAAGAAATAAACGTACTAAACCATTATTTGATGATAAATCTCAAACTGATCAAAATTGTTTTTTATTAGAAACACTTCTTCTTTCATCGCTAGTAACTGATAATGAAGAACTAAAACAAAATACTCTTGTTAGTATAAAGGTATTGGAAAAATATTTGTCAGACAAAATTTTCCATTGTTATCAAGACACAGAGATTGACGCTTTTTTGGAAGATTACGTATACTATGCTAGTCTTTTGATAACTATTTATGAGTTAGATGGTGACGTTAAATACATCGAAAAATCAAAAGATATTTTAATAAAAACCTGGGAATACTTTTTTGATAAAAAATCAGGCTTAATGCAGAAAAATAAAATATTAGACAATGATCTATTTGTACAACCAGTAGATCTAAATGATAATAATATACCAAATGGAAATAGCGTATATTTAAACTTATGTAATAAAATATATATTATAACTAGCGATAAAATATGGTTTGAAAAAATTGATATTTTAAAAAAAAGTTTCCACCAAGTTTTAAACTCAAACTTTGCACAAATGTTTAGTTTTGTAAAATCATTGGATATTTGTAATGAAAGTATATCTTTCACAATTCATGGAAAGCAAAATTTAGATCCTAATATAAAAAAGTACTTGCAAAAAAAATTTTTTACTAGAGCTACATTTAAATATCTAGATAATGAAGTAAAAGAGGCAAAAATTGTTATATGTAAAAATCAAACTTGCTCTAACAAATTAAGTAATATAAAGGAAATTGAAGATTATCTAAAAAGAAACAATATAAGCTAATGATAGAAACAAAGGAACAAATAATAGAACATTTTAAGTCAGGCTCAAAGGATAAATCTAATTTGAAGATTGGAGTTGAGCATGAAAAATTTATTTTTGATAAAAAAACAAATACGAGAATTGATTATTCCAAAATCAAGAAAATGTTTGAAAATTTATATGAGTTTGGCTGGAAACCCATTTTTGAGGAAAAAAATCCAATAGCGTTAACTAAGAATGGTAAAAGTATTACTTTAGAGCCTGGTAATCAAATAGAGCTATCTGGAGCAAAATTAAATAATATTCACGAAGCTTGTGCTGAATCTCATGAATATTTATTTGAGTTAAATCAGGTAATTGAAAAATTAGATTTTAAAATAGTAAGCTCTGGATATGATCCTATATCTAAACTTGAAGATATACCTAATAATCCAAAAAAAAGGTATGAGGTTATGACCAAAGATATGCCTGTTGGAGGAAAACTAAGTTTGGATATGATGTATAAAACTGCAGGTACGCAATTAAATTTAGATTATACCTCAGAAGAAGATTTTATAAAAAAATTTAAGTTGGCGAATAATTTAGTTCCAATATCTATCGGACTTTTTGCAAATTCCTCTATAGTTGAAAAAAGTAATAGTGGATACTTATCTTACAGATCTAAAGTTTGGCAAGAAACATCTAGAGGTGGATTGCCTGAGTTTTTTTTAAAAGATGTAAATTTTGAAAAATACGCAGATTATATTATGAATTATCCAATCTTATTTTTACAAAGTGAAGGTAATTATATATCTGGAAAAAAATATTTATTTAAAAACTTTATGAATGGAGAAATTAAAGAAATTGGAAATAAAATTCCTAGTGCTAATGATCTTGATACACATTTAGGAACAATATTTACAGAGAACAGATTAAAACAATATATTGAATTAAGATCAATGGATGCTTGCGGATGGGAGTGTTTATGTGCTGGTCCTGCCCTATTCACTGGATTACTTTATGGAAATCTGGAAGAAGCTTTAGATTTAATTAAAAATTGGGAAGCTAATGAAGTGCTTTCAGCTTATAAAAATGCCCCTAAAAATGGCTTAAAAACTAATTTGATGGGCAAGGATATTTCGTATTGGGCAGAGAGACTATTAGACATATCAAAATCAGGATTAAAAAAGAGAGACTTTTTAAATAGAAAAAAATTAAGTGAAGCAAAGTTTTTAGATCACTTAGAAAAAATTGTAAAAAATAAAAAAACAAATGCTGATAATATAATAAGTAAGTATTCAAATTCCGAAAATTTGAATGATTTATATGACCAATAAAATTGTTGCTATACAAGGTGATAATTTAAAAAAATTAAATATCAAAACAGATACTACTATTTTTTTAGCTCATGAAGCTCAAAAGAAAGGTTATAAATTGTTTTATTATCATCCAGAAAATTTATCGAATATAAGAGGGAAAACTGTAAGTGAGGGATATTTTATTAAAATTGATTATTCAAAAAAGAAATTTTATAAAATTCTAAAAAAATCAAAAATAGACTTATCATTTGCGAAATATATTTTAATCAGACAAGATCCTCCGTTTAACTTGGAATATATTTCAACAACATTAATGTTGGATAGAATAAAAGATAAAACAAGAATAATTAATGATCCTACCTCAATAAGAAATATTTCAGAAAAATTTTATTCTTTAAATTTTAAAAACTATATGACGGATACAATATTTACAAAAGATTTGTTTGAAATTAAAAAATTTTTCAAAAAACATAAAAAGATAATAATTAAACCTATTCATAGTTATGGTGGAAACGATATAAATCTTATTAAAGGAAAGCTTAATGTATTAAAAATAAAACAAATATTGAAAAAACACGGTCACATTATGTGCCAAAAATTTTTAAATAAAATAAAGTTTGGAGATAAAAGAGTTTTTATCATAAATGGTAAAGTTTGTGGAGCCATATCTAGAATTCCGAAATCAGGATCTATATTAAGCAATATGAGCAAAGGTGCAAAACCTAAAATAGCATTTTTAAGTAATAAAGAGCTAAAAGTTTCAAATATAATTGCAAAAAAAATTAAGAAAGACGGAATTTACTTTGCAGGAATAGACTTTATTGATGGAAAGTTAAATGGAGATATAAATGTAACATCACCAACGGGTATAAAAACATACTTTGATTTATCTCAGATAAACTTGGCTAAGACTTTTTGGAAAGGTTTATAATTGAAAAATTTGTCAAATCAGCAAAAAGGATCATCTCTTGCATTTATAGCTGTGATGTTCATCACACCAGATTCACTTTTTATAAGACTATCTTCGATAGATACTTGGGGATTATTGTTTTATAGAGGTGCGATACCATTTGTAGCTGTATTAATTGGACTTCTTATATTTTATAAAAAAAACTTTATTAAAGCATTTTTGAATGTTGGTTATGCTGGTATTTTTTATATTATAAGTTTTTCGATTTGTAACATCACATTTATAATTTCAATCCAAAATACAAATGTAGCAAATACATTAATAATGATTGCAATGGCACCCATGCTTTCAGCAATCCTTGGTGCAATATTTTTAAAAGAGGTTCCCGATAAGAAGACTTGGATAGCTATAGCTATTACTTTAGTAGCTGTAATATATATATTTTATGACTCTCTAGAGATGGGTAACTTATTTGGTGATCTTATGGGTATAACAACAGCTTTTGGACTCGCCACTAACGCGGTAATAATCAGGTCGGCAAAGGATAGAGATTTGCTACCTTCAGCAGTTGTCGGTAAGCTTACAGTAGCTCTATTTGCTCTCTTTTTCGTTGAGAGTTATGAATTAGTTGAAAAAGACCTGATTTATATACCTTTAATGTGTATTTTGTGTGTAGCAATACCATTCGTTTTGGTGACGATTGCTCCAAGATTTATCCCTGCAGAGGAAGTGAATCTGTTTTTTCTTCTTGAGACCATTTTAGGACCCATTTGGGTTTGGTTAGTTATCAAAGAGCAGCCAAGCATAGAGACAATAGTTGGTGGACTTGTAATTATATTCACTATAGCTGTTCACTCTTATCTAAAATTAAAATCATCCTCTAGATAAAATTATTTCTTTTTGTCACAAATTTGTCTTGATTTAAAATTAGATCGCCCATAAACACCGCTAATTTTATGAATAAAATTATAAAAAACTCTTGGGCTCTATTTACAGGTATGGCATTTATAATGCTCGCTCATGGTTTTCAAGGTACTTTATTAGGTGTTAGAGCAGTTAAAGAAAGTTTTGGTCTATCATCGACAGGTTTTTTATTTTCTGGATATTTTGTTGGATATTTTATTGGAGCAAAGATTATACAATCTTTAATTCATAGAGTTGGTCATATTAGAGTTTTTGCAGCATTTGCTTCTGTAACTTCAATTGTCGTCTTATTACACTCAATTTTTGTAAATCCTTTTTCCTGGTTTGTACTAAGAATGATTTCTGGATTTAGTATGGTTTGTCTTTATACGGTTGCTGAAAGTTGGTTAAACGATAGATCTACAAATAAAAACAGAGGTAGTGTTTTATCAATCTATATGATTGTTATGTACGCTTCTATGGCAATTGGAATGTTTTTTATAAATTTTAGCAAACCAGAAAACTATCAGCCTTTTATTTTAATTTCTTTATTTATGTCTTTTTCGCTTATCCCAATACTTTTAACAAAAAGAAAGGCACCTAATTTTAAAAAAATATCAGGTATGAAACTCAAAGAAGTTTATAAATCATCACCATTTGGTGTTGTAAGTTCATTTTTGTGTGGAATATCTCATTCAGCCGTTTTCTCAATGATTGCAGTTTATGCCACTTCAATGAATTTTAGTATTTTAGAAGTTTCTATAGTAACTTTTTTATTTGCTATATCTGGAGCAATAAGTCAATGGCCAATTGGAAAATTATCTGATGCTCTAGATAGAAGAATTGTGATTATTTATACTACATTTGGAGCGGCTTTATTTTGTTTTTTGGCAATTATTTCCTCAAGTCAAATGTACATGCCTGAAGGTTTAGCTACGTCAAAAATATTTTTTTATATCTGTATAATGTGTTTTTCTTTTTGTAGTCTGCCAATGTTTGCATTAATTTTTGCACATACAAATGATTTTATACCAAAAGAAAAATTTGTAGCAGCAGGTGCAGGATTACAATTTGTTTTTGGTCTTGGTGCAATTTGCGGTCCTTTTATGTGCTCATTATTTATGGAATTTTTAGGAGAAAATGGATTTTTTATTTTTTTAATTATATTTCATTCATTTATTGGTTTATTTGGAATATATAGAATGCAAGTTAGAGAGTCTGGTGATAACCCAGACTCACAATTTGTACCTATGCCTCAAACCATAACTCCAGCTGGTATAGAACTTAATCCGTCAACTGAACCAATAGATGAACCAAATAATTTGAGCGAATTTAAGAAAATTTAGTGTAAGTTTATAGTTATGAAAACAGCTTTAGTATTCGGCTCAACCGGATTAGTCGGCGGAAATTTGTTAAGATTATTAATAAAAGATGAAAAATACAAAAAAATCAGGGTTTTTTTAAGATCTTCTACTTCAAAAATTGATCCCAAAATAGAAGTTGTTCAAACAGATTTTACAAAATTAGAAAATATTAAGTCAGAAATAAAAGGTGACGATTGTTTTTTTTGTATTGGAACTACAAGAAAAAAAACACCTAACAAGCAAGATTATATAAACACCGAGTACAATTTACCTATTACAATTGGAAAAATGTGTAGTGATAATAATGTACAAAATTTTACTTATATTTCTTCATTGGGTGCTAATCCAAAAACATCAAATTTATACTTAAAAAATAAAGGTATGGCTGAAGAAGAATTAAGAAAACTAAACTTTAAAAAATTTATTGTAATTAGACCTTCGTTTTTAATTGGAAAAAGAAAAGCGGAAAGACTTGGAGAAAAAATAGGTATTTTCGCCATGAGATGTATATCGCCAATTTTAGTTGGAGATTTAAAAAAATATAAATCGATAAATGCAGAAATAGTTGCCAAATCCATGATAAATATATCAAACAGTGAAATACAAGGTGAGGTATTTGAACCACCACAATTACTGGAAATTGGAAGAGAATAAATTTTTTATAAATCAATAAAATATTAAAAAAAATTATTTTAAGTGCTATAATACATTTAAAGGAGGTATCTATGGCTAAATTTTTTTTAATGGGAAATTTTACAGAGAAAGCATTCGCAGGCTTTTTAAAAGATCCTGGATCAGATAGATCCGAGGTTGCTAGAAAGTGTTCTGAAAGTGTTGGAGCTGAAATGAAATCTTACACATATTTGAGAGGACCCTATGACTTTATAGTTGAAACCCATGGTACATTTGAGCAAATGGCTGCTATAAAAATGGCTACTGAGGGAAGTGGTGCACTTAAAAATATCGCCATTTGTGAGGAAACACCAATGAATGAAATTGCAAATCATGCAACAAAAGTATCAAGTGGCTATAAAGTGCCTGGACAATAATCTTGCTGGTAGCTTCATTAATTATGGAGCTACCAATTTAAAATTGAAGCTGTCAAAATATCTCATTCAAATAAAATAATATTGATCTATTAAGAAAGTTATGAACAAAAGAAAATTTATAAAATTATCTATATTTGGATCATTATTATACAGTATTTTTCCATACAAAATTTCATTAGCTGAAACCAAAAAAATAATTAATCAAAATTTAACAGAAGCCCAAAAAAAAATAATGTTTAATGAAGCGACTGAACGACCATTTTCAAGTCCTCTTAATTACGAGAAAAGAGAAGGCTTTTATCACTGTGCAAATTGTGGAGCTAAACTTTTTAAGTCTAGCTCAAAGTTTGATAGTGGAACTGGTTGGCCATCATTTACAGAGGCGCTACCTGGAGCTTTTAAAACGAAAGTTGATTACAGCTTTGGCATGAAAAGAATTGAATATCATTGTGCAAAATGTGGTGCCCATCATGGTCATGTCTTTGAAGACGGTCCTGGACCTACTGGAAAAAGATATTGTAATAACGGCTTGTGTTTAATATTTAAGCCATCATCATAAAACGGAGGAATAATGAAGATATTGAGTATATTGAAAGGGGTTGAATTAGTTATAGCAGATTTAGAAGTAAATTTGGGAGAACAGGTGAGAAGTGCGCCTACGTTATGCGCAAGATACAATGGTAAAATTATACCTTTAAACACTGCTCAAGATGGTCGACCTATTCTTATGAGAGAAGAAAACGCTTTAGAAAACTAATTTTGTATTTAATTGCGTCAACTTAATTAAGTTTATTTACAAAAAAATATTATAAAAAATAACTATGACATTTGAATTACCAAAACTAGATTATTCTAATGAGGCTTTGTCTCCAATAATGTCACAAGAAACATTAGAGTTACATCATGGAAAACATCATCAAACCTACATAACAAATCTTAATAATTTTATAAAAGATACAGACATGGCTGAAATGTCATTGGAAGATATAATTGTTAAAAGCTCAAAAGATAACTCAAAAGCTGGAATATTTAATAATGCAAGCCAGCATTGGAACCATAATCTTTTTTGGAAGTGCATGAAGCCAAAAGGTGGTGGAAATATTCCATCAAAACTTGAGAAAAAAATTGTAGAAGATTTTGGAAGTGTCGAAAAATTCAAAGATGAATTTAAACAAGCAGGTATAACTCAATTTGGATCAGGTTGGTGTTGGTTATCTTTAAATAATGACAAATTAGTTGTTACAAAAACAGCTAATGCTGCTAATCCTTTAATTGATAACTTAAAACCAATACTTGGTTGTGATGTATGGGAACATTCTTATTACATTGATTATAGAAATAGAAGACCTGAATATTTAGATAAATTTGTTGATAATCTTATAGATTGGGAATTTGTTGAATCTCTATTAATCTAGTTAATTCTAAAACTTTTTGAGATAAATCAAAATATCCATTTTTAATTTAAAGCAAATAGACTTATATTTCAGAATCTGTTATTCTTAAATTATGAGAAAAATTTTTGTTGTTGCATTATTAATTTTTATCTCAAATACAGTTCTTAACGCAGAAACAATTAAACCAAAAAAAACACCACTAAAAAAATTATCTAAACAACTAGGCAATGGAGAATTAATTAAGATTAATTCATATCAAACTTCTGATTATAAAGGCATTATGGAGGGCTGGTATAAAGAGAGTCCAATTATAGTTGATGCTCTTATTACTTATCCAGCGGGAGAAGGTCCATTTCCTTTATTGTTAATCGTTCATAGTAGTGGTGGTGCTGATGAATTTACTGCAAATTGGCTAGAGTTTATGAGAGATCAACAAAAACCTTTGTTAGACATGGGGATAGCGACAATGTATTTAGATAATTTTTCTGCGAGAGGTGCAAAACATACTTATACAGATCAATCAAAGGCTTCTATATGGTCTACTTATATAGATGTGTTTATGGCATTAGAGTATCTCAGCAAGGATCCAAAAATAAATATTAAAAAAGTAGGTGTCTCTGGTTATTCAAGAGGAGGAAATCTTTCAATAATGGCTGCAGAAAAAAGATTGAGAGATATATTGGTAAGCAAAGATCTTTATTTTGCTGCGTCTCAACCAAGATCTGCTGAATGTGGAATTACTGGAATGTTTAGAAATCCAACTCCAGTTAAAGAAACTAAAATTTGGTATGTACATGGTTTAGCTGAGGATTATACATTGCCAGGTCCATGTGTAGATATAATGAAAAAAATGCAAGCCAAAGGTGCTGATATTAAAATCGATTTAAGAGAAGGATGGTATCATTTATTTACTGGAAATTATGAGCCAGAAATTGAAAAAAGAACTCAATATTTTTGGAAGTGTCCTAATTTTTACACAGAGGATGATGGGAATCCTAATAAAGAGTTCATTGATTTAATTATAAAAAATACAAAAATAAAAAGTTTGGATGAATTTAATGAGTTATCACGTAAAAATCCAAGAAAAGCTTTTAAAACAATGTTCAAGGGTCTTAAAAAAGAAAATTGTATTGGAAAAGGTGTTACTGAAGGGGGTAACCATGGGAAAACTTTTATGCCAGAGTATTTAGCTTTTTGGAAAGAAAATTTATTAAATTAATTTAATTAAAAAACTCGATCTACAACTCGATAATAAAGAGATAAATCAAGGATTAGATTTTTGTGAACAAAGAAAACGCAAGTAAACTGTGGAAAATGATACAGGAAGCTGGCGATTATTTACATGGTCAACTTCCTGATCATCCAAATCATCCAAAAGGAAGAAATCCATATGCTCATGTAGCAATATGTGTAAAAAATAAATTTAAATCATCTTATAAAGATATTCCTGATGAGAAATTTGATGAGGTAATAGATTATATTAAATATTTAAAAGAAAACCCAAATTAATTAAAAATAATGAATGATTGTTATTTTTTTTAATTGATTTTGATCAAATTAATATATTATTTAATATAAAAAATAATGATTATTTTAGATAAATTTTTAAAAAAAAAAAATATTTATCAATCAAATCTGACAAATAGTATTAAATTAAAAAAATTAAAATTTTTAACCAATTTTCACTATAGTAAATGCAGAGAGTACAAAAAAATATTAGACTCTGAATTAATCAATCCAGAAACGATTAATTCTATTAGTCAATTACCATATTTGCCTGCAGATTTATTTAAGAGATATAATATCAAGAGTATCCCTAAAAAGAAAATTTATAAAACTTTAAAATCATCTGGGACCAGTAGTCAAATACCATCCAAGATTATATTGGATAGAGAAACATCTAATTTGCAAAGCAAAGTTTTAATAAAAATTGTAAAATCTTTGACCAAAAAGGACAGAATGCCAATGATAATTATAGATACTCCAAATATCTTTAAAAATAAAGAGTCATACTCAGCACGTGCTGCAGGTGTTCTAGGTTTTTCAATTTTTTCAAAAGAAAAATTATTTATGTTTGATAATAATATGAATATTGATTTTAAAAATCTTAAAATATTTTTAAATAAGTATAAAAACGAAACAATATTACTTTTTGGTTTTACATACATTATCTGGAAATTTTTTTTTAAAAAAATTGCCAAAACAAATATTGATTTATCAAAATGTATTCTCATTCACGGGGGAGGATGGAAAAAAATTAAAGAAGAAAAAATATCTAATTCTGATTTTAAAAATAAATTAAATAAAAAATTTAATTTAAAAAAAATATTTAATTATTATGGAATGGTTGAACAAACTGGATCAATATTTGTTGAATGTAACGAAGGTTATTTTCACACATCATTATTTAATGATATAATTATCCGAGATGTAGCAACTTTAAAAATAAAAGATATAAAAAAGCCAGGTGTTGTTCAAACATTATCTTTATTGCCGATATCTTACCCGGGTCATTCTATCTTGACTGAAGATCTTGGGATAATCAAAGGTTTGGATAATTGCAAATGTGGGGTTAAAGGAAAGTACTTTGAAATCCTCGGTAGATTGGAAAAGGCTGAAATTAGGGGTTGTAGTGATACATATGAATAAATTTGATAATCACAAAATTAATTATCTTGTAGGAAATAAATCTATAAAAAAAATAATACTTGAGCAACCATTTAGAATTTTTTCAAAAAAAATAATTAATTTTTTTATAAAAATTTCTGAAGATATAATGAAACATAAGGATATTAATTTATATCCGGATCTTGCTAGTTTTGCTTTTTTTTGTAGGGAAAAAAATCTATCTAATTTAAAAAAAGAACACACAGAACATATTTCAAAAAGAAGTGGGAGAGGAGTTGCATTACATTTTACACCTTCAAATGTTCCCATGAATTTTGCATATAGTTTATTATTTAGCCTTATAAGCGGAAATGTAACATTAATAAGGATTGGGAAAAATAACTACCCACAAGTATTAACTTTATTAAAGATAATAAATAAAAGGCTTAATACGAATGAATTCATGTTAATTAAAAAAAAAATTATTATTTTTAATTATGAAAAAAATATAGATATAAATAATTTTTTATCAAAAAATTGTGAGATAAGAGTAATTTGGGGAGGTGACGAAAGTATCAATGAAATCAGGAATTCAAAAATTAATTCCTATGCTTATGAATTAACTTTCCCTGATCGATACTCATTATGTGTCATATCATCTAAGGAATATTTAGAGGCAAGAAATTTTATAAAGGAGGCTAAAAGTTTTTATAATGATACACTCACATTTGATCAAAATGCTTGCACATCTCCAAGATTAATTATTTGGTCTGGAGAAAAAAAATATAATGATAAAGCTAGAAAAATATTCTGGATGAATTTTAACAAAATAATCAAAAGTAAGAATTATAATTTTAGAGATGGTACAATATTGCAGAAATTAAAATCACAATATTCAGCAGCATTAGAACTTGATGGAATTAACTCATCAATATTTAAAAAACAGCAAATTAAAAGTTCTCTAGTAAAGAATTTTCCAAAAAATCTTGATAATTTTACAGCACCGGGGGGATTTTTTTTGGAATATTATTGTAAAAACCTGAAATACCTTAATAAATATATTTCAATTAAAATACAAACGATCACAACAATTGGTTTCTCAACTAAAGATGTTGCAAGACAATTAAAGATATTAAATAAAAAAGGAGTATTCAGAATTGTATTAAACGGCCAATCGTCAGAAATGGGTTTAGTTTGGGATGGCTACGAAATGATATTCCAAATGTCAAAAAAAATTATTTTTTAATTTATTCTCTAACTTTATATAATCTTTTTTTCCTGATTTTTTTTTTGGAATTTCATTCAAGTATTTAAATTTATAAAGAGATAAATTTAAATGAATTTTATTTTTTAAAAATCTACATAATTCATTTTCATATTTTCTTTTTTTATTATTATGCAAAATATAAATATTTATATCATTCGAAATTACTACAAATTCAGTGTATTTAAAAAAAGTTGTAAGCTTATTTTCAATGTCATCTAAATTGATACTTTTACCATAAATTTTACAAATTCTTTTTTCTCTACCAACAACATAGAAATATCCAAATTTATCTTTGTATGCAATATCACCAGTTGCCAACAAACCTTTCCATTCATCTCCTTTGATTAAATCATATTTGTTTATAGAGTATCCCATGCAAACATTTGGACCTCTATAAAAAAGATTACCAGATTTATTTTTCACTTTAATTTCTTTTTTATTTTTATCTATTAAAATCATTTTTCCCTTTTTCAAGGGCTTTCCAATACTTCCTATTTTTTTTGAACTCATTGACGGATTTAAAAATGAAATTCTAGTCGTAGCCTCTGCTTGTCCATACATTACATAAAAATTTTTTTTCGTTTTAATTGCATAATTTGAAATTATTTTATGAAGTGTATTTGATAACTTACCTCCAGCTTGTGCTAAAACTTTTAGATTACTATTAATGTCTGAAAAAAAGTTTAATTTATTTAGCATTTCAAAAACATACGGTACACCGTATAAATAATTAACTTTATATATTTTAAATAATTTCCAAAAATTATTTTGTATAATGGAGTATTTTGATAAAATTATAGATCCACCCTTATACAAATGAGTATTTATTATAGACTGACCAAAAGTATAACTCATTGGCAAAGTAGTGATAGTAACACTTTTATCATTGATCTTTAAGTAATCTGAAATGCAGATAGTATTTGATTTTAAATTTTTATAGCTTTGTCTTATGTATTTAGGATTTCCTGTTGAACCTGACGTGGAAGCGAGCGTACTAAGTTTACTATTAATCTTAAAATATTGATGTTTTTTCTTTTCAAAAAGATGATAATTATAAATTTGGTATTTAAAAATATAATTACTTGAATTTTTAAAAAAATTTTTATTTTTTGGAACCCAAATATACTTTGGATCATAATTTTTTAATAATAGATTTAATTGATTAAATTTTATTTCATTATCAATAAAGAAAGGTACATTTTTTTTTTTTATTGACGATATATAAGCAATAATTGATCCAATAGAATTTTGACATAGAATAAAGACTAAATTTTTTTTTTTTGATAATTTTTTAATTATTTTGTCAGTATCTATATCTAACTGTTTGTATGAGTAGGATCTATTCTCATCTATGAAAGCAATTTTGGAAGAAAATTTTTTAAAATTCCACATTTATAATTTATATAAAATAATTTTTTTTTAATAACTTCCCTGATTCAACATTTTTTTTTAATTTTTTTCCTACAAATTTGTTGTAATTGTCGATTGATACACCTATGCCTGGTCTTTTAAAATCTAAGTCTTCTAGTTTAACTATTTTATTTTTTTTTAGATTTTTGTTAAAAAAAATACTTCTTCTCATTTTTTTTTTTTGTAAAATTTCATCTCTCGATAAAGATCTATTGAGACTTCCTAGACCTAAAAAAATATTATTACATGAATCTGTTAAAGTTTTCATCTCAAAAGGCTCTAGTGCCATATGATTATCCATACCTATAATTTTTTTATCTAATGTAAAATGTTTTTCAATTACACTTGCACCCATTGAAATTGCTGCAATTGCAAACTCAACTCCTTCAGTGTGGTCAGAATATCCTACATTTAAATTTGTGAATTCTTTTTTAAGAGTAATAATATTCTTTAAATTTATATGTTTACTGGGCGCTGGATATAAAGAAATACAATGAAGAATCGTTATTTTATTATTTCCATTTTTTTTTATAATTTTAACTGCTTTTTTAATCTCATCAAGTGTTCCCATGCCTGTTGATAGAATAATTGGTTTTCTTTTTTTGCTGATATATTTGAGGAAAGGATAATTATTTAAATCCATAGAAGCAATTTTAATAAATGCCGGATTACACTTTTTAACTAAAAAATCTACTTCTCTAAAAGTATAAGGAGTTGATGAAAAATCAATTCCGTTATTTCTTGAAAAATTTGCTAATAATTTTAGCTGATTTTCAGACAAAGCATATTTTTCAAAAAATCTTTTTGATATTGGATTTTTTTTAAAAAAATTATCTGAATACAGCGAGTCTGGAGTCCATGATTGCAATTTGACACAATGACATCCGGATTTTTTAGCTTCCAAAATCATTTTTTTTGCCAATTTCATATCTCCAAAATGAGATGTATTAAGTTCAGCAATGAAATATGGTTCTTTTTTAAATTTCTTTGAAAAAATGCTTTTCATACTTTTTTATAAATCTATTGGATCAATAAGCATCTCTTTTTTAAAAATTTTACGATCTATAAATGGAAATTGATCTTCAAGTGGTCTTCTAACAAATTTTCCATTAATATTTTTTGCATAAGAAATCTCAATATATTCCTGATTTTCTGAAGCAAAAATCTCGCATAATACCGATTGCTTTTGCATAAATACATTTTTTACAATTTTTTCAGCTGAATTAATATTTTTAATTTTTTTATATTTAAGCCCGAAACATTTAGCAACATCCTTGAAGTTTGGAACATTTAGTCCATTAGTGTTGTCTGTACCAACTGTCCTATCTCTGAACAATAATTTCTGTCTTCTTCTAATAATTCCATATAAATTGTTATTTATTACAAAAATTTTGACTGGTTTTTTGTTGTCATTTATCGTTTGTAACTCTTGTAAATTCATCATAATTGAACCATCTCCAACCACGCAAATTATTGGGCCACTGGAGACTTTTTGTATACCAGCTGCAGCTGGAATCGCAAAACCCATTGTTCCTTGTGATACTGGATGGATGCAAGTTTGAGAATTATAAAAATTAATATTAGTGGGCATTATAACATCTATAAATCCTGAGTCACAAATAAATACACTATCTTTTGGCATATTTTTTGAAAAAATTTCTGAAAGTTTATATAAGCCAATTTTATTTTTATGATTATCTAGTAAACTTAAATTTTCTAGTTCTTTAAACACTTTTTTCCAATGTAAACATTTTTTGATCCATTTAGATTTTGGAATAATATTTTTTTTATTTAAAAGTTTATTTAGTAAATACTTCAAATCACAAATTATTAATTTATCTTTACTTTTAATTTTTTCATGCTCATTTTTATTAATATCTACAATTATCAACTTTGACTCTCTAGCAAATTTATCAGTATCTACACCTGTCAATAATGAATTCAATCTTGATCCTAAAACAATTAATAAATCGCTATTTTGCATTGCAAAATTACCAGCTCTAGAGCAGCCTTGAGACCCTACAGATCCTATTGAAAGTTTATTGGTTGTTCCATAAGCATCTGGTGCTGAAGTTGAATAAACCAATGGGATTTTATATTTTTTTATAAATTTACTAATTTCTTTGTATGTATTTGAAGATTTTATTCCACTACCAATCAATACTATAGGTTTCTTTGAAATTTTGATTTGTTGATGAATATAATTTATCTCATTAATAGAGCATTTATAATTTTTTGCGACATGTTTGAAATTTTTCAATTTCTTTTTTTCAATAAAACTATTTTGTATATCTAATGGTATATCAATCCAAACTGGGCCTTTTGGATACTGTTTTGATAAAGATAATGCCTTTTCTAGTTCATATTTTATATTATTTGGGTTTGTTATCATAGTTGAATATTTTGTGATATTTTTAATTGATGAAATTATATTTGCTTCTTGTTGACCGAAGGTTCTTTTTTTTGAATTTGTAAAAAAAGTTGTTTCTTTCATAAAGTTTTGTCCTGAAATAAAAATACTAGGAATATTATCTTGCCAAGCAGTTAATAGACCATTTAAAGTATTATATGAAGAACAGCCTGTAGATATTAGGCAACATGAAGCAATACCATTAAGTTGTGCTGTTGCAACAGTTGCAAATGCAGCACTTTGTTCATGATGCATAAAACTTGTTTTCATTTTTTGATTCTTTTTCAACGCATCAGTCAAAAAAAGAGACCCTCTACCTGTTACACAGAATGTATTCTCTATTCCTTCTTCCAGTAATTTTTCTACTAAGTAATCAGCTAAACGCATTTTTTTATTTTTATTTTTTTGGAATAAATTTCTCGAAAATTAGTGGAACAGTAACAGTAAATTCCCCAGAGCAGGCAAAATCTTTTCCCACGAATCCTTCACAATATCCTTGTGCTATACCACGATTAAAGTTTTTTAGTTTAGCATTTATTTTAAGAACATCGCCTGGAATAATTTTCCTTCTAAATTTTGCATCTGTTATATTATAAAAATTAGTTTTATAATTTTTATATTCTTTTTTTGTCAAAAAAGTTAATATAAAAGCTTGTGCTAAGCATTCAATCTGTACAAAGCCAGGGACATTAGGTTCATCTTCAAAGTGAGCTGGAAAAAACCATTCATTATAAGAAAAATTTTTGATTGCTGTTAATTCCTTTCCCGGAATAACAGAGATTATTTTATCTATGAACATTAGTGGGAACTTATTTTGTTGAGATTTTAATATATCTATAACGTCTAATTTTTTTTTATTTTTGGACATAAATTTTATTTTATTATTACTTTATATTTTTTTAAAATTTGTTTACCTTTTTTATAACTTGAAAAATCAATAATATCGTCAATCTTCATTTGAATATTAAATTCTTTTTCTAAAGAGCTCATTAAGTTCATGTGACCTACGCTATCCCATTCCTTTATATCTTGATATTTGAGCTTGATAATTTTTTTTTCGGATATTCCAAAAGTCTTTGTGAAAGATAAATTATATTTTTTTATATTATTCATTTAATTTTTTAAATTTAAATTTATAATTAAACTTTCATAACATAAAGATTTATCAAGGACTATATCTAAATGAAGACAAAATATATTTTTAGAATTGCAAAAAAAAAAGACATAAAGTCGATTATGCTGTTTATAAAAAAAAACTGGGACTATAAACATATACTAGCAAAGAATTATAAATATTTTTGTTATGAGTATTTAGATAAAAAGAAAGTAAATTTTTTTTTAGCAATTAATAAAGTTGACAAAAAAATAAAAGCAATTCAAGGCTTTATTCCATATAATAAAAATTATAATCATATTTGTGGATCAATAACCTGTGTTAAGAAGTCAGAAAAAACACCTTTTCTTGGAATTGAGACAATGATTAAAATGTTATCATTTACAAAGCCAGTTACTTATTGTGGTATTGGTACGAATCCAAAAACAATGGTGCCTTTGGTAGAAAGATTTTTAAAAAGATTTGTTGGTAAAATGGATCATTATTATGTTTTAAATAATAATGTAAAAAAATTTAATATATCTAAAATTTATAATTTATACAAAACCAGATATAACAAGATTAATAATGATAATTATAAACTTCACAAAATTGATAATTTTGAAATATTATCAAAACAATTCAATTTAAATAAAAATTTTTTAAATCTTCCAAAAAAAGGAAAAAATTACATAAAAAAAAGATATTTTGAGCATCCAATCTATAATTATAGCTGTTATGGTATATTTAATAAAAATAAAAAATGTAAATCTATACTAATTACAAGAGAAGTTTTTTTAAAAAAAACAAAAATTTTGAGAATCGTTGATTTTAGAGGTGAGATAGAATATTTAGGCTTGATAAAAAATTCTTTGATAAAGCTGGTAACACAAAATAAATATGAATATTTAGATATGATTTGCTGTGGAGTCCCTAATATAGTTGCAGCTAAACTTGGACTTAAAAAAAAGGATCTAAAAGACAAGAATATAATTCCAAACTATTTTGATCCTTTCATGCAAAAAAATGTGGAAATATGGTATGAAAAATCTCACAAAAATCTAATATTGTTTAAAGGCGATGCAGATAGTGACAGACCTAGATTAAATTTGCCAATAAATTAAACAAAATCATTACAATCGAATCTTGGTATCTTAAAAATATTGTTACTAGTAATTTTTTTATAGCTAGTTGGTTCTGTTGTTACGGCATATTTAAATTTATATTTTTTCAATATTTTTATAGTGTTATTATCAAAATCTCCATATGGAAAACAAAAAGAAATATTCGGACTAAGTATCTTTTTTTTTTTAAAAAAATTTATAGAAGATTTTATTTCTTTTTCTTGATCAAATTTATTTAATGATGTTAGCCAATTATGTTCATAACCGTGTAAACCGAAAGTCATTCCAAATTTCATCATTTCTTTAATATTATCTAAATTTAAATAAAAATTCTTAAATATCATATTACTTTTTTTTTCAAATATATCTTCCATTATTGTATTTACAATTTTTTCTCTAATTTTTTTTTTTATAAAATATTGTAGTAATCTTTTAATTAAAATTATATCTTTTGAGTCAAATCTGCTATTTAAATTAATTTTTTTTAAATTTAAATCACTTAAATTTTTTCCACTAAATTTTTTGTATAAAAAATAAATTCTATTTAATAATTTTTTTTTGTTATTTATTTTTCCTAATAGGATTTGAACTTTATTAACATATAGAAGTTCATTATTTATTAAAGTTGAACATGTTGGATAAAATATTCCTTTAATTTTATGTTTAACTAAAATGGGAAATACATTTTTATAGTGATCTTTATAACCATCGTCAAAAGTTAATAAAAAACAGGGTTTTTTTGGAATTTTTTTTGATTGAATAATATCACAAAACTCGTCGTTTCCAACTACATTGTATTTTTTTTTAAAATTAATTATTTGATTTTCAAAAGTCTTTAAGTTTAAAGTATTAAATCTAAATTTTTTATTTTCTTTTTCAGTTTTTATATAGTGGTACATTACTATATTAAGAGTATTATTCTGTATTTTTATCATACTAATTTAGAAAAAAATTTTTTATAAATTTTTCTTGTCTGTATTTGTTCCTTAAATTTTTATTTTCCAATATTAAAGATAAATTATTTTCAAGTTCATTAAAGCTAGTTACAAAAAGGTTTTTCTTAGAAAATATTTTATAGTGATCTAAGAATTTTGTTTTAAAGTAATTAGATTTAAGATATTTAATTGGTTCAAAAATATTAAATTTTTTTTTAATATTGAGGAAAATTGTATTTCTTCCTAGCAGAACACTTTCTATTCCAATTGTTGATAAAAAATTAATATGACATATCGTATTTTTCAAAAGAGATAATTTACTATCGTAATTATATTCATATCTCATATATTCTTTTTTCTTTTTGTTTTCTCTTCTGAGCACTTGTTTCCCATATTCTTTAACAACTATATTGGGATATTTAAATTTAATTTTACTTTTTGTTTTACTATACAAAAAAGGGTACGGTCTTACATAAAGTTTTATATTAGATTTTTTCTTAATTAAGATTTCTCCTATACCATTTATTATTTCCATTTCTTCTTTAGCTATCGAACTCTCTTGTTCAGTACATAATGAGTATAATATATATTTTTCCCTCGATTTTTTGATTTTTTTTAATTTTTTTAAATAAGAAAATTGAAAAGAATTAAAATAAAAAATTTTGGAGTTTGGTATACAATGTCTTTTATTTAAGATTTTTCCAACTTCTAACGACCCAACAAAATAATATGTTCCCTTAAGATTTACATCTTCAGAAAATAAATTATCCCAGCTATATAAAATAACTATAATTGGTATATTATTTTCTAATGCAAAATTAGTAATTTCATGATTTGTATAAATTTCATTAAACCTAAAATCTGTTATTAAGTAGTCAAATTTCATTCCTTTTTTGTTCGTTTTTAACAAAGAACGTCTTAAATAATTTTTGCTTATCAACAAACCCATTTTATTTAAAATAAATTTAAAAGAAAAAAAAATTTTCATATGTAGACTGCTTGCTACAAATTTTTCTATAAAATAGTAATTTTGTAATGGGGAACTTTTATTTTTAGAAAATTTATCTAATAAAGTGAATAAAGTATTTTTATTTTCTTTTAATATAGAAATTTTTATTCTATTTCCTAAAATTTTTTTTGATATTTTTTGCCTGCTATAAATAGTTAAGTCATTTTGTTTGCTTAAATTATATAAAAATTTGTTAAATTCATTGTTATTAAATTCGTTAAAAGAGCATGCTATTTTTTTATTTTTAAAATTTAAATTCATAATTTTTTGATAATTTATTTAAGATATCAATAAATTACATTTAATGAAATATTGTTTTCAGAAATTCATTAACTTCGCTAGCCTTTGTATTCCAAGCTGTAACTAATCTGACAGTTTTACCATTCATTTCATCTTCACTCATCATATATTCATCTGTGTTTAAATGTTGGATCATTGTCTTAGGTAATTTTACAAACACCTCATTCGCTTCTGTTGGATATTCAAGCTTAACTTGATTATTAGATACCAATCCATCACTTAACTTTTTGGCCATTAGATTTGCGTTTCTTGCGTTTTTTAACCAAACATCATTTGAGATATATCCATCTAATTGTGCAGAAACAAAACGCATTTTAGACAGTAGATGTCCGGATCTTTTTAACAAAAAAGGTAAATTACCAACTAATTCCTTTTTAAATATAATTATTGCTTCGGCTGCTATACATCCATTCTTAGTTGCTCCAAAAGATAATATGTCAATTCCTGATTTCCATGTCATTTCTGCGGGAGTAACATTTAGTGAAACAAGCGCATTAGCGAACCTGGCACCATCCATATGTACTTTTAATTTTTTTTTATGTGCAATTTCAGAAATATTTCTAATTTGATCTAAAGTATAAACTTCACCAGTTTCTGTTGCTTGAGTTATGCTAACAATAGATGGTTGGGTGTGATGCACAATTCCAAACCCTCCAATATTATCATTTAGCTCATCTACTGTTATTTTGCCGTCTTTACCGTTCAATGGAACAAGTTTTGCTCCACCTGTATAAAATTCAGGGGCTCCACACTCATCAACATTGATATGAGAAAATTTATGGCAATAAATATTTCCAAATGATGGAGATATAGCAGAAAGTGCTAAAGCATTTGATGCGGTTCCAGATGCTGTGGGGTAAACAATTACATCCCTTTCAAAAATTTTAGAAAATTTTTCCTGTAACACACCTGAAATTTCATCGTTGCCATACGGTGGAGCAATACCATCATTTGCTTTGATAATTGCTTCCAAAACCTCTGGACAAGCTCCTGTCACATTGTCTGAAGCAAATTTTACTCTTTTGCGTTTTGTATTAATTTTTGCATTCATTTTATTGTTTTGGAAAATAATCTTTTAAAGTACCTTCTCTATAAACATCGGCTGTACAACAATGAAGGCCGCCACCAAAAGCGTATGCATCTCTCAACTCTACAGGGATAACTTCCATACCTAATTTATCTAATTGTTCAGCTTGATATTTTTCACTTTTTTCAACGCATACAGTTTTGGGGTCGAGGACTAAAACATTCATTGATAGCCATACTGAAGAGTAACAAAGTGGTGGCGGGGTATTATGGGCAGGTTGTGCTGCATCAATAATTTCCCATCCATTATCTTCAAATAATTTTCTTTGTTCTTTTGGAAGTCTTCGCTGTGGGTTATTAATAATTAACCCTTCTTTAATTGGGGTAAAGGTTGCATCAATATGAATTGGATAAGGATCGCCTGGGAAATTTACAGCATGAACTCTATGATCCTTAAAATGTCTTTTTATCCAATCAATTCCTTTTAAGTTAGTTGTAAATCCATGTTGTACAACTAAATCCTTTCCAAATCTTAGAATATCTGCGGCATCAAATAATGGCTCTTCCTCTGTTGTGACAAAGTATTTATTTTCTGTCCATTCAAGTCTTTTAGTTACACCAATTTTATCTGATAAATAGTCTTTTCTATAATCTGCATCTGTTAATCTAGGCTTTGGCGCTGACTCATGTCTCATATTTGGATCTTTATTATAATACTCTTTTAATAATGGTCTGTAACATAGGTACTCAAACCATCTGCACCTGTAGCTCATTGTAGCTTCTAATATTTCATTTCCCACAGTTAATAAAACATCTCTAGGTGGCATGCATCCAAACATAGTTTCGGCTTTCCAGTCAGGAGTTGATGTTGGTTGATTAAAATCTAAAGGTGTTGGTCTATCAACTTTTATGCCCCTTTTTTCAAGCAAATTTGAAAAGTTATTTAATAGTTCATTAGCTTTATCGACAGTGTCCTTAGTTCTTGGACCATAAGTTCCTCGCATATCAGAGTCTTCTGGAACTTTAGCATCTAAAGCAGGTTCGGGTGCTGGAATACAAGTACCATCTGCTCTACCAACAATTACATGTTTTAATGGATCCCATTCATTCCAACTATTAACAATCTTATTATTTTGAACCATGTAAAATTAATTTAATCCAATAAATCTTCTATTAGATTGCATTATCATACTATAATAAAATATTGCTAAAAAAATAAAGAAACCTCCAATAATTGTGTTAGTTGAGGGAATTTCATTTATTCCAAGCCATGGAAGCCAGACCCAAAATATACCTCCTATAACTTCAGTCAAAGATAGCAAAGTCAAATCAGCTGCCGGAATGTGTTTAGATCCAATTGAATAAAGAATTAAACCCATGCAAACAAGAGTCCCATGAGTTGCAAATAATGCTTCATTTTTATTTGAGGATAAGAAATTTGCATCATTATTTAAAAGCATGACTGTTGAAAATAAAAAACAAAATAAGCCAGCAATAGCAACAGTTGTAAACGTAGGTGTTTGTTTTCTCCATCTCAGACTGACTGAGAATATTGAAAAACCTAATGCTGATACTAGTCCAAATATTAAACCCATTAAAGAATTTTCTCCAGTATTATCGTAAGCCATTACTATAATACCAAATGCTGCAACTAAAATTGATATCCAAACTGTAATTGAAATTTTTTCTTTCAAAAAAAGAAATCCAAGTAATGCAGTTATAAAAGGCATTGCAGCCAAACATAATAGAGTTACTGCAGCTGTAGTATTAGTAATCGACCAGATGAATGTTATCATTGCTGTTCCTAAACCAACACCACCTATAATTCCAGATATTCCAATTTTTAAATAATTTTTATAAAAAGAAAATCCCTCTTCCAAGAATAAGTAGACATTTAGCAATAAGAAAATAACAATACCTCTAGCAAACAAGTATTGCCAAGGAACTGTTTCGGGTTGATCTATATGTCTTACAACATATGGGCCAAATGACCAAAGTATGCCAGCAAATAAAACAATTGGAATAGCAACTTTAGGATTTTTTAAATCAGGCATAAAATAATTTATTTTTTATAAATTTTTAGTGATATTATTAAATAAATATGGATTTAGATATAATAAAAATTGCATCCGACACGACTAATAATAAAATATTGAAAGATTACACTCATAGATCGAAATATAAAAATAAAACTTGTGGTGATATAATTGAAATGAGAGTTAATATTAAGAAAAACATAATACAAGATATTGGGTATCAGACAAAGTCCTGTGTTTACTGTCAAGCTTCTGCAAGCTTAATATCTCATAAACTTATCAAAAAAAGTAAAAATAAAGTTAATTATTTATTAAAAAATCTTATCGATTATTTTGAAAATGAAATTAAACCTTTGCCAAAAAATCTAAATAAATTTAATAAATTGTTTAATAAAAAAAATATATCTAGAAAAAACTGTGTATTAATGCCATTAATTGCACTTAAAAAACTCCATATTGATGAATAATTTAGATATTAAAAAACCTGTTATCGCTGCAATATTTTCTACTTTGACAATTGGGGTTTTGTCATTGCTTACTTATAAAACACCTTATGGATTATTTTTGATTGCTTCCTTTGGTTCTACAATGGTTTTGCTTTATGGGTATCCAGAAAGTCCTTTTGCAAAACCTAAAAATATATTTTTTGGTCATTTTTTAACTTCACTTGTTGGTGTGATATTTGTGAATTTCGTTCCACTTCCGATATATATTATTATACCTGTTGCTGTTGGTATAGGTGTCGGATTAATGATTATTCTTAATGTAACCCACCCTCCTGCAGGAGGAAATCCTATAATTGTGATCATGGGGTCAGTTTCATTTGAATATTTAATTTCCCCAGTTATAAGCGGATCAATTATTGTAATAGTTTTTGGCATAATCTTGAACAAATTTATTGCTAAAAGGAATTACCCAAAATAAACACAATTTGTTTGCTAGTCCTATTTAACTTGTGCTAGTCTTTTCAAATAATAATTAATAATTCAGCTTAAAGAAGCTAGTAATAGGAGTAAAAATGAAAGTACTTTGTGTATTGTATGATGATCCAAAAGGAGGAATGCCTAAATCTTATCCTCTGTCGGATTTACCAAAATTAGAGAAATATCCAGATGGAATGACATTACCATCGCCTAAAGGAAGAGATTTTACACCAGGCCAATTACTTGGTTGTGTTTCAGGTGAACTTGGTTTGAGAAAGTTTTTAGAGAGTAATGGACACGAGTTGGTTGTTACTAACAGTAAAGATGGAGATGGATGCGAAGCGGATAAACATATTGTTGATGCTGACATTGTTATCTCTCAACCATTTTTCCCTTATTATTTAACTAAAGAAAGAATCGCTAAAGCTAAAAACCTTAAGATGGCAATAACAGCAGGAATAGGTTCTGATCACGTTGATTTACAAGCAGCAATGGATAATAAAATTGATGTTGTTGAAGTAACTTTCTGTAATTCTAGATCAGTTGCTGAACACATAGTAATGATGATTGTTTCAATGGTTAGAGATTATCACAATCAACATAGAATAGTTAATGAAGGTGGATGGAATATTGCAGATGCTGTTCAAAGAAGTTATGACGTTGAAGGAATGCATATAGGAACTGTTGCTGCTGGAAGGATCGGATTAGATGCACTTAGAAAAATGAAACCATTTGATGTTCATTTGCACTATTTTGACAGACATAAATTACCTGACAGTGTTGAAAAAGAACTAAACTTAACTTTTCATGAATCAGTGGAATCTATGGTAAAAGTATGCGACGTTGTTACAATTAATTGTCCACTTCATCCTGAAACTGAAAATTTGTTTGATGATGAAATGATAAGTAAAATGAAAAAAGGAGCATACATAGTTAACACTGCAAGAGGTAAAATTTGTAATCGAGATGCAATAGCTAAAGCCCTAAAAAGTGGACAGCTAAGTGGTTACGCAGGTGATGTATGGTTTCCACAGCCTGCTCCAAACGACCATGTATGGAGAACAATGCCAAATCATGGAATGACACCTCACACTTCTGGTACATCTTTATCTGCTCAAGCAAGATATGCAGATGGTGTTAGAGAAATATTGGAATGTTTCTTTGAAGGAAAAGAAATTAGAAATCAATATTTGATCGTAAAAGATGGCCAATTAGCAGGAATGGGTGCGCATTCTTACAGTAAAGGGTCTGCGACTAGTGGATCAGAAGAAGCTGCTAAATATCAAAAAAAATAAAATAGATTTATTAAAGGTATGCTACTTAAATAAGTAGCTACCTTTAATACCATAGATTTAAACCCTCATTATTATATATTTTAGATATGAGGTTATTTTACTACTTTTTGCTATTATTTCTTGTCTCGACATCATTATCTCATTCAAAAGATAAAGCGTATTTTGCAGGAGGTTGCTTCTGGTGCATGGAAGAATCTTTTGAAATGTTGGAAGGTGTAAAAGAAGTTATATCAGGTTATTCAGGAGGGATCTCTGCAAATCCAACATATAGAGAAGTCACTTATGGAGATACTGGTCATTTTGAGGTTGTTGAAATAATTTATGACAAAGAGAAAATATCCTATAAAGAACTCTTAAAAAACTTCTGGCTTAATATTGATCCATTTGATGCTTATGGCCAGTTTTGCGATAAAGGATACAGCTACAGATCTGTAGCATTTTATGAAAACGATTATCAGAAAGATTTAATTGAGAAAGATATAAAAAGATTAGAAAAGAAATTTAAAAAGAAGGTAGTCACATACGTTAAAGAATTTGAGATTTTTTACAAAGCAGAGGATAAACATCAAGATTACTATCAGGTATATTTAGAAAATTATTTAAAATATAAGAAAGCATGCAAAAGAGAGAGAATACTTGATATTATTTGGGGATCATAATTAATGCCTGTAACAAGCAAATTCGTAGCTTTAAAAAACTATATCCCCACAGGTTTGCCAAAAGAAACTGACTTTGAAATAAAAACAAAAGAGATATCTTTAGATACTAAGAACAATATATTGGTTTTAAATTTATGGATTTCAGTTGATCCTTATATGAGGGCAAGGATGACTGAAAGAAAAAACTATAAACCACCTTTTAATATTGGTGAAGAGATGGAAGGTTATGCGTTAGGAATAGTTAAAGAGTCTAAAGACAAAAATTTTAAAGAAGGAGATATTGTTTTTAGTAGTTTCGGGATGAGAGATTACTTTGTTTGTAATTCCAATGATCTAAAAAGAATTGAGCCAATGAATATTCCTATACAAACATATCTAGGTCCACTTGGAATGACAGGTCATACAGCTTATATAGGACTTTTTAAACATGGTGAGTTAAAACCAGGTCAAACAATCCTTGTTTCTTCAGCTGGAGGTAGTGTTGGATCTACTGTTTGTCAAATTGCAAAAAATATGGGTTGTAAAGTAATTGCAAGTACAGGATCAGATGAAAAAGTTAAATGGTTAAAAAATGATTTAAAAATTGATCATGCGTTTAACTATAAAAAAATTGAAAATCTTGTTTTGCATCTTAAAGAAGTTTGTCCTGAAGGATTTGATTTATATTTTGATAATGTAGGTGGCGATTTCTTAGAGTCAGCTATTTTTCAAATGAAGAACTTTGGAAGAATTGTAATTTGTGGAAGGATATCTCAAATGAATGCAGCTAATCCTGGCTCTGGTTTAAAAAATATGGCCCATGTTCTTGTAAAAAGACTAACTATTAAAGGTTTTATAATTTTTGATCATGAAAATGATAGAGAACAGTTTGAAACCGATATGGTTAAATGGCTATTAGAAGATAAAATTAAATTTAAAGAAACTGTTTACGAGGGTATAGAAAATACGCCAAAATCATTCATTGATTTATTAGAAGGTAAAAACATAGGAAAAATGCTTGTAAAAATTTAATTAGAATTTTTATGAAATTTTTAAAGAAGTTTTATAGACCCTTTTTATTAACCTATATTTTTTTGAGTATAGCTATCAGTTTTTATCCATCATTTGATTTTTACTCACTAAAAGGTCAAATTCTTATAATTGCTGTTTCTTTTTTTAATGGGATGATGGGAGTTTACGTAAAAAAATTATAAGACGTAGGGCTCGGGTCTTGCAGAGCTATTTAATACTCTTTCGACTGCGAAAACACTAATATCTATAGTTTGATAACTGCCTGTAGTTATTAATTCAGTTAGAGCTCTACCAATTCCTGGTGCTTGCATTAAACCTCTGCCGGTAAATCCTGAGGCCATATAAACATTTTCATATTTTGGATGTTTTCCAACTACAGCATTATTATCTAATTTGTTACAATCATAATATCCAGCCCATCCACCTGTTAACTTTAGTTTTTCAAATGCTGGTATTCTTTTTGCAAGAGCAGGCCAAACTAATTCTTCAAAATCATTCCATGCAGGTTCGAGATCTTCTGCATCAAAAACTGAAATTGGAGAACCTGCCAAATATTCTTTTCCTTCTGGTCGCCAATATACTCCTGTTGTTAGATCTCCGGATAATGGCATCTCTGGAATATGTTTAGGGCATTTAACTCTAAAGACTGTGTGTTTTTGAGGTACTACAGGAATATCTTCAAGTAGTTCCTTAGTCCAACACCCAGCTGCGGAAATAATTGTCTTTGCATTAATTTCGGAAAGGCTTTTTACTTCTCCCTTAATAAATTCTGCCCCAAGATCAATTGCTTTATGCTTTAAAGCGCTATGAAATAAAAATGGATCTATCCATCCCTCACTTTTGTTATCAGTAAATGTTGCAGTTTCAATTCCTTCCTCATTAATATAAGGAAAATAGTTTTTTAATTCAGAACCTTTTATATTTTTTGTACCCGCTTCACATTCTTTATGATTTTCTAAAGCTCTGTATTGCTCTTCTGCATGATCTGGTCCAAACATTAAAAGGTATCCATTAGGGACCATGCTAGCTGTTGGATTTGGATTTTTTTCAGTTTTCAATAGTTCTGGTATTTGAAATATAAATTCCCTTGCAAATTTTCCTAAAAGAATATTTTCTTTTTGAAAAAACTGTCGTCTAAATCCACCAAGTGATAATGGGAATGATGCAGTTTTATAAGTTGGATCCCTTTCAATGACTTTTACTTTTCTGCCCTCTTTGGACAAAAAGTATGCAGTTGCAGCTCCAATTATACCACCACCAACTATTACAACATCATCCATATTAGTTTATCAAAAAAATGTTTATATTTAAAAGCAATGCAAAACAACACCATAACAAATATGGAATCATCAAGTACATGCTTAATAGACTTATATTCTTATATTTAATTACCAATAAAACAATAAATATAATTAACACAACGAGATTTAAAATTGCTAAAGAAATATTATGGAAACCAAAGAAAACAATACTCCAAGTTGTATTAAAAAAAAGATGAATGAAATACAAAAATACAATATTTAAATTTTTTGTATTTTTATGCCACACATTCCATATGGCTATCGCCATAAATAAATAAAGTAATGTCCATACCGGTCCAAATATCCAGTCTGGAGGATTGTATTGAGGTTTAGATAAATTTGAATACCAAGGTTCTTTAAAATTTATAGTAACCAAACCTCCAATAAATGAAGCTGAAAACGTAGTAATTGCAAAGATAATAAAAGATAAAATTTTATTTTTTAGCATTTAAGTACTATACAGCAGTTAAATATGAATAAAAAAGTAATTTGGATCACTGGTGGAAGCACAGGAATTGGTAAAGCGCTTGCACTAAAATTTGCTAATAATGGGTGGACAGTTGCTATTTCTGCAAGAAGAGAAAATTTGTTAAAAGAAATTGAAGATAGGCATCAAAATATTAAATCTTTTCCACTTGATGTAAATGATAAGGAAAAATGTAAGTCTGTCTTTGAAAATATAAAAAAGGAACTCGGTGACATTGAAATTTGTTTTTTTTCAACGGGTACTTGGGATCCAAAAAAAGAAAAAGAAATTGATGTAGAGCAAATTGAAAATGTATTTAAAGTAAATTTTTTTGGAACATTAAATTGTATAAAAGCTGTTGAAACTCATTTTCGAGAAAGAGGAAAAGGTATTATTACCATTGTATCTTCGATTGCAGGATACAAAGGCTTACCTAACTCAAGTGGCTATGGACCATCCAAAGCTGCTTTAAGTAATCTTGCTGAAAGTTTACATTTTGATTTTGGAAGATATGGCGTGAGGGTTTGTTTAGTTTCTCCAGGTTTTATCAAAACACCAATGACTGACAAGAATGATTTTAAGATGCCGTTTCTAAAAACTCCTGAATTCTCAGCAGACAAAATTTACGATGGGCTTATTAATGGTTCTAATTTTGAAATACATTATCCAAAGGAATTAACTTTGATACTTAAATTTTTAAAAATAATTCCTGATCGACTATATTTTTATTTAATACGAAAATTAACTAAATTACAAAAAAAATAAAATTAATCTTTAACAAACATTACAGTCAACTCAGCGACTTTAATTCCAAATTTTGTCATTTTAGCTCTGTTGATAGCTACTCTTTCGTCTTGCATAAATATCCAATCATCAAAAGTAATTTTGATATTTTTTCCTTTCACTGGAACTAACAAAACATACTCAAATTTAAATGCTGGGCCATACGAATACCCCCTAGCCTTTCCAACTACATCGCCTGCGGTTCCCTCATAATTATGTTCATCAATTTTATCTATTACCCATTGCCTATTTTGTATTTCACCGTCATTCCAAATAAATTTTTCATCTAATATAAGTTGTTTGCCATCCCACTTGCCGTCCAAGTCTGCTGAAAATTGTCTTGTAACTTTACCTGATCTGTTTTGGAGTATGCCCCAAGCTTTGACGTTTCCGCTTAAATATTCTTCAATTATTAATCTTGGTTTTTGATCTTTAAAATCTTCTGGTTTCATAGATTGATTATTTATACAGCTTGTAATTAATCCTGTAAAAATTATCAATAAAAATACTTTAAAAAATTTTTTGTTAATCATATTAAATTTTATTTTGCATGGAAAATTGAATTAAATCTATATTCTTTGATTTAAACCCTGCTTCACAATATGACAAATAAAAATGCCACATGCGTTTAAATTTATTATCAAATCCATGTTTTGAAATCTCTTCCCATTTTTTTAGGAATTCATCTCTCCATATTTTTAAGGTACTGGAATAGTGAGATCCATATGACTCATATTTTTTAATTTCTAAACCGTTGCTACTTGATAAATCATATAATTTTTTTTTTGATGGCAAAAAACCTCCAGGAAATATGTATTTTTGTATAAAGTCTTCTTTGGTTTTATATCTGTCAAATAAACTATCATCGATCGTTATCGCTTGTATTGCGGCCCTTCCGTTCTCTGATAAATTTTTTTTAATACTTTTAAAATAGTTTACTAAATAATTTTGCCCAACCGCTTCTATCATTTCTATAGATGCGATAGAGTCATATTTGTCTTTTACATCTCTATAATCTTTCAAAAATATATTCACTTTTTCATTCAATCCATTTTCAAATATTCTTTTTTTTGAAAATTCAAATTGCTCTTTAGAAATTGTTATACAATCTAATTTTACATCATAATTTTTACCCACATATTCAGCAAAGCCACCCCAGCCACAGCCAATTTCTAAAATTTTATTTCCTAAATTTGGCTTTATTAATTCTGTAAGCTTTTTATATTTATTTAATTGAGCAGAAAATAAATCATCTTTTTGTTTTTCAAAAATTGCACTTGAATAAGTGAGTGAAGGATCTAACCATAATGAAAAGAAATCATTTCCTAAATCATAATGTTTTGAAATATTTTTCTTACTCCTACTCTTGTTATTTTTTATGAAAATACTCTTTAGTTTATTAATCATTGATAAATCAAAAATACCTGAAAATTTATAAACAAGTTTTATATTTTTAGCTGTTATTTCTATTAGATTAGTTAAATTATCTGTTTCAAATTCATTTCGCATGTAAGCTTCCGCAAGTCCTACACTTCCTGATTTAATTATTTGAAGTGTTAAACCAGGTTTGTTAATTTTAACCTTAGCTCTTAATAATTCACTCTCATTACCAAACTTATATATTTTGCTGTCATGATTTTGAATTTCAAGAAATCCATGTTTTATTAGTTTGAGAGAATTAAATACGATTTTATCTGACAAAAGATTAAAATTCATTTTTTTTCAAAAGTAATATTATTTTTTATTTTTATGTTTTTTTTAACTAACTTAACTCCCTTTAACCATAATTTTAATGCTTCAAAATGAATTGCGGCAATAACTTTAAAGGTCATTAAAGGGTGAGAAATATAAGATATAAGCATATTTTTATTGTTAATTTCTTTTGCAACCCCATCTTGTGAAGCATATAACAATTTTCCCTCCTTATCACTTTGATCAATTATTACTGATAACATTTTTTCAGGTTTAAGGATTCTAAAATTGTATTTACTTTTCATTTCAATAAATGGTGAAACGAAAAACTTCTTCTCACAGCTATTTGTAATTATTTTTTCGTCGTTGACTTTAAATATATAAGTATGTTGCTCACCAAATGTGTTTTTAACTTCATACAATATAGCTATAATTTTTGAATGATTATCATAAACGAAAAAAATACTTAATGGATTAAATACGTAACCAAATATTCTAGGATAACAAAGTAATTTTACCTTTATATTTTCAAATTGAATGTTGTTTGATTTTAAATTTTCTATTACCCAAGCTTTTAAATCACTACCATCTCTAGATCCGTGATCTTTGTCATAAAAACTTAAAATATTAAAACTATTATTAGAAAAAATTTTAATTTTTTTTTGTATCAAATTAATTTCATCAAGATCTAAAAAGAGTGAAAAAACGTTGTATTTAAAAAAGTGATATTTTGGCTTAAATCTTTTATGAATTACCTTACCTTCGTAAATATTGGAATTTTTAATCATTTAGGTTTTCAATCATATTAATGGATGATTTTATTCCATCTTCATGAAAACCGTAACCAAAATAACTTCCACAAAACAATACATTTCTTTTATTTTGTATTTCTTTTAATAATTTTTGATTATTCAAAGCATCTTGATCAAAATAAGGGTGGGTAAAAGTAACTTTTTGCAGGACTTTTTTTTGATCTATTTCAAAAAAAGGATTTAAAGTTAAGAAAATATTTTTTTCTGTTTTCAAGTTTTGCAATAAGTTAAGCCAATAAGTAAGCGATGTTTTGCTAATATCTGATTTATCAACCAAGGAATTCCATGAAGACCAAACTTTTTTATTATTTGGCATACATACATCATCAGTATGTATTACTGCTAGATTGGGTTTATATTTAAAATTTGAAAGTATTTTTTTTTCATCATCAGTTGGCTCGCTCAAAATTTTCAATGCATCATCTGCATGAGTAGCGATAACAACTTTATCATAGTCAAAAAATTCGTTGCTAGCACCATAATATATTTGAACACCAATTTTATTTCTTTTTATCGAACTAATTTTGTAATTTTTAAAATATTCTCCACTTATTTGAGTTAATACTTTCTCTACATAAGTTTTACTTCTGTTGGTGACTGTGTACCATTGTGGTCTATTTTTTAATTTAAAAAGTCCATGATTTTGAAAAAATTTTAAGAAAAATTTAATTGGCATTTGGTTTGCTTCTACTGGTGGCATAGACCAGATAGCAGAAACCATTGGGATTAGATGAAAATTAATAAAATTTTTTGACCATTTATTTTTTTCAAGAAATTCACCAAGAGTAACCTCTTCATTTAAACTTTTAATTTGATCACACTTTTTGTAGAAATTTATAATATCAAAAAACATTTTTAAAAATTTTAAATTAAAAAGATTAACTTTATTTGCAAAAATTCCGTTTAAGCCTCTGCCACAATATTCATAATTTGTATCTTTTACAGAAACAGAAAATGACATATCACTTTTTTCAATTTCAATTTTTAATTCATTAAAAAAATTTATGAGATTTGGATAAGTTTCATGATTAAAAACAATAAAGCCAATATCTACAGGAACTTTTTTACCATTAATAAAAGTATCTAAGGTATATGAATGACCACCAAAATGATCTTCACTTTCAAATAAATCAACATGGTGTTTTTTGGAAAGCTTTTGTGCTGCTGATAAACCAGAGATTCCTGATCCAATTACTGCAATTCGCATTAAGGCTATGCTGCGTCTTCTTTAAACTCATCCATGCTAGGACATGTACAGAATATATTTTTATCTCCATAAACATTGTCTACCCGGGCAACTGGAGGCCAAAATTTATTTTGTTTTAGAAAATTTGCAGGATATGCTGCTTCTTGTCTTGAATATTTATGTTCCCATACATCTGATGATAATTCAGTATCAGTGTGAGGAGCGTTTTTAATTGGATTATCAATTTTATCAAATTCACCTGATTTAATTTTTTCAATTTCTTGTTTAATCTTAATTAAAGTGTCACAAAATCTGTCTATTTCTGATAACCCTTCACTTTCAGTTGGCTCTATCATCATAGTACCAGCTACAGGCCATGACATAGTTGGTGCGTGAAATCCAAAATCTATCATTCTTTTCGCAATATCTTCTTCGGTTACTCCTGTTTCAGACTTAATATTTCTAATATCAATTATGCACTCATGTGCAACATTGCCATTTGTACCTTTGTACAAGATCGTAAAGTGATCTTTTAGTCTGTGAGCAATATAATTTGCGTTTAAAATTGCCACTTGAGTAGCAAGCTTTAATCCTGCTGATCCCATCATTTTAATATACATCCAAGAGATTGATAGAATACTTGAGCTACCCCAAGGAGCTGCTGATACTGCTCCAATTCCGCTTGTTGGTCCGCAATCTTTTATCACTGGATGATTAGGCAGATAAACTTGTAAATGTTTTTTACAAGCTATAGGTCCCATTCCAGGTCCACCACCACCGTGAGGAATACAAAATGTTTTATGCAGATTAATATGACAAACATCTGGACCAAAATTTCCAGGCTTTGCAACTCCAACAAGGGCATTTAAATTTGCCCCATCCATATAGACCTGTCCACCATGTTTATGAACTAACTCACAAATATCAGTTATTTTTTCCTCAAATACTCCATGGGTAGATGGGTAAGTTACCATTAAAGCTGCGAGATTTTCTGAATGTTGCTCTACTTTTTTCTTTAAATCGTCGAAATCTACATTTCCCTCTTTATCACAATTAACAACAACCACTTTCATTCCAACCATTTGTGCGCTTGCTGGATTTGTACCATGTGCCGAACTTGGGATTAAACATATATTACGATGAGCTTCATCTCTATCTAAGTGGTACTTTCTTATAACCATTAGACCTGCATATTCTCCTTGAGCGCCTGCATTAGGTTGTAGAGAAACACCGGAAAAACCTGTTATAGATCTCAACCAATTTTTTAAATCAGTAAACAAATCTCTAAAACCTTCCATTTGTTCAACTGGAACAAAAGGATGAGGTTCTGCAAATTCTTTCCAAGAAATCGGGATCATTTCAGCAGCAGCATTTAACTTCATTGTGCACGAACCAAGCGCTATCATAGTTCTATTCAATGCTATATCCTTATCCTCTAGCTTTTTAAGATATCTAAGCATTTCAGTTTCTGAATGATATAAGTTAAAAATTGGATGCTCTAAATATTTTGAAGTTCTTAATAAATTTTTTGGTAAATTAGGTAATTTAACTGAAGGATCCTCTTTTTTTATTGATTCTGCAGCATTAAAAATTTTTAATAATTGATTTACTCTATAAACGTTTTTTCTTTCATCGAAAGAGACAGCAAGCATTTCAGAATTTACTTTTCGTATATTAACTTTCTGATTTAGAGCATTTTTATAAATCTGATCAGTCTTTTCTTTGGTAATAATTGTAACAGTATCAAAAAAATAATCAGAATAAATTTCATAACCTGACTGTTTTATTTTATCAGCAAAACTTTTTGCTAATTGAGAAACTCTTTCAGAAATATTTTTAATTCCATCTGGACCATGATAAATAGCATATGCTGCTGAAACAATTGCTAATAAAGCTTGTGCAGTACAAATATTGCTTGTCGCCTTATCTCTTCTGATGTGTTGCTCTCTAGTTTGTAAAGATAATCTATATGCCTTGTTACCATGTCTATCAACCGACACACCAACAATTCTACCAGGCATCGATCTTATATACTCGTCTTTAGTTGCAAAAAATGCTGCATGTGGGCCTCCATACCCCATTGGTATTCCAAATCGCTGAGAGCTCCCAACAGCTATATCAGCACCAAGTTCTCTTGGTGTTTTTAATTTTGCTAATGCTAATAAATCACAAGCTAATACAGCCTTACCGTTTTTTTTATGAATTTTGCTAATTGCTTCACTAGGATCTTTAATATCTCCTAAAGTTCCAGGATATTGTAAAATTCCACAAACTAAATCCTCTTTTAATTGATCTAAAACTTCATCTTCTTTTCCAACTAAAACTTTTAAACCCATTGGCTCAGCTCTAGTTTGAATTACATTTATTGTTTGAGGATGGCAATCCTCGGACACAAAAACTAAATTACTATCTTTTTTATTTAATCTATGACAAAGACCCATGGCTTCTGCTGCTGCTGTACCTTCATCCAATAAAGAAGCATTAGCGATATCCATTCCAGTAAAATCTACAATCATTTGTTGAAAGTTTAACAACATCTCAAGTCTTCCTTGAGCTACTTCAGGCTGATAAGGTGTATATGATGTATACCAACCTGGATTTTCTAATATATTTCTTAAAATTACATATGGCGTATAAGTTCCATAATAACCCATTCCAATAAAATTTGAGTAAACATGATTTTTTTTTGAAATTGCTCTTAATTTTCTTAACGCCTCATATTCTGAATTTGACTCTCCGATATTCAGCTCACCTTTAAATATTATTTTTTCTGGAACAGTGTTATTCATTAAATCATCTATTGATTGATAATTTAATTCTTTTAACATTTTTAATTGGTCTTCTTCAGAAGGTCCAATGTGTCTTTTAATAAAATCTTTTTCTGAATTTGGTAACATTATGCTGACGTCTCCTTTGTAAATTTTTCATATTCTTCTTTACTCATAAGACTATCCATTTCAGATTTGTCTTTTATTTTAAGTTTAAAAAACCATGCAGACTCTTCTGGGTCTTCATTTATTTTTGATGGATCATCAACTATCATTTGATTTGTATCTATAACTTCTCCACTAACAGGAGTGTAAACATCACTAGCAGCTTTCGTTGACTCAACCACTCCAGCAGTTCCATCTTTATCAACATTTGAACCTTTCTCTGGGAGTTCTGCAAATACTATATCCCCAAGCATTTCTGTTGCATGCTTGGTTATTCCAATTGTAGCTTCTTCTCCATCTAGTTTAATCCACTCATGTTCTTTTGAATATTTAACTTCAGACATTAATTTCCCCTTTTACATAATTTTTTTTATAAAACGGTAAGTTACAAATATTTGCAGGAATTTTTTTTCCTCTAACTTCAAGAAATATTTTTGTATTTACAGTTGAATAACTATTATCGACATATCCCATTGCTATTGGATGTTCAACGCTTGGTCCAAATGTGCCACTTGTTACTTTCCCAATTTCTTGATTTTTATCATTGTAAATTTTGGTATTTCCTCTAGCAATTACTTTACTGTCTGGTTTTATGCCAACTCTCAATTTTTTTACTCCGCTTTGAAATTGGTTTTTTAAAACTTCTGATCCAACAAATTCAGTCTCAATTCTGCTCTTAGGTATTGCCCATTTTAGATTAGCTTCGATAGGACTTGTATCGTTGTCTAAATCATTTCCATACAAGCAGAGTCCAGCTTCCATTCTTAATGTATCTCTTGCTCCTAAACCAATCAATTTAGATCCATTTTCTATCAAACTTTCTACAAAAGTTTCAGCATCACTATGTTTTATAGAAATTTCAAATCCATCCTCACCAGTATATCCTGATCTAGTTATGTATACTTTTTCATTTTTATAGACATAGTTGTTTCCGTTCATAAATTTTAGACTGTCACAACCAGGTATAACTTTATTTAAAACATTTTTTGCTTCGGGACCTTGTAATGCAATTAATGACAATGACTCGTCAAGATTTAATTTATATTGATTATCAAGTTTAGATTTTATTACTTCGTAATCATTATACTTACATGCAGCGTTCAAGATAATTAAAAATCCCTCAGATGTTTTGGTAATTATCAGATCGTCCTGAATTCCTCCTTTGTTATTCATTAAAAATGAATACTTACTTTGATTAGTTTTCAATTTTTTCAAATCCGCAGGAAAAATCTTCTCAAGATCATTTGTAAGATCATCACGACCCGATATAAATAATTGACCCATATGAGAAACATCAAAAATACCAGAGTGTGAACGTGTGTATTTATGCTCTTGTATAATTCCATCTTTATATTGGATGGGCATTTGATATCCGGCAAACTCTACGAGCTTTGCACCATACTTGATGTGGAGATTATTTAACGATGTTTTTTTTATACTCATATTAACTCTTTAAGCCCCCTCTGTCTTTTTGCCTGAGAGATTTGCTCCTTCGGCGAGAATAATTCTCTTTCCAGAGTTAATATGTACGGTCCATTTGCCTGAGAGTTTCCGGGGTGGTTGCTCCTTCGGCGCTACAAAAGTAGTCTCTCCCGTATAAATTCTTATAACATAACTATTATAAATTTATAGCTCTAATTTGTTGCACTTTTTTTTTTCATAAGTGAAAGAAATTGTATTAAAACTGCAAATATCAATATTAAACCACCAATTAAAACGCTGGTTGGAGGATTTTCATTTATAAACATCCACGCCCAAAAAGGTCCTAAAACTGCCTCTGATAACATTATGATTCCAACTAAGGCTGAAGGTGTAGATCTTGCACCAATTGTAATAAAAATAAAACCAAAACCAAGTTGGAAAAAACCAGCTAAAAATCCCAAAAAAATATCATTTAAAGATATAAAGATCGTTTTAGACATAAAATATCCAATGATCAAAGCAATAACGCCTGCAATAAATTGTAATGGAACCATATCTACACTTGGAAATTTTCTAACTATTAAAATTAATGTTGCGAATGATATTGGCATAATAAAAGCAGCAATATTTCCACTCATTTGTCCAACTGTTAATGAGCTTCCAACCATCAAAATTATTCCTGAAATTGCTAAAACTATAGAAGTTAATGTTATTAAGTTTATTTTTTCTTTTAAAAAAATATATCCAAAGATTGCTAAAAATAATGTTTGGGTTTGAATTATAAAATTAGTATTTGCTACAGTAGTATTATACATTGCAAAAACATAACCACTAAAGCCACACGCAAGTATAATTCCTCCAATAAGACCAGGGATTCCAGATTTATAAAATGCTGAAATAAAATTTTGCTTATAACTAATAATTAGAAAGATCAGAACTACAATTATAAAAAAAACTGATCTCCAAAATAGAATCTGCCATAGAGTGGAACCTTCAAAAGATTTGACTATCAACCCTCCAAAACTTAAGCTGAAAGCACCAAAAAAAATCAAAAGTGGCCCTGGTAATTTTGTAATTAAATTCATTTAATTTGAGAAATAAGATTATTGGTCTCCATCTGATAAAGTTTATATAATGTTTCAGCATCCTCTAAACTTACATCTTTAAATTTAATATTAGATCCTGGTGTTAATTGTACCAGTCGATCATAGTCAGCAGATATGACAGTTGCAATCTTCGGATATCCACCGATAGTTCCATGATCTGATAACATAATTATTGGATCTCCAGCAGAAGTTATTTGAATTACACCTTTTACCAAACCTTCAGATTTTATATTAGGATCAACGATATTTTCAATTTTTGGACCTTCTAATCTCATACCCATCCTATCTGAAAGTTTTGTAATTTTAAAACTTTCTTTAAAGAATTTATTTTGTGAAGACTCGGAAAAATAATCATAGTTTGTACCTTTAATGACCCTTATATTTTCAATAGTGCTACCTAAGTAATCAAGTTTTCTTTTGTTAAAAGAATTATTAATATCAATTATTTCAATTTCTAAATCTTTAGAAAATTTATTCCCGTTATTTGGGCCAATTTGTGCTTGTGTATTTATTGAACAGCTTCCCCAATAATAATCAACACCAAAAGTTCCATTAATCGAAAAATATCCATAAACAGACTTGTTGGTTGAGCGGATATCGACTTCATCACCATTTTTTAACAAATAACATTGGTATGAATTACCATCAATAACACCCTCTTTTGTTATAATTTTAAATGATACATTTCCAGAAATACAAAAAAAAATATCTTTTCCAAAATACTTCAAATGCGGGCCTTGATAAGCAAATTCTATTACAGGTGAATTGTAATCGTTTTGTAGAAGTGAGTTTAACAATTGAAAATTTCTTTTATCCATCGCTCCACTAAAAGGAATACCAATATGGTATAAATTATTTCTTCCTAAGTCTTGATAAGTGGTGTTGATACCAGCTCTTAAAATTTTAAAGTAGTTTCTATCTTTTGATTTCATTATATTGATCTAAAGTTATTCTATAAAATTTTATTGTATCACCTGGATTAACAAGATTAGGGTTTGATTGATTAGATGTGTCGAAAATATTTTGTGGTGTATTTCCCAAAATATTCCATCCCCCAGGTGTTTCAAAAGTGTATATGTTGCAAAATTGTTCTGTTATTCCAACCGAACCTTTTGGAACTTTAACTCTTGGTGTTTCTAATCTTTTTAATCTCATTTCCTGGTTAAGATCACCAAGAAAAGGCATGCCAGCCACAAATCCTGTCATATAACAAAAGTAATTTTTGCTAAAAAATTTTTCTAGGATTATTTCTGATTTTAATTTTAGTTTATTTTCAACTCTTTTAATATCTAATGCAAAATTATTTTCACAACACACAGGAATTTCGATTAAGTTTTTTTCTAATTTATTGTTTTCTTTTATCTCTATATTTTCAATTTTTTTTTTTAAAGATAAAAAGGTATGTATATTTAAATCATATGAAATTATTAATTTATTATAAGATGGAGTTAAGTTTGTAATACCTTTTAAATTTAATTTTTTTATATGGTAAAAATATTTGATAACATTTGAATTAATTTCTTGATTTACATCACTTCCAAAGTCACAATACAATGCTGCGTCACCAAGATTTAATATATTTTTTATCATACCATGTTATACTTATGATTTATTAGTATGGAAATTAATATCAATTGTGATTTAGGTGAAAAATCAGAGCATCATTCAGATGAAAATGATCCAAAATTACTAGAAATAGTCAATTCAGCTAATGTTGCTTGTGGCTATCATGCTGGTGACGAAGATAGCATGAACCAAGTTGTAAAAATTTGTAAAAAAAACGGTGTTAGCATAGGTGCGCATCCATCATTTAATGATCCAGAAAACTTTGGGCGTAAAAGAGTAAATTTATCATCAGATGAAATAAATAAATTATTAATTGAGCAGTATGAAATTTTACAAAATATAGCTGAAAAACATGGTGAGATCGTTACACATATTAAACCACATGGTGCATTAAATAATATGGCTTGCGAAGATATTGAGCTTGCAACAATTATTGCAAAATCAATCTGCAATTTTAATAAAGATTTAATTTATTTAGTGCCTACAGGTTCAAAGATGGAAGAAGCAGCAAAGAAATTTGATATGAGGATAGCATGTGAGATTTTTGCAGACAGAAATTATGAAGATAATGGAAACTTAGTATCTAGAAAAGAACCTCATGCACTTATTACAGATCCAGATAAAGCAAAAAGTCACGTTTTAAGCATGGTTCAGAACCAAGCCATTAATTGTCACAGCGGAAAGCAAATACCTTGTGAAATAGACTCTGTGTGCATACATGGAGATAATTCTAGTTCTCTAGCAACTGCTTTATCTATAAAAAATAATTTAATAGATAATGGCTTAGAACTAAAAACACTAACTAACTTAAGGAAATTTAAATAATGATAAAGAAAATATTTTTTTCAATGTTCTTTTTAATTTTTTTAGCAGGAACTTCTTTTGCTGCTGGATCTAGTAGTGATTCTGGATCAACAGAAAGCCATTATGATAAGGCAGTGAAATTGATTAAAGCTGCAAAAAAATTAGAAAAAAAAGGTAAAACAGAGAAAGCAATTAAAAGATACGAAAGAGCAATTAAATTTTTAGTAAAGTCAAATAAGATGAAGCCAAATAAAGCAGACACATTAAATTACCTTGGATTTGCAACAAGAAAAACTGGTGATTTTGAAAATGGTGAAAAATATTATCTTCAAGGTTTAGCTATTGAGCCAAATCACATAGGAATTAACGAATATCTTGGTGAATTATATGTTGCAACAAATAGGATGAATTTAGCAAAAGAAAGATTGAGTGTTCTAGAGGGATGTAATTGTGAGGAATACAATCAGCTAAAGGGTGTAATAGACGGCTCTAAAAAATCAAAATACTAATTTATATTTTTTATCATTTGCTCAGGCATCCAAAGAGCGATTTCTGGAAATATCACAACTAAGATAACAGCAAAAATCATTAGCAAGAAGAGTGGAAACGCACTTCTTGCTATATACCCCATATCCTTATTAGCCATACCTTGAAGGACAAAAAGATTAAAGCCAACCGGTGGTGTTATCTGAGCCATTTCGACAACAATAACTAGAAAGACACCAAACCAAATCATATCAAAACCTGCTTGTCTAATCATTGGCTCAATTATAGCCATTGTTAAAACTACAGCAGAGATACCATCAAGAAACATTCCGAGAATTATATAAAAAATCATTAAAACAAAAATTAAAACATATGGAGAAAGTTCCATTCCTTCAATCCATAAAGCTAGATTTCTTGGCAATCCCGTAAATCCCATTGCCAAAGATAAAAAAGTGGCTCCCGCTAATATAAAAGCTATCATACAAGAAGTTTTAGTAGCACCCAAGAGAGACTCTTTAAATGTTTTTAAAGACAAACTCTTTTGAAAGTATGATAAAATTAATGCACCTACTACACCCAAAGAAGCTGCTTCAGTTGCGGTTGCTATACCAGTATAAATTGAGCCAATAACTGAAACTATTAATAATATTACAGGTATCAGTTTTCCTGATTTCCTTACCTTTTCCATAAGTGTGAAGTCTTGTTTAAAAGTAGGCATGGATTTTTTATTTATTGACGACCAAATCATTACATATGTCATAAAGATCAACGCAATCATTATTCCTGGTAAAATTCCTGCAATAAATAGTTTTGCTATCGACTCTTGGACAGTTACACCATAAATAATTAAAATAATTGAAGGTGGAATTAGAAGACCCAGCGTTCCAGAACCAGCTAAACTTCCAAGTAGAATACTTTCCGGATATTTTCTTTTTCTTAATTCTGGAATAGACATTTTTCCTACTGTGGCTACAGTTGCTGCAGAAGATCCCGAAATAGCTGCAAATAAAGCGCATCCAACTACATTAACATGCACTAAGCCACCAGGTAGTTTCTGCATCCATGGGGATAATCCTTCAAATAAATTTTCAGATAACTTCGTCCGAAATAAAATTTCACCCATCCAAACAAATAAAGGGAGTGCAGTTAAAGTCCATGAGGATGAGGCTCCCCAAATTGTTGTTGCCATCGCATCACCAACTGGCCTTGTGGTAAACAGCATCATTCCTATAGATGAAACACCAACCATGCTTATAGCAACCCAAATTCCTGAGCCTAAAAATATCAAGAGAACACTTATGAAAAATATAGTAAGTAAAATTTCAGTCATTTTTTTTTGTTTGTATTTTCAAAACTAATTGATGAGATACACATATAAAAAATATTAGTGCTCCTAAAGCAACACTAGTTTGTGGTATCCAAATTAAAATTTCGTCAGCTCCTTCACTTCTCTCTTGAAATTCATAAGATATTTTTAGCATTTTTAAAAAATAGAATGCTAAATAACCAGAAAATATAGTTGCAACTATCAAACTCCATAATTCCAAAAATCTCTTTTTAATCCCAGTAGCTTTTTCTAAAAATAAAGTAATTCTAATGTGACCACCTTCTACGAAAGTATAAGATAAAGCAAAAAAAGATGAGGCAGCCATACAATATCCAGAATATTCAGCTAGGCCTCTTATATAAAAACCAAATATTCTTGATGAAATTCCAATTAAAATAAAAACTGCAACCAAAATAAGAAAGAATGCAGCGATATAGCCTGAATAACTATAAAGATTATTTAAAAATTTATTGACTTTAGTAAACATATAAAAAGGCCGTTTAATACGGCCTTTTTAATTATAATGATTTAATTATAGGCAGCAAGAACACTAGCACCTCTATCGCCAGCTTTTTTCTTCCATTCTTCTGCCATTGTAGCACGAACTTTTTTGAAATGACTTTCAAGGGCTGCATTTACTTTGCCTACTTTCATTCCAGCATCAGCTAAAGCTTTTTTATCAGCAACATTTCCTTTTTTTGAAAGTGCCCAACCTTTTTTCTCAGCAACTGCCGCCTCTTCCATTATCATTTTTTGTGTAGCTTTATCTAACTTATTCCAAGAACCTCTGTGAGCTACAATCATATTTTTTGGAAACCAAGCCGCAATATCATAAAAATACTTTACTCCATTTTCCCAAATTTTACTGTTCTTACCAGTAGTAGGTGAAGTAATCATACTTTCAACCGCGCCGGTTGAGAATGCTTGACTTATTTCAGCTGCTTCAATTTTTGTAGGAGCCATACCTGTCAACTCAGCCATTCTAATAGTTGCAGAATTATATGCTCTAAATTTTAAACCTTTTAAATCAGCAACACTGTTAATCTCTTTTTTACTATAAAGACCTTGCGCAGGCCATGGAACAGCATATAAAAATACAAGACCTTTTTGATCTAAACCTTTAATTATTGCAGGCTTAGATGCTTGATACAATTTCATAGCATCATCATAAGATGTCGCAAGAAATGGTTGTGAGTCAATCTCTAGTAACGGATCCTCTTTACCTAGAGCCGACATAAATCTCTCACCAATTTGAGCTTGTCCAGTTCTAACAGCTCTAAATATTTCTCCACCTTTAAATAGAGATCCACCTGGGTGAGTTACTATTGTTAATTTTCCCCCACTTTTTTCTGAAACATTTTTAGCAAATTCAGCTGCATTAGCAGAATGGAAGTTGCTTGCACCATATGCTAGTGCCATATCCCATTTTTCTGCAGCAAAAGCATTAGCAGTTAAAAGAACAGAAAATAAAATAGAGAGCAAAATTTTGAAAAGTTTCATAAATCCTCCATATTTTTAAAAAACATATCTCATTATGTATTAAAACTTAAATCAATAAAAATTTTTGATGTTTTATTGAAATATAATAAATAATTACTATTATAATAGCATCTTGATAGAACAATCACTCATTTTACTGCAAATTATATTTATAGATATTATTCTAGCTGCAGATAATGCAATAATAATAGGATTGATTGCTGCTAACTTCGTTCCAAAAAATAGAAAAAAGATAATATTTTGGGGAGTAGTTGGTGCGTTAGTTTTCAAAGTTATATTTGCAATATTTGCAACATATTTATTTAAGTTTTACTTCATTAAAATCCTTGGTGGATTACTTTTAATTTGGATTGTTAATGACTTAAGAAAAGATTTATTTGAAATTCAAAAAATTAAGTCTCCTAAAAAGAAATCTATGGAACCTTCATTTATCAAAAGTATTTACAAAGTGTTGTTTGCAGATATTACGATTAGTTTTGATAACGTTATTGGCGTTGTGGGTGCAGCCAAAGGTAATTTTGGTTTTATGATTTTTGGCTTAGTATTATCAGTAGTTCTTACTGGAGCCTTAGCCACTTATTTAGCAAATTATATACAAAAACATTTGTGGATAGCTTATATAGGATTAGGTTTTATATTATTGGTTGCTATCCAATTAGTAATAGGTGGACTAGTCGATTTAGAAATTTTAAATATTAATGAAAAATATATAAAATATTTCTAATATTACCAAGTTCCAGTATTTTCCATTGATGACCAAGGCTCCCTAGGAGGAAGATTTCCTTCCTGAAGTATTTCAATTGATATTTTATCTGGTGATTTCACAAATGCCATATGACCATCTCTGGGTGGTCTATTAATTGTATAACCCATATCCATTAATCTTTGGCATATTTCGTATATATTTTTAACTCTATAAGCTAAGTGACCAAAATTTCTAGATCCCTCTCCTAAATTATCTCCATCCCAGTTATAAGTAAGTTCAATTTCTGCATCATTGTCGCTTGGTGCAGCTAAAAAAATTAATGTGTATCTACCTTTTTCATTTTGCATTCTTTTTGTTTCTTTTAAACCCAGTCCATCACAAAAAAATTTTAGAGACTCCTCAATATTAGAAATTCTGATCATTGTGTGTAAATATTTCATAATAAAATTATAATTTATTTTTATTCTAGTTCAATAGTGCTTGGTGGTTTAGAGGTCACATCATAGACTACTCTATTTATACCTCGAATGTTGTTAACTATTTTATTTGATACCATTTGCATAAATGATTTATTAAATTGAAAATAATCTGCTGTCATTCCATCTTCAGATGTTATTGCTCTTAGCAAGCATAAATATTCATAGGTTCTATTGTCTCCCATTACACCAACTGTTTTAACAGGTAGTAATGCGGCATAAGCCTGCCATATCTTATGATATAGATTGTGTTCTCTTAATGCATTTACAAAATAATTATCTGCTTCTTTTAAAATTTTTATTTTTTCTTTAGTAATTATGCCTGGCATTCTAATGGCTAAACCAGGACCAGGAAAAGGATGTCTAGAAATAATTTCTTTACTTAAATTTAATTCTAGACCTAACATTCTAACTTCGTCTTTAAACAAATATTTCAATGGTTCAACTAATTTTAATTTCATTCTTTTTGGCAAACCACCGACATTATGATGAGACTTAATTTTTGAAGTTTGACTTCCAGTAACAGACTTACTTTCAATTAGATCAGGGTATAGAGTTCCTTGAGCTAAAAATTTTACATTTTTTATTTTTTTTGCGTATTTTTCAAAAAGTTGGATAAATAAATTTCCAATAATTTTTCTTTTTTTTTCTGGATCTGTTACATTTTTTAATTTACTTATAAATAATTGTTCAGCATTTACATAAATTAAATTCAATTTAAATTTTTTTCTAAAAGTATTTAATACTTGTTTTGCTTCATTTTTTCTGAGCAGACCAGTATTAACGAATATACAAGTTAAGTTTTTTCCAATCGCATTATTAATTAATTTTGCTACTACACTACTATCTACTCCACCAGATAATGCACAAATTACTTTAGAATTTCCAACTTGTTCTTTAATTTGCTGCATAAGTTTGGATTTTTGATTTTTTGATGTCCAATTTTTTTTAATTTTACAAATTTTAATTACAAAGTTTTTTAATATTACTTTGCCTTTAACTGTATGGGAAACTTCTGGATGAAACTGTATGCCATATATGTTTTTTTTTACATTTTCTATCATGCATAATTTCGAGTTTGAGGATTTTGCTATAACTTTAAAACCTTTAGGTAATTTAATTACCTCATCTCCATGACTCATCCATACATTGGTAGATTTTTTTGAAAAGAAATTTTCGGTTAAAGCGCTTTTTTTTAATTTTGTAACTTTTGCTAATCCGAATTCTCTTGATTTTGCTCGTTTTACTTTACCTCCTAATTCTTTAGAGATTATCTGGTGGCCAAAACAAATACCTAAAATTGGAATATTTAAACTTAATATACTTTTATTGAATTTAACTTTTTTATTTTGATAAACATTTAAGGGACCACCTGATAAAATGATGCCTTTCACATTTTTTTCATTTTTGTAGTCTTTAAGTTTGTTGTGACTTATAATTTCACAAAAAACATTTAATTCTCTTACTTTTCTTGCAATTAATTGTGTAAACTGAGACCCAAAATCGATTATTAAAATTTTATCTAGATTATTTTCAAGACGCATCTTTTTTTTCAAACTCTTTTAGGCGTTTGTTAATAGATGCGATTTTATCACAAAGGTTCGAGCATATTTTCTTAAAATCTTCTCTAAGTTCCTCTGCTTTAGAAAAATTAGATCTTTCTAACTCAATATCTATTAATAGATACATTGCCTCTTCGTTGTTTGGCTCGAGTAGTAAGACTGTATTTATATTTTTTTCCAGTTCTATTTTGTTTTCTTCATTTTTAAATATTTTTGCTAAATATAGATATGACTTTGAGTCTTTGGGATTGTATACAATATTTCTCTGAAATAAAAATTTTGAATCTTCATATTTTTCATTTTCATAAAGATTTTTTGCTTCATCAAAAAAATTAACTTTCTCTGCGTTAACGTTAAAAATTAAAGTAAAAAGTAAAATTATTGCTAAGGTAATTTTTTTTATCATCTTTTTATTTCGTCTATGTTATGTACCATACTTTCATAAAAACCTGCTTTAGTAATTTTGACAAATTTTGGTTTTTTTCTAAGATCTTTAATTCTTTTTGCACCTAAGTATCCCATTGATGATTTTAAACCCCCTACTAGTTGGTAGATTATTTTTTCAACTGTGCCTTTGTATTTAACAAAACCTTCAACACCTTCTGCTACATATTTTGATGTATCTTTTTGTTTTGATTGAAAATATCTATCTGCTGATCCTTTATTCATTGCTCCAATAGATCCCATGCCCCTAAAACTTTTAAATAATTTACCACCTCTTTTTATAATTCTACCTGGAGCCTGATCTGTTCCTGCAAATAATGATCCAATCATCACCGCATCTGCTCCTGCTGCAAGTGCTTTTGCAATATCCCCAGAAAATTTGATACCTCCATCAGCTATTAATGTTGTTTTACTTTTGCCCATACCTTTTTTTACATCTAAAATTGCACTTAACTGTGGAACTCCAATCCCGGCAACTAATCTTGTAGTGCATATAGATCCTGGTCCAATTCCAACTTTTATAATATCTACTCCTTGCTTAATCAGAAATTTAGCTGCTTCTGCTGTAGCAATATTACCTGCACATAAAGCTGTTTTAGTTGGTTTAATTCTTTTAATTTTTTTTATTATTTCAGCTACTTTTTTTGTGTGGCCATGAGCTGTATCAACAACAATTAAATCAATATTTTCTTTTAAAATCTTTTGAGCTCTTATGTGTTCGTTTAAACTTGCACCAACGGCTGCACCAACTAACATTTTTTTTGCTTTTACTTTTCTTATTTCTTTTATCTGATCATTTATTGATAAATTTCTATGTATAACACCTATTCCACCCTTTTTACCGATTGAAATAGCCATATTAGACTCTGTTACTGTATCCATTGCTGAAGTTAGAAGGGGTATAGAAATATTTAAGTGTTTTGATAATTTAGCTTCTGTCTTTACTTCTGAAGGTAAAATTTCAGAATAATTTGGTGCTAAAGTTACATCATCGAAAGTGAGCGCTTCTTTGATAGGATCCATGTCCTTATATAAACGATTCTTAAAAAAATGAAAGTATCTATCTTAAATTTTTGCAGATTAAAAAACTTTCTTTAGAGTCTTTTCTACTTGCTGGAGGCTTATAGACATAAAATTTTACAAAATTTTTTTTTGAAAATGCAATTATCTCATTAAATGAAGTTCCCATAAATAATTTTGAGACAAAATAGCCATTTGGCTTCATCATTTTTGTAGCGAAATCCAAAGCTTCTAAAACTAATTCTCCAGTTACCATGGAGTCTAGATTTTTATTTCCTGTAGTATTTACTGCCATATCTGAAATAATTAGGTCAATTTTTCCACCAAAATAATTATTAATTTTATTTTGTTGTTCAGTATCTGTAAAATCTCCTTTTAAAATTTTTACATTCTTTATTTCTTCTATTTCTTTTAAATCTATTGCTAAATGCTTATTACATTTTAAATTACTTGATATATATTGAGACCAACTTCCAGGAGCAGCTCCAAGATCTATCACTGATATATTATTTTTTAAAAATTTAAATTTTTCGTTAATTTCCTTTAATTTATAAACGGCTCTTGATCTATATCCTTCAACTTTTGATTGTCTAACGTAAATATCTCTTCTCTGCTTATTAATCCAATTTTTTGAGATTTTATTTTTTTTCAATTAGTTTTGAACCTTAAAGATTTTGAGATTTTATTATTATCCAAAGTATTTAATTCTATCTCTAGATTTTTCTCGTTTCTCATATCTTTATCATTTACTTTAATACCACTAGCTAAATGTATAATTCCAATTTTATGATTTGGTAGAAAAGGTTCCACGAAAAATTTATTCTTTTCATCAAACTTTGGAAGTAAGTTGCTGGCCAACCAGTTGCAATTATGAGGAAGAAATTCAACATCTACATTATCAATATATACGCATATATTTATTGCTAGTTGCTCTGAACCAAATATTTGTCCATGACTAAGAGTAGTTTTTAAATTTTTTTGCCAAACATTCCAACAGCTAGAGTCTTTTTCTAATGAGAAAACACCAATATTAATATGCGGAGCAAATGCTAACTTTCTTGCTTTATTAATATCAATTTTAGATTTAATAGCATGTTTAAAATTTTGAGATTTTATAATGGCTAATTTTCCAAACAACCAATTAACGTTACTTAATATTCTATATCCAGGTGTCATTGTCTGTGTAATGCCTAGTTTGCCATTATCACAAGCCTTAAAATATAAGTCTATTGAACTCCAATCTTGAACCCAAGCATCACAATCAATCCACAGGTATTTTTTATAGTTAGGAAAATATTTTGGAAGAAACGCTCTTGATACCTGACTTTTTAGCCATTCTTTACCTTTAACTTTAGATTGTGGAACCTCAATATCCCATTCAGCTTTTTTGATCTCGTCTACTTTATCTTTTAGAAGAGCGGTTTGCTCCTCTGTTAAACCCGCATCAAGTATACAAATAGCAACCTTTTCACTGTAATTGAATTGTTTAATAGAGTCTATTAATTCATTTAGCAGTTCATAGTAATTAGAGTCGGCTAGAGAAATAATTGCATTCTCTTTCATTACAAAATATCTTCGTGATGATCAACGCTATCATCTTTTTCTTTATTTTGTTTTTTCAAAAATAAGTAATGGATTGAGCTTACTGGAATCATTAGTAAATAAATAAATCCTGAAATTATAATTGTATTAAAGGTATATATTAGCAACAAACCAAAAAATAAAATTATTCCAAATAAAAGAAATATTGAAGTACTTCTTGGAACTACGATTCTTTTTAAAGAATATGTGGGAATTTTACTTATCAAAAGTACAGAAATTATAATGAATAAAGATGGAACAATTATATTTTTATTAATAATTATAAACTGAACCTCACTAAAACTATAAATCAATGGCATTAAAACTAATACTCCTCCTGCTGGTGATGGAATACCTTCAAAAAAATTATCTCTCCATGAAGGTTCACCTCCTGTTGAAACATTAAATCTTGCAAGTCTTAAGGCAACACAAACCACATATATTAAAGATATTAACCAACCAAATCTGCCGATATTATCTAGCGCCCAGAAATACATTATGAATGCTGGCGCAACTCCAAAACTAATTACATCCGTTAATGAGTCTAATTCTTTTCCAACTTTTGATGTGGCTTTAATTAATCTTGCAATTCTTCCATCTAAACCATCAATGATTGCAGCAATTAAAACTGCAATAACGGATAATTCAAATCTTCCATCAAATGCAAATTTAATTGAAGTTAAGCCAATACACACTCCAACCAGTGTCATAATATTTGGCAAAATAACTCTTGAATTTTTATTTGAAACTAATCTTATATTCTTTTTTGGATTTTCCATTTATCTTTTAGCTATCAATGTTTCTCCAGCAACTGCTCTTTGATTAACTTTTACTAATGGTTCATAGTTTTCAAAATATAAATCTGCTCTACTTCCGAATCTAATCATCCCTATTCTAGATCCTTGATCGACATTTTCTTCAACTGAAGTATCTGTTACTATTCTCCGTGCAACTAGTCCTGCTATTTGGACTACAATTATGTCTTCTCCATGAGAATTTTTAATTTTATAATAATTCCTTTCATTGTCTTCGCTAGCTTTATCAAGAGATGCATTAATAAATTTTCCTGGTTTATATAAAATTTCTTCAATTTTTCCTGAACACGGAGATCTATTTACATGACAGTCAAATACATTCATAAATATACTTACTTTCTTAAATTTTTTATTTTCAAGGCCCAATTCTTTTGGTCCGTTTGTATCTAAAACTTGTAAAACTAATCCGTCAGCAGGACTTATTAGATAGTTCTCATCATTTATTGGAATTCTTTCTGGATCTCTAAAAAAATAATAACACCAAATACTTAAAACCAATCCTATGAAACCTAAAAAACCATGAATGAAATATAGAATGATCGTTGCTACTACGAAAATTACTATAAATTTATAGCCTTCGTTATGAATCTTTGGAAAAATTTTGTCTATCATAATCGTTCAATTGATAATTCTGGATTAATATGTATATAAAAAGTATAAATTCAATTATTAAGATACATCAAAAAATGAGCAAAATTAAGGTAAAAAATCCCATTGTCGAGCTAGACGGCGATGAAATGACAAGAGTAATTTGGGAATTCATCAAAAACAAATTAATTCTACCTTATTTAGATTTAGGCATTGAGTATTACGATCTAGGAATGAAAAGCAGGGATGATACAGATGACAAAATTACCGTCGACTGTGCTAATGCAATTAAAAAGAATGGAGTAGGTATCAAATGCGCAACTATTACTCCAGACGAGGCGAGAGTTGAAGAATTTAAATTAAAGAAAATGTGGAGATCACCGAATGGAACAATAAGAAATATTATTGGAGGAACAGTATTTAGAGAGCCAATAATTTGTAAAAATATTCCTAAACTTGTCCCATCTTGGACAGATCCATTAATTATTGGAAGGCATGCTTTTGGTGATCAATACAGAGCTACAGATTTTTTAGTTCCAGGAAAAGGTAAATTAGAAGTTAAGTGGACATCGGAAGATGGAAGTGATGAAAAGAAATATGAAGTATTTAATTTCCCAGGACCTGGTATTGCTCTTTCAATGTATAATTTAGATAAATCAATTGAGGACTTTGCAAGATCATGTTTCAATTACGGTCTAATTAAAAAATGGCCTGTATATTTATCAACTAAGAATACCATACTAAAAAAATATGATGGTAGATTTAAAGATATATTTCAAAGTGTTTTTGAAAAAGATTTTAAATCGGAATTTGAAAAAAATAACATAACTTATGAACATAGGTTAATCGATGATATGGTTGCTTGTGCTATGAAGTGGCACGGTAAATATATATGGGCTTGTAAAAACTACGATGGCGATGTTCAGTCAGATACTGTTGCTCAAGGTTATGGTTCATTAGGTTTAATGACTAGTGTTTTATTAGCACCAGATGGCAGAACAATGGAAGCAGAAGCGGCTCATGGAACTGTAACTCGACATTTTAGAATGCATCAGCAGGGTAAAGAAACATCCACTAACCCAATTGCATCTATATTTGCTTGGACAAGAGGTTTGGCGCACAGAGGAAAGTTAGATAGCAATGATGAATTAATTAAATTTGCCAAAATTCTTGAAGAAGTATGTGTTGAGTCAGTTGAATCAGGTTCAATGACTAAAGATTTGGCTATACTAATTGGTCCTTCAACAAAATATTTAACAACTAACCAGTTTTTAGATGTAATTGATGGAAGTTTAAAACAAAAATTAAATTAAGGTTTTTAATTTTTCTAAAGCTTCATCGATTTTATTTGAATCTTGACCCCCAGCTTGTGCAAAGTCTTTACGACCTCCACCACCCTTTCCGCCAATAATTTCAGATCCTAATTTTGCAAATTTAACTGCATCGTATTTATTTGTTAAATTTTCTGTTACACCTATCGCAAGACCAACTTTGTCATCCTTATTTGTAAATACAACCACTATTCCCTCGCCTAATTCTTTTTTACCTGCATCAACAAGTTTTCTTAGGTCTTTAGGAGATATATCTTGAACTTTTTGTAATCTAACTTGAGTTCCATTTATATTTTCATCTTTAATTATGTTTTTTGTTTTATCAGTTAAAACTGATTGAACATTTAATTGTTCTAATTGTTTATTAAGGTCTTTAATTAATCCTTTCGTATCTTTATTTTCTAGATTTGGTTTTCCACCTAATTTAATAATTTGAGCAGACATCTCTTTAATACTGTCTTCATCCTTTTGTGCAGAAAGGTTTGACATTTTTTCCTTATTTTTTAAGAATATTTCGAGTTGTTTTTCCCTTAAAGCTTCAACCCTTCTAACTCCAGCAGCTATTGAGGATTGGCTAACAGTTTTAAATTTTCCAATATCACCTGTATTTTTAACATGTGTTCCACCACATAATTCTGTTGAAAAGTAAGAGTTATTTTCCGCTCCCATAGAAACTACTCTCACTTCTTCTCCATATTTTTCACCAAAAAAAGCTAAAGCACCTTTTTCAATGGCAGCTTTTGGTGTCATAATTCTTGTGGTTACATCAGTTTTGTTTTGTACGTATTCATTAACTAATTTATCGATAATTATTAATTCATCCTCTGTAATTGGTTTCATATGACTAAAATCAAATCTTAGTCTATCAGGAGCAACTAAAGATCCTTTTTGCATAACGTGTTTTCCCAATGTTCTTCTCAAAGACTCATGTAATAAATGAGTTGCAGAATGATATGCCTTAAGATTGTTACGTCTTTCAATATCTATTTTCATTTCTACAACGTCTTTAACCTTAATCTCACCAGATTTTAGAATTCCATGATGTATAAACAAATCTCCTAGTTTTTTTTGAGTATCTGTAACCTCAAATACTGAATTACCAGATACTATTGTTCCTTGATCTCCAACTTGTCCACCAGACTCTCCGTAAAAAGGGGTTTGATTAGTAATAATTATCCCTTTCTCACCATTTGAAATATTTTGTGCTTCTTTATTATTTTTAATTATTGATAACACCACTCCTTCTGATTGGTTAAACTCATACCCAAGAAACTCTGTGGGTCCTATTTTATCTTTTATACCAAACCAGATTTCTTCTTCAGAGGCATCTCCAGAACCTTTCCAATTTTGTTTTGCAAGCTCTTTGCTCTTTTTCATTAATTCATCAAATTTATTTTGATCAACGGTCAAAGATTTATTTTTTAAAATATCTTCTGTTAAGTCTAACGGGAAACCATAAGTATCATATAATTTAAACGCTATTTCACCTGGTAAAACTTTTTTTATTTTTGAAATTTCATCGTTCAATATTTTTATTCCTCTATCAAGTAATACTAAAAATTTTTCTTCTTCCATTTTTAACGTTTCTTTAATTAAAGTTTCTGATCTTTCTAATTCAGGATAATTTCCTTTCATTTCATCTTTCAACGTATCAAAGATTTTATTGAAAACTGGTTCTTTAGAACCTAGCAAATGAGAATGTCTCATTCCTCTTCTCATTATTCTTCTAAGAACATAACCTCTACCTTCATTTGAGGGTAATACTCCTTCTGCAAGAAGAAATGAGCTAGCTCTTAGGTGATCTGCAATTACTCTAAAGCTTGATAAATTATTTTCATCTTGTTTAACTTTTGTAAATTCTGAAATAGAACTAATTAATTTTTTAAAATGATCTGTTTCATAATTATCATGCGTACCCTGAAGTAATGCTGCAATTCTCTCTAAACCCATTCCAGTATCTACAGAAGGTTTTGGAAGATTAATTCTTTTATCTTTTGAAACTTGCTCAAATTGCATGAAGACTAAATTCCATATCTCAATATATCTATCGCCATCCTCATCTTTGGTTCCGGGTAAACCACCTTTTAAATGATCTCCATGATCATAAAATATCTCTGAACAAGGTCCGCAAGGACCCATTTCGCCCATTGACCAAAAATTATCAGAAGTTGCTATCCTAATAATTCTATCATCGCTAAAACCCGCTATTTTCTTCCAAAAATTGAATGCCTCATCATCTTCATGAAATACTGTTACATATAATTTATCTTTATTTAATCCAAAATCCTTAGTAATTAAATTCCAAGCAAGTTCAATTCCCCTTTCCTTGAAATAATCTCCAAAAGAGAAATTTCCAAGCATTTCAAAAAATGTATGGTGTCTTGGAGTATAACCAACGTTTTCAAGATCGTTATGTTTACCTCCTGCTCTTACACATTTTTGAGAAGTAGTAGCTCTTTGATAATCCCTTTTTTCTAATCCGGTAAAAACATTTTTAAACTGGACCATGCCTGAATTTGCAAACATTAAAGTTGGATCATTATTTGGAACCAAATTGCTAGACTCGACTATCTTGTGATCATTTTTTTCGAAATAATCTAAAAAAGTTGATCTGATCTCGTTTAATGTTTTTGCCATATTTTGTTAAAATACAGCTTTTTCTATTGATGTCTACACTTCTGAAGGGAAAAAAGGCGCCCTTTCGAGCGCCTTTTTAATAACTAAAAGTTATCTGCTAATTTTTTTTAGTAGGAATTTCTTCTTCTTTTTTTTGAGCCTCTACCTTTTCCTCGCTTAGTGGATTTCCTTCAATTTTTTTTGAGATCACACCAGCCTTTTCTCTGATTGCCATTTCAATTTCAGCAGCAGCTTTAGGATTTTGTTCAAGGTAAAGTTTCGCATTCTCTCTACCTTGACCAATTTTTTCACCTTTGTAAGCGTACCAAGCTCCAGATTTCTCTACGATATCTGCTTTGGCACCTAGGTCTATTAGTTCCCCTACTTTACTAATTCCTTTTCCATACATTAAGTCAAACTCAACAACTTTAAATGGTGGAGCAACTTTATTTTTCACAACTTTAACTCTTGTTGTATTACCAACGATATTATCTTTATCTTTGATTGCTCCAATTCTTCTAATATCCATTCTAACTGATGAGTAGAATTTTAAAGAATTTCCACCCGATGTTGTTTCCGGGCTTCCAAACATAACACCAATTTTCATTCTAATTTGGTTAATGAAAATAACCATTGTATTAGTTCGTGAAATTGAGCCTGTTAATTTTCTTAATGCTTGAGACATCAATCTAGCTTGCAAACCAACATGAGTATCACCCATATCGCCTTCAATTTCAGCTCTCGGCGTTAATGCAGCTACAGAGTCCACAACAAGAACTGACATTGAGCCAGATTTAATTAATGTATCAGTAATTTCTAAAGCTTGTTCACCTGTGTCTGGTTGAGAAATTAGTAACTCTTCAGTATTTACACCTAATTTCTTTGCATACACTGGGTCTAAAGCATGTTCTGCATCAACGAAACCACAAATTCCACCTGCCTTCTGTGCTTCTGCAACTACTTGCAATGCTAAAGTAGTTTTTCCTGAAGACTCTGGTCCGTAAATTTCAATAATTCTTCCTTTTGGTAATCCACCAATTCCTAAAGCAAGATCTAAGCTTAAAGATCCAGTTGAGATAGATTCAACATCCATAGCTTTTTGTTCACCAAGCTTCATTACTGAGCCTTTTCCAAAGCTATCTGTAATTTGGCTGATTGCTGCGTCTAATGCTTTATTTTTCTCTTTGTTTTCCAATTCTTTATCTTTTGCGGTTTTCACCACTTTTAGGTTATTTTTAGTCATTTTTTGCCTCTTTTTTTGCTTTTTTTAACACTCGAATCATGGATTTAAATGTACACATTTTGTTCTCATTGGCAATATATTTCTCAAAATAGCTTAAAATCTTTAAATTACTTGAGTTTTAGGTATTCGCTATTCAATAAACCAATAGCTTTTAGAACATTGTATTGAGCTATAAGATTATTTCTCTCAGATTCTGCTAGAGAAATTTTTGCAGCCAATAACAAAGAGTTTGATTGAATAACATCTAGCGTTGTTCTTGAACCTCTTTCATACTCTGCAGCTATTCCTTCGTTAGCAATTTTTGCTGCTCTAACTTGAGATCTTACAGAATTTAAAAAACTTTTAGATGCTTCGAGATTCGACCAAGCGCTTCCAACATTTTTTTCAGTTGTTTTTACTGCATCCTCAAATAACAAAATTTTTCTAGTTTTTAGATTTGTATTCTTGTTTATTTTTGCACTTTTACTTCCACCTGAATAAAATGGCCAGCTAATTGTTGCTTTAAGTGTATCCTTTTCTCTTTGATCATAAGTTGAACTAAAATCCTCAGCATATGATCTTTCTAAAGATAAAGAAGCGCTAGGTTTTAGGTCGCTTTCAGCAATAGCAATATCCATTTCAGATTGATTTAATTCTATTTTAGCGATCATTATATCTGGATTGTTTTCTCTTGCTAAATTAATTGCTGAACTAAGTTCACTTGGAATTCCTACAATTGCTCTATTTGTCTTTTTTAATTCATTGGTATTTAAAAGTTTACCAATGATATTTTCATAATTTAATTTGTTAATCATTAATTCACTTCTTGCTTGAGTTAGTTGAGCGCTTGCTCCAGCAAGTGAGGATTCAGTTTGTGATAAATCTGCAGTTTTTATTTGTCCTCTATCTAATCTAACTTTATCATTTTCAAGTTGTTTAATAAGTAAATTTAAATTTTGTCTATTAATCGCAACTTTTTCTCTTGATAAAATTACAGATGTAAAAGCTTCTATAGCACTGTAAAGTACATCCTGTTCTTTTTTAAATAATTTTGCTTTTGAAAGTTCTAAACCTATTAAATTTTTTTCATAATTAAGGTCTCTTCCAAAATCCAATAAGGTTTGCTCTAATTTTATGGATGTTGTGAATGGATCAGAATCGCCAATTGTTGCATCACCTCCACTCTGATTTGTAAGTTTATTTGTTTCTTCAAGGCTTTTAGAACCACTTAAACTCAAGGAAGGCATATAATCGGCTTTAGATATATTTAGATCTTCCTCAGATGCTTTTATATTTTCTCTCTCAGCATTTAATTGTTTATTATTGTTATAAGTTTCATTTAATGCTTCATATAATGTGACAGCTAGCGATTGAGCTGTTAAGCAAAGAAAACTAACAATTATTATTAATATTTTTTTCATTAGTTGTACTTTACAGAATTAATTTGATGATTAGAATTTAATTTAATGACTATAGATGCGTATTTTGGCGCATATTTAAACATATTCTGTGTAATTCTCTGGTAAGTTTGCATAAAGTTTAAAACTTCCTTTTTTGTCATAATTTTTTGTTTTGTTTTTTTATTCTTATTTTTTAATTTAAGTTTTTTTTCCTGAATAACTCTCCATTTTTGTAATAAACTAAAATTTTCTGCCCTTAAAAATAATAAACAATCGAGCTTACTATAAAGTTTTTTATATCCTTTTTTTAGTTGGTCATTAACGTGTTTTCTCCAGATTAATTTATTATCATCATTTTTTTCCATCGTATTAACACTTTTTTTTAATGTTTTTAATCTTTCAGGTCTTGCTCCAACACACCAACCTTCAAAAATGATTACATCTGGTCTGCTATTTACTTTGTACCAATTTTTTTTTGTAAATCTGTCATCAATTGCCTTATCGAACTTGGGTAACATAATTGATCTAAATTTTCTAGAGTTTGCTTTTTTAATAAAGCTAGACATATAATTTATATCATGGGTTCCTGGCACACCTCTTGTTAATAATAATGGATGAACTTTCTTTGATAACTTTATTCTATCATTCTTTGTTTTATAAATATCGTCAATTGATATTTTGAAAACTTTTAACTTAAAATATTTTTTTAAAATTATCATTAAGATAGAGCTTATAGTAGTTTTTCCAGTTCCTTGTCCTCCTGTTAAACCAACTATATAAGGTTTCTTTATATTTGTTTTTTTTGCAATCCAAAAACTCATTGGAACAAGATAATCTTTTAACATCTTGTCTTTGTTTTTAAATTTATCTGAATATGTTTCTTGTGTTTTTATAAACTTGTAGCAATCTTTTTTTACTTTATTTAAACAATCCTCAACAAAATTCATTTAATTTTATTTTTGGTCAAGTGGATGATTGTTACCATCATTAATTGAAACATCTTTATATTCGAAAGGATCAACTCCCTCAACACATGCAATATTTATCATATGTAATTTTGGATTACTTCTTGGTCTTGTATGTGTAAAAATTCCACAGATAGAGCAAAAATAATGTTTAGCTGTGTTAGTATAAAATTGATATAAAGTTAACTTGTCTTCTCCTTTAGTAATCTTCATATCATTTTCTCCAATCGGAGACATAACATAGCCCTTTCTTTTACATACAGAACAATTGCATCTTAAAACTTTTTCAAATTTATCTGCAACATTAACCTCTGCTTCAACCGCACCACAATGACATGTTAGTTTTTTCATTTTTTATCCTTTAAATTTTTTGATAATTTTTTGTATTTAAACTTTTAACTCATATTTTCATAAACTATAACTTGTTAAAGTTATCCACAGTCATACTAAATCTTGTTTCGATGTTCTCGTTTTGATTCACTTTTGATTCACTTACAGACTCAAAATACAACCTAATTGACACTATTGTATAACTCATGTACTAATAAGAACAAAACAAGAACACTTATGAAGCTAACAATACCTTATTATTTACATAAAGCAGGAGCTGGTTTTCCTTCCCCTGCAACTGACTACATAGAAGAAGATATAGATTTAAACGTACATCTAATCAAAAATGTTCCAGCAACTTTCATCATAAGAGTTCAAGGAAAATCAATGGTGGATGTTGGAATAAATGATGGTGATTTATTAGTTGTAGACAAAAGCTTAACTCCAAAAAATTTTTCAACTGTCATAGCAAATGTTCACGATGAACTCGTTGTTAAAACTTTAGTTAAAGAAAAAGATAAACAATTTTTAACGTCAGGATCTAAAGAATTTTCTGATCGAATTTTAATTAATGAAGAACAAGATATTTTTATTTGGGGAGTAGTCACCTATGTCATACATTCAGTACACTAAAAAATTAGCACTAGTTGACTGTAATTCTTTCTATGTTTCTTGTGAAAGACTATTTAATTCAAAAATAAGAAAAAAACCTGTTGTAGTTTTATCTAATAACGATGGCTGTATAGTTTCAAGATCCACTGAAGCAAAAGCTTTGGGAATTAAAATGGGTGAGCCCTACTTTAAAGCAAAAGATATTATTATAAAAAACGATGTACAAGTATTCTCATCAAATTATTCTTTGTATGGAGATTTATCTAGAAGAGTAATGAGAACTTTAAAAAGATTTAACTCTGATATTGAAGTTTATTCAATTGATGAGGCATTTATGGATTTATCAAATTTTTCTGACAATGAAGTAGAGCAAGTTGGAAGAGAAATTAGAGAAACAGTTTTAAAGTGGACTGGTATTCCAACCAGTATAGGAATAGCTAAAACTAAAACTTTAAGCAAAGTTGCAAATCACATAGCTAAGAAAAAACAATCAGGTGTTACAAGTTTAATTGGAATAGAAAATCTTGATCCTATTCTCGAAAAAATTGATATTAACGATGTTTGGGGTGTTGGAAGACAGATGACAAAGTTTTATCAAAAAAATGGAATTTATAATGCTAAACAATTAAAAAATAAATCAAACACCTGGATTAAAAAATCCTCAAATGTTCTAAGTTCAAGAACTGCAATGGAGCTTAGAGGTGTGCCTTGTATTGATTTAGAAAAAACTGCATCAAAAAGAAAAAGCTGTGTAGTATCAAGGTCATTTGGGAAAAGAATAGAAAAATTTCAAGAACTCGAAGAAGCAGTTGCTAGTTATTGTTTAAATGCATCAGAGAAAATAAGATCTGAAAACCTTGTTGCAAAAGCAGTTATGGTATTTGTTAGAACCAGTCCATTTCAAAAACAATTTGGTTTTTATTCAAACTCCAGAACCGTTGATTTTCCTATAGCAACTAACAATAGTATAGAGATCGTAAAAAATGCTTTATCTGTCTTAAAAGTAATCTTTAGGAAAGGGCATCGTTATCAAAAAGCAGGAGTGATGCTAACTGGGTTAACAGATGTGGAAAATAATGAAAATTTATTTTCATCTGCAAAAGATGAGAGAATTAATAGACTTATGAGATCAATTGATAATACAAACTATAGATATGGAAGATCGACATTAAGTCTTGCAAGTGCTGGGGTTAGAAAGTCCTGGGGCATGAAAAGAGATTATAACTCAAAAATAGATACAGCCGATTTTTATAGTTTGCCAACAATTAGAGCTTAAAAAAATTATTTTACCGTATCAATACTTTCAATATTGCTAAGAGAATTATTTAATTCCTCTAAATTTTCTCTTCTTCCAATCATTACAACTGATAATCCAAAAGTGATTACTAGAGCTAATGGAATAGCTGTAACAAAGCTTATGTAATCAGCCATTAAAATTAGATAAATAGCATAAAATAAAATTGATCGAATAATAACTGTAGATTTAAAAACAGCTATGATTGCTAAAGAATGCTTAATTAAATTTTTAAAACTCATTTTAGATGGACCAAAATATCTTGTTCCTCTTATAGATGGAGACGAAGATCTATCTTTTTCTAATTTAGCTAGCGATCCTGAAAAGCTGCACCAAGTAGATTTATCGTTTATTAATTTCTCAACAGTTGATTTTGGAAGACAAGTATAATTTCCAAATTTTATAGAGTGACCAGTAAATACATAAGTGATTATTTTATGTAAATGATAACAAATTTTGAAAATAAAGTTTTCAGATCTTTTTACTCTTTCTCCAACAATTGGTTTTCCTTCATCATAATTAATATACTCTAGAAAACTTTTAATTTCTTCAGGTCTATCTTCACCATCTGAGTCCATTGGTATTACATAATCAAATTCTTTATTTTGAAATATATGTTTAAGCCCTGTTGCTATACATCTTCCATGTCCCTGATTATTTTTAATATTTAAGATTTCAACAGATGATAAACTTTCTGTATTGGAAATTGAGTTTGGTTTTTCTTCAGTTGATGCGTCGTTAACTATGATAAGAGAAAATTCAGCATCTAAATCTTTCACAATAGTATTTATTTCTTCAATTAATTTTGAAGCTGATTTCCAGTCGTTGTAAACTGGTGTTAAAATAGTAATTTTCATTTATTTAACTTGCAAGCAACCTCAATAAAGATGCTACAATTCCATGTCCAGACAACTCTATTATTACAACAATAAAGACGATGAAAAGTATGTTTTTATTGAATTTCATATCTACGATCCAACGCAAATCTTATCAATACACATATATTTTTCAAATGAATTCAATTTTTCCTTTGTAACAAAGCCTTTCCAAATAGGCCTTGAATTAATGTGATATGATAAATTTCCAGCTGCCCATTCATCACCAAGGACATATTTAATAGGCTCATCATGTTGTTCATGCCATGCCATTTGAACTTTAATAGCTATATCTTTGCCAGGATAATCAGTTCTTTTGTCAGTCTTAGAAATAGAGACATAACCATACAAAATTGGAGATAATAAAAATAAAAATACAAATCCTATTAAAAAGGAATTTAGTTTCTTAATGTTTATTTGATCCTTCAAAAGGTAAATAAATAAAGTTCCAAAGAATAAGTAAAAAGGGGTCATCCACATAGTTCTAATTTTTGATCCAGTTATTAGTGCTGTCATAAAAACCATAACAATTGGTACTAAATTAATAAATATTAAAAATAAAAGTTTTTCATCTTTTAATTTTAATTTTTTAGGAATTTTATTTATTAGTAGCCAGACTAAAATTAAAAATGGTATTAAAATACCAATCTGTTTTAATGTGAATAGAAATGGATATTTAAGATGATTTATCATCTGCCCGTCATCCAAACCTGCACGAGCAAAACCATACTTGATAGTAATAAAATCATTATTGAATAACCAAATTATATGTGGAATTAAAATTACAAAAAATATTTCTAAAGAAACTAAATATTTAAAATCAAACTTTTTTGATTTTTTAAAAAATATTAAATATGCGAACAATAAATCTATTGCTAATAATAAATAAATAAAAAGATACTTGGATAAAATTCCAAACGCTGCTGCAGCTCCTAACAAGATACAATCATAGATCTCTATTTTTTTACTATTGTATATTTTCCAAGTATAATAAACCGTTAAACACCAAAAAGGTAATTGGCAAACATTTACATTAAATTCTGGAGTTGTAAAATTATAGAAGTATATCCCTTCAATTAGAAAAACTGATAAAAGGCTCAAAGTACCATCATTAAGAATTTCCTGTGATAGTTTAAAAATAATGAAAAAAGATATCACGACAAAAATTTGACTTAAAAAATAATAAGCCCAATCTTGTGGTCCAAATATTTGAAAAAATACTTCCGGAAAAAATGCACTCAATGGTGGATGTTTGTTAAATCCCCAATCTAAATTACTACCCCAAGCTAAAGCTTCAATTGTATCTAAAGGTAAATTTGCGTTTGTGATTGTAGGAACAACTGTCCATAAAATTAAGTGAGTCGTTACAAAAATATAAAAAATATTATTTATATTTCTTTTGTTTAAGGCCATTTTCATCAATCTATATGAATAAACCGTTCTTGACACTCATTTATTCATGAATATATTCACCAACTCAAAATAGCTAAGTATGGTAAGAATTTCAAAAACTTATACTCCAAAAGAAAAAGAGAAATACATGTGCGCTAAACATTTAGCATATTTTAAGATGAAATTAATGGAGTGGAAAAAAGATTTAAAGAGATCTAATAATGAGGCGATTTTTCAAGCGTCAATGGATGATAATAGTGCATCAGCTGACATAGTTGATCAAGCAAGCTCATACACTGAAAAGAATGTGGAGATGAGAGCTATTAATAGACAAATCAAATTAATTTCTAAAATAGATGGTGCATTAAAAAAAATTCAGGATGGAACATATGGTTTTTGTGAAGAAACTGGAGAACCTATTGGTTTAAAAAGATTAATGGCAAGACCAGTTGCAACTCTTTGCATTGCAGCTCAAGAAAAACACGAGAAAGATGAAAAAGTTTACGCTGACGATTAAGGAAAGTCTATTTCAGAATCTTTATTTAGTGCTTTAAAGCCTTTGATTACAGCTGGACGTTCAGCAATTTCAACAAACCACCTAGATAGGTTTTCAAAATTATTTAATCCAATGTCGTGTCTTTTGTGTCTTGCAATCCATGACCATGTAGCAATATCAGCAATAGAGTATTTATCATTTGCTAAAAACTTACTTTGAGCCAATCTAGCTTCAAGATCTTCATAAATCTTTCTTGTGATTTTAAAGTATCTTTCTTCACCCCACTGACTTTTTCCTTGGTGGTAATAGTGGAACTGATGGTGTTGGCCTATCATTGGACCTACAATAGCCATTTGAGCCATCAACCACTGATTTATCTCTAGCCTGTCTGCTTCAGGATAGAGTTTCTTGCTTTTCTCACCTAAATACATAAGTATAACTCCAGACTCGAATACGGTCTTATTATTCTCATGATCTATAATTACAGGAATTTTATTAAAGGGACTTATTTTTTTAAATTCTGGTTTAAATTGATCTCCACTCAAATTAACTTTTGTTAGTTTGTATTTAAAATCAATTTCCTCGAGCATTATGCTAATTTTCCACCCATTGGGAGTATCAGCAGTAAAGAGTTCAATCATTCTTTAACACCCAATCTATCTTTGATAGTGCTGGATGCGGTTGTAAATTCAAATCTATATTTTTCATCAGGTCTTGCATATTTGAAGCAGCCTCTTGCAGCTAAAGCTCCTTCATGAAAACCTGAAAGTATTAATTTTAATTTTCCTGGATAAGTACAGATATCCCCAATTGCAAATATCCCTTTTTTATTTGTTTCGAAATTTTCTGTATTCACTGGGATAGTTTTTTTATCTAAATTTAAACCCCACTCAACAATTGGTCCTAATTGCATTATTAAGCCAAAAAAACCTAAAACATAATCAGCTTTTATAACTTTGCTTTCACCAGTTTCACTTTTTATTTCTACACTTTCTAATGAGCCATTTCCTTTGACATCTTTAATTGAGTATTTGGTAATTAAATCGATAGTTTTATTATCACTTAATTCTTTTATTTTTTGAACACTGGCAGGCGCTCCTCTAAATTCATCTCTTCTGTGAACAAGTGTTACTTTTGATGAATTAGATAATTCTATAGCCCAATCAAGTGCACTATCTCCGCCTCCAAAAATAACTACTGATTTATCTTTAAAAATAGTTTTGTCTTTTATTGAGTATAAAACTGATTTTCCGTCATACTTTTCAGCACTTTTAGTTGGGAATTTTCTTGGTTCAAAAGAACCTACGCCACCTGCTATAACAATATTGTGTGTTTCAAATTCTTTTCCATTTAATGTTTTAACTAACCATTTATTGTTTTCATTTTTTAATTCTTGAACTCTGTCACTTAAATGAAAGTTAAAATTAAAAGGTTTTATTTGTTCAATTAAATTATTTGTAAGCTCTTCTCCTGTACATTTAGGAACTGCAGGAATATCATAAATTGGTTTATCAGGATAAAGCTCAATACATTGTCCTCCAATTTTATCTAAATTGTCTACAATTTCACATTTTAATCCGATTATCCCTAATTGGTGTGCACAGAATAAACCTGCGGGTCCTGCTCCAATAATGACTACATCTGTTTTAATCATTAAACTTGTTTCTCCGGCATATGGACTGTCAGTCCATCTAAATCATCAGAGACGATTAATTGGCAACTTAATCTGCTATTAGATTTGGGTTCAAAGGCTTGATCTAACATATCATCTTCACCCATTTCTTTTTCTGGGAGTTTTCTGAACCATTCGTCATCATTAATATATACATGACAAGTTGCACATGACATTCCACCTCCACAATCTGCATCTATGCCTGGAATATCATTTTGTATAGCCCCTTCCATTACACTAAGGCCATTAGCAACATCAGCCTCGTGTTCAGTGCCATTGAATTCTATATATTTGATTTTTGCCATATTTAATAAATAATTCTTATAAACTAATTTGCGACTGCGGCAAATTTTTGAAATTTAGCATTTTCTATTTTAGACCAAAAAAAAAGGCAGGTATGTTTTAGCATACCCGCCTCTTTTTAATATTAAAAGCTAATTATCTAGCTCGTGCTCCACCTTGTGAAACTGCTGCTGACCAGATTACTAGACCAAAAGCAATTTTGTTGATGAAGTCTGCTAAGTTGTAAATCACGTTCAATGAGTTAGCGTCTACTCCACCTACTAGGTAACCAAAAATGTAACCTAATGGGTAAATAGCCCAACCGATTGTTACGATCATTCTCATAGCACCCCATGCAGTTGCTAATGGCTTGTTTCCAGTTTTAGCTGCAATTTTTCCAGCTTCACCAGAGAATACTTCATATAAGATGTAGATCCATCCAGCCATACCGACTATGAAACCAAGCATAGCATTGATGTAACCTGCTTCTCCTAAGTATCCACCAATTAACATCACAAGCGAACCAATTAATAATCTCCAGAAAATTGCTCCTGGGATTTTCTTAACTGCTGCTAGAATTAAGTAAAACTCGATCATCTGTAATGGTACAGTGATTAACCAATCAATATATCTATATACTGTTGGAGAATCTCCAGTCATTACCCATACATCTCTCATGTACATGTAGTGAATGAATGCAACACCAGTTACAAGACCAGCTACTGTTACTGAAGTTTTCCAGCCTGCTGCAACAGTATTTCTTTCCATGAAGAAGAATACTGTAGCTGCTGCCATACCCATTGCGATTACCCAAAAGGAAATCCCAACGAAGTCGTCAGAAGCTAACATAGCAGTTGCTGCGTTTGCTGCACCAGTAAGACCAAATAGAGCCACTGCTGCTAATGCAAACATTTTAAGTTTTTTCATAAAAAACTCCCTCTCGTTAGTTTTTTTTAGTTTAAATTTAAACTACGGACAAACCTCAAAGGTTTCTCCAAAGTTAGGGGCTTAATATCAAATTAAATTGGTTTGTTGAAGACTTTTTGCCGCGTTATAAGTGTTGATTTTATTGACTTTTTAAAATTAAATACAACCTGTTGCATAAATTCAATAGAAAAATGACACCAAATAGCAAATCAAAATGAATAAAAATTACAAAGAAATTTACGACGAATCTCTAAAAAATCCAGAGGAATTTTGGCAGAAAGTTTCTGAAGATGTGTTTTGGTTCAAAAAACCAACTAAGATTTTAAAAAAAGACAACCCTCCTTTCTATAAATGGTTTGAAGATGGTTTAACAAATACATGCTACAACGCCTTAGATCTTCATATTGATCAAGGAAGGGGTGATAAAACAGCTTTAATCTATGACAGCCCAATTACAGGTAATAAATCAAAGTTTACTTTTAAAGAATTAAAAGAAAAAGTCTCTAAATTTTCAGGAGCTCTGGATAAACAGGGAGTTAAAAAAGGAGATCGAGTAATAATTTATATGCCAATGATACCAGAAGCGGTGGTTGCTATGCTCGCATGTGGGAGAATTGGAGCAATTCACTCTGTTGTATTTGGAGGTTTTGCATCAAATGAATTAGCTAGTAGAATTGATGATAGTAGAGCTAAAATTTTAATCACAGCATCATGTGGATTTGAGCCTGGAAGAACAGTTGAGTATAGACCTCTTGTAGATGGAGCTTTAAAATTAGCAAAACACAAAGTTGAAAAAGTAATATTATTTCAAAGAAAAGATCACGAGGTAAAATTAAATAAACCATTAGAAATAAGTTGGGATGAAGCGCTATCTGGAGCAAACGATAAAGATTGCGTTGAGATGGGTGCAAATGATTATGCTTACATCCTTTATACTTCGGGGACCACTGGTATTCCTAAAGGGATAGTTAGAGATATTGGAGGCCACATAGTTGCTCTTAAATGGACAATGAAAAATATTTATAACATTGATCAAGACGATGTTTGGTGGTCAGCAAGTGATATTGGTTGGATAGTAGGACATTCCTATATTGTCTACGCTCCATTATTCAAAGGTTGTGCAACTCTTTTATTTGAAGGAAAACCTGTGGGCACTCCTGATGCTGGAGTGTTTTGGAGAATTATATCAGAATATAAAATTAAATCTCTATTCACAGCTCCCACCGCATTCAGAGCAATAAAGAAAGAAGATCCAGAGGGTAAGTTTTTTTCTAAATATGATTTAGGTTCATTTGAGTCATTATTTTTAGCAGGTGAAAGAGCAGATCCGGACACGATTAAATGGGCTGAAAATTTACTTAAAGTTCCTGTAATTGACCATTGGTGGCAAACTGAAACAAGTTGGGCAATAAGTTCAAATTGTACTGGAATTGAAATGCAAGAAACAAAATATGGATCTGCTTGTAAAGCAGTTCCAGGTTATGATGTAAAAATAATTAAACCTGATCAATCAATAGCAAAACCAAATGAGATGGGAGATATTGTTGTTAAACTTCCACTTCCCCCAGGAACATTTCCAACTTTGTGGAATGCTGACGAAAGATATAAAGAAAATTATATGTCAAATTATAATGGCTATTATCAAACTTACGATGCAGGTCATATTGATGATGATGGATATATTTGGATTATGTCTAGAACAGATGACATAATAAATGTTGCAGGTCATAGACTTTCAACTGGTGCAATAGAAGAGGTTTTATCAGAACATCAATCTGTTGCTGAATGTGCAGTGATAGGAATAAAAGATCAATTGAAAGGACAATTGCCAATTGGTTTAATTGCTCTAAAAGCAGGAGTTTCCAAGGATAATGAGACTATTTCAAAAGAGTGCGTGCAAATGGTTAGAGATAAGGTTGGACCTGTTGCAGCTTTTAAAATAGCAATTGTTGTTAAAAGATTACCAAAAACTAGGTCTGGAAAAGTTCTAAGAGGAACAATTAGAAAGATTGCTGACAAAGAGGAATATAAAATGCCTGCAACAATTGATGATCCTGCCATCCTTGACGAGATCAAAGAAGACTTAATAAATAGTAATATTCTAAAATAATGCTTAAGACATATCTTTTTTTAGTAGGAGCAATTATTTGTGAAGTATGTGGAACAATGCTTCTTCCTGTTACTCAAAACTTTACAAAAGTAACACCAACAGTGTTTTTAGCTGTATTTTATTTATCTGCTTTTTATTTACTTACTTTTGTTGTTGATAAACTGCCTATTGCGATTGTTTATGGAACTTGGAGTGGACTTGGTATTTTTACTATTGCAATATTGGGATATATTTTTTTTAAACAATCTTTAAGTTGGCAAGCTATATTGGGAATGTTTCTTATTGTAGTAGGAGTAACACTTGTAAATATGTATTCGAGTAAAACTATATAAATCAATCAAAAAGAATTGGTTTACCAGATGGGTCTCCTAAAATTTCATCTTCTTTCATTTTAATATCCCCGTTAATAATTGTATAAACTGGCGAACCTTTTAATTTATAGCCATCAAATGGGCTCCATCCACACTTACTATGAATATTTTCGTTTTTAATTTCAATTGTTCGATTCATATCTATTATTGTAAAGTCAGCATCATAATCTTTTTTGATAAATCCTTTATTTTTTATACCAAACACAGAAACTGGGTTCTCACAAAGAAGTTTAATTAGTTGATCCAATGTAAGTTTTTTGTCATTCACATGATTTAGCATAACGGGTAACAATGTTTGTACACCAGGCATGCCTGATGGTGATTGTGGATATTCTTTTAGTTTGTTCTCTTTTAAATGCGGTGCATGGTCTGAACCAATAGTATCATTATAATTATTTCTAATTGCATACCAAAGTCTATCATAATGAGACTTATCTCTTAAAGGAGGGTTCATCTGTGCAAAGGTTCCAAGTTTGTCGTAACAATCTGGCGCATATATTGTTAGATGTTGCGGAGTAATTTCAAAAGTTATGTTTCCTTTATTTTGTGACAAGAAATCTACTTCTTCTTTGGTTGTAACATGTAATATATGTGCTTTTTTATTAAGTCTTTTTGCAATCCTAACAATTCTTCTGGTAGATGACATTGCACATTCTTCATTCCTCCATACAGGATGAGTATGAACATTGCCTTTTTCGATTAATTTTTTTCTCAAGTTAATTATTTCTTCATCTTCAGAATGAACCGCAACTATTTTTGAAGTATTCTGAAAGACTTTTTCAATATCTTCTTCTTTATCGACTAATAAATTTCCAGTTGAGGAACCTGCAAAAAGTTTTACTCCGCAACAACCATCTAACCCTTTCAGCTTTGCCAAATCAGATGAATTATCTGGAGTTGCTCCAAAATAAAATGCGTAATTTGAATACATCCTATTTTTAGCTAAATTTAACTTATTATTAAATTCTTTCATATTAGCTGTTGGAGGATTTGTGTTTGGCATCTCGAAAACACTAGTAATACCGCCAGCAATAGCTGCCTTGCTTCCAGTATGTAAGTCCTCTGCATTTGTTGATCCAGGTTCTCTGAAGTGTACCTGAGTATCCATACAACCAGGTAAAACTATTAAATCACTCGCATCGATATTTTCTTTGCTTTCTTCGTTATTTAAATCACCAATTATTGAGATTTTTCCACTTTGAATTCCAATATTAGTATTAGAAAGTTTTCCATCGATATAACACTTTCCATTTTTTATAATAAGATCTAACATTTTGTGAAATTGTTATTATATTATTCTAAAGTATCTATCAATAATGAAAAAAAACAATGTTTATATCTTAGAGGACAGAGGACTTTTGTATATCTCAGGTGAAGAATGTAAAGAATTTCTACAAAATATAATTACAAATAATATCAACAATGTAGATGAAAAAAATTCATGTTATTCTGCTTTACTTACTCCACAGGGAAAATATTTGTATGACTTCAATATATTAAAGCATAAGTCTGGATATTTTTTAGATTGTGAGAAAAAAAATATAGATAATTTATTTAAACAATTAAATTTATATAAACTTAGATCAAAAGTAGAAATTTTAAATTTAAGTAATGAATTTGTGATTGCAGTTATTACTAAAGAACAATTTTTAGATATGGAAAATTCAAGTTCTAATGCGGGTTGTACAATTAAATTTAGAGAAGATAGTATTTTTTTAGATCCTAGAAATATAGAGCTTGGAGCAAGAATAGTAACTAATTTAGAAAAATTATATTTATCATTAAAAAAACTTGGGCTTCAAAGTGCAGATAAAAATGAATATTACAAATTGAGTCATGAAATTGGTATTCCGCAAATCAATACTAAAAAACTTCAAAATAAACTTTTTGGCATTGAGTGTAACTTTGATGAATTAAATGCAATAGATTTTAAAAAAGGCTGTTACGTAGGACAAGAAAATACTGCAAGAATTAAGTTAAAAGACAAATTAAACAAACGTCTTCTACCAATTGAAGTGATAGAAGGTAATTTAAATAACGAAATTATATCAGTTGAGAATGATGAGATTGGAAAAGTATTAATAAATGATGATTATCCCTTTGCTCTTATCAAAGTTAAGAGTGAAAAATTTGATTTCGACAAAACTTTTAATTGTGGTTCTGCTAAAGTTAAAATCAAGAAACCTGATTGGCTACAAATTACTTAATAAATTTAGATAAATCTGGTTTAAAATAGTTTGGACCTTTCATAACTTTACCCTGATCATTGTAAATAGGTTTTCCATCACTTCCCAACTTACTCATATTAGAATTTTGTACCTCATCAAAACAAGCATCTAAATTGATACCGAATGCGTGCCCAGCACCGTATGTAACGTACAATATGTCAGTTAATGCGTCAGCTACTTCTAAAAGATCGTCATTAACTAGTGCCTTTTTAAACTCATCTAATTCTTCTTTAATTAAATTATATCTTAGCTGGTTGATTTTTTCAGAGCTAAAAGATGGTCTTGATTTAACTTCTTGACCAAAAGTCTCCATAAATTTTTTTACTTTTTGAAAATTTGTCATTTTACTCCTGTAAGATTAATAAAAACTAGTATATAAATTATTTAGTTATTTATTCAAATAAATGAAAACAAGAAAAGAGTTTGATAGCATTGGTGGTATTAATGTACCAAATAATAAATATTGGGGTGCATCTACTCAAAGATCAAAAAAATTTTTTAATATTGGCAAAATATTTGTTCCATCATCAATAATCAGATCGATTGCGATTATTAAGAGAAGTGCTGCTATAGTTCATAAAAAAGATGGTTTAATTTCATCCAAAATTTCAAGGGCAATAATTAGAGCGTCTAATGAAGTTATAAGTGGTAAAATGAATGAAAATTTTCCTTTAAAAGTTTGGCAAACAGGTTCTGGGACACAAACAAATATGAATGTTAACGAAGTAATTGCTAATAGAGCTATAGAAATTTTAAAAGGTAGGAAGGGGTCTAAAATACCTGTTCATCCTAATGATCATGTTAATAAATCTCAGTCTACAAACGACGTATTTCCAACGGCAATGCATATATCAGTTGCAACAGAAACAACTAAAAAACTTTTACCTAGCCTAAAGTTGTTAGAAATTTCATTAGGTAAAAAAAGTAGAGAATTTAAACAAATAGTCAAAATTGGAAGAACACATCTACAAGATGCTACTCCTTTGTCACTGGGTCAAGAATTTTCAGGATATTGTGAACAAGTGAAGAAAAGTATCGATAGAATAAAGTTCTGTCTTGAAGATATTTATTTTTTAGCCCAAGGTGGAACCGCAGTTGGAACAGGTATTAACTCAAAAAAAAATTTTGATAAAAAGATTGTAAAAGAGATAAAACAATTTTGTAAAATAAAATTTAAACCGGCTCCAAATAAATTTTCTGAATTGGCAGCACATGATGCAATAGTAAATTTTTCTGGATCTTTGAATTCATGTGCGGTTGCTTTAATGAAAATTTCAAACGATATTAGATTCTTGGGCTCTGGACCTAGGGCTGGCTATGGAGAATTAATACTGCCAGAAAATGAACCGGGATCTTCTATTATGCCTGGTAAAGTTAATCCAACTCAGTGTGAAGCTGTAACTATGGTTTGTGCAAAAGTAATAGGAAACCATACGGGAATAACTGTTGCAGGTAGCCATGGCCATTTTGAATTAAATGTATTTAAACCTCTTATTGCTTATAATGTTTTACAATCAATTGACATTTTGGCGGATAGTATAAAAAACTTTAGTTTATACTGTGTTAAAGGGATAAGAGCTAATAAAAAAAAAATTAAAGAACATTTAGAAAATTCATTAATGCTAGTAACTGCTTTAGCACCTAAAATAGGATACGATAATGCATCCAAAATAGCAAAAAAAGCAATGAAAAATGATACGAAGCTGAAGGAAGAAGCAATTAAGTCAGGATTAATAAATGAAAAGGAGTACGACAAATTGATTGATCCACTTAAAATGATCAGACCAAATTAATCTGTTAATTTTCTTACATGTGATCTTAAATTTTGAATATTTTTTACTAAAAATATTTCGTCTATTATTTTATTATTTTTTATATTATTTATTCTTACATTTTTTATAGTCAATTCATCTTGTTCTACAATTTTCTCTAAATCAAAATATATTTGTTTAATATTTTTTACTTTTCTTGAGCTAACTTGAAAAAGTTTTGCAAATTCTATATGATTTTCAATATTAACTTGGTTTTTCGAAATAAATTTAATTTTCCCTTGTTCTTCTTTAAAACTTATTTCGGTTTTAAGATTTCCAATTTTATGGATATCAAAAAAACCGAATTTAAAATCAATTTTTTTTTCATTGAAAACAAATTCTAGTTCTCCGTTTTTTATTAGTTTATTATTTAGCTTATCAAAGTAAATCTTTAATACTCCATTTAAATTTCCTAGAAAATTTTCGTCATATAATAATAATTTTGGTAAAAAATTATCAATAATATTATCTATTTTTTTGTTTTTTATTGTTATTCCGCCTTCAAAATAAAACGGATTAAGCTCGATTTTACTATTGATATTAAAATTGGTATTATCCTTATCTGGAGAAGAAATATTAATTTGCTCTTTATTATACTCAATATTATATTTAAGCTTGTCTTGTCCAATTACAATTTGCGATTGACCTTGAAATGAATTTGAATTTTCAAAACTAAAAATATTTTTGATTTCAATAATTGGGTTATATATATCAATGTTGTGAAAACTTGTTTTGGGTGTATTGTAATTTCTTTTCCATTCAGACTTAAAATTTAATCCAAACACATCACCATTTATTGATAAATTTTTTATTTTTGTTTTATTGTTAATTTTATATGTAATTTTTTTAGAAGGTGAAATTAATATTACTTCATCGTTTTTATTTTTAAGAAAGATTTTACAATCATTTAAGACGATATCTTTATTAACTTTCATATACAGGTGCCTTCTTAATTCTTTGAGATCGTCTAATTTAATTTCTAAATTTGATTTTGAAATCTCAGTAGAAATAAAGTTGTTAAAAGATCTCAAGTAAACATCTCTTAAAGATAAAAATATTTTTAAATTTGAAGTTTTTATTAAATCTTCTGAAACCCTAGGATTGACCAAATTAAGTGAGGCATTTTCTACCATTAAGTGTGGTTTTGGGAATGGTTTGTAAGAAATTTTGCCATTAGATTTTAAATAAAATTTAAAATTTTTATAAAAATTTTTTTCTATAATTGTAACTTTGCTTTTATAGTTAAATAAAACTGGTAGAGACAAAATAGTTAGCGATGAAAAAATTATTACAATTGCTGCTAGAATTAGTGTAAAGGTTATTTTATTTTGCTTAATTTTATTCATTAAATTAGAAAGACCTATACAATAAAAAAATGTTAAATTCAGATTATTTGTTAAATTTAAATGAAAAGCAACAAGAAGCAGTATTGCATCTTAACGGCCCACTTCTAATCGTTGCTGGGGCTGGCTCAGGTAAAACTAAAGTTTTAACTTCAAGAATTGCGCATATAATTAGAAGTCATAAGGCTTTTTCTAGCCAAATATTAGCTGTTACTTTTACAAATAAAGCTGCAAAAGAAATGCAGATAAGAGTTTCAAAACTACTTAGGAAAGAAGCGACTGGCTTACCATGGCTAGGCACATTTCACTCCGTAAGTGCAAAAATTTTAAGGAAGCACGCAGAAGCTGTTAACTTGAAATCAAACTTTACCATTATAGACCAAGATGACCAAATAAGATTAATAAAAAGTATTTGTAAAGCTGAAAATATAGATATAAAAAAAATTTCACCTAAATATATTCTAGCTGTCATAGATAAATGGAAAAATAAAGGGCTATATCCTGAAGATGTAATATTAAAAAAGACAAATATATTAGAAAAAAATTTTTTACAAATATATAAAATTTATCAGCAAAAACTTATTGACTTAAATTCTGCAGATTTTAGTGATTTAATTCTACACTCAGTTAAAATTTTTAATAAACACGAAGACATTGCATCAATATACTCAAAAAAATTTAAATATATTTTAGTAGATGAATATCAAGATACTAATTTTATTCAAAGTGAGTGGCTTAAATATCTATCTAAAATTAACAAAAATCTTTGTTGTGTTGGAGACGATGATCAATCAATATATAGTTGGCGTGGGGCGGAAATTAAAAATTTTTTGGAATTTGATAAAATTTACAACAATACTAAAATTATAAGATTAGAAAAAAATTATAGATCTACTCAAAATATTTTAAATGTTGCTTCGAAATTAATTGAAAATAATCAAAATAGGGTTGGAAAAACTCTATATACCAATCAACAAGAAGGTGAACTTGTTTCATTAAATTGTTTTAGAAATGTAAAAGATGAAGCTATTGAAGTAAGTTCATCAATAGAAAATTATAAGAAAAATAATTCACTAAATGAAATTGCTATTTTAGTTAGAGCTATTTTTCAAACTAGAGAATTCGAAGAGAGATTTTTAAAAGTTGGGATCCCATATAGAATAATCGGCGGAATTAAATTTTATGAGAGATCAGAAATAAAAGACTGTGTTGCTTATTTAAGATGTATACATCAACCGATGGATGATTTATCTTTTGAAAGAATTATCAATGTACCAAAAAGATCGATTGGAGATACTACTATTAAAAATATTACTGAATTTGCAAAAAAAAATAATTGTTCTATGGAAATCGCTTCAAGAAAATTAATTGAGCTAAATAAAATTAAACCAAAAACAAAAATTGGTTTAAATTCAATATTAAACTTACTTGAAATATGGAGAAATGAACTCAGAAAAAAAATTAATCATAACAAACTTTTACAGATCGTTTTAGACGAGTCTGGGTACAGCGAAATGCTAAAAAATAAGAAAGACTTAGAAAACGAGAATAGACTTGAAAATATAAAAGAACTTCTAAATGCAATGAAGGAGTTCGATAATTTAGAAAGTTTTTTAGAACATGTAGCTTTAGCTACTTCATTAGACCAAGATTGGGAAAGTGAAAAAGTTAACTTAATGACTTTACATGCATCGAAAGGATTAGAATTTAATATAGTTTATCTACCAGGTTGGGAAGAAGGATTATTTCCACATCAAAAAAGTATTGAGGAAAAAGGCGAAGCAGGTTTAGAGGAGGAGAGGAGACTTGCATATGTTGGGATTACAAGAGCAAAAAAGATCGCAAAAATATCCTTCTCAATGAATAGATTCTACCAAGGCGATTGGATGGATAGTATAGCCTCAAGATTTGTAGATGAACTCCCCGATGAATTTATTAAAAAAAATAATAATTTTATAGATCAAGATGAAAATGAATTTGAATTCAATCAAGATATTGAATTTGAAAATGAAGTAAGAAGTCCAGGATGGTTAAGATTCCAAAAAAAATTAAATGATAAATAAAATTAGAAATTTAATTAAATTACATAATCTAGATGGATACATAGTGCCAAAAAACGACGAATTTTTTACCGAATATTCTAAAATAAATAAACTTGAAATAGTCTCAGGTTTCACAGGATCGGCAGGTTTTATTCTTATATTAAAAAATACCAATCATTTATTTGTTGATGGGAGATATACAATTCAAGCAGTTAAACAATCTGGAAAAAAGTTTAACGTTCATGAGATACCATATCAATGGCCAAAAGATATTTTAAAAAATCATGATACATTAGACATTGGATTTGATCCCAAAATATTTACAAAAGATATACTAAAATTATATTTTGATAACTTATGCAATCTTTTACCTGTTTTTTCTGACTTGTTTAAAAATAAAATTGAAGAAATAAATAAAGATAATTTAGTTTATTCTTTGAATAGCTCAATAACAGGAGAAAGTTCTAAGAGTAAAATTGAAAGATTAAAAAAAATTATGAAAAGTGAAAAAATTGACAACTTATTTATAAGTTCTAATGAAAATGTTTGCTGGCTGTTAAATATAAGAGGTAAAGATTTGCCAAATTCACCATTAGCTAATTTTCAAGCAATTTTAACCAAAAAAAAAGAAATTTTTCTTCTTGGTAATGTTGAGAAGTTAAAGAATATAAAAAGAAAATTATATAAAGAAAAAATTAATTTTTTTGAAAGAGATAAGTTTTTTGGAATTTTAAATTCATTAAAAGGTAAAAACTTTTGTATAGATAATAAAACCTGTTCTTTGCTAAACGAAAATCTAATAAATTCTAGATTTGTAATCAAAAAAAGAATTGATCCAATTTACGATTTAAAAACAATTAAAAATAAGATCGAAATTAAAAATATGATTGATGTACATATCAAAGATGGTGTAGCAGTCACTAAATTTTTATACTGGATTAAAAATTCAAATATAAAAAAATTAGATGAAATTAAAATTGAGAAGAAATTAGAAAATTTTAGAAAACGAAATAAGAATTTTCTATTTCCAAGTTTTGATACTATAGCTGGTTCAGGTCCAAATGGAGCAATTATTCACTATAGATCTAACAGAAAAACGAATCGAAAATTAAATTATAAACATCTTTTGTTAATAGATTCAGGTGGACAATATAAATGGGGCACAACTGATGTGACTAGAACAATCTCATTCAATAAGCCAACTAAATTAATTAAAGAGATATATACTAGAGTTTTAAAAGGTCATATAGCAGTTGCCACAGCTAAAATTAACAAAATTAAAAATGGAAATAACTTGGACAAGCTTGCGAGAAAGAGTCTTAATTTAATCAATTTAGATTATAGACATGGCACAGGTCATGGGGTTGGTTTTTTTATGAATGTACATGAGGGACCACAAAGTATATCGAAAAATAATTTTGTAAAGCTTCAAAAAGGTATGATTATTAGTAACGAACCTGGTTATTACTTGGAAAATAAATTTGGAATTAGAATTGAGAACTTAGTCTACATTGAAGCTGAAAAGAAAAATTTATTTTTAAAAAATTTAACATTTGTCCCTCTTGAGAAAGATTTAATTGAAGAAAAAATGTTAACTAAGGTTGAAAAGAATTATATTTTTAATTACCATTTAGAAACTTACTCAAAAATATCAAAATATCTAAGTAAAAATGAAAGAAGATGGCTTGCTAAATTAATTTAGTAATTCGGACCATTCTTTTTGAGTGAGTATTTTTACTCCCAAAATTTTTGCTTGATTTACTTTTCTATTAGTTGGTTTGTCACCAATAATTAAATAATCTAATTTTTTAGATACACTGCTAACAATGCTACCTGAATTTTCCTCAATTAAACTTTTAGCTTCTGCTCTACTAATATTTTGTAACTTGCCTGTGAACATAAAAGATTTATTTTTTAATTTTCCTTTTTTTTCAATTTGTTTATATTCAATTTTTAATATTTCACTTAATTTATCCAGAACTTTAATATTTATTTTATTTTCAAAAAACTTTTCTAAAGACTTTATTTGTGTTTCTCCAATCCCATCAATATTAATAAGATCTTTGATTTTATTGCTTTTAGATAAGCTACAAAAATTTTTCAAAGTTTTTGTAAAATCTGCGATAATTTTTGCATTTTCCATTCCAATATGTCTTATTCCTAAAGAATAGATAAATTTATCTAATTTTACTTTTTTTGAATTTTCTATTGAAAATTTAAGATTTGAAACTGATTGTAAACCCCATCCATCAAGTTTAGATATTTTTTCATAATCTAAATTGTAAATATCTTGTGGCAACTTTATAAAATTTAAATTCCAAAATTTTTCCACAACTTTTTTTCCTAATCCATCAATATTTATCGCATCCTTGGATATAAAATGTTTAATTCTTTCTATTGCAATTTTCTCACAAGTAAAACCTTCATTGGTACATCTTCGAACAGCATCAAACCTTTTTGTTAATTTATTATACTCTTTTTCCGTTTTAGATTTGCAAGAAGGGCATGTTATTGGAAAAATAAATTTGCTAAAATTTTTTTTTCTTTTGCTTAAGTCTACCTCTAATACATGGGGAATTACATCGCCTGCCCTTTCAATTTTTACAGTGTCGCCAACTCGTATATCTTTTCTTAAAATTTCATCTTCATTATGGAGTGTTGCATTAGATACAATGACTCCTCCTATATTTACTGGTTTTACTTTTGCTACCGGTGTTAAAGCTCCCGTTCTTCCTACTTGAATATCTATATTTAATATTTCTGAGTAGGCATGATTCGCAGAAAATTTGTGTGCAACAGCCCATCTAGGTGCATTAGAGGTAAATCCTAGTCTTTTTTGTAATTGTAAATTATTTACTTTATAAACTAGACCATCAATATCGTAATTAAGATTATATCTTTTATTTTCAAATTCCTTGTGGAATTTTAATAAATCTAAAATATTGTTAAAAACTTTATTATGCTCACTGGTTAAAAAACCCCACGATTTCAACTCTTTTAAAAAGTCGGATTGTTTTTTAAATTTATTATCACTTATATATCCAAATGTATAAGCAATAAATTTAAGTGGAATTTTACTTGTCTGTTTTGAGTCTTTTTGTCTAAGCGTACCAGATGCTGCATTTCTTGGATTAGAAAATTTATTTTTTAATTTTTCGAAGTCCTTTTTATCAATAAAAACTTCTCCTCTAATCTCTATCTCTTCAGGAATATTATTATTTTTAACTAAATTTGGTATATCTTTTATAGTTTTTAGATTATTTGTTATTAGTTCTCCCACATTGCCATCACCCCTGGAAACCCCATATGTTAATTTACCATTTAAATATGTTAGAGATGCTGATATTCCATCTATTTTGGGTTCTGCACTATATTCTAATACTATTTTTTCATTCAAAAAATTAAGAATTTTCTTCTCGAAGTTTAAAAGATCTTCTTTATCAAAAGCGTTAGATAAAGACAACATTTGTACCTTATGTTTATATTTTTCAAAATTTTTAGATGGTCTAAAACCAACGGCGTTTGATGGTGATCTTCGATCATTAAGAAAAGGGTATTTCTTCTCTAAATCAAGTATTTCTATTTTAAGATTATCAAACTCTCTATCTGGGATAATTGGTGAACTTTTATCATAATATAATTTATTATGTTTATTTATTTCTTTAATTTTAGCGGTGTATATTTTTTTGATTTCTTCTTTTTTAAACATTTTTTAGACTGATTATTTAAAAAGTTTTTTAAATTTTTTTATCAGAGTATCATTTTTGTTTCTATTTTTTACCTTTTTTGGCTCATAATTTTTGTTTAAAATTTTATAACTTGCTTCATACCATTGGCTTGACTGATAATTATAGCCAAGCAATGAAGCATAATTCTGGGCTTCCTTTATCAATCCAATTTTATAGTGCAATTCAACAAGTCTATGTAGAGCTTCTTCAACATAAATCGTAGTTTCATAATCATTTACAACTTTTTTAAATCTATTAATCGCGGGTATCCATTTTTCTCTTTGAGTATAGTATCTTGCCAGATACATTTCTTTCGAAGCCATAAGTTCAATTATCAATTCTAATTTAAATTTTGAGTCTAAAGCATAATCAGTCTCTGGATAGTTATCGATAACAATTTCAAAGTATTTTCTGGATTTCAAAATTTCATTAAAGTCCTTTTTTTCATCAACAATTTGGTTGTAGTGGCATAAGGCCAGGAGATAATAGGCATAATCAGATTGGGGGTGATTTTTATATTTGACAAAAAAACGTTCCAAATCATTGATTGCATAACTATAATAACCTTGAGTAAAATGACCGTACGCAGACATTAAAACAGCACGAGGTGCCCAAATTGATTGGGGATATAAAAGTTCTACTTCACTAAATTTTTTTGCAGCATATATAACATCTCCTTTTTCATATTCTAGCATTGCTTGATTGTAAACTTCTATCATTTGCGTTTCTAAATTTTTTTCCTTTAGTATTGTTACTTTTGGTTCATCTTTTGAACAGGAGAATAACAATGTAACTATTAAAAATAGAAAAGTTTTAAAATAAATCTGCATTTAAATCTTTTATCAGATTAAATGTAAAATTCTAACTTTTAAGCGATTGACTTTAAATTGTTGTAGTTTGTAAAAATATGAGGCAGTTGTTTGCCTTTAATTTCAATTAACGAGTAATTATCATTATTACTAAATATTTTTCTCAATAATTTATTTGTCAAATTGTGACCACCTTGAGAACATTTTAGGGAGCCAATTATTTTGTACCCGGATAAAAATAAATCTCCCATGCAATCAAGTATCTTATGATTTACAAATTCAGATTTATTTCTTAGTCCTCCACTATTTAAAATATGATCATCTTTGATAACGATAGCATTGTCTAGACTACCACCTTTTCCAAGATTTAACTTTTTAAGTTTTTCTATGTCATCAAATAAACAAAACGTTCTAGAATTAAATATGTCTTCTAATTTATCCTCAAATATATTTATCTTATTTCTTTGGTTGTTAATAATTTTGTTTTTATATTTAATCTCAAAATCAATGTCACAACTGATATTAGATTTTTCAATTGATATAAATTTATCTCCATCCTCTATCTTTATATCTTTATTAATCTTAATAATTTTTATCGCAGTGTCGCTAGATTCAAGACCTACTTCTTTAATTTTATCGACAAATAATTTGGCTGAGCCGTCCATAATTGGAACCTCATAATTATCAATCTCAATTATTGCATTGTCAATTCCTATGCCATAAAAAGCACCCATCAAATGCTCTATAGTTGATATCTTTACCCCCTCTAAGTTCGATATAGTCGTACACAATGTCGTATCAATTACATTATTATAAAGCGCCTGAATATAATTATGACCTTTTAAATCTGTTCTTTTAAATATTATTCCTGAATTTGGTGTTGCAGGTAAAATATTTAGATTAACTTTTTTTCCTGTGTGAATACCAACGCCTGAAAAAGATATTTTTTTTGCAATTGTTTTTTGAGTTAAAATAGTCACAAAACATTTATATAAAATGATTTTATGCAAAAATACTCAAGAAATGTTACAACAAAATACAATTATTTTTGAAAAAAATTAAAAAATCTCTCAAATAAACCTTGTTTTTTGTTGGAATTTTTAGGTTTTTGATGATTATTTAAATAAAATATTAATCCAGACTTGCATATATCA
>CACDQQ010000003.1 GCA_902555065.1 uncultured Pelagibacteraceae bacterium
CAATTTCATGACCTAAGTCCTTGCCATCTCCCTCGTCGTAATATCCAACTGCAAAACTAGGAGAGAAGGTGGTTGAATTAGATTTTTGAGTTAATTGATAACCTGTATAAATATATATTGCATCGTCAGCTGTTATCATTCCGCCTGATACAGGTTGAACATTTCCTAAGAAAATGTCTCTGCTAGCATTAAAATTTATATACTCAGCACCGAAAAGATTTGCTTTCTTACCATCATCGCTGAAATCAAACATGCCAGTGTAAAGGCTCCATTTATTTTCTGCATTAGAAAATGAGATAGTAAGAAATAAAATTATTATAGCTTTAATTAAAATCTTCATATTAAAAATTCTTGTTACTTTATAGATACTTTTCTAATAATTAAAAGACCGCCAAAAGCGAATAAAATCAAAGGTATTGACCAAAGTAGAAAAGTATTTTTGTTAAATTCTGGTTCATATACAATCCATTCACCATATTTATTTTTTAAATAATCATATATTTCTTCATCTTCTTTACCTTCATCAATCTTATTTTTTACAACAAGCTTCATACTTATCGCAAAATCAGACTGGGAATCGTAAACAGATTGACCTTGGCATATTAAACACCTTAAGTTTTTTGTAATTTGATCTACTTTAGCGTTTATTTCATTAGCATAGGAAAAATTAAAACTAAAATATAGCAGCATTATTAATTTTAAAATTTTAAGCATTTTTTTTTAATAAATTTTTTATTTCTATTAAATTTTCGCTCGTCAATGGACCAATATACTTTTTTATTATCTCATTGGTTTTACCACTTATAATGAAAGTTTCAGGAACACCAATGGCTCCAAATTCTATTGATTTTGTTCCATCATTATCTGTGATAATTTCTGAATAAGGGTTTCCAAGTAAGCTTAAAAAATTTTTCGCATTTTTTGGACTGTCTTTATAATTAATTCCAATTATATTTATGTTCATATCTTTTAATTGCATTAAAAACTGATGTTCTTCTCTACATGGTGCACACCAAGATGCCCAAATATTTACTACTGAAGGACTATTTTTATCAAATAAGTCTGAAATATTAATTATTTCATCAGAAAATAGTTTTTTTGCATTAAGTGAAAAATCTATTTGACTGTTTAATTTCTCGTTAGAGTAATCTTTCGATACGTTCAATCCCTTGAGCAAGATTATAAAAATTATTATTAATGTTAGTAGTAATCCTAAAAATTTAATATTTTTGCTCATTTTTTCTAATAACACTTAATAAACCACCAAAACCAATAAATATAGTTGAGATCCATATCCAAATCATTAAGGGTTTATATTGATATCTTACGTTATAATAACCATCGTCTTTTAGAATATTAAATACTAAAAAATTATCTGAAAATAATGTTGTCTTAATATCTGCTTCACTCGTAATAGTTAAAGGTTGCTGGTAAATTCTAACTTCTGGGTATAAAGCAAAAGAGGAATTTTTGTTTGTAACTTCAAAAATAGCTTTAAGAGATTTATAATTGTCCACATCTTTAACATTAACTTCTTTTAATTTTACAACTTTTTCATTGAACATTCTTTCATCTCCTACTTTCATATTTGAATTGAATTCATTAGAAAAAAGACCATTCAATAAGATACTTGTAATTAATAAACTAAAACCAAAATGTGAAATTTTTTGGCTAATCGAAGATCTACTAACAAAAAAATCTTTAATTGTTACTAATAAAAGATAGATGCTCAAAACTATCAGAGGAATAGATAACAAAAACGAATTTTCTGTTTTTGTTAAAATGACATATGAAATAAGTAGTGAGACAGAAAAAATAATTAAAATATTATAATTAAACTTTTTTAATTTATCTTTAATCCATTTCAAACTTGGGCCAAAACTCATGAATATTAAAAAAGGAATTAAGAAAGGTATTAAAAGATTATGATAAAAAGGTGGGCCAACAGAAATTTTTGAACCATTTAAAACTTCAAGAAAGATTGGATAAATTGTACCAACAAGAACAACAGATAAAAAAAACATCATAAACCAGTTATTCACTAATATTGCAGTCTCTTTACTTAAAATAAAATTCTCTTTTGCTGCGTTTGATATTTTATTCTGATTAAAAAAGAAAATTAATATAGACATCAATATTAGGATAAAGAGAAAAATTAATATAAATAACCCTCTTGATGGATCGTTTGCAAAAGTATGAATTGAATTTAAAATTCCAGACCTAACAAGAAAAGTGCCACTCATACTCAGTGAAAAAGTTGTAATTGACAAAATAATAGTCCACTCTTTAAACGAATTTCTTTTCTGTAAAACAATTACTGTATGCAGGAGTGCAGTTAAGCAAAACCATGGCATTAATGAAACATTTTCTACAGGATCCCAAAACCAAAAACCTCCCCAGCCCAGCTCATAATATGCCCATATAGATCCTAGCAAAATACCGATCGTTAAAAATACCCAAGATACCAAAACCCATTTTTTAATATGTCTTGCCCACTTATCTCCAATATTTCCGCTAATCATTGAGGCAAGTGAAGCTGAAAAGATAATAGATGTTCCAACATAGCCTAAATATAAAATTGGAGGGTGAATAGCTAAAGCAGGGTCTTGTAAAATAGGGTTCAAACCTAATCCCTCACTAGGAATTGGATAAAGCGTTTTGAATGGGTTGGAAGTTAATAAAATAAAAACTAGAAAACCTGAAATAATAATTTGTTGAAATAGTATCGTTAGAAGTTTGTATTTAGTATCTTGTGATCTTGAATTTAATAAAAAAATAAATAAAAAAATTGAAAGAACTAATAACCACAATAATAAACTTCCCTCGTGATTTCCCCATGTGCCTGAAACTTTATAAAATAAAGGTTTTAAAGTATGAGAATTGTTGAAAACAGTTTCATTACTAAAATCTGAAATTACAAAAGCTGCAACTAGACTAAAAAAACTTACCATAATCATTATCGTTTGTATTGAAGTAATTAAAATAAAGTTTTTATCTAAATTTTTATTTTCTGAATTTGCATCCAAGTATGACTTAAAAATTAAATAAACAGATGCAATTAAAGCAATATATAAAGAATAATTTCCTAAATAATTAGACATACAAATTAATTATTTTTCATAGCTTCGCTGACTTCAGGAGGCATATAATTTTCATCATGTTTTGCTAAAATCTTGTCAGCATTTAGAAAACTTTTATCCTTTAAGAAACCTTCAGCAACTACACCCTTACCCTCCTCAAACAAATTAGGTACAGATCCATTAAAGTTGACTAATAATTCATTTTTGAAATCCGTAATTACGAAAAAAATTTCTTTATCGTTTATTTTAATAGAATTTTTTTTCACCATTCCACCAACTCTAATTTTTTGAGCATTTTTGATTTCATTAAGGTTTTTAATGTCTGTTGGAGACTTAAAATATACCACGTTTTCCTCAAGAGTTTTAACCACCAAAAAAATTGTAAGAACTAATGAAATTAAAATTAAAAAAATAAAAAGGGCTCTAAATTTAACTTTTTTTCCGTACATGTGAATTTTAGTTAAACTTTAGATGTAGAAGTGTTTGCTAATATTTCTCTGTACGTTTTTTGCTTAGCTACTGATGCAAGTTTCTTTTCATCTAGTGATTTATAATTTTCCTCAAATTTCTTTTTCTCTTTAATTAAGTTTAATTTTACTACCACATATAAGAAACTAAAAGAAAGTAGAGTGAATATAAATGATGACCAAACATATACACCGTATCCATTCATATTTAGTAGTTCGTTAATCATAATCTATTAAGACCTTTATTTTTAATCTTTAACAGTTCTGTATTATATTTCATTAAAAATATCAAAAGTGAAAATAGAGCAAATGCCGCAGTCATTATAGCTAATGGTGTCAACATTGAAGAGTGAATTGTTGTTTCTTCTAAAATTTTTACTGACGCAGGTTGGTGTAAAGTATTCCACCATTCTACTGAGAATTTTATAACTGGAATATTTATAAGACCAATAATTGCTATTATTGAGCTAATTTTTTCTGCTTTACTAGTATCTGTCGTAATCTTCCAAGAAGTAATGAACAATAAATAAAAAATTGAAAGTAATAGCATTGAAGTTATTCTTGCATCCCAAGCCCACCAAGTTCCCCAGGTTGGTTTTCCCCAAATTGATCCTGTAACTAAGGCTATTATGCTAAAAACAAAACCAGATGGTGCTAAACTTTTTGTTATTAAAGAAAAATTTTTATTTTTAAAAACAAAAACTCCAAAAGAAAGAATTGAAATAAATGAAAATATTCCAAGTGATATCCAAGCTGATGGAACATGGACATACATAATCCTAACTGAATCACTCTGCTTATAATCTTCGGGAGAAAGAACTAAAGCTTCAACTAATCCAAGTATCAATACAATTATAAATAGCGCAAATACAAACTTTTGTATTTTATTAATTATCTTTAAAGTATTATTTGGATTGAAATAATTAATCATAATTTTATATAACACATAAATTTTAGATTAAAATTGTCCAAAATTTTCTGACCAAGAATACAGAGGGAGATAGAGGAAAAAACAGTACTCTTGATCAGAATTAAATATTTTATAACAAACAGATATGACAGAGATTTGGGACAATTGTGTTTAAATATTGGCTATTAGTTAATTTGAAGGCTTGAAGTAGCTTGATCCACGCTTACCTGAAAAAATTTCATTAATTAGAGGGTGTTTAATAGGCTCTTCAGAGTCATCAAATAATAGATTTTGCTCAGACACATAAGCCTCGTAAGTAATTTCGTCATTCTCTGCTAGTAAATGATAAAATGGCTGATCCTTTCTAGGTCTCACGTTTTTTGGAATCGATTGATACCACTCTTCTGAGTTATTAAATTCAAAGTCAACATCGTAAATCACACCTCTAAAATCGAAGTGTCTATGTTTTACAATGTCTCCAATTGAAAATTTAGCTTTTTGAGTGCTCATGATATTAAATATGGATATTTGATGATAAAAATCAATAAAAAAAATATAAATGTTTTATTAATCTGTTAATATGTAGCAGTGAATAAATCACTTCTAAAATTTATTACAGACGTTGGGCCTTTGGCTATTTTTTTCTTCTTTTATTATAACAGTGATAAAAATTTAAAAGTTGCAATACCACCTCTAATTGTCGCAACAATAATTTCTGTTCTTTTGGTTTGGATACTGGAAAAAAAAGTTCCGATGGTTCCTTTGTTAGGAGGAATTTTAATTACTCTATTTGGAGGTTTAACAATTTATTTTGATAATCCAATTTTTATTTATATGAAACCCACTATTATAAATATTTTATTTGCCTTAGCTTTATTCTTTGGAAAATACTTCACCAATGAGCCAGTTTTAAAATTAATACTAGGAAAAACACTGCCAATGTCTGATGAAGGTTGGAAAATTTTAAATAATAGATGGACTTATTTTTTTATTTTTTTAGCTATATTAAATGAAATTGTTTGGAGAACTCAAACAGAAGAATTTTGGGTTAACTTTAAAGTTTGGGGAATGTTACCAATTACATTCATTTTTACAGCATCCCAAGTTGGGTTGATTAATAAACACAAATTAAATGACTAATTTAAAATTAGTAATAAATAATTCAAATAAAGAGCAAAACCAAAGGTACTTTTTTGAAAAAAAAGAACTAAAAATTATATTAGACCTATATGCTAAAATGGTATCCGAAGGATCTTGGAAAGACTATGGCCTCTCAATATCAAGTAAAAGAGTAAGTTTTAGTATTTTTAAAAATGCAGCAGAAAAAGCTATCTACAACATTAGTAAAAATTTTAAACCTTCTAATAAGAATTTGAAATATCTAATAACTGATAGAAATGGTAAAATTTTAAATAATGCTTATGATTTAGAAATACTTCTGAAAAAAACAAATTGGAAAAAACTATAGTTTTTGATTATCTTCTTTGACCAAACAATCTTAAAAGCATTATAAATAAATTTATAAAATCCAAGTATAATGTTAAAGCTCCCATGACAGCTTTCTTCCCAATTACTTCGCCTGAATCTGAAGCTGCGTACATGTTCTTAATTTTTTGTGTATCGTATGCAGTTAATCCAACAAATATAAGAACTCCAATGATTGAGATAGCAAAGTACATCATTGAGGATTTTAAGAAAATATTTACTAAAGATGCGATTATAATACCGATCAAACCCATCATTAAGAATGATCCAAATTTTGTTAGGTCTCTTTTAGTTGTGTAACCATATATACTCATAGCTCCAAATGTTGCTGAAGATATGAAAAATACTCTCGTCACACTAAGTCCTGTGTAAACTAATAAAATTGATGATAGTGATAAGCCCATCAAGGCTGCAAAAATCCAAAAAGTAGTTTGAGCTTTTGAAGAACTCATTTTATTTATCCCAAAACTCATATAAAAAACAATTCCGAGAGGAGCTAACATAACCACCCATTTTAATCCAGATAGATAAATTGCATTTCCGAACTCAGTTAAAGCAACTATTGATCCACTTGCATCTGTAACTACTGACATTTTAAAAGATAGCAATGCAATGATCCCCGTTAGCAAAACTCCGGTTGCCATGTAGTTGTAAACTTTAAGCATGTAGGCTCTAAGGCCTTCATCCATTACAACAGCTTTTTTTGCTGTCGTTGATCTATTTAAAATATTGTCTCTATTGAATTCCATAATTTAATATATAGTAATAAATTTTAAATTTTTCAAGCAGTCAAAATATAGGTAACAAATACTTAATGTTTAATGAATTATAAAAAATTAGGAACAACTGATATAGATATTAGCACAATTTGTCTCGGCACCATGACTTGGGGTGAACAAAATAGCCAAGAAGAGGCCTTCGAACAAATGGATTTCTCACTAGAAAATGGGGTTAATTTTTGGGATACAGCAGAACTTTATGCGGTACCCCCTAAAGCTGAAACTTTTGGTCATACAGAGACAATCATTGGAAATTGGTTTGAAAAAACAAAAAAAAGAAAAGATGTGATACTTGCAACTAAAGTTTGTGGTCCTGCGAGAGATTATATTAGAAATGGTGAAAATAGTTTTGTAGGGAAGAATCTCGAAACTGCACTTCATAACAGCCTTAAAAGACTTAAAACTGATTATATAGATTTATATCAGCTTCACTGGCCAGAAAGAAATGTAAACAATTTTGGAAGACTGGGTTACGTGCATAAAGAAAATGAATGGAATAAATTCGAAGACGTGTTGGTTGAATTACAAAAGTATATTGAGCAAGGTAAAATAAGACATGTAGGTTTATCTAATGAAACTCCTTGGGGTGTTATGAATTATCTCAAACTTTCAAAGGAAAGGAGTTTGCCTAGAATGATGTCCATACAAAATCCCTATAGTTTATTAAATAGGTCATATGAAGTTGGATTAGCTGAAGTGTCTATAAGAGAAAATATTGGCTGCTTATCTTATTCTCCTTTAGCCAGTGGTTTTTTAAGTGGCAAATATAGAAATAAGCAATTTCCAAAAGGATCTCGGATGGAAAGAGATTGGGATTTTTGGACAAGATATCGAAAACCAAATACTAATGAAGCTGTTGAAGAATATTTTAAAATTAGTGAAAAATACAACATTGATATGAGTCAAATGTGTATAAAATTTTGTGAGATACAGGATTTTATGTCTAGCGTTATTATTGGTGCAACAACAATGGAGCAGTTGAAAACAAACATAGAAAGTGTAAAAGTGAATCTTGATAAAGAAATAATTAATGAAATTAATGAAATTCAAAAAAAATATCCAAATCCATGTCCATAATTTTTAAGATAATTTTTTTTATTCTCTTATTAGGATCAACTTCTTATTCAGAAGAATTAAATAAAATAGGAACATTTAAAGACTGGGATGCAATTGTTGTTACTAATGGGGATAGTAAAGTATGTTTTGCTCAATCTAAACCTGTTCTTCAATCTCCAAAAAAAAATGATAGAGATGCAAGATTATTTGTGACTTTCAGACCATCTGATAAAATTAAAGACGAAGTAAGCACAACGTCAGGCTATGAATACAACAGTCAAAATTCAATTACAGCTAGCTCTGGTAAATCAAAATATAAATTTGATATAGCTCAAGATAATTTTGCATGGATTTCAAGCAATAAAATTGAAAAAAAAGTTGTTAAAAGAATGAAAAAGGCCTCTAGATTAATGGTTACTGGATATAATAAATCTGGTTCTCAAACAATTGATCACTATTCCTTGATGGGCTTCACTAAAGCATACAACGCAGCTAAAAAAAGCTGCAGTTAAATAATGAAATCTAAGAAAAAGATAGTTCTTGCCTATTCTGGCGGTCTGGACACATCAATCATATTAAAATGGTTACAGGAAAATTATGATGCAGAAGTAATTTGTTATACTGCAGACATTGGTCAAGAAATAGATAGAAATAAAATTTTCAGAAACGCAAAAAAAACTTGGTGTAAAAAATATTATTATTCAAGATCTAAAAGATATTTTTGTAAAAGATTATGTTTATCCAATGATTAGGGGCCATGCAATATATGAGGGTGTTTATTTGCTTGGGACCTCAATTGCTAGACCTTTAATAGCCAAAGATCAAATTAGAATTGCTAAAAAATTTAAAGCCTATGCTGTGTCTCATGGATCAACAGGAAAAGGAAATGATCAAGTAAGGTTTGAATTAGGTTATCATTATTTTGGTCCTAAAATAAAAATTATTGCGCCTTGGAGAATTTGGAAGCTGAAATCTAGATCAGATCTAATTAATTATGCAAAAAAAAATAAAATTGAAATACCTAAAGACAAGAAAGGAGCGCCACCTTTTTCAGTAGACGATAATATTTTTCATACATCAACAGAAGGAAAGTTTTTAGAAAATCCAAAAAACTCTGCACCTGACTTTATCTTTCAAAGAACGGTATCTCCAGAAAAAGCACCTAATAAATCTTCAATTGTAAAAATAGACTTTAAAGGTGGAGACCCGATTGCAGTGAATGGGAAAAAATTATCTCCATCTAAATTGCTTGGAAAATTAAACGACATAGCTGGAAAAAATGCTGTTGGAAGAGTTGATCTAGTAGAAAATAGATTTATCGGTATTAAATCAAGAGGTGTATACGAAACACCAGGCGGAACTTTATTAATGCATGCTCATAGGGCCATAGAGTCTGTTACACTTGACAAAGATACAATGCATAAGAAAGAGAAAGTTATGCCTAGGTATGCGGAACTTATTTACAATGGATATTGGTTTTCTAAAGAGAGATTTAAAATACAAAGAATTGTAGATCTTAAGAGAACTAAAGTTAATGGATCAGTTAAATTGAGGTTATATAAAGGGAATGTTATTATTCATTCGAGAATAACTAAAAGTTCAGCTTATTCTATGAAAAAAGTTTCATTTGAGGAAAATAAAACTTTTAATAAATCAAATGTTGAAAGATTTATTAATTTTCACAAGAAAAAATTAAAATAAAATATCATGAATTTTGAACCAAGTCGGGCGCAAGCCACTAATAAACTAGATAATTTTGTTGAAAATAATCTTTCTGAATATTCAAGATTGAGAAATTTTGATTTTGGTCCAGATAAAAGATCAAATATATCTTGTATTTCTCCATATATATCTCATGGAATATTAAATGAGTTAGAAGTTATAGATAAAGCCTTAAAGAAATTTTCATTTTCTAAAAATGAAAAATTTATTCAGGAGGTTTTGTGGCGTACTTATTGGAAAGGATGGTTAGAATTAAGACCTAATGTATGGACAGATTATATAATAGAACTAAAAATTATAAGAGAAAAATACAAAGATAGTAAAGATTATTTAAATGCCATTGATGGAAATACAAATATAGAATGTTTTAATGAATGGGTTAAAGAATTAAAAGAATTTAATTACCTTCATAATCATACAAGAATGTGGTTTGCCAGTATCTGGATTTTTACTTTAAATTTACCTTGGCAATTAGGAGCTGAATTTTTTATGAAGCATCTCTATGATGGAGATGCAGCATCTAATACATTAGGATGGAGATGGGTTGCTGGGATACAAACACAAGGTAAGCATTATTTGGCAAGTGAATGGAATATAAAAAAATTTACTAATAACAGATTTAATAACATTAATTTAAATGAGAATGCGCCACCTAAAGTTAGCAAGAAAATATACAAGGCTGTCTTAAAAGATTTTAGTAATCCAGTAAGTTTGGATGAGCAAAATTTAATTATTTTTGATAATAATCTTTCTTTTGAGTTGACTGATTTCAAAGACCATAAATTTAAAAAGATTTATTTAGTTAATAATAATAACGACAGTAGAAATATTAAACTTAGTGAAAAAACAGTGAAATTTAAGACTAATTTAATTCAAGATCAAAAAAGAAGGTTGGATGAAAAATCTTTGGATTGTGGAGTTATTGATATTGGTAAGCTTAAAACAATTGAGAATAGTTATTTTTTATATCCTTGTGTTGGAGAAAACTTAGATTTTTTAACTTCTCAAGGAATAAATAATATAAAATTTCTTTATCGTAATTTAGACCGGAGTTCTTGGAAATATTGCAATAAAGGTTTTTTTAATTTCAAAAAGTATATACCAACTATAATTAAAGAATTTTTTTAAAGAACTATTGTAAATTATCAAAATTATGAGATAACAATAATATGAATAACCCGCAAGTTCTTGAAATTATTGAAAATCTTAAAGGCAGAAGGAATTACGAAGATAAGAAAGCTTCAAAATTAGGTTTCAACTCTCTTTACGCATACATTGAAAATAAAATATTAAAAGAGAAAGAAGCTGAAGCAGCAAAAATTCTTGAACAATCAGCAGCTAGGGAAGAAGTAATTGAAGAAAAAAAATCAGAGAAAAAGACAAGTTGTTCTTGTTGTTAATCTATTTTAGCTGGACACCTTCAGCATCAATACCATCAAACAACTGAGAATTAACAATTTTTATAATACCAGATCCAACATCTTCTTGCACTGCCTCTAATCCAGTTTTATCACTATCATCATTGGTGTTTGTAATTGTACTTTCAATAAACGCTCTCACATCACCTACACCTTCCTCTTCAAGCACAATTCCTTTACCACCATTTTTTACAGCAATTACACCATCAATACTTGCTATAACTGAACCATCATCTTCTTCAGAATTTTTAAAACCATCGTCTGTGTTATTTATAGAAATAGTGTTGTTGATAGTTAAAAATATATCACCATTATTTGCTTCATCAAAATCTAAACCTTCGTCTAAATTTCCATTTATAAATGAGTTATTAATGGTAACAACTAAATTTCCGGGACCAGCTTCATCAATATCAAAACCATCATCTAAATCTATGCCAAATTCAAATTCTTTAACAAAACCAGAGTCATACAAATCAACTTCTCTCTCAAAACATCTATCATCTGGGGTACCCTTAATCTTTCCAGGTATACTGTCTTCTTTTCTCACATTATCATCAAATTCACCTTCATCTTGTTTGGGCATAAATGGTTTTAAAAGTTTTGGATCACAATATGCTCCATTTAAAACAAAAGATGAATTATTTACTGTAGCATTAACATTTCCAGCATTACCTTCATCTAACTCAACTCCATCCGCACCAACAAGAGTAAACAGAGAGTTACTTGCTTTGAAATCGATATCACCAATGCCTCTTTCATCAATCCTAAATCCATCCGCATCAAATCTTCCATTTCCTACATTACTAATTGTTAAATTATCAACTACAACTTTAATGGAAGCATCTGAACCTTCTCCCCCACCGCCTTGTCCACCACCACAGTCATCGGCTAGACTGCAGTCAGAAATATGAATTCCATGACTGGCAACATCGTTAACAGAAACGTTATTTAAAATTACATTTACTAAACCTTTTTGGTCGTCTCTAACATCTACAAATATACCTTTGCCCCATCCTCCTTTTTTAATACTAAATCCACCTACTCCATAAAAATTTAAATTAGATATTGTAAGGTCAGCACCATTTGAAATAAAGAGGAGTGTTTGATTTTGGGTAGTTTTAATAGACTGTCCTGACCCTACTATATCTAGGGGTTGTAGTCCTGTATATTCTAAAGTTGAATTAATAATTATTTCATCTTCAGTTGTAATTAATATTTTTGATGATTCTTTACTTTTAGATGCCTTTAAAAGTGCATGCCTTAGACTTTCAGGACCAGAATCTTTTGAATTTTTGACATTAAATGTTTTTGCTAGAGATTGTGAACTGTTGAAAAGTATTAATAATAGAATTAGTACTAAATTTCTTTGCATGAAAAATTTATAATTTAAATAAGATACAAAATTATTTCAGAAAGATTAAATAATTATTAAAATTAAATTCTTAGTTGTTCTTTGAACATTTCTTAGAACAATATTTCACTTTATCCCAGTTTAATTTCCATTTTTTTCTCCAAGTAAAAGGTCTCTTACATACAGGGCAAATTTTTGTGGGTAAATTTTCTTTTCTCACTATGCAGTATTTTGTTTAATAAATTTTTCTGCCTCAGCTAAAATTAATTTTTTTCTATCAGGTTTCATTTTATCGAAAATTCTAACCATCATAGAAAGTCTGGGATTTTTTAAAAAGAAGGCTCTATTTCTATTTATGAATCTCCAATAAAGACCATCCATGGTATTGCACCATTCTCCTTTTTTAAAATCCATCATTTTCATGAAATAAGCGGAGCCGCAAATATATGGTTTTGTTGCAAATATTCCCCCATCACTGAAAAGCCCCATTCCATAAACATTCGGGACCATTACCCAGTCAGAGGAATCCACAAACATTTCCATAAACCATTTGTAAACATATGTTGGCTTAACTTCACATAAATTCATTATGTTTGATAAGATCATTAACCTTTCAATATGATGTGACCAACCATAATTCAATGCATTTTTAATAGCATAATCTAAAGGTGGTAATCCTGTTGTTCCTTCGTACCATGAGTTTTTCATTTTTCTATTTTGTTTAAAAAAATTTCTAGTTTCCATTTCTTTTGAATAGCTTTGATATATTCCCCTCATAAATTCTCTCCATCCGATTACTTGACGAATATAACCTTCTAAGGAATTTAATCTTATTTTATTTTTGTTGTGAAAATCTAAAACTTTTTTAATGATAAATTCTGGAGTGATAAGACCTAAATTGATGTAAGGACTTAAAGCACTATGAAATAATATATTGTCTTTCTGATCAACTGCATCTTCATAATCCCCAAATAAATTTGATTTCTCTTTAATAAAAAAATTTAATAATTTAATTACATCATCATATTCCGTAGCAAACCAAAAATCTTTCGTATTACCTGGGTGACTTTTAAAGTTTTTATCAATTAAAATTTTTAGTTTTTTCGTATGAACAGTCTCAGTAATTTTAGGAAATTTGGGTATAGATATATTTTTTGGAAGTTTATTTCGATTTTCTTCGTCAAAACTCCATTTGCCTCCTTCTGGATTACCATCTTTTTTCATGAGTATATCCAAATCTCTTCTAGTATCTTTATAAAAAACTGCCATAAAAGGTTTTTTTGATTTTGATAAATAGTTTTTAAATTTTTCTCTAGAATTTAAAAACATTGGTGTTTGAATAATATTCCATTTAATTTTTTCCCTTTTTAAAAAATTGTTAATTTTATTTTCAAAAAACTTATCCTCAATTTCGAAACTTGAAATTTCTTTAATTTTTTTTGCTTTAATTATTTTTTTTAATTTTTCTGTGTAATCCAGCTTGAAAGGTTTATCCTCGATCGAAGAATATTCTAATTTAAATTTATTTTTTTTTAGTCTATCTGCGTGAGATCGCATGCAAGATAAGAACAATAATATCTTTTGTTTATGATGCTTTTCGTACGTACAGAGCTGATAATCTTCAGCCATAAAGAAAAAGTGGTCTTTTCTGTACTTTTCTAGATATTTCTCTGAGAAAAGCTGATTTCCAAGTAGAAAAAATAATTTCATTAACTATATATAACTTTTTAAAAATTTATGTCAGAAAAATATTTAGTAGTAGGTGCGACAGGATCTATCGGATCTAATTTAGCCGAACAGTTATACGCAGCCGGGAAAGAAGTACATTTAATCGGTAGGGATGAAGAAAGAACAAAATCTTTGTCTGAAAAACTAAATTGTAAATATACAGTCTCTGATGTTTTAGAAAATGGTTTTGTTGAAAAGATTAAGTCCGAAATAGATGATATCAAAGGTATAGCTTATTGTGTTGGTTCAATTGATTTAAAGCCTTTGAGAATGGTTTCAGAAAAAGATTTTACAAAATGTATGAAACTAAATTTATATTCTGCAGTAGATTTAATTAAAGGTTATCAAGAAAGTTTAAAAAAAAATAAAGGATCGATTGTTTTGTTTTCAACTGTTGCTGCTCAAAGGGGTTTTACAAATCATGCAATTATAGCTTCAACTAAAGCAGCTGTTGAAGGATTAACTGTTTCTTTAGCAGCAGAATTTGCTCCTAATATAAGAGTAAATTGCATTGCTCCAAGTTTAACTAATTCAAAAATTGCAGAGCCAATGCTTAAAAATAAAGTTTTAGCTGATGGTATAGCAAAAGCCCATCCATTAAAAAGACTTGGAGAAGGTAAAGACTCGGCTTCGCTTGCAAAATTTCTAATAACTGAAGACAGTTCTTGGGTTACAGGACAAATTATTGCTGTCGATGGTGGTAGATCAAAACTTTCATAGAGTGAAGAAATTATTATTTCTTTTATCATTAATTCTATTCTCAACTAATTCATTTAGTAAAAATTTTAATTTTAATAAAATTATTGAATTAGAAGCACCTTGGGGTTCGTCGTTCGTTAATGAAAATGAAATGATTGTTACCGAGAAAGGTGGAAAAATTAAATTTGTAAACATTTCTACAAGAGAGATAAATGAAATTGATCATAACTTAAATTTTGTAGAATATGGACAGGGAGGACTATTGGATATTCTGTATCATGAAGATTACATTTACATCTCATACACAGAAAATAGAAATAATTGGAAGACTAGTACTTCAATTGCACGTGCAAAATTTAATAAAAACAAATTAAATTTTAAAAATATTTTTCAAGCCAATCCACCAATTGACTCGCCTTATCATTTTGGTTCAAGACTTGCAATTAAAGACAACTATTTATTTGCTTCTGCAGGTGAAAGAGGCGGGGGAATGATTGCTCAAGATGGAAATAAACATCCAGGAAGTATAATTAGAATTTATCTAGATGGTGGCATTCCAAAAGACAATCCTCGTTTTGAGGGGAAATCAGACTGGCTACCTGAAATATATCAAATTGGTGTAAGAAATCCTCAAGGTTTAGCTTTATCACCTTTTGATGGAAAAATTTATATGAGTAATCATGGTGCAAAAGGAGGCGATTGGTTTGGTGAAGCAAAGAAAGGTGAAAATTATGGTTGGAAAATTCTTGGATGGGGTGGCACAAATTATTCAGGTATACCAATAGGGCCAAAATGGAAACCTGGCTTTACAAAAGCCATTCAATATTGGGTTCCATCAATAGCCACAAGTGCAATCACAATTTATAAAGGTAATGAATTTAAAGATTGGAATGGTCATGCATTAATTACTTCTCTTAAAGATAAGTCTTTAAGAAAATTAGAGTTTAATGATTTATCAAACGTAAAAGAGGAAATAATATTTAAAGATAAAATTGGAAGAATCAGAGACATACAAATTCATCCTATAAATGGTAAACTATATTTTTTAAATCAAGATGGATTGTGGTTGATGGAAAATTCTAGTTAGTATCAAAAAGCTCTTTAAATAATTTAAATTCACCAATTTTAAAAATAATTGCATCATCTTTTTTAAATCCAAATTTTTCTGCATTTTGCTTAAACCTTAAAGGGGGCTCTAATATTGGTTCAAGTGATAAGACAAAAGTTCCCCAATGCATTCCAATTACTTTTTTACTTTTTAAATCTTTAGCAAGTCCAAGGGCTTCTTCAGGGTTAGTGTGGTAAGCAGAAGAATCTTTAATTGAAGCCATAGGATAAAAATTATATGCGCCAATGTTAATAAATGTTAAATCAATTGGACCATACTTATCTCCCAATTCTTTATATATTTTTCCAACACCAGTATCACATGAAAATAATATTTTTTTTCCTTTGTATTCAATCAAATAGCTGCCCCATAAAGTTTTGTTAGTATCCGTTAAACTCCTTTTTGACCAGTGGACTGATGGCAAAAAAGTAATATTTAAATTCTGATTTATTCTTATTTGATCATACCAATCCATTTCATTTACATCTTTAAATCTATTAATTTTAAAATATTTTTTTAGTCCTAAAGGTAACAGAACTTTAGATTCTTTATAAGGAAATCTCATTATTGTTTTCATATCTTGATGATCGTAGTGATTGTGAGTTAGTAGAAAAATATCTGTTCTTGGTATCTCATTAAGTTTTAATGCTGGTTCGGTAAATCTCTTTGGCCCAAAAAATAAAGGTCCTGCATTTTTTGAAAAAACTGGATCTGTTATTATTGTTATTCCCCCTAATTTTAATAAAAATGTTGCATGACCTATCCACGCTACATAATCTTCTTTTTGGAAATTATTTAAATCCAATAAAACTTTTTCTTTTTTAATGATATTACTTTCAGGAAAAGTCATATCTAATTTTTTTTTTTCTTGGTTAAAGACCTTAAACGACCAATTGAAATTCATATCAATCACCTTTGATCCTTCAGGATTACGAAATGTGCCATTTGCTAAATGATGATATTTTTTTTTCATATCCGATTAATAATTTTTTGAAATAATATCTTGAATTGTATTACTTATAACTATTGTTCCAGCTTTGTTAGGATGTATGCCATCCTGTTGATTTAGATTTGGATCAAGAGCAACACCCTCTAGCAAAAATGGAATTAAGGGTAAATTATATTTTTTTGACAATTTAGGATAAATAGCATCAAAATTTTTTTTATACTTAGTTCCATGAGTTGTTGGCGCAACCATCCCAGCTATTATAATTTTTATTTTTTTACTGTTAGCGATTTTAATTATTTCTTCTAAATTTCTCTCAGTTTCATCTGGTTGAATTCCTCTAAGCATATCATTTGCCCCAAGACCAAGGATGATTAGATCAATACCGGGTTCTGATAAACTCCATTCTGCTCTATTCAATCCACCAGAAGAAGTACTACCTGACACACTTCCATTTATTACCTTAATATTTAAACCACTCCTAACGAGATTACTTTCTAAAACCAAAGATAAGTGTTGCTCTTTAGGTAGACCATAACCCGCCATTAAACTATCGCCGAATAATATAACCTTTTCTATTGCACTTGCATTTATGTGCACTAGAAAGAATAACAATATTTTTATAAATAAACTTTTATTCATGAACACACTTCTTAAATTAAAAAAAATAAATCTCAAATACCAAACTGGGAAGGACAATATCAATGTTTTAAAAAATATTGATTTAACTATAAAAAAAAAAGAAACTGTATCTGTGGTTGGAGAAAGTGGGTCAGGAAAAACAAGCTTGATTATGCTTATTGGTGGACTAGAACGTCCAACCTCAGGGAAAATTATATTTCAAGACAGGGAAATAACAAATCTTAATGAAGACGAAGTATCTGAAATTAGAAAGCAAAATATAGGAATTATATTTCAATCTTTCTATTTAATTCCAAATTATACAGCTGTTGAAAATGTAGCTTTAACACTTGAACTTAATGAATTTAAAAATCCAGAGAAAGAAGCAAAAAGTTTATTAGATCGATTTGGTCTAAAACATAGATTCAATAATCTTCCAAGTCAATTATCTGGCGGAGAGCAACAACGTGTGGCGATTGCTAGAGCTATTGCAATGAAACCAGATTTGATTTTAGCTGATGAACCAACTGGTAATCTAGATACCGAAAACTCAATAATGATCTCTGAAATTTTATTTAAATACGTCAAAGAAGAAGGGTCTTCTTTAATAATGGTCACACATGATCCAAAATTAGCAGACAAAGCAAAACGAAAAATTAAAATCAAAGATGGAAAAATTAAATAATTCTTCGGAGTTAAGTTTAATATTCAAGTATGCTTTAAAGGATTTAAGCAGAAATTATAAAAAAATTTCAAGCATTATTGTAACGCTGTTTATCAGTCTTTTTATTTTAAGTGCCATCTTTACAATCGAAGATAGTTTAAAAAAAGAGCTTAATGATAATGCAAAAGTTCTTTTGGGTGGAGATCTCGAAATCGATTATAACCGTAATCAGGGGGATCTTAATTTAGTCAATAAAGTAAAGGAATTTTCAACTGTCTCACAAATGATAGAGTTCAGTACAATGCTTTCTACGACAGGCAGAGAAAAAAATAAATCATTATTTACAAGGATTAAAACAGTTGATGAAAAATATCCACTTTACGGTGAAGTTGTTTATGAGCCAGAAGATGCTTATGAAAGAATGCAAAAGGAACCAAAGACAATTTTGATTAATGAAAGTTTATCAAAAACTTTAAAGATAAAAATAAATGACAAAGTTAAGGTACAAGATCAAAGTTTCATAGTTGTTGGAATTATAAAATCTGTACCTGATGTCAGTGGGTTTGTAGCTTTTGGAGATTGGGCATTAGCAGGAAAACAAACTTTGGAGATACTAAAACTAAATGGAATAGGTAGTTTTTTAAATTATGAGTATAAAGTAAAATTTAATCCAAGTGATGATCCAGAAAAAATAGAAAGTAAGATCAAAGATATTTTTAAAGATGACCAAAAAGTAAAACTTAGATTTCCAGAAAATTCAGCAAGTGGCTTAAAAAGGATAATTAATAATTTTTCCCAATTTCTCTCTTTAGTTTCAATTAGTGCAATGTTAATTGCTGGAATAGGTATCGCTAATACATTGTTGTCTTTTATAAACCAGAACAATATGTCTATAGCTGTAAGAAAAGCTGTAGGATTTTATTCAGGAAATATAAAAACACTTTATTATCTTCAATTATTAATATTATTATTTATTATTACTGTAATTTCTTATGGCTCAAGTTTTTTAATTGTACCAATTGCTGATAAATATTTATCTGATGGGTTGGGATTAAATGTTTATCCAAAATTCTCTTTAATTAATTTTATAAAAATATTTATTGTAGGTTTGTTAGTTCTTATAATTTTTTCAATACCAACAATAAGTTCAATTGATCAAGTTAGAGCATCAAACCTATTTAGAAATGTATTCCAAAACCTGCAATTTTATTACTCAAAAAAGTCAATTATTTTAAGTTTTATTTTGTTATCAATTTTAGTTTTATTGTTTACATTTGGATCCGAAAGACCTTCATATAGCTTGGGTTATTTTCTTGCTTTTTTTGTGTGTCTAATTGTATTTTTTTTACTTTCAAAAATTATAATTTATTTACTGAAAAAGTTTAATTTTAGTTCAAATATTTCTTTAAAAGTATCAATAAAAAATATAACTCAAACAAAAAGTATCACGCCTATTACAATTATGTCGTTAGGTTTGGGTGTAACTTTATTATTAACTTTAGCCTTAGTTGGAACAAATTTTAAAAGAGAAATTGCAAGGTCTATTCCAGATATTGCACCTGATTATTTTTTTGTTGGAATTCAAAAAGGTGAAAAGGAAAAATTTGAACAAGGTATTTACAAAATGAATCCTGATGCGAATATTGAAATAGTGCCTATGGTTTCCTCCGGAATTGTAAAAATTAATGGTGTGAATCCAAATAGCTATATTAAACCAGATAATGATAGTTATTGGGTAATTGGAAGTGAAAGAAGATCTTCTTGGGTTGAAAATATCCCTAAAGATAACCCAATTTTAAAAGGAGAATGGTGGGATTTATCTAAACCTAACCAACTTCAGATTTCACTTGATGCAAAAGTGGCTAAAGATTTTAATATAGAGTTGGGAGATATTTTTACTTTAAACATTTATGGTCGAGAAATTGATGGAGAAATAGTTAATTTTAGAGAAGTTGATTATCGTGATCTAAATATTAATTTTGCAATGTTATTTAATCCACAATTTGCAAAAAAAATTCCTCATGAATATTTAGCAACTGCTAAGTTTAAAAATCCAGATAATTTTGATGAAACCAAAATGTTAGAAGTGTTACCGAGTTTGTCTATGATAAAAATTGCTGATTACTTAAACAAAGTAACATCAGTTTTAAATAAAGTTTTCATAGCTGTAACCTTAATTTCTGGTGTAACAATTGTCATTGGATTGATTGTTATCTCAAGTGCTATAATGGTCCAAGGAAAAGTAAAAGAGTACCAAAATCTTGTATTTAAAATTTTAGGTTTTTCAAAAAAAGAAATTATATTTTCCTCTTTAATAGAATTTATAATTATCTTTATGTCGGTAATATTGATTGCAATCTTTTTTGCAGTGATTGGTTCAAAATTTATAATGGAAAATATCTTTGAATTAGTTTGGCAATTTGATTTAAAAGTTTTAATTTATCTTGGTATTTCTATAGGTATAGTAACCTTGATATTAATTATGCTAACTAATCTTAAGTACTTAAATCCCAAGGTTTATCCACTTATAAGAAATCAGTAATAATTTGTTTAATTTAATATTTTAAATATATTCAATATTAAAATGGATAATCAAGAAAAAGCAAAAAAATTTTTCTTAGAAGGAATAAATTTATTTATTAATAAAGAATTTGATAAAGCAATCATTGAATTTAAAAAATCATTGGAATTACAACCAAAAAGAGGATCCATAATTCTGAATTTGTCAAAAACATACTTTAAAGTAAAAAATTATATTAAAGCAAAAGACCACCTAGAAAAATTAATATCTTATAATGTTTCATTAGAAGAAAAAAAAGAAGCACTGTCATTGCTTTATGAAGTATATATTAATTTAGACGACATTCATGGAATTGAGAAATTAAAGAAAATTTCATCTTCAGAGGATTATTTTGATGATTTTACAAAAATGAAATTAAACCTTTATTACCCCAAATTATTTGATTCTGTAGATCAGATTAAAAATTTTAGGAAAGGTTATTCAGAAAATATTAAAAAAATTTTATATGAAGAAAATTTTAACACTTTAAATCTAGAAAAAAATCCATTAGTGCCTCCAAATTTTTGGTTATCATATGATGGTCAGGATAATTTGGAAATTAATAAAAAATTTACAAAATTATTTAAAAAAATATATCCAGAACTGAACCAGCTTGATCTTAAAGATACACAAAGAAATAAAAAAATTAAAATAGGGTTTATCTCAGAATTTTTTACAAATCATACTATTTTAAAGTTATTTGAGGGTATAATTTATAAATTAGATAAATCAAAATTTGATGTTTATATATTTTATTCAGATAAGACACTGCCAGGAACAAGATATGAAGAATTGAAAAGAAACTCTATTATGTATGATTACGAAAACGTTTTTTTACCTGAGAATTTTTACCAAAAAGTTAATTTAATTAAAGAAAAATGCTTAGATATATTATTTTACACAGACATACACATGTCTCAAAATCTGTATTATTTGACATTAATTAGACTAGCAAAAATTCAAATGACTTCATGGGGCCACCCTGAAACAACTGGAAACTCAAAAATTGATTATTTTTTATCATCGAAATTTCTAGAAATTGAAGATTGTCAAAAGAGATATAGTGAAAAAGTTTTGCTATCTAATTATCTACCAATGTATTTTTACAAACCAAAAGTTATAAACCAACTAAGAGAAGACTTAATGGTAAAAAAAAATAATTATTCTTGTCCCCAAAATCTTATAAAAATGCATCCTTCTTTCGATTTAGCAATAAATAAAATTCTTAAAAAAGACAAAAAAGCTGAAATTTATTTTATTAAAGATTCAAACGAAGAATTAACAAAAAAATTTTTCAATAGATTAAAAAAAACAGTAAAAACAAATATTGATCGTATATATTTTAAAGAAAAGTTAACCGTTGAACAGTTTATAAATGACTGTGGAAAATCCTCAGTATTATTAGATCCATTTATTTTTGGAGCGGGAAATAGCTTTCATGAATCTATGTATTATGGAACTCCAACAGTTACAATGCCTACAAAATATTTAAAAAGTAGAATTGTTACAGGTGCTTATAACCAAATGGAAATTGAGAACCCACCAATAGCAAAAGAAGTTGAAGAGTATGTTGATTTATGTGTTGAATTTGCAAATAATGTAAATCTTGATTTAAAAAAATATTACAGTGAACAAGCTAATAAAAATCTCTTCGAAAATGAAAAAGTAATTCAAGATTTAGAATTAAAATTTGAAAGTATTGTGAGCAATTAATTATTTTAAGTTCCTTTTAAAACATTCAATTGTATTTTTTAACAAACATGCAATAGTCATAGGTCCAACTCCACCCGGAACTGGAGTTAGTGCTTTTGCGACTTTTGATACTTCATCAAAAGCAACATCTCCTACTAAACCATTTTCAGTTTTGTTAATTCCTACATCAATTACAATAGCATCTTTTTTAACCCAATCACCCTTTACAAGTTCTGGAATGCCAACAGCAGCAACAATAATATCTCCTGTTAAACATTCTCCCTTAAGATCTTTTGTTTTTGAATGTGTAATTGTAACTGTACAATTTTCTTTTAACAGCAATTGTGTCATCGGCTTACCATTTAAATTTGATCTTCCTACAATAACAGCCTTTTTTCCATTAAGGTTTGGTTCAATTTTTTTTATTAATAAATAACAACCTAAAGGAGTGCATGGTATAGAGCTTTCATAACCTGATGAAAGATTACCAACATTCATTGGATGAAAGCCATCAACATCTTTCTCCGGTATAATAGCCTCTATTACTTTTTGTTTATCTATATGTTTTGGAAGTGGCAACTGAACTAAAATTCCTGAAACAGAATCGTCTTTGTTAAGTTCCTCAATTTTTTTTAATACTTCAATTTCTTCAACACTATCAGGATATCTGATCACCTCTGATTTAAGACCTACTTCGTTCGCAGATTTTTCTTTATTTTTAACATAAATTTGACTAGGCGCTAAATCCCCTATCAATATAACTGTTAAACCTGGTACTTTATTATGCTTATCTTTTAAAGCTAAGACCTCTTTTTTTAGCTCTTCTCTTAGATCAGCGGCAGTCTTTTTTCCATCAATTAAAATCATTTATTAAAATATAAGTGGTGCAACGTAAAGCTTCATACACATTTCTATAAACCATATCAACAAAAGAAGTACGATAGGTGAAATATCAAAAGCCCCTAGGTTAGGTAAAAATCTTCTAATTCTCATTAGAATCGGTTCTGTCATCTTATAAGTGAAATCTAATATTAAATATACAAACCGATTACTGGTATTTAAAACATTAAAAGCAACTAACCAGCTTATTACGACATTAGCGATTACAACATATGAGTAAAGTTTTAAAATTTGAAGTGCTAAATAAAATATAGCAATCATTTTTTTTCAACATAAATGGACTGACTAGGAAATGCAAAGGCAGCTCCTTTACTTTCAACAATTTTTTTTATTTCAAGTGCCAAGTTTTCTTTAACTTGTAAATAATTAGTCCAGCTATTTGTTTTTGTAAAACATCTAACATACATATCAATTGAACTATCTGAAAACTTATCTATTCTAACAGCAACTCCCACAGACTGGTCATAATCTTCACCTTTATTAATGTGGTCTTCAATATTATCTCTTATTGTTTTTAATTGTTCAATAGTGGTGTCATATTGAAGAGTTATTATCCAACTAATAGCCCAATTAGTTTTTCTGGTATTATTAATCACTGCATTTTCTGCAAACTGAAAGTTAGGAATAATTGCTAATGACTTATCAAATTTTCTTATAACCGTTGATCTAAATCCGATGTTTTCAACAACTCCTTCAATAACCCCATCAACTTTGATCCAATCGCCAATTCTAAATCTTTTTTCAACCAAAACTAAAATTCCAGAGATTAAATTTTTAAATAAATCCTGAGCACCTAATGCTACTGCTACTCCAAATAAACCCAATCCAGCTATTATTGGTCCAATCTTAATTCCCCATAACTCAAGAACAGCCGCTGCACCTAATATAAAAATTAAAATTTTAAGAGACTTAATAATCCAACCTATTAGTTCTTTTGTAAGAACCTTGTCTAATCCGCTTAATATGTAAGATAATGGTTCAATTATTTGATGAATTATCCAAAATATTAATATTGTGATTAAAGTTCTATTAATATTATCTATAAAGCCTCTAGTTTCATTATCAAATGACATGTAATAGCTTGCAAAAAAGACACCAAGAACTATTGGAAGAAATCTCGCAGGTCCTTCCATAGATTTTACAAATGTATCATCTAATTTGTTTGTTGTTCTTTTTGAGATTAGTTCTAATTTTTTTATAACAAGTTTACTTATTAGTCCTCTAAATATTAAAAATATTATAAATATTCCAATACCTATTATTATCTGGAAGAAATCTACTCCAAGTATCCCCTGTTTCCATACTGATAAAAATAATTGATTGAGTTTATTTAAAACGTCCATTTTTAAATTTTATATAGTAAAAACTCTTCTTCACCAGAGTTAAATAAAAAAATTTTTTTCCATTTAACATCATTTAAGACTGATGATGCTTTTTCGCCAATACACATTAGATTTGTTTCCATCCAAATATTGTCTAAATTATATTTTTTTATGATTTTATTGAAAGCCTTTGCGCTATTTTCAGAATAGATAAAAACAATGTCTGGTACAGAAGATTTAAGATCAATTAAGAAATTATTGTCTAAATTTTCATTGGGTATTGCAGTATAATTTATAATTCTCTTAACAACGTAATTTTCAGAAATTAATTCTTTATCGAGATTGAATGAAACAACTTCTCCACTGACATAAAGCATAGATCCAATTTTTGGATCAAAGTTTTGTAAAATTAATTCTTTTAGATTATTCACGTTTCCTTCTGCACAAAAAATATTTTGAAAACCTAATTCTTTTGCTTTTCGTTCAGTTGCAAGACCTACACAAAAACAAATTATATTTTTATCTATTTTTGAAGTATCTAAATTTTTTAATGCATTAGCACTTGTAAATATAATTCCTTTGAATTGTGTAAAATCTTTTTCTGTTATTTCTATCTTTTTAATTTTTAGTAGAGGTAAATGTGAAACTTTATGGTTCATCGAACTAAATTTTAATATTAATTGCTTACTGTCGTCCAATGGTCTAGTTAATAAAATATGCATACTAATTTTTATATGAACCTTTTGATTCTAATTTAAGTTTTTCTCCAATATATCTACTAGTAATTTTTATTTTTTCTCTTTCTACACTTTCTTTAAGATAGTATCTTTTTTCTCCGTCGGTAGAAAAAAGCTCCGTAACTAAATCCACATACTCACCATTTATTTTTGCAAAGACACCTACAGCAGTATCACAGTCACCTTCAAGAACTTTCAAAACTTCCCTTTCGGCATTTGCAACAATTCGAGAATCCTCATCGTTTATGTTTTCCAGTAATTTTTTTATTTCATTGTCATCTTCTCTACATTGTATAGCTATAATTCCTTGTCCAGCACAAGGTATAAGTTCGTCAATACTAAATTCTTGTGAGATTTTATGTTCTAATTGTAAAGCATCTATTCCAGCTTTAGACAGAAGTATTGCATCGTATTCGCCTTTTTCTAATTTTTTAATTCTTGTATCAACATTGCCTCTTATCAATTTATATTTCAAGTCAGGTCTTTTTTTTTTGAGCTGATATTCTCTTCTATATGATGACGTTCCTACAACAGAATTGGTTTGTAGATCCTCAAATTTAACTTTATTTTTGCTTATTAAAATTTCATTTGGAGAATTTCTTTTTAAAAAATTATTCGTTAAAAGATTTTCTGTTTCTATAGTAGGCATATCTTTCAATGCGTGAACTGCTATGTCTATATTTTTATTTAATAAATCTTTCTCGATTTGTGATGAAAACAATCCTTTTCCACCTATTTTAGACAATCTTTGATCTTTTTTTTGATCTCCTGTTGTTAATATTTTTTTTAATTCTATTTCATTTGGAAAGTATTTCTTTAGTTTATTTTTTACATTTTTCGCATAAATCATTGCTAACTTACTTCCGCGTGTTCCGATTATTAAATTAGTTCTTTTCATAAAACTTATTTTTATTACATTGTTATAGTTTAATTGTATTAATTATAAAAAAATAATTTATGACTAAAAATCCAATAATATTAGGAATTGAAACAAGTTGTGACGAGACATCTGTATCAATTATCCAAGATGATGAATGTGGTATACCTAAAATTTTATCAAATGTGATCTCGAGCCAAACGGATATTCACAAGGAATTTGGAGGTGTTGTACCAGAGCTAGCAGCAAGATCTCATGTTGAGAAAATAAATATTATTGCAAAAAAAGCTTTAAAAGAAAGTGGGATTAAATTGGATAAAATATCAGCTATTGCTGCTACAGCTGGACCTGGATTAATAATTTGCTTGAGTGTTGGTTTAAATTTTGGAAAAGCACTTGCATCCTCTTTGAATGTACCATTTATTGGTGTGAATCACTTAGAAGGCCATGCCTTAAGTCCAAAGCTACATAACAAATTAGATTATCCATATCTTCTTCTTTTAATTTCTGGAGGACACAGTCAATTCTTGAGAGTAAATGAGCTAAATGATTACACTAGATTGGGAACAACCATAGATGACGCCCTTGGAGAAGCGTTTGATAAAACTGCAAAACTTTTAGACATAGAGTTTCCCGGAGGACCAAAGTTAGAGGAATTTGCTAAAAAAGGTAACTCAAATAGATTTGATCTTCCTAAGCCAATTATAAATAAAGGCGGGTGTAATCTTTCGTTTGCTGGTCTTAAAACTGCAATATTAAAAATTACAAGAAATATAAGTTCACAAAAGGAAAAGTATGATTTGGCAGCTTCTTTTCAAAAAACGATTGAGGATATATTGTATATTAAAACAAAAATTGCTTTTGACGAATTTTTAAAAAATTTTCCTGTAAAAGAAAGAACATTTATAGTTGCTGGAGGTGTTGCGGCAAATAATGGAATAAGAAAAAAACTAATTCAAGTCAGCGATGAAAACCATTTTGTATCTATATTTCCAGACCTTAAATTATGTGGAGATAACGCAGCGATGATTGCAATGGTAGGTTTAGAAAAATTTAAAAAAAAACGATTTGATAATTTAGACTTACCCTCAAATCCAAGATTAGCTTTAGATAAAAAAGCAAAATTTCTTAAAGGTGCTGGAGTACAATTATAATTAAATATGTATGTGATCTGGTTTTTTACCTTTTGAATAATTTTCGTATACTTTCTCAAAAGCAATCTCAATATTTTTTGTAAATAATTTCGAATTAAATAATGATTTATTTTTAATATTTTCTTTTAATTTATTTCTAATTTTATTAAGCAATTCATTATTTTTAGCTAATTTAACAGCAAGATTAACATAATCATCTTGATTATCAGTTATTAATTCATTTAGATCAAGAGAAACAAGTAGACTAGCCGAAACCCTACTAGCAAATGATTGGCCGCTTAGAGTAATCAAAGGAAGTCCTGTTCTCAAAGCGTCACTTGCTGTTGTATGAGCATTACAGGGATAAGTATCTAAAAATAGGTCTGCAAGGCTATGTCTTTTCAGATGTTCATCAAGTGGTAATCTTTGAGCAAATTTTATTCTTTCAATATCAATTCCGTTTTTATTGAATTCTTTTTTTAGGTTTAACTCTGATATTTTATTATCACTAAGTAACCAAATTATACTATTTTCAACATTTTTAAGTATTTTTACCCATAAATTAAATATTTCTGGAAGTATTTTATAAGTTTGATTAAAACAACAAAAGACAAAGCTATCTTCCTTTAAGCCAAAATCTTTCCTAGTGAATTTTTTTGTAGAAATTTTTTTCTTACTTTCGTTAATTTGGTAAGAATTTGGCATATAAATAATCTTTTCAGTATAATATTTTCTGTTTTGATCACTTATCAAAACACTGTCTGCTATTAAATAATCCATCGTATTACAGCCAGTAGTTCCAGGATATCCAAGGTAGCTGATTTGAATGGGTGCACATCTTTTTATAAATAATCCAAAACGGTTATTGTCTGTAAATCCTTTAAGATCTATTGCAATATCAATATTATTTTCATTGCAAATATTTATAATTTCATCATTTGATTTTAAACTAACATCAAAAAATTTATCAAAAGATTTATTTAACCTATTTCTTATTTCAGAGTTATCATTCTTCCCAAATGAAAATGCATATATCTCAAACTTATCTTTATTATGACATTCAAATAATTCTACCATTAAATGGCTAGTTGCATGTGAGTGAAAATCAGAAGAAAAGTAACCTAAGCGAACCTTATTATTTTGTTTATATTTATATTTCTCAATTTTTTTTATATTATTTGATAAATCTTTCACAAAAATTTCAGAAACTTTTTTTTGTAAAGATGGTGAGTCTATTAATGAAATCACAGGAAAAGGATTTGAAAATTTTTTTTCACTCAATATGTTATTTTCTAAAATAATTTTATCATTCTCAATATCAGTCCAGTCGCAAATAGAACATTTAGATTGAATAATTGTACCTCCCAAAAAAGTTATATTTGGGTCAATTTTTAAAGCAATCTTATGATTAAAAATTGCTTCATTAAATTTTTTTTTATCTAAAAATAAATTTCCTAGATTTTTATAAGCTTCCGAAAAATTGTTATTTAGCTCAATAGCTTTTTTATAATTGATTATTGCTTCATCCAATCTATTTAGAGCTTTTAAAACTTTTCCTTTATTATAAAAAGCTAGAGAATTATTTGTATCAATCACTAATGCTTTCTCATAACAATCTAGAGCATTTATGTAAGATTTAGTCTCGTTATAAACATTTCCTAAATTATTTAAAGCGTCTTTATTTTTTGGATTTATACTTAAAGACTTTTTATAATTTTCGATAGATTTATCATACTCATTTAAATGGAAATAGACATTTCCTTTATTATAAAATGCATCAAAGTAATTAGGTTTGATATTAATTGCTTTGTCTAAATATTTTAATGCTTCTTTAAAATTGTTAACTTGGCATAATACTAAAGAATATATGTTGTACAAATCAGGGATATTTGAGTTAATTGTAATTGCTTTATCTAAAAATTTGAATGATTGTTGATATTCTTTTAAATGAAATGAAATAATCCCCAAAAGGTATAACGCATCAAAATTATCTTGATCCATTTCTAATAATTTTAAAGAAACCTCTTTTGACTTTTCTAGATGACCTTTTTGAAATAATTCAACTGCCGCATTAATTAATTTTTTCATTTATGAAAAAACATTATATCTGAAAAATTATCAAGAATTTATTATAATTTAGCAACCTCCGCCACCGCCACCGCCACCGCCGCTCATACCTCCATGACTCCCACTTGCAACGGTTGCTTTTTCATGTGCCATCATTAGATCTTGTTTTTGATCTTCCATATCTTTTTTACCCTTAGCTGTTAACACATATGTAGTCTGCATATTTGATGAAATATTTGCCGACATCTCATTTTGTTTTATGATTTCTAAATTTTTTTCATCAATTAATTCTTTAATTTTATCTTGGTCACCATAATCTTTTGAAAAAACTGAAGGTGTGTCAAAAATATCTAATTCTTTAATTAATTGAACTTCGGCAGTATTTTCCTCTGAAATTTCTGCTTCAAACCATTTACTTCTTAATTCACCTTCTCCTCTAATTTCAAAATAATTTACTTTCCCAAAAGCTTTATTTAATTGAACTATTTCTCTTGTATTATTATTTATTGGATTACTAAGTTTATTATATTTCCATTTACCTTTTATTAAATTGCCTTCTTTATCAAGATAAACTCCACTTCCATGAAACATATTTCTTTTAAATGTCCCTTTATATTGTGTTCCATCAGAAAATTTAAACACTCCATAACCATGTGCTTTTCCTTTTTTTATATCTCCTTGATAAATCGCTGTACCAAAATTTAAGGTTCCAACTGTTGTCTCTGATTTTAAAAATGGGATCTCCGGAAAATTTGTTTTGGCGTCATTAGCAATACCTGAAAAAAATTTCCATAATTTGCTATCTTGAATGATATCTCCTTTAACAACGGTATTATTTAATATTAAAAACAACAGAAAAAATAATAATTTTTTGCTCATCAGATTAAACTATAATTTAATACATTATTTGTAAAATTTCTTTATATCAATAGATGAAAAAACCGTTTTTTTTAGCAATTACAGATTAGTTTTCAATTAGCAACCTCCGCCACCGCTACCACCGCTACCAGCATCACCTCCACTGGCATTTTTTTTGTCTTGAGAAACCATTAACTCTCCTTTTTTAGAGAGTTTAAATTCACCATCAATTATTTCAGCTGGATAATATTTTGAGAGACCTGCTACCTTCATTTGATTTTCGAGAACAATTCCTTTTTTTAAGTCAATCTTCACAAATGTTCTGGTCTTTCTACTATGCTTTTTAACAAACTTGTTACTTTTAAATTTACCTTCAAATATTGTGCCATCAGGAAGAACTAATTTTCCTTTTCCATGTAATTTATTTTTTCTAATTGGTCCTACATAATTTGAACCATCATTAAATTTAACTTCGGCATTTTTCAAAGAAATTTTTTTTTTTGAAAGATCTAAATTATCTTTAATTTCTGGTGAGTTTATAATTGAAACTCCAAAGGATGTTGTTCCTGAATTAACATTAAAAATTAAAAAAAATGTAAATAGTAAAGATGTTATGAGTATTTGTTTCATACTAATTTTTACAATAATTACTCAATTTTATCAATGAGATTTGGTCAGATTTTAAATGTCTTTTATCTTTGGTTAATATTTCTTTATTATCGGATATTAACTTAGAAATATAAACTTTATTAAATTTAGTTTGTCTATTAAAAGTATCACAAATTAATATCTTCAAGCGTTTTTCAATTGAATTAATTTTTAAAAATTTATTATCTGTATTTTCATATATCCAATAAGGCATTGTTAATACATAATCTATTTCAATATTCATTTTATTAATTATTTTATCTAATTTTAATAAATACAAGGCTAAATATTTTTTTAGTTTCTCCACATCTCTACTCATAAATAGTTCTTGCATTTGATTTTCATTTTTCCTAGCTACAGTAAAATATTTGTTTTCTAAAAGACTTTTAGCAATTATTATTTTATATTTATAGGGTTTATCCAATATTTCTTCCAATTGATGACTCCTTAAAGCCACGAAATTTTCAATATTCCAATCTGGGTAAACTCTAAAAAGGTCTACAGAGAGATTAAAATTGATTACAATTTTTTCATTAACTATTTTATTGTTTAGTTTAATAAATTTTATTACTTCAAGTGGTCCATTATTTGGAGCCGCATAAATAACAAAATTATTTTTAAAATATTTTGAAAGGTAGTGTTGTGTTTGATTCTGAATATCTAAACCTAATACCTGACTATCTCCAAATACTTGTAGAACATTATTTTTATCTTTAAAATATCTTCCACCAAAATTGTCGGTTTTAAAAATAATTTTTTCATTTCCATATTTTACGCAGAAATTGGTATTAATTGGCAGATGAACATAATGATCATTATGTCCGAAAGGCAAAAATTTAAGACATTCTTTTGATTTTAAATCATTAATTGGTAAAATCGTAAATACAAAAATAACTAATATGTTTCTAATTCCAAAAAATAACTTAAAAAAATTCGAACCGTTAAGATGTTGTTTTGTTTTAAATGAATTTTCTGCTGCAGAATTTGCATCTGCATTAGAAATGTTGTTTGCAGCTAAAAATATAGATGATTTAAAGTTAAGCAAAGGTTTCATAAGACATTCTTTAGATGAGTATAAACATTTTTCTATATTTACAAATATCAAAAACCAAATTTCATTAGAACACGAACTAAATAATAAAGAAATAAGATTTATACCAATTCACCTTTTTGCTAAAGGGTATATTTATAAAGATAAATTTATATTTGAAAAAAAGAACATTAAAGATTTTGCAATTTTTATTGGGGCAAATGAAGAAATAGCAGAAAAAAAATTACATGACTTTCTTGATAATATTAGAAAATTTAAACCAGATCACTCTAAAAAAATTGACAAAATTTTGCTGGATGAAGAAAGACATGCCAAATACTCACTAACATTTGCAAAAAAAAATAATTCTAAAATTGCTTATTATATTAAATTCTCTAAGGAGAATTTAATAAGTAAATTAAGACACCTCTATGCTAATAGCTTAACTAAAGTATCAAAAATTTTTAATCCAATTTTATACCTATTAATTTTAATTATGTATTTACCTGTAAAATTTTTGGATTTGGATAAATCCAAAGAAGACAATGATGTTTTGAAAAATATTAATCCAAAATCAATACTATAATTTTAATGTTTTACATTGGTATTTCTGCTTATTACCACGAATCATCTGTTTTCTTAACAGATGGAATAAATAATAATTGTTTTCTTAAAGAAGAATATTTTACAAGAATAAAAGGCGATAAAAGCTTCCCAAAAAGGAGTTTAGAATTTTTAATAGAAAAATATTCTTTAAGTGAAAAAAATATAAAATTTGTTTGTTTTTATGAAAAACCTTTCAAATCATGGTGGGAAATTTTTATTTATTCAATAAAAAAACCTCTAGAAAATAAAAAATTATTAATACATCATCTAAAAAATTTTAACACAGGTTCAATATTTTTTTTTACTCATTTAAATAAAACAATTAAAATATCTAAAGATAAAATTTTATATTCTTCTCATCATCTAAGCCATTGTTTGTATGGATCATTATATGTAAAAAATGTTGATGATTATGCATTTGTTAGTTGTGACGGAGTTGGAGAAGGTGAAACAATGACTATATATACAATCGACACTGAAAATTTGATAAAGAAACATTGGACAAACTTTTACCCTAATTCAGTTGGGTTATTTTATTCTACAATAACTGATTTTCTAGGTTTTGATATAAATGATGGTGAATTTAAAGTCATGAGTTTAAGTTCATATGGTGATCCAATTTATGAAAAAGAAATGGAGCAAATTTTTGATTGCAAACAATTGAAATTAAATTCATCATATTTTGAATTTCAAAAAGATCCTGAAAGATCATTTTCTGAAAAACTTATAAAAATTTTTGGTAAGCCTTATTTAAATTTAGCTATTAAAGAAAATTTTAAAAAATACTCAAATATAGCAAGTTCAGCACAACTAATATTAAATAAATCTGTAAAAAACCTTATTTTAAAAGCAAAGAAACTTACAGGCAAAAACAAAATAGTTTTAACTGGTGGCGTTGCATTAAATTGTAAAATGATACATGATTTATCAAAACAAAATATATTTGATGAATTAATTGTTCCTCCATCGCCTGGTGATTCTGGCTCTGCAATTGGAGCTACTAATTTTTCGTATTTTCACGAAAATAATAGATTTTTAAAAAATATAGGTTTATTTCCTGGACCAGATAAAAATCAAATAAATAAAAAATTCCAACTAAATGAGTTTTTTGAAAAAATTTCTAAACAGGAGAACTCTTTAGAAACAGCCACTGAATTAATAAGTAAAGGTCACATTCTTACAACTTATATTGATAAAACAGAAACTGGTCCAAGAGCATTGGGTAATACTTCCATAATTTGTAACGCTAAAGATAAATTGGCTGTTGAAAATTTAAATAACAGAATAAAAAAAAGGGAATTTTATCAACCTCTTGCTCCCATGTTACTTAAAGAAAAATTTGAAAAATATTTTTCTATTCAAGATAATATAAAAAATAATTTATACTCAATGGGAACTTTATGTGAAGCAAAAGAGGATTTAAAAAATGATTACTTCTCTATAATTCATACTGATAACACATGTAGAGCACAAGTTATTGACAATGAGAATTCATTTATTTTTAAATTATTAAAAAGACTAGCTGAAAACGATATTAACATAATTGTAAATACATCTTTTAATATTTCAAAAGATCCAATGGTATTCGATTTATTTGATGTTTATACAAATATGAGAAGAATGAATATTGAATATATTATAATGAACGAAGGTATATTTAAAGCTAAAGAGATATGAAAAAAATTTTAAATTACATTTATCTAATTAATGATTTTAAAAAAAAATATGGTTATATAAAATTAATATTTTTTATAATATTCATTTTATTAATTTTGATTTTTTCTATTTTTGTTTTTGTTCAAGTTTTTATACCTTTTACTTACATAGCAATTTAATATAACTTATTTAAATGCAATATTGGTTATTAAAATCAGAGCCTGACGTTTGGTCTATAGAACAACAAAAGAAGTCAGGATCAAAAGGCGCTGATTGGGATGGTGTACGAAACTATCAAGCTGCTAACAATTTAAAAAAAATGAAAAAAGGAGATCTATGTTTTTTTTACCATTCAAATATAGGTAAAGAAATCGTTGGTATTGTTGAAGTAATTAAAACAGCATTTATTGATCCTACGGACAAAGAGAAGCGATTTGTAGCAGTTAAAGTTAAGTATAAAAATAAACTAAAAGTGCCAGTTTCATTAGAAAATATTAAAAAAAATAAAGATTTAAAAGATATAGCTCTTATAAAACAAAGTAGACTTTCGGTTATGCCAATAGATACTAAATGCTGGAAAATTATTTTGAAGATGGGTAGTATCAGCAAATAAATATTCCATGCTAAAAAAAAAGAAAGCAAAAAAAGTTAGAAAAAAGATTAAAAAGAAATCTAAAAAAAAAAAGATTAAAAAGAAATCTATAACTTCAAAAGTAGAAAAAGAATTAATCTATAAAACAAAGAAAGACTGGATTAATAAAGCTCTCGTAAATAAATCGCAATATGAAAAAAAATATAAGTCTTCTATAAAGGATAATGATGGATTTTGGAAAAAAGAAGGAAAAAGAATTAATTGGATAAAGCCATACACAAAGATCAAAGATGTAAAGTACAGTAGTTCCGATGTAAGAATTAAATGGTTTTATGATGGAACATTAAACGCTTCAGCCAATTGTATAGATAGACATTTAAAAAAGAATAAAGACAAGACTGCTATAATTTGGGTTGGTGATGATCCAAAAGTACAAAAGAAAATATCATACAAAGAATTACACAAAGAAGTTTCAAAGGCAGCTAATGGTTTGAAAGAACTCGGTGTAAAAAAGGGTGATCGTGTAACAATTTATTTAACAATGATACCTGAATTAGCTTATACAATGTTGGCTTGTGCAAGAATAGGAGCAGTTCATTCGATAATCTTTGGAGGATTTTCTCCAGATAGTATTTCTGGAAGAATAAATGACTGTGAGTCTGATTACTTAATAACCGCAGATGAAGGTGTTCGGGGAGGAAAAATTATTCCTCTAAAATCAATCGCTGATGAGGCTTTAGTAAATTGCCCAAATGTAAAAAAATGTGTTGTTGTTAAAAGAACGGGCAATAGAATAAATTGGGATGAAAGAAGAGATGTTTGGTACCACGAATTGACAAAAAAAGTTTCAAACAAATGTGAACCCGAAGAAATGAATGCAGAAGATCCTTTATTTATTTTGTATACATCGGGATCAACGGGGAAACCAAAAGGGGTTATGCATACGACTGGTGGGTATATGGTTTATGCATCAATGACCCATCAATATATATTCAATTATAAACCTAAAGATATTTATTGGTGTACAGCTGACATTGGTTGGGTAACTGGTCATAGCTATATTATTTATGGACCATTATCAAATGGTGCAACAACAATAATGTTTGAAGGAATTCCAACTTTTCCTGATAGTTCAAGATGGTGGCAAATCGTTGATAAATATAAAGTAAACATTTTTTATACAGCCCCAACTGCAATTAGAGCTTTAATGAGAGAAGGTGATAAGCCTGTTAAAAAAACGTCAAGAAAATCTTTGAAATTATTAGGAACAGTAGGAGAGCCAATCAATCCAGAAGCGTGGGAATGGTATTATAAAACAGTTGGAGATTCTAACTGTCCAATTGTCGATACTTGGTGGCAAACAGAAACAGGAGGAATATTAATAAGTCCACAAACAGGTGCTATTAATTTAAAACCTGGATCAGCTACTAAACCTTTCTATGGTATTAAACCAGTGATAGTAGATAAAAATGGAAAAACTTTAAAGGGTGAGGCAGAGGGACGTTTATGTATTGCACAGTCATGGCCTGGCCAAATGAGAACAGTGTATGGAGATCACCAAAGATTTATAGACACCTATTTCTCACAATTTGATGGAAAATATTTCACAGGTGATGGGTGTCGTAGAGATAAAGACGGATATTATTGGATTACTGGAAGAGTTGACGATGTAATTATTGTATCGGGTCATAATTTGGGAACTGCTGAAATAGAGAGTGCCTTTGTTGCCCATCCTAAAGTTGCTGAGGCAGCAGTTGTAGGATATCCTCATGATATTAAAGGAAACGGTTTATATTGTTATGTCACATTGAATGTAGGAGAAAAATCTACACTTGATTTAGAGAGAGATCTAAAACTTTGGGTTCGAAAACAAATTGGTCCAATAGCTACACCAGATTTAATACAATTTTCACCAGGTCTTCCGAAAACTAGATCGGGTAAGATTATGAGAAGAATTCTTAGAAAAATTGCAGCAAATGAACATGATCAATTAGGTGATACAACTACTTTAGCCGATCCTAGTGTAGTAAAAAGTTTAGTTGAAAATAGAAAAAATACTTAAAAATTTATTAGTTCAATAAATTCCTTTTTAACATTATCCCATTTCAGGATCATAGAATTTAAAACTATTTTCTTGTCTAAAGATTTTAACTCTTCAGCTATTGGTGACCATTCATATAAAGACAAAGCACTTGTGTTAAATGGTAATGATTCATGATATTCGCTCCAATTAATTTTTTCATATCTTTCAAGAAATTTTTTTTTTGCATTTTCATATACTTCCTTTGGCATTTCATTTTTCTGAAGTTCATTATCCAAAATTTCAAAATAAATTTCATTTGCTTTTTCAGTATCATGTTGATTTCTGATATTTTTTAAAAAAGAGATCGTATAAAAAGTTAAATCCTGTAATGCAGTTGAGTAAATATTCCATTTAGCTTTGTTTATCGATCCTAAAAATATTTCATCTTCAAACATCAATACATATTTTGCCCCCATTCTAGTTTTCAAATATCCATAAAGAGTTACTTGACTTACCCATGCAGATTTTTTTTGAATGAATTCTTTTAAATCGGAATAATTTTCGATTTTTTTTGTTTTTTTGAAATATTTTAAGAATGGAATAAAATATTCCTTTAAATACTCAAATTTTAAATCTTTGAGCTTTAATTTATATTTAATGCCCATTTAGAACCGATATTACAACTTTTACTATAAATATATGCCATTTTTTACCCTTTAAATATCACTTTAAATGAGTATGAATTATATCTTTAACCTATAGGGAGGATTAAAATAATGTCAAACAAAGAAAAGCACTGGGAAAAAACCAAAGGATTAATGATTATTACATTAATTATTTGGTTTGTTTTCGGTTATCTGATCTTCATGTTTGGTTCTGACCTAAACACTTCAAGTTTTATGGGATATCCATTAGCGTATTACATGTGTGCGCAAGGTTCCATCATTGCATTTGTGGTCCTTATTTTTTGGTTTGCAAATAGACAGGAAAAAATCGATGAAGAGTTTGGTTTTACCGAAAAGGAGGATGATTAATGTTTAAAGGCAATTTTATTGACAACCTACCAAAAATTTACGGAACATATACTGGGGGCTTCTTTATATTCATCATTTTGATGGCAATAGCAGAGCAAGCAGGTATGACCGCAAAAACAATTGGTATTTTGTTTGTCGCCTTTACAGTTTGTATATATGCCATAATTGGATATCTATCTAGAACTGTACAGGTCGACGCTTATTATGTTGCTGGAAGACAGGTACCAACAGTATTTAACGGAATGGCGACTGCAGCTGACTGGATGTCAGGTGCTTCATTCGTTGCAATGGCTGGTGGTATTTACTTTGGTGGTTATACTTATATGGCTTTCTTAGTCGGATGGACTGGGGGATACGTTTTAGTATCATCACTTTTAGCACCATACTTAAGAAAATTTGGATGTTATACTGTGCCAGATTTCATTGGAACAAGATATGGCGGAAACTTCGCAAGGTTCTGTGCCGTAGTTGTTTTAACATTGGCATCTTTCACTTATGTAACAGCTCAAATTAACGCAACAGGAACAATCGCATCAAGAGCACTAAGTATTCCATTTGAATTAGGAGTTTGGGTTGGACTAGTAAGTATTTTACTTTGTTCAATGCTAGGCGGAATGAGAGCGGTAACTTGGACACAGGTTGCTCAATACATAGTATTGATTATTGCTTATCTAATTCCAGTATTCTGGATTAGTAACAAATCAGGATTTGGTTTCTTTCCACACTTTATGTTAGGTGAGGAAGTAGCTAGATTAGGTGCACTTGAATCGCAATTTGGATTAGTTAAAAATGCTGCTGCAGATATTAAAGCTGCAGGTGTACCAGGTGGTCTAAAATCTATCGCTGTATCACACGCAGGTGTGCCAGAAGGTGGAATGGCTGCATGGAAGTTTATTTCATTAGCACTATGTATGATGGTAGGAACAGCTTCTTTACCACACATTTTAATGAGATACTTCACTACTCCAAGTGTTAAAGCTGCAAGAAAATCAGTGGCATGGTCACTATTCTTTATTGCATTGCTTTATACTTCAGCGCCAATGCTTGCAACATTATCCAAAATCTCACTAATAGATCCAAACTTACCAACAGGTATTATTGGAAAACCAATTGCTGAAATTATGCAAATTGAGTGGGTAAATGCTTGGATTAATGTAAAACAAGCCTTCATAGCAGACTTTAACGGAGATGGTATTCTTCAGTTAAATGAATGGTTTATGAGAGGTGACGTAGTTGTACTAGCAACTCCTGAAGTTGCTGGATTACCATACGTAATCTCTGGACTAGTTGCTGCAGGAGGAATGGCTGCTGCGATGTCAACTGCTGATGGTCTAATTCTTGCTATCGCTAACGCTTTATCACATGATATTTATTACAAAATCATTGATCCAAAAGCGGATGTAAGAAAAAGATTGTTAGTTGCTAGAGCACTTCTAATAGTTATTGGTGCCGCTGGAGCATATATTGCATCGATGAGGATCACTAGTATCCTTGGTGCAGTTGCTTGGGCATTTGACTTTGCAATGTCGGGATTGTTCTTCCCATTAATACTTGGTGTATGGTGGAAGAGAGCAACAAGACAAGGAGCAATAGCAGGTATGATAGCAGGTCTTGCATCAGGAACGGCTTATCTAATTTATGTGTATCCTAAGTTTATGGGTAACGCACCTTGGTTAGGTATTGACCATTTACGTTTCGGTATAATCGGAGCGTCGGTCTGTTTAGTTGTAATGGTTGTAGTAAGTTTAATGACTGAAGAACCAGATAAAGCTACACAGCAAATGGTAGACGAAGTTCGTGTTCCATCAGGTAAGACAATACTTGGTAAGCAACACTAAATTAAACTTTTTGGGGGCGGTATCCGCCCCCATTTTTTTCAGATAAATGCCTTTATATATTTTAGTTATAGACTACATTTTAGGTATCATTATGTGGACTTTAATTGGAAGATCTGCAATGAACATTTTTCAAAAAGAAGATTCTGAATTCTTTTTTATGAAAGTATTTGTAAAATACACAAATCCAATTATTAAAATTTTTAAATTCATAACTCCTAGTTTCATTATAGGACCATTAGTTCCACTTTATGTAGCGTGGTTTTTTTATATGTTTAGATTTTATTTAATGCCTTATTTAATGGGTTATTCTGTTATGGGAATGTTATCGTTTCCATTAGAAAGTGAAATAGCTGCGGAAATTTATAAAATATTTGGTAAATAATAATTCAAATATATTCAAAAATTGATAGTACTAGTTTTTATTTATTAATGAAAAATATACAAATTTCGCCTTCAATACTTTCTGCAGATTTTAGCCAATTAGGTGAGGAAATTAAAAGATTAGAAGATGGTGGCGCTGACTTAATTCATGTCGATGTAATGGATGGACATTTTGTTCCCAATATTACAATTGGTCCCCCAGTGATAAAAACACTCAGAAATTATACAAAATTACCTTTTGATGTACATTTAATGATCTCACCAGTTCATAAATATATAAAAAATTTTGCTGAAGCAGGATCTGATATAATAACAATTCACCCTGAAGCAACCGACAATTTGATTGAATCAATTCATCTTATAAAACAATTAAAGAAAAAAGTAGGCATATCTTTAAATCCAAATACGGAAGTAAGCGTCATTGAAAAATTATTAAAAGAAATAGATTTAGTTTTAATTATGAGTGTATATCCTGGTTTTGGTGGTCAAAAATTTATACCAGAAGTCATTGATAAAATTAAAAAACTATATCAAATAAAAAAAGATAATAACTTAAAATTTGATATTGAAGTTGATGGTGGAATAAATTTCTCTAATTCAAAAGAGGTTATATCAGCAGGAGCAAATATATTAGTTTCTGGAACAACAATATTCAAAGAAAACAATGGTGATATAAAAAAAAATATAGAAACTCTAAAATCAATGTAAGATGTATTTAAAAAATTCTTTAATTTTAATAAATGAATTTTTTTACTACACTAAAAATCAAATAAGAAATTTATACTTAAAATCAAGGTTTTATAATAATAAAATTTCAAAAATTGAGATAAGCAACATTTCCTATAGACCAAGTCTAAGTATTTTAAGCTGCTTGGTTAAATATGATAAAAAAAAAATTAAAATTGAAGAATTGGATAAAGATAATATTTGGGAAAATGAATTATTAATTAGTAATAACCTCAATAAACTAAATAATTTTTATTGGTTATTTAGTATCGATTTAAAATCTTCTCCAAGTATTACACAATCAATAATAACAAAATGGATTGAAAAAAATCAAAGTTATAATTCATTAACATGGCAAACAGATATTTTATCAAAGAGAATAATATCTTGGATTGCAAACTCTAAATTATCTTATGATGAAAGTGATACTAAATATAAAAATAAATTTAATTTTTCTGTAAATAAACAGATTAATCATTTAATAAATGAAATAAGTAAATCTCGATCTGTTAATGATAAATTATTAGGCTGTATAGCAATAATAATTACAGGATTATCATACGCAAATGAAAAATTTTTAAATTATGGATTAGAATTACTGAGAAAAATTATTATTAATTCTTTTGACGATGAGTATTTTCCAAAAACGAGAAGTATCAGGCAATTAAATTTTTATTTAAAATATTTTATTCTTGTTAGAGAATTATTAAAGGAATCTTTTAATGATATACCTGAGTACCTTGATGAAATAATTTTCTATCTAGGAAAATCTTATTCTGTTTTTTCTAAAATCGAACAAAGTTTACTATTCAATGGGAATCATCAAAATGATTTAAAGGAATTTAATAAATATCTTTCGCTTTATAAATATAAGTTTGAAAATTCAAATAATGAAGTAGGAGGATATGCCATTTTAAAAAACAAAAATTGTATTCTTGCAATGGATGTTGGAAATTCACCCCAAAAAGCTTTTTCACATAACTATCAAAGTGGAGCTCTTTCATTTGAATTCTTCTATAAAGATAAAAAACTTATTTCAAATTCTGGTTACTTTCAGGATTATAAAAACAAATTAAATCTAATTTCAAAATCTACTGCCGCTCATTCAGCACTTATAATTGATAATCATTCAAGTTGTTCATTTAGAAGCAATGGAAAATATAAAACATTAGAAAACGGTTTAAAAATTAGTGATAAAAATATTGTTAATGAAAAAAACTATTGGTTAATGAAAGCATCTCATAATGGCTTTTTAAAAAAATTTGGAATTTTATATGAAAGATCTTTGGAATATTTCGTTGAAAAAAATAAATTGATAGGAACTGATAAAATAATTTCAAAAAACAAGTTAGAAACAAAAAAATATGATATTAGATTTCATATGGAACCAGGTGTTAAATTGACAAAAACTCTAGATAACAAAACTATACTAATTGAAATTGAAAACTCTGGATGGAAATTTTCAACTAACTGCGAGATTATAAATATTGAATCGGGTATATATTTCGGTAATAAAAATGTTACTAGTGATAATCAGAATATATGTTTATCAGGTAAAATAAAAGATATAACTCAGGAAATTAAATGGGTATTCGAAAAAATACAATAAAAATTAAGACAGCTTTAATTTCATTGTCAGATAAATCCAATTTAAGGCCATTATTAAATTTACTAAAAAAATATAAAATCAAAATAATAAGCTCAGGTGGCACATACAAAAAAATTAAAAGTATGGGTTTTAAATGCTTAGAAGTATCTAAATTTACAAATTCAAAAGAGCTGCTAGATGGAAGAGTGAAAACATTGCATCCAAAAATTCATTCTGGGATTTTAAATGTTAGGCAGAATAAAAAGCATCAAAGAGAAATGAAAATTAACAATTATGAAAATATAGATCTAGTTATTATAAATTTTTATCCATTTGAAAAAGTTTTATTAAGTAATTCTGGTCACAAAAATATAATTGAAAATATAGATATTGGGGGACCAACAATGGTTAGAGCAGCTGCAAAAAACTATAATGATGTGGTTATCCTAAGTAACGCAAAACAGTATGGTGATTTAACTATTGAATTAAATAAAAATAAAGGTTCAACGCATTTAAAATTTAGAGAAAAATTGGCTGAAGAAGCATTTATGGAAACAGCATATTATGAATCAAAAATTTTTAATTATTTCAAAGGTAAGTCTGAAAACCTTTTCCCAATCAAGAATATATTTTCTGGAAAATTAGTTGAGAAGACAAGATATGGGGAAAACCCTCATCAAAAAGGAGCAATATATTCACAAAATAATAAGCAGGAAATTATTCAAATTAGTGGAAAACAACTTAGTTACAACAATTATAACGATCTATATTCTGCCCTAAGTATATCTAAAACTTTACCAAAAAATAAAGGTGTGGCAATAATTAAGCATGCTAATCCTTGTGGAGTTTCCATCAATCCAAAAAAAATCAAATCTTTTAAAGAGGCTTTAGAAAGTGACCCAATTAGTGCCTATGGTGGAATTGTATCATGTAACTTTAAATTAAATATTAGTTTAGCCAAAGAGATTAATAAAATATTTTTTGAGGTAATAATTGCAAATGGATTTGACGAAAAATCAGTCAAACTTTTAAAAAAGAAAAAAAACGTAAGGCTAATTGATTCTAGTAAAGTAAATAAAAATTTTAAATTTAATTTTATAAATAAATTTAATTCTATTTTAGTTCAAGATCCAGATACTCAACATTTTTCTAAGAAAGATTTTAAAATTGTATCAAAATTAAAACCTACAAATAAAACTTTAAATAAGCTTATTTTTGCATTTAATATATGCAGAAGTGTAAAATCGAATGCGATAGTCATTACAAAAGATTACAAGACAATAGGCATAGGCTCTGGTCAACCAAGTAGGTTAGATAGTTGCAAAATAGCAATTGATAAAATGAAAAAGTTTCAGAAAATGAGCGATCGTGATGAAATCTTAGCAGCATCTGATGCGTTTTTCCCGTTTGTGGATGGTATAGAAAAATTGGTACAAGCAGGAATTTCAGCAGTAATTCAACCGTCGGGTTCAAAAAATGATAAAGAAATTATTAAATTTGCTAACCAAACAAATACTATTTTAGTATTTTCGAAAACAAGACACTTTATTCACTAATCAATTTATCTTATCTATTTTAGCGGCTAAAATAAAATCACTCTCAGCAAGACCTTTAATTGCATGTGTAAATATTTTAATTCTTGCGTAACCCCAGCCAAACCATAAATCGGGATGATGTCCTTCTGACTCAGCAATCTCACCAACTTTATTGACAAATTCTTGACTTTGTAAAAAGTCGTCAAATTTGAAATTTTTTATTAAATGAAATCCATCAATTTTATCTTCAATGACCTCCCATCCATCAACTTGTTTTAAATACTTATGAATTTCTTCTGTATTAAAAGGTGGGATGTTTCCTTCACATGGTATACATTTTTTACTTGCTAGTTCACTCATAATTTAATTCCTATAATGGAGCGGGCAATGGGACTTGAACCCACGACCTTCTCGTTGGCAACGAGACGCTCTACCACTGAGCTATGCCCGCTTGTTCTATAAGCATTGAAACTATTAGCTTTTTTTAAATTAAGCAATAGGCAAAATGTTATAAATTAGAAACGAACTGTGGCCGAAAGTGTAGCCGAGAAGTATAATAATATTATAAAGGAGTATCAAAAGATTAATAGTATAATTTAGAATATTGTGGATTACATAAATCATAATTCAAAAATAATCGCATGCGATATAGGTGCTAGTAGTTGCGATCCTACTCCACATATTGATAATTTATTAAAAAATACTAACTCAAAATTATACGGTTTTGAGCCAAATAAAATTGAATTTGAAAAATTAATATCAGAGAACAAAAATGAAAAGAGAGAATTTTTTAATTACGCAATTGGCGATGGGGAAGAGAAAATTTTCAATATTTGTGAGTACCCGGGTTGGAGTTCTTTTCTTGAAGCAGATATAGATTACGTAAAAAACTTTCACAGATTTGAGTTAGATGCTGTAATTAAAGAAAAAACAAAAATAAAGACAAAAAAATTAGATGAGATTAAATTTGAAAGCAAAGTAGATTTTCTAAAGATAGATGTACAAGGGTTAGAATCTGAAATTATAGAATGCTCAAAAGATACAATTAAAAATTGTCTAGTTGTAGAGTTAGAATTATCTCCAATACCACTTTATAAAAAGGAAAAGAGATTTTCTTATGTTTGTAAACAAATGGAAGATTTAAAATTTAATTTAAATATGTTTCAAAAAATTAATACAAAAACATTTAAACCTGTTATTTTAGGTGGAAGTTCGCTAAATGGTTTACACACTTTAATTCAATTAGATTGTGTATTTGTACCTAGTTATGAAATTATAAATAAATTAAAAAGTGAAGATCTTAAAAAATTAATCAAGATTATGCATTATTCTTACCATTCTTATGATTTTGCTGATTTCTTAATACGTTTACTTGAAAAAAAGGAGAATATAAATATTGTAGAAAAATATAGAGACGATGTTTCAAAACTAAAAATCTTAAAAAAATATTAAACCAAATTTGTCCAATTGTATCTTGCAAATGAATGACTATAATTAAAATATGAAGCTTGAAGAATTACCAAAAACTATACCAATTTTCCCATTATCAAATTTTATTATGTTTCCTGGCACAACTGTTCCACTGAACATTTTTGAGCCAAGGTATCTACAGATGGTAAATGACAGTATGAAAAAGCATCGAATGATTGGAATGATACAGCCAAAAAAAACAGGGTCTTTGAAAAAACCTGATTTATACGAAATAGGATGTATTGGAAAAATCACAAGTTTCAATGAAACAGAAGACGGAAGAATACTTATTATTTTAAACGGGATTTGTAGATACAAAATTAACTCAGAGTTAGATACCAACAAAATGTACCGTGAATGTAATGTTCAATATGATCATTTTTCAAAAGATATAATACAAAAAAGTAACGAAGTTAACTTTTCAGACTTAAGCTTAATTATGAAAAACATGAAAACATTTTTCAAAAAACAAGGCTATATTGTGAACTTAAAAGACTTAGAAAAGAAAGATCTTAGCCAAACTCTTAATGATCTATCAATGGCATCGCCATTCTCATTGGAGGAAAAACAAATATTATTAGAAAGTCTTGATATAAATGTAAGAAAAGAAAAAATGGAACAAATCTTAAATAATTATATTAAAGACGAGTTTGAAAATACTACTCTTCAATAATTTATAAATTTAATCCTCTATCAGATAAAATATTAGTATACTTTTTAAATATAGAATTTTTATTTAAAATTCTAAATACTGGTTTTGAAATTGAATTGTTAAGATTACTATCTAATCTAAAGAACTCATATATTCCATCAATTGCTTTTCCATATAGATAATTAAGATGCTTTGTAGATTTCTGGAATTCATCAGCAACAGAAATATCTATTGGTAGACCTAAAGAAATTTTTTCATTAACAATTTTTGATACTATTTTTATATCTCTTATTGTCATATTGAAACCTTGTCCTGCAAGGGGATGTATACGATGTATTAAATCACCAAACGCAAGGATATTATTATGGGTATAATTTCTAAGCATTTCAAACGTTAGGCTGAATTTTTCAATTTTACTAATCTTTATTAATGAATAGAAAGTATTATATTTTTTAAATATATCGATGATTGTCTTATCATCTATTTCTCCTCCCTTGTAAGAAAAAACTATTGAAGTTTTTGTATTAGATAACGGCAAAAACGCCAAAGGTCCAAGTTTTGTAAAAACTTGAATGGCTATATTATTATCTTTACGTTGGTGATTTATTAGAAATGTATAAGCTCTACTTCTATAATTTTTTTGTGTTTTATTACTAAAAAATTTATTTGAGATGAAATTTTTATTTTCACTATTTATAACTAGATCATATTTTTTAATTTTTTTTTGCATAGATGGACTGGAAGTATCTAAATGATGTAATTTTATAATTTTAGATTTTTTTATTTTTTTTAAAAAAATTTCATTTAATTTTGAATATGGTATTAAATTAAAAACTTCTTTATTTTTTTTTTTAAAGTTAATAATTTCTTTGGATTGAGATTTTTCTGTAAAAATTTTAATTTCTTTACTTTTCCAAGGTATAATACTCGATTTTGCTAAAAAATTTAAATAATCGAAATTTTCGCTTGATAAAGCTATTGTTCTATTTGATTTATTGTTTTGAATTTTTTTATTTGAATATATGTCAACATTGAGTTTTTTTTCCTCAAAAACCCTAGCGAGAATTAAATTTGTTAAATTTTGGCCTATAAGACAAATTTTCATAACAAAATAATTTTAACAATAAAAATTAAATGATACAAAGTGACAAAAGCAGTTTTGATTCATGATACTTAAAAATTATATCAATAAAATAGGCGATTTTATTGCAAGAAGACTGGCTGAATTGGTTGGTATTTTTCTGGTGTTTGCATCTATATTACTTTTTATATCTTTGATTAGCTATTCGCCGGAGGATCCAAATTTTATATTTCCTGAAAATCAGGAGATAAAAAATTTTCTTGGATTTAGGGGGAGTTTTATCGCTGATATATTTTTTCAATCAATCGGGATAATATCATTTTTGATTCCTTTTTCTCTTCTATTTACTGGATTGTCGATAACAATTAACAAAAAATTTGTAGTTATTATTGAAAATATTTTTTTCATTATTCTTTACATTATTTTTGCAACATTTTTCTTTGGTATTTTCCATAAGGAGACCTATTGGTTAATAATAAATGGCAATAATGGTTTTATAGGTGATTTAATGTCTGAAACTTTAATTGCAGACTTTTTAAAAATTAACAAAACAATGAGTTATTATTTGTTAATTTTTTTTATTTTATTATTTTTTCTTTTAAGTAGTAATTTCAAAATTTCGTATATCTTAAATTTTTTTTTATTAGTGAAAAAGATGTTTTTATCAAAAAGAAGTAGTTCTAATAACCAAGAAAATATAATCAAGGATAAACCCATAATTGAAAAAGTTAAGGATCCTCCTATTCAAGAAGATTTATTTTCTAACAATAAATCAAATTTAAATGATGTAAAAATTAAATTACCTTTAATTGATTTTTTAAAAAAACCTGAAAAGATTTCTAACAAAAAAGAAGATGTCAGAATTAATGCTGAAGGATTAGAAAAAATACTTCTGGATTTTGGAGTAGAGGGAAGCATAAAAAAAATAAGTCATGGACCTGTTGTTTCTCTCAACGAATTTGAGCCAGCGGCTGGGGTTAAAGTTTCTAAAATTATTAATTTAGCAGAGGACATTGCTAGAAACACAAGTTCAGAATCTGCAAGGATAGCTACAATACCTGGAAGTAATACTGTGGGTATTGAACTGCCCAAGGTATCAAGAGAAAATGTTTTTTTAAGGGAAATAATTTCAGATAAGAATTTTAGAAAAAGAGATATAAAATTACCAATTGCTCTTGGTAAAAGTATATCTGGAGAGCCGATAACAAGCGATTTAAGTTTGATGCCTCATTTATTAATAGCTGGAACTACTGGCTCGGGAAAATCAGTATGTATTAACACAATTATCCTATCACTAATTTACAAACATACTCCTGATGCTTGTAAGTTCATTTTGATCGATCCAAAAATGTTAGAACTTTCAACTTATGAAGGGATACCACATTTATTATGTCCGGTTATTACCGAAGCAAAAAAAGCAGCATCTGTTTTGGGTTGGGTAGTTAAAGAAATGGAAAGCAGATACAGACTAATGACAAAAGTAGGTGTAAGGAACATTGACGGTTACAATGAAAAGCACAAAGTAAAAATGCCTTATATTGTTGTTATTGTTGATGAAATGTCTGATCTCATGTTGGTAGCTGGTAAAGAGATTGAAAATTACATTCAAAAATTGTCACAAATGGCTAGAGCAGCTGGAATTCATATTATAATGGCAACACAGAGACCAAGTGTAGATGTAATAACTGGAACTATAAAGGCTAATTTTCCAACTCGTATTTCATTTCAAGTAACTTCAAAAATTGATAGTAGAACAATTTTAGGTGAACAAGGAGCTGAGCAACTTTTAGGTAAAGGAGATATGTTGTATATGTCTTCTGCAAACAGAATTACAAGGATACATGCACCTTATGTATCAGAAATAGAAATAGATAAAGTAAATAATTTTTTGAGAAATCAAGCAGAGCCAGATTACGTTGATGAAATTTTAAACTTTGCTGATGAGAAAGAGATAGGCGAAAAAAATAAGGATAATTCTGATACTGATGAATTATATAGTGAAGCATTAGAAATAATAAAATCAGAAAGAAAAGCATCAACTTCATTTTTGCAAAGAAAATTACAGATTGGTTATAACAGGGCTGCAAGAATAATCGATCAAATGGAAGTAAATGGTGAAGTAAGTAAAGCCAATCATGTAGGTAAAAGGGAGGTTTTGAAATAGTGAAATATATAATATTTATTTTAATATTTTTTTATCCATTAAATATTTTTGCATCTTCAAAGCAACTAATAAAAAATAAATTAGAAGATACTAATAATATATCTTTTAAATTTATACAAAAAATTGGAGAAAAGGCTGAACAAGGAGAATGTATAATTTCGTATCCAAAAAAAATTTTATGTAAGTATGACGATATTTATAATAAAATTTTAGTATCTAATGGAAGATCATTGGTAATTAATAGTAAAAAAATTAATAATTATTTAAGGTATCAACTTAAAGATACACCTCTTAATTTAATTTTAGATAAAAAATTTCTACTAGACAAACTAGATCAGGTGGAAACAATTAAAGAAAATGATGAAACGTTTTCTTTTAAAATTGTACATAACAAAAATTTATTAAATATTTTTTTTGATAAAATTAATTATAAAATTAAAGGATGGAGTACAACTGACATTTATCTAAACAAAGTTGAAACCAAATTAATTAATGTAGAAACAAATATAATAATTGATCAAAAATTATTCAGAGTTCAAAATTATATTAATTAATATCTAAATTAATACTTTCAGATTTAAAAATTTTCATACCTCTTCCTAAATAATTTTTTAGAGCGTGTTTGTGATCTAGAGAGCAAGTATGCAACCAAACTTTTTTAGTATTTCTTCTAAAGCCTAACTTTAAAGCTTCTGTTAAGAGATATTTTCCATATTTTTTTCCTATATATTGATCTAAAATTCCAAAATATGCTACTTCACATTTTCTTGTTTCGGGATAAAATAAGAGCTCAAAAAAACCAATTAAGTCATCATTTTCTCTCAATATATAAGTTTCTAAATTAGAATTATTTGTGTAACTCATCCATTTCGCATCGTTCCAAGCGAGTCGATCTATCCAACGATAGCTTTTTCCAATTTGCTTATAAAAAAATTTATTTATTTGAAAATCTGGTGGATTTTTAATTTCAATTTTACAGTTAATCTTCGGCTCAGATGAATTGATTTCGTCTAGAGAATTAATTTCCAAGTACTTTCTATCAACTCTGGTTATCACGAAACCATTTTTCCAACTTTTTCACCACCAAATAAATGAAAATGTAAGTGTGGTACTTCTTGACCACCATAGTCACTAATATTAGCAAGAGCTCGATATCCCTTACCATCAATCGATGAAATTCCCAACTTTTTTGAAACAATAGTTATTCCTTTCATCAAACCTACTATTTCATCATTTGAAGCATTTGAATTGAAGTCATCTAAATCTATATATTTTCCTTTTGGAATGACTAAAGCATGTATTTTTTTTTGGGGATTAATATCGTAAAAAGATAAAACAAATTCATCCTCGTAAATTTTATTACACGGAATTTCTCCTCTTAGAATTTTTGCAAATATATTGTTATTATCATAACTCATTGTTATTAATATTATATTATCAAGTTAAAATATTATTCAATAATTTAATATTTAATCTGACCATTTTACTTCATCATAAATTAATTTTTTGCTATCAATATAGGTTGAAAATGTACAATATCCTCCTGATTTACTCCATATATAAGTCCTACCTTCTTTACCGTAATTACAACAATTGCCACCCCAAGCTTGATTGTCTTGATCCTTGCTTCTTGCAACTGAACCTGCGTAAGGACTTTTAATTTCTTTAAAATGATGTTGAAATGATGGACAATCAAATGCTAAATTTTTTTGATTAAAACTTTTTGTTGACCCTCCATTTATTTTTCTATTTATGCTTCCATTAATTTCGAATTCAATAACTAAAGTTGTAAACTGTTTCACCATTAAATTATGATTTTGTTTAGTAACATTTTTTTTTGTACTAGATGTATAACCATTATAAGCAACAACGCCAACGGCGGCTAAAATTCCAATTATTGCTACAACAACTAATAACTCAATTAAAGTGAAACCATTCTGTTTCATATTACAAAAATATTTTATTAAAATTTTTAAAGTTTTTCATTGTTAAAATGTATGCAACTAATAAGATATTAATTTAAAAAAGAGAGGGAAAATGAATATATTTAAATCAACATACAAAGCTATAGTTAGCTTAATATTTATTTTTTCATTTGTTCTTACTTCAACATCGGCATTCTCAGAAATAGTTGGACGACTATCTGTTCACTGGAGCCCGAAACATCATAGTGCAAAGCATGCACAAATTTTTGCAGATGAAGTTAATAAAAGAGCAAAAGGAAAATTAAAAATCGAAGTTTATCCATCTAAACAGTTATTTGGAATTCGAGAAGTAATGGGAGCGGTCACATCTGGTGCAGTTGAACTAGGAGGGATTGTTGGAGTAGTAAGTTTTCCACCAATCAATAAAAACTTTAACGTTGCTTCATTTCCTGGATTATTTAATTCATGGGAACAACAAAGAGGCTTTTTCCAAAACTCACCTAAAGGAAAAGAAATTTGGAGTGAGTTAACTAAAAAAACTAATTCAACATTAGTTATGTATAACCCTGTTGGGCCTGTAATGACTTTTTCAAGTGCTAAAGAATTAACAGGTATAGATGCTATGAAAGGTCTTAAAGCTAGAAGACTATTAAAAAGTGAAGAGCCAATGTGGGATGCTCTAGGAGCTAACAGAGTTTCTTTACCTACAGGTGAAGTTTATACATCTTTACAAACTGGAATGATTGATACAATTAATAGTCCTCCAGGAAGTATAGAAGCATATAGTTGGTGGGAGTTTTTAAAATACGCACAAAAACCTTATCAATATTATGCTGATGCATATATCATGGCAAACTCAACTTGGTTTAATAGTCTGTCTCCAGACTTACAAAAAATCATAATGGATGTTGGTAAAGAAATTGGTAAAAGATCAACCGACTTAATTATGGATACAGGAGAAAGCACTCTTAAAAAATTCCAAGAAAGAGGTGGAGTTGTTACTACACTTTCAGGTGCAGAAAAAGCTAAGTTTGATAAGCTTATGAAAGATGAAGTAATGCCAGCAATGGCTAAAATGATTGATGCAGATGCCTTAGAGGCTGCACAAGCATATGCTAAGAGTAATTAGAAGAAGTTAAACTTTTTCTATAAAGATTATGAGAGCATTGCGAGCTATTAATAATTTGCTAGCAAAAGCTGCAACTTCGCTCGCAATGTTCATTGTCTTTTTAATGGTGGCAGCTTTAGCATTAAGCGCCACAACAAGATTTATCACAGGTACAGGATTTGCATGGTTTATTGAATTACCCCCAGTAATGGTGAGTTGGTTGGTATTTCCATTACTTGGTCCTTTATTAAAAAAAGGGCATCATATTAAAGTAGATTTTTTAAGTCATTATTTATCTGAAAAATCAAAAAATGTTATTGGAACAATTGTAAATTTGATAGCTTTAATTTCTGCATGCATATTCTTTAAGGCAGGGGTTGATGCAACAAAAATGTATTACAACTTAGGGCAAATGATGGAATTAGAAATTAATATTCCAATTTGGTGGATGTTTTTAGCATTTCCAGTTGGTTTTTTAATTTTAGCCTTAACTTCTTTAGAACTAATTATAGATAATTTAAAAAAACTTTCTGGAAAAGAATAAATGTTTGGACTAGCTTTTATTTTATCTCTTACAACATTAGTTATTTCTGTTCCTATATTTTTAGTTTTTGGTTTAGGAAGTTCATTAGCTGCAATTGCAGGTTTGAATTTACCATGGTCAGTTTTAATTCAAGTTTCATTTGGAGCACTGACAAAACATGTGCTTATAGCTGTTCCATTATTTATTTTTACTGGTATGGCAATGTTGAAGGGTGGTGCTGCATCAAGATTAGTTAAGTTTACAACAACGCTAGTTGGTCATTGGCCAGGTGGATTGGGGGTTGCAATGGTTATTGCGATGGGTTTCTTCGCAGCTTTTTGTGGATCCATACTTGCAGCAATCACTGCTGTTGGGACAATCATGATGCCAAAGATGATTGAACAAGGTTACCCAACTCCTTTTGTTGTAGTTCTTGCAGCTTCTGCTGCTCTATTAGAAGCATTGATACCTCCGTCTAATGCAGCAATATTATTTAGTGCATTAACTAATGTACCTGTGTCAAAAACATTTGCTGCAGGTGTTATTCCGGGCTTAGTTCTCCTTGTTTTGATGGTTCTTCTAGTTTTGTTTAAATGCAGGCATATTAGAACAGATGAGAAAGCTTCTTTAAAAGAAAGAGTAAGCTCTTTCATCTCTGCGCTACCTGCACTGATCACCCCAGTGATAATTTTAGGTGGAATTTATGCTGGAATACTTACTCCATCTGAGTCGGCTGCTGTCGCTGGAGTTTATGCAGTCCTTATAGGATTTTTAATTTATAGAGAGCTAACTTTTTCATCTTTAATGAGCTGTTTAAGAGAAACAGCCATCATTACAGCTGTAATTTTTGCAATAATAGCAACTGCTACATTCTTAAGTGTAGTTTTAACTTACACACAAGCTCCTCAAAAAATTATAACATTCTTCACAGATAAAGGTGTGAGCGTAAATCTATTCTGGATAATGCTAGGAGCAATTTGTTTAATTCTTGGAACATTTATTGAAATAGTACCTGTATTTTATTTAACTGTTCCAATATTTGCAGCAATTACATTATCATTTAATCAAAGCTTACTTCATCTATACGTGGTATTCGTAGCCTTTGCAGGAATAGGTATGATAACTCCACCTGTATGTGTCGGTATATATACAGCTGCAGGTGTTATTAAAGAAAATCCAGCAAAAGCATTTAAAGAGGTACCGTTATTTACAATTGTTGGAATAATTTATGGTATATTAATGATAATGTTTCCAATATTTTCAACCTGGCTACCAAGCAAACTATAATTAAAAAATTTATAGGTCTTTTATGGAAAAAATTAATTTGGTTATACCAGCAAAAGAAAAGTTAACCAACTTACATAGGATAATAAAACCTTTAATAAAAAGAAGGCAGATTAATAAATTTATATTAGTTCTACATAAAAAACCTGAAATCAAATTTATTAAACATACCAAATTAAAAATAATAGTTCAGAAAGAAAAAGGATATGGATCAGCAATCAAAGAAGGCTTCAAAATATCTAAGGCAAAATTTTCTTGTATTTTTAATGCAGATGGGTCTTTTAATATTAATGATGTGATTAAAATGATTAATAAGTCGAAAAACAATGATTTTATATTTGCTTCAAGATATTTAAAAGGAGGTGGAAGCGATGACGATAATTTTATAACATTAATTGGTAATTATATTTTCTCATTGATGGGTAGAGTATTACTAAATATTAATTTGAGCGATATTTTATATACATATGTATTGTGTAATACAAAAAAATTTAATTCTTTAAAAATTACAAATAAGGATTTTAGATTTTGTATTGAATTACCATTTAAAGTTGCAAAAAATAAATATTCCTACACAGAATTTGCATCAAAAGAATTTAAGAGAAAATTTGGAAAAAAAAATGTAAATGAGTTGAAAGATGGTTTTTTAATTTTAACAGAGGTAATTAAATGTTTTATAAAAAATATACTGAAAATCTAATATATTTTTTTTCTTTTATATCTCTTATTATTTTCTTCCTTTATACAAAAAATTCGCTTTTCTCACACTGGTCAGACATCTTAGATCAAGATGTAACTTTGGTTTACAACTCATTACTAGTTGAATCAAATATACCTCAACAATACTTAGATCATCCAGCATATACTACATTTTTTTTTTTAAGTTTTTTTTACAAGATAGCATATTTTTTTAATATAATTGATGTTCAAAACATAAACGATCTTTTAAATCATCCGAATAAAAACGATGCACTGCAAATCATCCACAACATTTCACAATTTGTACATCTATCTTATTCTTTAATTCTAATTTTAATATTTAAAAGAATATTATATGGAATTATAAAAGACAATTTAGGTTCATTTTTATTAAGCATAATTTTTTTGATCTCACCATCTTATGTATTTCTCTTCGAACTTATTAGATCAGAAATTTTAAGTTTAATTTTTATATTTTTATTTTATATAAACTTAGAAAATTGTTTAAAAAAAAATTTTTATAATATTATATTTTCCGGAATTTTTTTTATTTGTGCTTTACTTTCAAAAATTCAAGTAATTTTATGTTTATTTCCTTTATTAATAATATTTTTTATAAATAGTTTAAAAATACAAAATTATAAAATAATTAGAGTTCCAAATATAATAAGTATTTTTTTAAATATTTTAATAATTGTATTTTTAATTGCGATTGTAGATAATTATTTTTACAAGAGAATTGATAAAATCTTTTTCGTATTCGTAGTTTTCACTTTTATATTTGCTTTTTCTATTTCTGAAAAAAAAATTACTGGTCAGCATAATACAAACATTACTCTCTCATTTTTTTTTTTAGGCTGCAGTATAGCAGTAATATTTTTTAAATTATTGTCTGAATTAGAATTTGTATCTTTTCATCCTGCATTAATTGATATTATTACGAGTCCGATTTCTCAAATGTCAAATATCTCAACTGGATATAAAATTGGTAGATCAGATAATTTTGAATATATATTAAAAATCAAAGAATTTTTTTTTAGTGTTAGAGAAGATTGGAACATAAAAACAATATCTTTTCTTCTAGATAAATTTAATATTTTTGTATATTTTTCTTCTTGTTTATTTGTATTTTATTTTTTGAGTAAAAAAAAATATTTAAAGTCAATTCTTGTATTTATTTTAAATATTTCAATCATTACTATTATTCTTATATTTAATTTTCGTCCATATCAGTTTTATGATATATATATTCTACCATTTAATTTAATTTTAATTTCAATTTTAATTGACAAAATCCAATATAAGAAAATAATTTGTTTTATTATTTTTTTTATTTATTTTGGATTTAATTTATCAAATATTAATGCGATGTTAGATATGAGAAGAGTTAGTGGTATATTTGATAATAAGATTAATCCTAAAAGTAATATGCAGATCATATGTTTGAAAGAAAATATTTTAAATAAATATAGCTATATGAGATACTGGCATCATATGTATGATGAGGCTTTCTTAAATGATCTATGCTCATCCTACTTTAAGAAAATATCACAAAATTAACTTTAGCATTTAAGTCTCAGTAAAATGGACATAAATTCTAAAAAAAGAAATGATAAAATAATAATCCTACTAAAATTCCCTTAATGAAAGATATCCATGCAAGACCATGCTCAGAAAGTCCAAACTTTTTCTTCCACCACTGAATTTGTCTTTTTTCCCAATTTATATAACCTTGAATCATAGTTATTTTTTTCGACTTTTTAATTCTTCCATTACTTCTTCAATTTTTATTCCACTTTTTTCAAGGTACATGATTAAGTGATATAGAACATCTGCTGCTTCATGTATTTTATTTGAGTCTTGCTCTATAGATTCTATTAGTTCATTTATCTCTTCTAAAACCTTTTCTTTCGCTAAAGATTTGTCTTCTAAGAGCTTATTAGTATATGAGCCTTCAACAGGATTACTTTTTCGCTCTCTTGCAAGGGTAACGAGATCTTCTAATATCTTAAGCATTCTAAATCCTAACAGGTATATCTTTTGAAGCCAAATATTGCTTAGCTTCATTTACTGAATAAGTACCATAATGAAATATAGATGCAGCTAAAACAGCACTAGCACCTGATTTTATTCCATCAACTAAGTGATCTAGTGTTCCAACTCCACCTGAGGCAATAACTGGGATATTGACCATAGAAGATATCTTTTGCATTAATTCAATATCATATCCAGATTGTGTTCCATCCTTATCCATTGATGTTACGAGAAGCTCTCCAGCGCCACATTTTTCCATTTTAGATGCAAATTCCAAAGCACTTATGCCAGTTGGATTTCTTCCACCATGAGTGAAGATTTCCCATCCATCATCTTTTCTCTTTGCATCAATTGCAACAACAATGCACTGTGATCCAAATTTTCTAGAACTATCTTCAACAACTTTTGAATTTTGGACAGCAGCTGTATTTATAGATACTTTATCAGCTCCGCAATTGAGTAATTTGTTAATATCATCAATACTTCTAACTCCTCCACCAACGGTTAAGGGCACAAAACATTTCTTAGAAGTTTTCTCTACCACTTCATATATAGTATCTCTATTTTCATTTGAAGCAGTGATATCCAAAAAACAAATCTCATCTGCACCACCATCACTATAAATTTTCGCTTGTTCAACAGGGTCTCCTGCATCTTTTAAATCTATAAAGTTAATGCCCTTTACAACACGGCCATTTTTAACATCTAAACAAGGTATAATTCTTTTTTTAAGCATCTATTTCTTTTACAAGTTCATCTAACTTAATATCTCCATCGTATATAGCCTTTCCGACTATAACACCTTCAATATTATTTAAATTTTTAGCTTTTTTAATATCATTAATTGATGATACACCACCAGATATAACTACTGGACAATTTGAAATATCTGCCAATTTTTGTGTTTCATCAAAATTTGGGCTTTGCTTAGTTCCATCTCTATTAATATCTGTATAAATAATTCTACTAACACCGTAATCATTTACTTTTTTTAAATATTCAGTTGTTAGTTTGTCAGATTCCTCTGTCCATCCTGAAATCGCAAGATGACCATCTTTAGCGTCTAAACCTAATGCGATTTGGTTTGGAAAGTTTTTACACGCTTCTTCTAAAAATCTTCTATCTTTTATAGCAGCACTTCCTAATATTACTTTTTCAACACCAGCATCGATGTATTTTTGAATAGTTTCAAAATTTCTTATACCACCACCTATTTCTACTTTAAGATTAAATTTACCAATAATATCTTGAATAATATCAGTATTAATTGGCTCCCCGGTTAATGCACCGTCTAGATCAACTATATGTAAATTTTTAAATCCATTTTCTTTATATTTTCCAGCTTGCTCTACAGGAGATATTTCATATTCAGTTTTATTTTCAAAGTCGCCTTTAATTAATCTTACGCACTTTTTATCTTTAATATCGATTGCAGGAAATATTTTCATTTATAAGATCTAATATTTGTGTACAAGTAATCTGGTCTAAATTTTGATTTGAAAATATAATCATAATTAATCGATTTAAAAAAATTATTAACTTTATCAAAATTCCCATCACTTATTTCTATCAAAATCATACAATTGTTATTTTTAAGATTATTTACTAATCCTCTCAAGGTATAAAGTTCATGTCCTTCCACATCAATTTTAATCGATAAATTTTCATTTTTAAAATTTAAAACATTATCTCCTATTTTGACATCTGCTTCTTTAATTTTAAAATAACTGATATCAAAATTATGAGAATTATCTAACACGGCTGAATTTGATTGAACAAATCCATTTTTTATCATAGATCTAATCTTAACCTTTTTTTCTTCATTGGATAAGCCAAAATTATAGATTTCAATATTATTTAAAAAATTTTTTTTTAAAGTTTTATTAAACTTTACATATGCTTCGGTGTTTATTTCAAAGGCTTTTACTTTTAAACTTTTAAATTTTTCTGCAAAATAAAATGAATAGTATCCAGAATTAGAACCAATATCTATAAAATGTGAAAAAGAATATGTCCCCATAATTTGTTCTAAAAAAGAAACTTGATCGTTCTCATAATTTTTATTTAGTATTATGTTTCTGTCTATTGGGTCTAAAAAATCTAAAAAATAATTTATTTTTCCTATTTTATAATATCCTCGGTTTCTTTTTAATAATTTTAAAATTCTTGTACTTACAGATGAGATTAACCTTTTAAAAAAAGGTAATTTATTAAAATGTTTTAACATTATAAATTTATAAAATTGTCGATTATTTTAAGCCCGATTTTATCACTTTTTTCTGGGTGAAATTGAGTTCCAAAAATATTTTCATTTTCAATAGCACAGACTATATTAGACGCATAGTCTGTTGTTGCAACTGTAACTGAATCATCGTCTGGAATAAATTCATAGCTGTGAACAAAATACATGTGGGGGTCGTTTTCTATATCTTTAAACATTTTACTATCTTTAATAATATTTATTTGATTCCAACCAATATGAGGAAGTTTATATTTACCGTTTTGATTATCAATTTTAGATACTTTGCCTGGAATCCATCCAAGTCCTTTAGTCTCAACTTCTTCATAGCCAACATCTGCAAACATTTGAAGACCAACACAAATTCCTAAAAGTGGCTTTTTATTATTTAATACAAATTCACTCAAAGTATCAATTAAACCATTTATGCTTTTTAAACTGTCTATACAGCTCTTAAACGATCCCTGCCCCGGCAAAACTACTTTATCGCATGATTTAATTTTATTTAAATCTGAGGTTACTCCGATATTAACTTTATCTTTAGCAACTTCATTAAAAGAGTTAATTACTGAGCTAATATTTCCAGATTTATAGTCAACAATTGTGACGTCCATTAATCTTATAAAGAGCCTTTTGTTGAAGGAATTGTACTTTTATTCCTTGGATCTAATTCTAACGCAGCTCTTAAAGTCCTTGCTAGGCCTTTGTAACAAGACTCTATGATGTGGTGACTATTATCGCCGTAAATGTTTTCAACATGCAAAGTAATTCCCGCAGCTTGAGAAAAAGCTTGGAACCATTCTTTAAACAATTCTGTGTCCATTTCACCAAGTTTCTCAACTTTTAATTTTACATTCCAAATTAAATAAGGTCTGTTTGAAACATCTATTGCAACTCTTGTTAATGTTTCATCCATAGGCAATAATATGTGAGCATATCTTTTAATGCCTACAAATTTTTTTGAAGCTTTCTTTAAGCATTCTCCAATTGCAATTCCAGTATCTTCAGTTGTATGATGAAGATCAATGTGCGTATCGCCCTTAGCTTTAAGAGTTAAATCCATTGATGAGTGTTTAGATAGTTGCTCGAGCATGTGATCCAAGAAACCTATTCCTGTGTCAACTTTGTACTTACCTTTGCCATCAATATTAAGGTCAACACTGATATTGGTTTCTTTTGTTTTTCTAGCTATTTTTGCTTTTCTTTTCATAATTTAAATTAGGTATATAGGTATTTTTGATTATATCAATAATACTAAGCCTGGGCTTGAACTATTTAAATTCATATCCATCTATAGTTCATGACAACAATTGTACTTGTAAGAAAAAATAACGACGTAGTTGTGGCCAGTGACGGTCAAGTTAGCATGGGTAATACTGTAATTAAGAAAACTGCTAACAAGGTTCGTAAAATTGAGAAAAGAAATGTGATCGCAGGTTTTGCTGGATCAACAGCTGATGCTTTAACATTGTTTGAAAGATTAGAATCAAAGCTTGAAAAGCATGCGGGTAATCTAACAAGAGCTGCTGTAGAATTAGCAAAAGATTGGCGTACAGATAAATATTTAAGAAGATTAGAGGCCTTAATGGCAATAGGTGATAAAGAAAAAAGTTTTATAATTTCTGGAACAGGTGATGTTCTTGAACCTGAGGGAGATGTTATTGGGATTGGTTCAGGTGGAAATTATGCTTTCGCAGCTGCAAAGGTATTAATGGATACTGATATGTCTGCAGAAGAAATTGCTAAAAAGTCTATTAAAGTTGCTTCTGATATTTGTGTATTTACTAACGACAATTTGAGTATGGAGAAAATATAATGGAAAAATCGAATGTTACATCGTTTCCAAAAGGCAAAGTTGCAAAAGAGAAAACTACAATTGCAAATTCATTATCACCAAGAGAAATTGTTTCAGAATTAGACAGGTTTGTTGTTGGACAAAATAAAGCTAAAAGAGCTGTTGCTATCGCTTTAAGAAATAGGTGGAGAAGACAAGCATTAGAAGATGATATGAAAGATGAAGTTCTTCCAAAGAATATTTTAATGATTGGGCCAACTGGTGTTGGTAAAACTGAAATCTCAAGAAGACTCTCAAAATTAGCAGAAGCACCGTTTGTAAAAGTTGAAGCTACAAGATTTACTGAAGTAGGTTACGTGGGACGTGATGTAGAGCAAATTGTAAGAGATTTATTAGAAATTGCAATCGCAATGGAGAAAGTAAAGAAAAGAAAAGAAGTTCATGCTCAAGCACAAAAATTAGCTGAAGACAGAGTTTTAGATGCACTGGTTGGTAATAAAGCAAGTGTTGCAACAAGAGAAAGTTTTAGAAAAAGACTGAGAGATGGAGATCTAGATGATAATGAAATTGAAATAGCTGTTAGTGAGTCTAATCAAATGCCATCTTTTGAAATACCTGGAATGCCTGGCGCAAATGTTGGAATGATTAATATTTCTGACATGCTCGGAAAATCTATGGGGCAAAAGCCAAAAAAAAAGAAAATGTCAGTAAAAGAGTCTCACGAAATTTTAATTAATGAAGAGTCTGATAAACTTATTGAACAAGATAAAATTATTAAATCTGCAAAAGATTCAACTGAAAATAATGGAATAGTTTTCTTGGATGAAATAGATAAAATTTCTGCAAGAACAGATAGAGTTGGTGGTGATGTCTCAAGAGAAGGTGTTCAAAGAGATTTATTACCATTAATTGAAGGAACAACGGTTAGCACTAAATATGGACCTGTTAAAACAGATCATATTCTATTTATTGCTTCTGGTGCATTTCAATTGGCAAAACCATCAGATCTTTTACCTGAGCTGCAAGGTAGACTTCCTATAAGAGTTGAGCTTGATGCACTAAATAGTGAGGATTTTATAAGAATATTAAAAGAACCCGACAACAGTTTGATAAAGCAGTACAAGGCTCTTTTAAAAACAGAGAATGTTGATTTAGAATTTACAGAAGATGGGATCAATACAATCGCTCATATAGCAAGTGAAGTTAATTCATCAGTAGAGAATATAGGAGCAAGAAGATTGCATACAATCATTGAAAGAGTGTTAGATGAAATTAGTTTTACAGCAACAGATAGAGCTGGAGAAAAAATTACTGTAGATGGTAAATATATAAAAGATAATATTGGTGAGTTAGTAAAAGATACTGATCTTTCTAAGTTTATTTTATAGTTTTCAAGAATATATCAAAATTTCCTTTTGAAGGGCTATTAATCGATTCAAAATCAATTTTAACAATTTTGTTCATCAATTCAGCATTATTTTTGATATACTCAGGTACGGAATATTTTAAAATGCTTAAGTCTTTAGATCTATATGGATCCTCCAGATTTTTTGACCTCATCCCTTTACCAGTAATCACGTTAACTTTTTTTACTTTATTTATATAACAATTTTCAATGAATTCAGAAATTTTTATGTTAGCTTCTTCTAAAGTATACCCATGAAGATCGATTGATCTTTCTAAGATTATTTTATTATTTACCTGATCAAATTCTTTACTCTGGAGTTTCTCCGAGCTTTCTAAGAAATTTAGCCAATCTTTTTTATCTTTATCTGATAGCTTGCTAGTCAAGCTTGTGTATCAATTAATAACCAATTTGGGTTGGCAGATCTACTGTCTTTTGAAAATTTCCAAGTGTCTAAAACTTTTTTAATTTTCTCTGGGTCTCCCGAAACTATTTTATTATCTTTATCTTTAACACATGATATTATTTCACTAACAAACTCAACAGTTACTTCTAACATATTTTTATTTTGTTTGTGCTCTTTTACTTCAGCTGAATTAATGCCGATGAAAGTTGTCTCAGAAGATAAACTTTTTGCATCTCTATCTTTAATGGCTTGTTCGAACTGTTTATATACATTTTTATCTAATAGTGACTTTATGTCTTTTAGCTTTCCGTTTGCAAAGTTTGTGATTATAGTTTCATAAGCAATTCTCGCTCCTTTAACAAAATCTTTCCTAGCATTTTCATCAAACGTGTTTGCATTCAAGTCAACATTTTGCTTAGTAGGTGGCGCCTCATGTGCGAAGCTTGCGTCTATATCTTCTTCAAATCCAGTTTTTTTTCCTAAAATTCCCCTTAATCTTAGAAAAATAAACCCCGCTATCATTGCAAGAAGTATAATATCGATGTATTCAAAGCTATAACTCATATACTTATAATATTTACTATGTTGATAATTTCAACCTGCTAATTAAATTATAGACAAATGAACACAGTATTACTTTTAATTATTGGTATTCCTCTTATTGAAATTTACTTGTTTATTAAAATCGGTTCACAAATAGGAGCATTTAACACTGTTTTACTCATTTTAACTACTGCAATAGTGGGTGTTGCGTATGCAAGATTTGAAGGATTTAACACTTTTAAGTCTGGAATGAGCCAGTTAATTAAAAATGAAATGCCAATTTATGAGTTAATCTCTGGAGCAACATTAGCTTTTGCTGCTTTACTTTTGATATTTCCTGGGTTTGCAACAGATTTTGTTGGGATCTTACTAGTTATACCAATAACAAGACGATTAATATTGAGAAAATTTATAAAAAAAGGGCAGTATAAAAAAAGAGAGAGAAATAATTATATTGATGGCGAATATGAAGATTTAGGTGAAGATGATGACAAAAAAATATGAAATAATTTTAAAGTATATTAAAGATATATCAGTAGAAATTCCTAATGCAGAAACATATGTCTTAAGCAGAGAATATATTACTAAATATACATTAGGAATAAACATAACAACTAATCCATTAAAAAATGAGATGATAGAAATAATTACAAAAATTAACTATAAAGATACGAGTAAAAATAAAAAAAAATCATACTTTGAATTATCTTTTGCTACAGTAATAAAATTAAAGGATAAAAATTTAAATAAAGAAGATTTAGAAAAAGTCATACTTTGTGAAGTACAAAATGACATATACCCAGAACTAGAAAAGAGTTTTTTGAGGATTATAAAAGACTCTGGTTTTCCAGATTTGAAATTAGAAAAAAAGATAAATTTCGAAGAACTATATCAACAAAAGTTAAATTAAAAATAATTTTTTTTAAGTTCAGATCTTAAAAACTTTTTATGTTCCTCTCTTTCTTTCTCAGATATTTGAATAATTTTCTTTGAATATTCAACATTTATTTCTTCAAAATTAATTTTATTTTTTTCAAAATTGTTATCAAATTGAAAAATTGGTTCTTTCTGGCCAATTAAATTAATATATACTTTAGATAATAATTCGCAGTCTAAAATTGCATTGTGTTTTTCTCTTCTAGTATTATCAACTCTAAATCTTTTACAAAGTGCATCTAAACTTATTCCTGATCCAGGGAACTTATTTCTTGCAATTTCAAGTGTATCAATAACATTTTCTTTTGATATGTTCTTTTTATTTATTAAGCTGAGTTCGTTATTTAAATGGCCAATGTCAAATTCAGCATTATGTATAATAATCTTTTTATTCTTAATAAAGTCGAGAAAATCATCTACAATTTCTACAAATTTTTTTTTATCAGATAAAAATTGATCAGTATATCCATGAACTTTCAATGCACTCTCTGAGACTTTTCTTTCAGGATTCAAATAACAATGGAAAATATTTTTAGTTGGTATAAGATTTTCTAATTCAATACAACCAATTTCAACTATTCTATGACCGTCTTTAAATGACAACCCTGTGGTTTCTGTATCAAGAATTACTTCCTTCATTTAAAATCTCTTTTTTTAATTTTTTGATTTTATTTTTTATTATATTTATAGAATTATTATTATCGATAACATAATTTGATAATCTTTCCTTTTTTAACAGTGATGACTGATTAGATCTGAGTTTATCTAAAATTTTCTTGTTATAATTTTTCCTTCTCTTTAATCTTTTAATAATTTTAGATCTTTTTGTTTTTACGAATATTAAAACATCTCCTTTTTTATTAAGTTTATTTTCAATAAGAAGTGGAATATCTAAAACTACCATTTTAGAATTTTTTTTTTCTTTTAAAAAATTTTTCAAGTTTTTTCTAACTATAGGATGAACAATTTTAGAAATTTTCTTTATATTTATTTTTTTTGATAAGATGGCACTAATTAACTCTGATTTCCTTACTGGAAAAGACTTGATGTGATCAGGAAACTTTTTTCTCAATTTTTTAAAACAATTTTCATCTTTTCTATATATATAATTTACTACTCTATCTGCATTAAAAACTGGACAGTTAAATAATTTGGAAACAAAAGATTTTCCTGATCCTATTGTTCCTAAGACACAAACTCTAATCATTATAAATACAAAAAATATTTAAATACATCTTCCACCATCAACCTCTAATACTGTTCCTGTTATCATACTTGCTTCGTCGGAACATAAAAAACATGCGGCATTTCCCATATCCTGAGGTGTGGAAAATCTCCCTATTGGAATAGTAGATAAAAAAGCTTGCTTTTTTTTGGGAGTATCACCACCCATAAAAGATTTTAACAATGGGGTTATTCCAGCGACGGGGGCTATTGCATTAACTCTTACTTTGTATGGAGCAAGTTCAATTGCCATCGCTTTTGTTGCGGTTATCATCCATCCTTTACTTGCATTATACCAATTTAGCTTTGGTCTAGGGGATAAACCCGCAGTTGATGCAACATTTAAAATGACACCTTTTTTAAGTTTTTTCATTTTTGGAACAAAAAATTTTCCACAATAATAAACTGACTTTGCATTTACATTGAAAACTTTATCAAATTCTTTCTCAGTCACGGTTTCCATAAATTTAGGCTTATGGGTTACTCCTGCATTATTTACTATTATATCTATTTTATTATATCTTTTATAAACATAATTAAATAGTGATTTAAAATTTGATGCTTTAGAAACATTAGCAACAAAATAATCTTGAGACAAATTTTTTGAAACTTTTTTTAATAACTTTAAATTTAGGTCTACCATTATTAAATTAGCACCCTCGTCTGTGAACTTTTTTGCTATCCCTTTTCCAAATCCAGATGCTGATCCTGTTATTATTGCAACTTTATTTTTTAATCTCATAATTTAATTTTTTAATAAATTAATAGTTTCTTCGTTGATATCTGGTTCAATATTATGCCAAATATTAAATGCTTTTTGGGCCTGATAAAGGAACATATTTAATCCATTTTCAAAAATATTACCTTTTTGATTACCTATATTAAAAAATTTCGTTTCATGTGGATCATAAATTACATCGTAGAAAAATTTATTTTTTCCAAATTGACTAAAATCATGATCAAAGTCATTTTCTTTTTTAAGACCTACACTGGTTGCATTAATTATCATATCAAAATCAACTAAATCACCCCAATCCAAAACCATTAAGTCATTAAATACATCTTTTAGCTCATCAGCTTTACCTTTCGTTCTATTGCTCACAAATATTTTTGAAGCGTTCATTCTTTTTAATGCATATATTATTGATGGAACTACACCACCGGCACCTAGAATAATTATAGTCTTGTTAGTTACATTATAATTTAATTTTTTTATGCTGAGCTCAAAACCGTCAATATCAGTATTGTGGCCTATTAAATTTCCATTTTCAACAGAAATGGTATTTATGGATTTTGTTCTCAAAGCATGGCCACTTAAGACATTTATGTAGGGAATAATCTCCTTTTTAAAAGGTACAGTTACATTAAGACCATTCAACTGACCTTGTTTTAAGTTTTCACATAATTCTTCTAAATCACTTTGATGTGTCTCCAACTTTCCATAAATTGCATCTAAATTGTATTTTTTTATCCAGAAATTATGCAATTTTGGGGAAAGTGAATGATCTATTGGATTTCCAATGACTAAAAATTTTTTCATTTAAAATTACCTAGATACTTTTTAATGTCAATTACAGGTAATCCCATAACTGTATTTTCATCTCCATCTATCGATGTAAATAAACTTCTACCTTCTCCTTCTATTTGATAAACGTTATATGCATACAAAGCTTCGTCTGTTATTTTTTCTAAATATTCTCCTAATTGCGTATCTGAAAAATTTTTCATTGTGAGGTGTGCTTTATCTGTATAATTCCAAATCATTGATCCATTTTTAGATATACAAACTGAGCTTATCAATGAATGCTTTCTTCCATTTAATTTTTTTAAAATATTAAAAGCTTCTATCCTATTTCCAGGTTTTGAAATCAATTCTCCATGTAAATCTATTACGCTATCTGCACCAAGGACTAAAACATCATAATTTTTTTGGCTAACCTTGTTTGCTTTTAGTTCGGCCAAATTTTTTGAAATTATTTCTGGAGATGCACCCTCCTTTAATAAACTTTCTTTTACAGGATCCTCATCAATATTTGAAGGAGACACTACACATTGGATCCCATTTTTTCTCAAAATTTCCTCTCTAACCTTGCTTTTTGAAGCTAAAATAATCTCAACCATTTTTATTTTGTATTTCAAATATTTTAATTATGGATGCTGCAGTTTCTTCAACAGATTTTCTAGTTACATCTATTGTTGGCCATTTATTCTTTTTAAACATCTTCTTAGATTCTTCTACTTCAAGTCTAATTTTTTCTAGATTTGTATAATCTGATGCTTCATTTTCTTTCAATGAACTTAATCTATTTCTTCTGATGTCATAAAGCCTTTCTGCTTCTGTGGTTAAGCCAATAACACATAGTGTCTTTGATTTCATAATATCATTTGGAATACTCATATCATTTATAAGTGGAATATTTGAAGTTTTTAATCCTTTATTTGCAAGATATATTGAAGTTGGTGTCTTGCTTGTTCTGCTAACACCAACCAAAACAATATCTGACTCTAAAATGTTTTCGGTATTATTACCATCATCATGATTCATCGTAAATTGTATTGCTTCAATCCTTTTATAATAATCTTCATCTAAAACATGTTGAGCACTAGGCAGATGTGTTGCTTTTTCGTTTAAAATTTTTGAGAAGTTGAGTATTAAATCACCAAGAACACCGAAACATGGAATGTTTTTTTCGTTAGCTTTTTCTGCTAGAAACTTTGCTAATTTACTATTAACAACAGTATATAAAATTATTGGACTCTCTTGTTTTTTAGCATCATTCAGTATTGTAGTAATTTGATTTTTTGTTCTTGTAAACGAAAATTGGTTTAGATCGTAATCGAAGTTATTAAATTGTGCTTTTAAAGCCATGAATATTCTATCAAGCGTCTCTCCTGTTGAGTCTGATATTAAATAAACCTGGTGTGTATTGTTCATGTATAAATTGTTTATAAATTAATTATAGAATAAGAAAAACTTTTGATTTAGCAACCACATCTAACTTTAGTATAAGTATTATTGTTTAATTAACATTTTTATAAATGTGAATAACTTATTAACAATTTTATATATATAAAAGTGATCAAATAATCCCCGTTTTAAAGGATTTTTTTTTAAGGATATTGAATAAAAAGTTAATAAAGTGTTGAAATTGAGTAATTTACGTTATCAACAATTCATACTAATAATAAATCTAAATATAATTATCTTATTATAAATGACACCAATAAAAGAATGTTTAATAAGTAGTAAGACAGATCTAGTTCCTATTTGGCTAATGAGACAAGCTGGTAGATACTTACCTGAATTCAGAGAAATAAGAAAAGATAACCCAAATTTTATAAATCTTTGTTTAAACTCAGAACTGTCAAAAGAAATAACTCTTCAACCAATAAAAAGGTTTGGCTTTGATGCAGCAATTATTTTCTCTGATATTTTAATGATACCTTATGGACTTGGTCAAAAAGTTGAGTTTAAGAAAAATTTCGGACCTAACCTTCAAGATTTCGAGATAGGTAAATTACTAGAAATTAATGAAGAAAGATTTACAAAAAATTTATCTCCAATATACCAACTTCTAGCCAATTTAAAAAAAAGTGAAGATTTAAAAAAAAAAGACATAATTGGTTTTGTAGGAGCTCCTTGGACTTTACTTGTATATATGATAAATAAGGTTTCTCCAAAAAACGGTTTAACAAGCAATTTTTTTTCAGATATAGGCTTAATTAATAATTTGTTAAAAATTTTAGATAAATTTATTAAAATTCATATTAAAAACCAAGTAAATGCAGGGGCTTCTATAATCCAGATATTTGATAGCTGGTCTGGTTTGATCAAATCTGATTTGGAGAAATACTTATATAATCCAACTATTTCTTTAGTTAATTATACCAAGAGCTTAGGCGTACCGGTGATTTGTTTTCCAAGAGGAATAACAGACTACAGCCAATTTTGTAAAATCGTAAAACCAAGTATGGTTAATATAGATTATGACGTTGATCCAAAAAATTTACTTAAAAATGTGGACATACCGATACAAGGTGGATTACACCCTGAGGTACTATTAACAAATAAAGAACACTTAAAAAAAGAAGTAAATAAATATTTAAATATTTTTAAAGATCACCCTTATGTATTTAACCTTGGACATGGTATTCTCCCAGAAACAAAAATTGAGATGGTAGAAGAATTAGTAAAAATAGTCAGAGACTTCACATAATGAAAGATCACCCTAAAATCAAATTTGGTAAAACTGGAGTTTTAATTGTTAACTTAGGCACTCCCGATTCAACAAAATGGTTAGATATTAGAAGGTATTTAAAAGAGTTTTTATCTGATAGAAGAGTTATAGAGGTTAATCCAATTCTATGGCAATTAATATTAAATCTTATAATTTTAAATTTAAGACCGTCTAAAACAGCAAAAGCTTATAAAGAAATTTGGATGAAGGATATAAACATGTCTCCATTAATGTATTATACACAAAAACAAGCTGAAAAAGTCTCAAATTCAATATCGAATGAGAACATATTAGTCGACTTCGCGATGAGATACGGAAATCCGAGCATTAAAAGTAAAATAAAAAAATTACATGATAATGGTTGTGAAAATCTTGTAATTTTACCTTTATATCCACAGTATGCTGCTCCAACCACGGCGACAGTATGCGATGAGGTTTACAGAACATTAATGTCTATGAGATGGCAGCCTTCACTTAAAATTATTCCTCATTATGAGTCTGATCCTTTGTATATTGATGCTTTGGTGAATTCCATTAATTCTAAAATAGAAAAAATAAATTGGAAACCAGATTTAATATTGGCTTCTTATCATGGAATACCGAAAAAATATTTTGATAAAGGAGACCCGTATCATTGCTATTGTCACAAAACTACGAGACTTATTTCTGAAAATTTTAAAGAAATAGAAATTAAAACTACTTTTCAATCAAGGTTTGGACCTGAGGAATGGTTACAGCCTTATACTGATAAAACTTTAGAACGTTTGCCAAAAGAAGGAGTAAAAAACGTTCTAACAATTTGTCCAGGATTCTCTTCAGATTGTGTTGAAACATTAGAGGAAATATTAATTCAAGGAAAAGAAAGCTTTATGGAAGCTGGCGGAGAAAATTTTGATATGGTTTCGTGTCTTAATGATAATGATGATCATATAAAATTACTTAATAATTTGATTAAAAGAAATATTTAATTGATGAATTATTATCTTCTTTTTAAAACTTTGCATTTAATCTCGGTTATATCATGGATGGCTGGTCTATTATATCTACCAAGAATTTTCGTATACCATGCTGAAAATAGTGATGATAGAAAAATTTCAGATGTATTTAAGATAATGGAAAAAAAATTGTATTTTTACATTATGACACCAGCCATGATCCTGTCATGGATATTTGGATTGCTTTTAATTCACAGCATAGGATTTCAGCAACTAGGCCAAACGTGGATGGTATTAAAAATAGTATTTGTGATATTCCTTACTATGTATCATTTCTATTTAGGAAAAACCTTAAATCACTTTAAATTTGATCAAAATACTCATTCTCATAAATTTTACAGATTAATTAATGAAATTCCTACAATATTGCTTATTTTGATTGTTTTTGTTGTAATATTTAAGCCTTTATAGGGTTGAAATCGTTAAACACTTAACTATATTATAATCAATCTAAAAACAAACCTCCCATATTATGAACATCCAAGAATTAAAAGAAAAAAGCTCAGAAAAACTTATTAATGAAGCAGAAAATTTAGGCATCGAAAACGCTAGCACTTTAAGAAGACAGGAAATTTATTTTGCAATATTAAAAAAATTAGCAGAAAAAGGAGAAGAAATTACTGGTGGTGGAGTGCTACAATTACTTCAAGATGGATTTGGTTTTCTCAGAGCAATTGAATCAAATTATTTACCTGGTGCAGATGATATTTATGTAAGTCCAAATCAGATAAGAAGATTTGGATTAAGAACAGGAGATACTGTTGAAGGACCGATTAGAGCTCCAAAAGAGGGTGAAAGATATTTTGCATTGTTGCAAGTTAGCAAAATTAATTTTGAAGAGACTGATAAATTTAAACATAAAATAGCTTTTGATAATTTAACCCCGTTGTATCCAAATAAACAATTAGTAATGGAAGTAGAAACCAATAAAGTTGAAAAAAAAATTGATTTAACACCAAGATTAATCGATTTAGTAAGTCCTATTGGCAAGGGTCAAAGATCATTGATAATTTCACCTCCCAAAGCAGGTAAAACTATGATTTTACAAAGTATAGCTAATTCTATTACTGCTAACCATCCTGAATGCTACCTAATGGTTCTGTTGATCGATGAAAGACCAGAGGAGGTTACAGATATGCAGAGGACTGTTAAGGGTGAAGTTATAAGTTCTACTTTTGATGAACCAGCTCAAAGGCATGTAGCTGTAGCTGAAATGGTTATAGAAAAAGCTAAAAGGTTAACAGAGCATAAGAAAGATGTAGTTATATTATTAGACTCAATAACAAGGCTCGGAAGAGCTTATAATGCAGTAGTCCCAAGCTCAGGGAAAGTACTGACTGGAGGTGTTGACGCAAATGCCTTACAAAGACCAAAAAGATTTTTTGGTGCAGCTAGAAACATTGAAGAAGGAGGATCTTTAACAATAATAGCAACTGCTTTGATTGATACAGGAAGTCGAATGGATGAAGTTATATTCGAAGAATTTAAAGGAACTGGTAATAGCGAAACTATATTAGACAGAAAAATATCAGAAAAAAGAATATTTCCCGCAATAGATATTACAAAATCTGGAACAAGAAGAGAAGAATTGATCTTTGAGAAAAATGATCTTCAAAAAATGAATGTTCTAAGAAGAATAATTGCTCCAATGGGATCAATGGATGCCATAGAATTTATAAATTCAAAATTGAAAGATACTAAGAATAATGCTGAATTTTTCAATTCAATGAATAAACCCTCGTAGACAACATAAAAAATCATTTAGTTTGTAATCCTATAATGTAGGATGCTTTAATTATGTCAGATATTGATAAACTTCATCAATTAAAGAAATTATTTTTTAACAAACAATATGATAAAGTAATAATCGAGATCGAAAATACTAAAGACAAAAACTCATTATACCTAAATATTTTAGGAGCTGCCAGATTAAAAAGAAATAACTTAGAAAAACACGATAGAGAGAATGCACTTTTGAACTTCGAAGAAGCTTACCTTAAAGACAACAAAACAGAAAATGGATTAAATGCAATAATAAACTACATAAATGTTGCAACTGATTTAAATAATTTTGATAAAATTTTCGAGTACATTAAATCAGCAAAGAGCAATTTTGGTGAAAATGAAAGATTACTGGAGGCTATACAGCGATTTTACCAATTTCAACATAATACGACAGAAAGAAAAAAAGTTCTTGAATTAATAATTAAAAATAAAAGTAAATCTGTAAAAATATGGAGCTCATATTTGTATAATAATAATTTTTTAAGTAATTCAAAAACACAGGAGGATCACTACAATCTGGCAAAAAAATTTAGCGACGTATTGCCTTCATTTAAATTACCTTATCTCAAAATAGATAAAAATATAAAAGAAAGAAAAATCAATATTGGTTTTTTATCTGCAGATTTAAATAAAAATCATTCAGTCAATTTCTTCTTAAAAGGATTGCTTAAGAATTTAGATAAAGAAAAATTTAAGCTAATTGCAATAGGAAACTGGAAAGAAGTAAACTTTACAAATTTGGAACTACGAGAAAACTTTGATGAATGGTTTTCAATTAATAATTTGGAAGATTTGGATGCTATTAATTTAATAAGATCAAAAAAAATTGACATAATATTTGATATTATGGGTATGACGGGAGAAAATAGACCAACACTATTTAAGAATAGAATAGCACCTATACAAATAAATTGGCTTGGATATTGCAATACATCAGGATTAAAAAATATGGATTTTATATTTGCTGATCCACATCTTATTCAAGATGATGAGGAAAAATATTATTCAGAAAAAGTAAAAAAATTATCATACATATGGAATAGTCATTCAGGACTGCCAATAGAAAGAAAGCTCATGGATTTACCTGTTAAAAATACTGGTAAATTTACTTTTGGATCATTTAACAATTTTAATAAAATTAGTAATGAAACTCTCAATTGTTGGGAAAAAATATTAAAAAGTTCAAAGAGGTTTAGAATTTATTTGAAATCCTCAGTGGAATATTACCCCAACCACTTATTATCAAAATTTAAAGAGAGAGGGATTGAAAAACAAATTACAATTTTAAAAAAATCAAAAACTTTTATAGATCATTTAAAAATGTATGACCAAATAGATCTTGCTTTGGATACTTTCCCTTATAATGGTGTTACCACAACCTTCGAGGCGCTTTGGCAAACCGTGCCAGTGCTAACACTTAGAGGAGATAATTTTTTATCTAGAAATGGATTCAGTATTTTAAAAAATTTAGGTATTGAAGAATTAATTTCTAAGAGTCCAGATGATTATGTTTTGAAAGCAATAAATTTATCAAACAATTTTAATGATCTTCAAAAAATCAAAAAAAAAATTTATGAAAATTTACTTAATTCTAAATTATTCGATGTTAAATCATTTACTCAATCCTTTGAAAATACCTTATTAGAATGTTTGGATGAGAAATTGCAATAAATTATTTTCTAATAAATTTCAATCCAAATAATCCAATTCTTTCATTTCATCATAAAATGTCTTTTCTATTTCTTTAATTGTTTCTGATTTAAGTAACTTTTTATAATTATTATCTTTTCCTAAATTGAAAAAATTTTTTTTTGCTCTATCTTTTTTTGAATAAACTCCTTCAATAAATCCATCACTTTTCTCCTTTTTTTTAAGTAAATTAAAATTTGTTGTTTGGATTGATTTTTTTAATTTTTCGAAATTTATTACTTCATTATTTTTTAATAATTTATTTGTAAATTCAATAATTTTTGTAAATGTATTTTCAGTATCATCTTGCAGATCTTCGTATTTTATTAAAATTTTATTTATATTTTTTGCCGTCTTCCAAGATTTATAATTATTAGACCACGAACTAATAAATGAATAATTTGAAAAATCATCGTTGTCATTTTCATCTCTTAAATTTCTGTATAAACTCTTTATCATATTCAGTGCACCATTCTCATCTAATGAATAATGATTCATCAAGGATGTAAGAACGTTTCTAGGATCCCTCACAATGTTAATTGCTCCTAAAGTATATTCTGGAGTTGTAAAACTTTTTCCTTTGTAGGCTCCATAAACATTGTGAGTTTTTAAAAATAATATTTTTTTTCTCTCCTTGATCATTTTTTGTGGCAAAAGCCAGTTTTCTGCTGCCTCTTCTACTGTATTTAATTTTCTCCCAAAAAATTCTCTAGTGGGAAATTGTTTAATATTTTTCAATAGCTCAAATTCAAAGCTACCGTTAGAAGAATAATAATAAGCTGACAAAAAAGATCTTACCCATGTATTTCCACATTTAGGATAAGATGCGATCCAAACAATCATAGAAAAATTTATATATTTAAATTCAATACTAGCTATAATTGTTCTAATGACAATATATGCCCTTTCTTCAGGTCCAGGATTAGCTGGTATTTCAGTGGTTAGAGTTTCTGGTCCAAATACAAGAAAAATTATATCAGAATTAACTAAAAAAGGATTACCAGAACCTAGAGTAGCGACAAGAAGAAAATTCAATAAAATTGAGGATAATGACCTTATAGATGAGGGAATTTTAATATGGTTTCCTGGGCCTAGTAGCTACACAGGTGAAGATATGGCGGAATTTCATGTGCATGGCAGTAAAGCGGTGGTAGATGCAATACACTCTACAATTTCAAAAGTTGATGGTTGCAGATTAGCTGAACCAGGAGAATTTACAAAGATTGCATTTCAAAATGGTAAAATAAATTTATTAAAGGCCGAAAGCATTTCAGACCTAATATCATCAGAAACCGAGATTCAAAGGAAGCAAGCAATGAAAATTATGACTGGAAAAAGCTCAGATAAATTCAATTTTTTAAGAAAGAGATTATTGAAAATATTATCAAACATAGAAGCTAAGATTGATTTTCCTGAAGACGATTTACCTAGCACTATTTTAAAAAATATAAACTCAGAAACTAAAAACATTAAACAAGAAATACAAAAAATACTAAATGATCAAAAAGTCGGAGAAAGAATTAGAGAAGGTTTTAAAATTGCAATTGTTGGTCCTGCAAATGCAGGTAAATCCTCTCTGTTAAATTATTTATCCCAAAGAGATGTGGCTATTGTTTCAGAAATAGCAGGAACGACAAGAGACGTGATAGAAGCACATTTAAACATAGATGGTCTACCTGTTGTTTTATCTGACACGGCTGGAATTAGAGAGTCGAAAGATGATATAGAAAGAAAGGGTATAAAATTAGCACTAGAGAAAGCCGAAAATGCTGATTTAATCTTAATTGTGATTGAGCCGAAAAGTATTGATTTTACTGAATTTTTAAGCAATTTTGGATCAAAAAAATCAATTTTAGTTATCAATAAAATAGATCTTGGCTTCGATCATAATAACAATGAAATTGAAAAATATGAGACAGTTAAAATCTCAATAAAACAAGAAAAAAATTTGGACAAACTTATTAAGCTGATAAAAAAAAATCTAACAAATAAGTTTATTTCTCATGAAGATGTTTTTATTACAAGACAAAGACATAGAACAAATCTTGAAAAATGTGTTGAGCATTTAAACAATTTCGAGAAAAAAAATTCAATTGAGGATTTTGACAAAGCCGCTGAAGATTTAAGATTAGCTACTAGATCCCTGGGTATGATTGTGGGAAATGTTGACGTTGAAGAAATATTAGGATCGATTTTTAACGATTTTTGTATAGGTAAATAATCATTGGTATATATATCTTTTTAGACAAATTTGAGTGTTTTCTTGTAAATTTTAAGATCGATAATAAATTACAACTATGAAAAATGAATATAATTTTGATGTTGTAGTTATAGGAGGCGGCCATGCAGGTTGTGAAGCAGCAGCTGCTTCTGCTAGATTAGGCGTTGACACTGCCTTATTCACTCACAGATTTGATACAATAGGAGAGATGTCTTGCAATCCAGCAATTGGAGGATTGGGCAAAGGACATCTAGTTAGAGAAATAGATGCACTAGATGGCGTTATGGGACAAGTGGCAGATAAATCAGGTATTCAATTTAGATTACTAAATAGAAGTAGAGGCCCAGCTGTAAGAGGACCTAGAACACAAAGTGATAGATCATTATACAAAAAATATATGCAAGAAAAACTTGTAAACTATTGTAATTTAAGCATTTTTTCTGATCCTGTAATAGAGTTTAAATTTAGAAATAATGACATAATCGGGTTTATTACACAGTCAGGTAAATTGATTAAATCATCTAAGTTAATTCTTACAACAGGCACTTTCTTAAATGGTCTAATCCATATCGGTGATGAAAAAACACCCGCTGGAAGATTTGATGAGAAGCCCTCAACGGGTTTAAGCGAACAATTGGAAAAGTATAAATTTAAAATAGGTAGACTAAAAACTGGAACTCCTCCAAGGCTGGACGCTCGTACAATAAATTTTCAAAATTTAGAGGAACAGTTTGCGGATGATGATCCGTACTTTTTTTCTTTTCTCACAAAAAAAAACCTAAACAAACAAATTTCATGTCGTATGACATATACAAATGAAGCTGTTCATAAAATTATTTCTAAAAATTTAAAGCGAAGCGCCATGTATTCTGGAAGTATAAAAGGAGTGGGACCAAGATATTGTCCATCAATCGAAGATAAAGTAAAAAAATTTGCAGATAAGCAAAGACATCAAATTTTTTTAGAACCAGAAGGATTAAATGACCATACAATTTATCCAAATGGAATATCCACCTCATTACCAGAGGAAGTTCAGCTAGAAATATGTAGTAAAATCAATGGTTTAGAAAACGTTAAGATTCTAAGACCAGGATATGCCATTGAATATGATTTTGTAGATCCTAGGGAGCTTTTTTTAACTTTAGAGACAAAAAAAATAAAAAATCTCTATTTAGCAGGCCAGATTAATGGCACTACTGGATATGAAGAGGCTGCAGCGCAGGGATTAATCGCTGGAACAAATGCAGCTCTGGCTTTTAAAAAAAAGGAACCATTTATTTTAGATCGGTCAGAGGCCTATATTGGAGTTATGATAGATGATCTTGTAACCAAAGGTGTTGCTGAACCATATAGAATGTTTACATCAAGAGCTGAGTACAGACTATCTCTAAGGTCAGATAATGCTGATGTAAGATTAACCCAGAAAGGTATAGATATAGGATTAGTTTTGGATGAAAGAGAAAGAGTATATAAAGAGAAATATAGAGAATTATTAAAAATACAGTCTAAAATGGATAAATTGATGATAACACCATCAAAAATAGATAAATTTGGAGTAAATATCGCAAAAGACGGTGTTAGTAGATCTGCAAATCAAATATTAGGGCAAAAATCAGTAAATATGAGTAAAATTAGAGAAATATGGCCAGAAATCAACTATGTTTCACGTGAAATAGACGAGCAATTGGAAATAAACTCACATTATAAAGGTTATTTAAAGAAGCAAAAAGCTGATATATTAGCATTTAAAAAAGATGAAAATTTATTGATACCTGAAAATTTGAATTATGACAGTTTTTCAGGGCTATCTAACGAGGTAAAATCTAAATTTAAGAAAATAAAGCCTAAAACAATGGGTCAGGCATTGCGAATTGACGGTATTACACCAGCAGCAGTATATATTTTGTTGTCTCATCTCAAAAGAAAGTCTATTAAGCATATAGCTTGATTGATTCGAATATTTATAAAATTGAAAAATTAATTAATTTAAATGTTTCACGTGAAACACTAAAAGATCTTGAAGACTATACAAAATTTATCATTTTTAAAAATAAAAGTATTAACTTAATTAGTAAATCGACAGAAAAATCAATAAAACACAGGCATATTGAAGATAGTGCACAAACCATTGAATTTATTGATAAAAAAGATATTAAAATATGCACTGATTTAGGCTCTGGTGCTGGTTTGCCTGGTATAGTTTTAAGTATTTTAATGAAAAGAAAAAAACCAGTATTTAAGCTAATTATTTACGAAAAAAGCTATCATAAGAGTATTTTCTTAAAAGAAATGACAAAGAAATTTAATTTAAATTCAGAAATTCACCAAAAAAATATTTTTAATGAAAGAAATTTAAAAACTGATGTAATTGTCTCCCGTGCTTTCAAACCTTTGCCGATAATTTTTCAGATTGCTAAAAATAATTTTAAAAATTTTAAGTATATAATTATATTTTTAGGAAAAAGTGGAAAAAAAATTTTAAATGATGCACTCAAATCTTGGGAATTTGATTATGAAGAAAAAAAAAGTTTAACAAGTCAGGAGTCAATGATTGTAAAAATTTCAAATTTAAAAAAAAAAAATGCTTAGGATAAATTATTTTCAAATAAAAAGTTTTTTGAAGTCCAAAAAATTTTTGAACGAAAAAAATTTGATACGAACAACAAAAATTCAATAAAAAAATGGATAAAAAAATTATTTCAGTCATAAATCAGAAAGGAGGAGTTGGAAAGACCACTACTGTAATTAATCTTGCGGCAGGATTATCAATGAAAGGTAAAAATATTTTAGTAATTGATCTTGATCCACAGGGTAATGCCACAACAGGTCTTGGATTGTTGAATACTATAAATTCTGATAATACAATATACAATGTTCTAAATGGAAATAAGAAAATATCAGAGGTTATACAGTCAACTAATTTTGCAAACCTAAATTTAGTAACCTCAAATGTAGATTTGTCTGGTCTTGAGGTTGAAACAGCAGGTGATAGCCGTAGAGCCTTTAAATTAAAAGATGAATTAGGTGCTATTTTAAATGATTCTAGAGCATCTTATGATTATATACTTATAGATTGTCCCCCATCACTAAGCTTACTCACAATTATGGCACTGGTAGCCTCAGATGCTCTAGTTGTGCCTCTCCAAACAGAATTTTTTGCTTTGGAAGGACTTACTCAACTTATGAAAACGATTGAAAGAATAAAATCTAATTTGAACCCATCCTTAGAGATAAGAGGTATCCTCCTTACCATGTTCGATAAAAGAAATAAACTCTCTGGACAAGTTGAACAGGAAGCAAGAAACTATTTTAAAGATAAAGTTTACTCAACTGCTGTACCAAGAAATGTTAGATTATCAGAAGCCCCGTCACATGGGATCCCAGTCTTGCTATATGATAAGATATGTCCAGGCAGTAAAGCTTACTTTAAATTTACAGAGGAATTCTTAGAACAAGATAAACAAGTGGAGAGTGCAGCATGATAAATCCTTTCAAAAGTAAGAAGGGCTTAGGGAGAGGGCTTTCATCATTAATAGGAGATGGTGATATTAAAACTTCAAATGACAAAATTTCTATAAGTTCAATTATCCCAAATAAAAATCAACCAAGAAAATTATTCGAAAAAGAAGCTCTTTATGAATTAACAAACTCAATCAAGGAGAGAGGAATAATTCAACCACTGATAGTTAGAAAATCAGATGATCAAGATAATAAATTTGAGCTAATTGCTGGAGAGAGAAGATGGCAAGCAGCTCAGTCCGCAGGCATCCATGAAGTACCAGTTGTAGTTATAGAAGCTGATAATTTAAAATCACTAGAGTTGGCAATAATAGAGAACGTCCAGAGAAAAGATTTAAATCCTGTAGAAGAAGCAGAAAGCTATAAAAATCTTATTGAAAATTTTGGTTATGATCAAGAACAAGTCTCAACGTTTATCGGAAAAAGTAGGTCGTATATATCTAATTCTTTAAGATTGCTCTCATTGCCAGAAAAAATAATAGATATGATAAGACACGAAAAAATTTCGCAAGGACATGCAAAAATACTTATTGGATTAGATAATGCTGTTTTATTAGCAGAAAAAATTATTAAAAAAAAGCTATCAGTTAGGCAAACTGAAAGTCTGATAAGAATTCTTAAGAATTCTGGTAAAAAAGATCTCATAGTAAAAGATGCAAATGTAGTAGATACCGAAGAACAATTGACCAACAAAATAGGTATGAGAGTTATTTTAAAAAATAAAAAAGACAATACTGGATCACTAACATTTGAATATAAAGGCTTAGACCAGTTAGATAGATTAATTAATATAATTAAAAGTAATTATTAATAATTAACGATAAAATCAGAGACTAAATTTAAAGTATTTTTGGAATTTGTTTTAATCAAATATTCAATTTCGTTTATTTCGTAAATTTTTTTTTTCAAATCATCCTCTCTCCAGTTGGCAACTTGCTTTTTTATATACTCTTTATCTTTCCAAAATACTGGTGGTTTTGCTATTGATATCGCCTCGTCTATATTATTTTTATCATTATAATTCTCAATTATTCCTAATAATCTTTTTGATTTACTTAAAATTGTCCTAATTATTAGTATACAATCATCATCTGAGTAATTATTTTCATTTAAAATTTGAGCTACTTTTCTTGTATTTTTAGATAAATAATGATCAGCTAGTTCACCAACAGCATAATTTTCTGATAGGTTTGTGAGTTTTTCCACATTTATAAAATCAATCTTTTTATTTGATAATGAGTAATAAAATATCTTATCCAGCTCAATTTTTAAATTATTTCTATCTCCAGATGATCTATCAATAAGCAAATTAATAGACTCTCTAGATAATTTTATTTTATTTTTGTTCAAAAACTCACTTATTATAGGCATTAAACTTCTTATATCATCTTGATAAAATGGAGTTATTACTAAATCTTTGTTTTTTTCAAAAAGATTTCTTAATTTAGATTTTTTCTCAAGTATACCAGTTTTTAATATTATTTTCGTATCTTTTATAACTTTATCTAAAAGTATTCCAATATATTTAAAAATTTTATCACTAACTCTTGAAATAATTAATAATTTCTTATCACCAAAAAGTGTCAAATTTAATAATTCAGATAAGGTATTGTCAAAATTATTTATAAATTCGTTTTCTTCATATTTAATTATTTGACCTTTAAAGTTATTTATAAATTTTTCTTTAACCACTTCATTTTGGAAACCTTCATTCTTGCCATATAAAAGGAAAAAATTAAATTTTTCGATTTTCTCAAGCTTTAGTTCATAACTTTTAATTATCATTTTATACTTGATATAATTGAAATAGTAATTTCGTCTGCAATTTTTTGAGCAGTAGTTTTTAGAATATTTTCTTCATTTTTTAATAATTCAAATTTATCACTAACATTATTGTAAGTATTTTCTTCAAAGATATTATCTTCTATTATAATATTATTTTTTTGTTCAACAATATAGTCTGTGCTAATTATTAATTTATATATTTGAGGATCCCCTTTAGCATCTGACGAGATAATTACTTTTTTTTTAGTTGTATTAAGAAATAAATTATACTTCTTATCTCCTCTATTCTGATTATTTAGATTATTTTGTATTAATTCATTAATCTTGTTATCACCACTTGTTTCAATTTTATCAATTGTAAAATTAATACCTTTATTTAATAAAATTGGTTCATACGAACACGCTGTGAGTATCACAAAAGCTAAAATTATTATTAAAGATCTATTCATTAGTTAAAATATTTATAAGTCTATTTTCTACAAATATTATTTTTTTTATATCTTTGTTATCTAAATATTTATTTAAATTATTATCTTTTTTGACCATTTCTAAAATATCTTTTTCTTTGATGTTTTTTTTAACATTAAATAGAGATCTTTTCTTACCGTTAATTTGTATGACAAATTTAATATTTTCATCACTTAAAGCTGATTTGTCAAAATCAGGCCAAGTGATTTCTTTTTTATAACTAAGCTCAACAAGGCATTCATTTGAAAAATGTGGAATAATTGGACTAAAACAAATCAAAATTTTCTCATAGTTGCATTTCAAATTTTTTATATTTCTTTTCAAGTTTATAAAATTAGATAAAAAATTATATGTTGCGTACATATTTGCGATTATTACGTTATAATTAAATTTTTCAAGGTTATACGTAATTTTTGAAATCATTTGGTTGACAAATTTTTCAATTTCTTTGTCAACAACTTCTTCTTGTTCTTTTTTAATTTTATCTTTAATTGCGCAGTGCATTACCCAAAGTTTCTGAATAAATTTGTAAGAAGATACCATACCTTGTTCTGACCATTGCACATCCTTCTCAGGCGGACTATCAGAAAGTATAAACAATCTAACGGCATCTGCACCATAATTCTCAATAATAAACTCTGGATCAACAACATTTTTTTTTGATTTAGACATTGACTCTGATGGACCTACTTTTACTTTTTGATTAGGTTTATTTTTTACAAAAAATTTATTATTAATTTTTTCGACTTCGTCGGGACTTAACCAATTGTTATCATTGTCCTTATATGTTTCATGGCATACCATTCCTTGAGTAAATAAACTTTCAAAAGGTTCTTTTATGTTAAAATTTTCATTTTTAAATTCAATCGCTCTCATAAAAAATCTAGAATATAATAAGTGTAATATTGCATGTTCTACACCTCCAATATATTGATCGACAGGCATCCAATAATCAATTTCTTCCTTGCTAAAACCATATTTATTATTATTTGGTGAACAAAATCTTAGATAGTACCAAGAAGAGCATACAAATGTATCAAGAGTATCTGTCTCTCTTGTCATTTTTTCTCCATTTATCTTAATTTCTCTCCAATCAGAATGACAATCTAAAGGATTACCTCTTACACTTAAGTCAATATTTTCTGGTAGCTTTACAGGTAACATAGATTTTGGAATTGGATGAGCGTTACCAAACTTATCATAAGCTATTGGAATTGGACAACCCCAGTATCTTTGCCGGGACACACCCCAATCTTTTAGTCTGTAGTTAATTTGTTTTTTTCCAAGTTTTTTATTTTCCAAATATTTGATTGTTTCAGTTACAGAGTCTTCTGGAGCCTTTAATCCATTTAGAAAGTTCGAATTTATTAAAATTCCTGGTCCAGGGTAAGCTTCATTTGCAACTTCAAATTTTTCATTTTGATCATGTGGTCTTACAACTGTTTTTATTTCTAAATTGTATTTTTTTGCAAATTCAAAATCTCTTTGATCATGCGCTGGACAACCAAATACTGCTCCAAAACCATAATCCATTAAAACAAAATTAGCAAAATATACCGGGACTTCTTGTTCAGTATTTATTGGATTGATAGCTTTTAAGTTAGTCTTAAATCCAATTTTTTCACCTACTGCTATAGCTTCCTCAGTTGTTCCTGTTTTAGAACAATCTTCTTTAAATTTCAAAAACTCTTTATTATCTTTGTAAAATCTGGATATTTCATGATCTACTGATAAAGCTAAAAATGAAAATCCAAACAAAGTGTCTGGTCTTGTTGTAAAACATTTGATATTTTTAACAGGTAAATCCCCAGTAATTTTAAAGTCGATTTCGCACCCAAAAGATTTACCTATCCAATTTTTTTGCATTGTTTTGACTTTGTTTGGCCACTTATCAAGCTCTTCTAAGCCATCTAGCAAATCTTGAGAAAATTTTGATATATTAAAAAACCATTGATTTAATTTTTTTCTTTCTACAATAGCTCCAGATCTCCAACCTTTACCATCAATTACTTGCTCATTTGCTAAAACTGTTTCATCAACCGGATCCCAATTTACATAGTTTTCTTTTCTATATACTAATTTCTTTTCCAAAAGTTCCAGAAAGAACATTTGCTGGTGTTTATAATATTCCTCTGAGCAAGTTGAGATTTCTCGATCCCAATCTATTGACAAGCCTAATTTTTTTAGTTGATTTTTCATAGTCTCAATATTTTTATTAGTCCAATTTTTTGGATCTAATTTATTTTCTCTTGCAGCATTTTCTGCAGGCATACCAAATGCATCCCATCCCATAGGATGCAAAACATTAAAACCTTTTAAGGATTTGTATCGTGATAAAACATCTCCAATAGTATAGTTTCGAACATGACCCATATGTATTTTCCCAGAAGGGTAAGGAAACATTTCTAGGCAGTAAAATTTTTTTTTACTTTTATCTATTTGAGAAGAAAATTCTTTATTTACCTCCCACTTATTTTGCCATTTCTCTTCTATATTTTTAAAATTATATCTTTCCACAATTTAAGATTTTACTATTAATTTTCGAGTTTCTTATTAATATATTTTTTTTTATTTTTTGACTTGTTTTCTTTTTCGTAAACTGCAGCTTTTGTTAATATTTTTTTTGTTAACTCCGCAGATAATGTTTCTGATCTATCTGAGATTTTACATGTTTGTTGGATTGAACATTTTTTGTAAAAAACCTTAATATTAAGTGCATCAGCTCTAATATCATTACTTAAAAATCTTATAGAGATTTTAACTGACTCATTATTTTCATTATCACTATACCAATCAGTTACAATTAAACCTCCACCATAATTAGCAAGCGCTAGTGGCATAAATTCTAATGTGTCTAACGAAGCTCTCCAGAGTTCATTAGAGCTAGCAAAATCAAATTCACCAGACCCTTTTTTCTGTGATCCCATTAGTCGGAAACCTCTTCCTTCTTCAATATTTTTTTTTACTCTTTCTTTAGGATCTGGAGAAATTTTCCTAGCATCTGCGCCTGTGCAATTATTTAAAAGCAAGCAAATCGTAATTAGAGTTATGATTTGTATTTTCATAATTAATATTAGACTGTTTTTAGAATATTTATTAATTTTATAACAACAAATTTATAAAAATGTTAAAAAAAGCAGTAAATTCAACATTTTTAAATGATGTAAATTTGCAACACTTTTTTTTTAAATTTCAAATAATATCAATATTTTAAGCGTTTTTTTGCTTTTTTGATAAAAAAGCCCTGTTTAATATTAAACTATAATAAAAGGAGTTCTTAATATGGACAAACTAAGAAAAATTGGGTTAACAGCATTAGCTGGTTCCCTAGTTGCTGGATCAGTTTCAGCAGCTGAAATGTCAGTATCTGGTAGTGCGGGTATGTCGTACTCAGGTGGTGATGAGCATGCAGTAACTGGTGCAGGATGGACAATGGGTGACTCTGTTACTTTTTCTGCTTCAGGAGATGTAAATGATATTGGTGTTACATATAGCGTTGAGCTAGATGGTGATGCTGCTGATGGAACAAACCAATTAGATTCACACTCAATCACTTTTGATTTAGGCGATGCTGGTTCATTAGTATTTGCTGGTCACGGTGGAAGTGGTTTCTTAGATGCTAACGATGACGTTATGCCAACAGCTCACGAAGAGCCATGGGATATAGTAACTGGTGCAGAAGCACAGTTAATCGGTGGTCATGCTGGAAACAACATGTTTACATACAATTACAGCCACGACTCAGGTATTAACCTAACAGTTGGTTATTTACAATCAGCTGGTGGAGTATCAGCAAAATCATACACTGATTTTGGTGTGACTTACACTGGTATGGAAGGTTTAACTATCGGTTATGGTCAAGGTGATGTTGAACAAACTCTTAACACAAAAAGTGATGAGAGCACAATGTTTGCTACATATGCAATTGGTTCAATCACAGTTGGTTTACAACAATCAGAAAAAGACAATGAGACTGGAAATGACTATGAGTCAACTAGCTTCGGTATTTCTTACCAAGTTAATGATGATTTAGCAGTTTCTTACGGTGCTCAAGACTCAGAAGTAACAAGTGGAACTGACCAAGAAGCGTCAGCTTTATCTGTTTCTTACACAATGGGATCATTGAGCATAGGTGCTTCAGTTCACGATGTTAATAACATTAACAACGTACAAACTAATGACAGAAGTGCTTATAACGTAGCTTTAGGTTTCAATTTCTAATTTGAAATTATAAACAATTTAAAAGGCCCTAGAAATAGGGCCTTTTTTTTATTCAAAATAACTAATTCCAGCAAAGCTAGAACAATTTATTAGTTCCAATCGTTTAAGATTGTTTTTTGTTATACCCCCAAGTGCAATAACTTCTTTTGATGTAAATTTACTTTTTAGATTAAATTTATAAAACCCAAGGTAATTTTTGTTTTTTTTAAACACAGAGGACAATACAATTTTATTTACCTTCTGTAACTCTTTGAATCTTATTTCTTTTAAATTATGAGCAGATCCTATTAAGCTAAAATTTTTTTTATAATTATAGTATAGATGACTTAGTTCAGAATTATATGATGGTATGTATGCACCATCCAAACCTAGTTTTAATGCTAGCTTAAAATTATTTGACAAATAAAGCTTTATCCTTTTTTTTTTGCAATAATTTTTTAGCTTAATTAGATTACTTAAATAATTTTCTTTTTCATAGTTTCTATAAATTATTGATGTATTATTATCCAAATTATCAATATTATTTTTTTTAAACTTATTTAAAAAATAATATTTTTTAAAATTTAATTTATGCATTCGACAATTAAAAATTTACAGAATATTCAGAAAGAAGTTAAGCAAAAAATTGTAGAGAATAATTTAAGCCAAAAGCCAAATGTTATAGCGGTATCTAAAACATTTAAACTTGATCATATAAACTATTTAATTGATTATGGTCATGATCATTTTGGAGAAAATAAGGTACAAGAAGCAATTGATAAGTGGTCTGAAATTAAAAAGAAAAAAAAAAATCTGAAATTACATTTGATTGGTAGGTTGCAATCAAACAAAGCAAAGTTTGCTGTTAAACTATTTGATTATATTCATTCATTGGACAATGAAAAGTTGGCAAGAAAAATTGCTGAGTGCCAAAAAAAAGAAAACAAAAATCTAGGTTTATTTATTCAGGTTAATATTGGGAATGAAGAACAAAAATCAGGTATCAACGAAGTCGATTTGTTTGAATTTTATAACTATTGTAAAGAACTTGATTTAAATATTATAGGATTGATGTGCATACCTCCTTTCGATAAAAAAAGTTCAAGTTACTTTGAAAGAATGAAAAAATTACAAAATAATTTAAAACTTAAGGAATTAAGTATGGGCATGTCATCAGATTATTTAGATGCTTTAGATTATGGAGCAACTTACCTAAGAATTGGATCAAGTATTTTTGGAAGAAGAGTTTAACAAATTTTTATCTTAGTTTTTTTTTTTATTAATTTAGCTAATATTAAAAAATCTTTTTTTGATAAAGCTATACACCCAGCTGTTGGTTTATAATCCTTTGTTAAATGGATAAATATTGCACTCCCATTTGGAATTTTGGGTTTATTCCAATTATATTTTATTGGTATCAAATAGTCATATTTATAATCATGCCTACTTAATACTTCACATTTAGTCTTATTATTTATTTTGACTAGTTTGTTATACATAGCTTTATTCTTAACATCATTACACCATCCCATGTTTTTTTTTATTTTAATACAATCTAAAATGGTTTCAGGTTTATCTACTTTATCTGATCTATAAAATAAACTTCCCAAACTGTATAAACCTTTTGGGGTTTTTTTATCACCTTCAACTTTATTTTTCGTTAATCCATATTTTCCAATACAACATTTAAATGTAAATTCTTTATACAAAAGTGTATATTGATTTTTTAATATTATCGTCATGATCGTATAAATATGAGCAAGCAATTTTTACTAATTCATAAAGACAAAATTTTATATGATATTTTGAACGAGTTAAAGTATATACTTGGATTTAAGATCAAATTCCTCTCTGATGATAATTTTAGTAGTGAAGATTTTGATCCAAATATATTAATTATTTCTGGTGAAAATTTAAAGAATAACAATATAGTTAAGTTAGAAAATTTACCTATTGAGATTAATAAATTGTTAGATTTTATAAATATCAATTTTTTAAAACAAAAAATTAAATTTCAAAAAGACGTAAAAATTGGATTTTATACAATTAACTTCAATTCAAGAAAAATGTTCAAAGATGACAAGTATTTAAAACTTACAGAAAAAGAAGCAAAAATAATTAATTTTATAAAAAATTCAAAAAATTCTACATCCATTCAGCAACTTCAAAAGAATGTCTGGGGACATAAGTCTCAACTAGATACTCATACCGTTGAAACACACATCTACAGACTTCGAAAAAAAATTAAAAAAATATTTAATGATACAAGTTTTATCAAAAGTTTAAGCAAAGGTTACAAAATATCTTGAAAAAAAAAAATTTTATAGCCAAAGATTTATTTTCAAAAAAGTATAAACAAAAAGTTATGAAACCAAAAAAAGGAAAAGGTAGTTTTAAAAGAAAAAAAAAGTAATCTTATTTTAAAATATCTATGTTAAAGCTAATTACCACTCTATCTTCATGTGAATTATTTATTCCAACAGAGTGAGGAAGATATGCTGGAAAAAGTAGCAAATCTCCTTCGTTTGGCTTTATTTGTGCAATATTCTGATTAAATTCAGTCCATTTTTCACTTGCTGTAATTCTCTCTCTAGAAATTAAATTTGGATTAGTTACTTTAAATGAGCCGCAATTTTCTGGTGCTTTTACATAATAAGCAGCACTTAAATAATTGTTTGGATGCGTATGTTCAATGTTAAAATTATTTTTTTTGTTAATAATAGCCCACATTTCAGTAAGATTTACTTTTCCAGGCACATATCGCCATCCATACTCTTTAAATGTGTCAGCAACATACATTTGAATTGCAATAAAAAATTTAAATGGTGCAGCTTCTTTGTCTTTTAGGTTAAATGGTTTTGAATGCCATCCTCCTTGGTTTGATCTTGCTACACCGTCCGGATCCTTTTCATGAAGATCATATATATATTCTGATAATTCTTTATTATGTTTTTTATAATCTTGTAATTGATAATGAAATACTGGTTGCGGAAAATATTTAAAGATATTTTTTGATAATGTCATTCAGAGTCTCGCTCCTATTTGCTGAATAACTTTAGAGGACATTTCTTTTCCTTTTTCCAAACATTCCAAAAAACTCAAATTATTTATATGTCCATGTAAAAACCCTGCGGCAAACAAATCGCCTGCACCAGTGAGATCTTTTATATCTAAATTTTTTTCAACACTATTTTCAAACATTTCATCTCCTAAAATAGATATAGCGCCTTTTTCTCCTCGAGTTATTACTATTAATTTTTTTAAACTTTTTGCAAAATTCACAACATCATTAAAATTATTTGTATCTATCAATGCCATCATTTCTTGTTCATTTGCGAAAGTTATGTCTAATTTATTTTTGACTAAATCTAAAAAATGAGTTTTATGCCTATCCACACAAAATTGATCCGATAGGGACATAGCAACTTTACTTGCATTGTTGATGGCTTTTTCAAATGCCTTTTTGGGTTCACCTTCATCCCATAAATAACCTTCTAAAAATATTATTTGAGATTTTTTGATTACATTAGCATCAACATCATTTTCATTAATTTTTCCTGCAGTACCTAAAAATGTACACATTGTCCTTTCCGAATCCGGAGTTATTAAAATTAAGCAGGTTCCAGTTGGCAATTCCTCTTTCTTCTTTTTATAAAAATATTCAACTTTTTCTGATTTTAATCCATCTTCATATTTGCCACCCAGTTCGTCATCACTTACTTTACCAATAAAACCAACTCTATTTCCTAGCTGAGAAAGTCCTACGATAGAATTAGCAACCGAACCTCCAGATATGGTTTTTTCAATATTAAGATTTGAAAGCATGGATTGGAATTCCTTATCATCAAAAATAAGCTTCATCGTTCCTTTTGTTAAGTTGTTTTGATTGATAAAGTTTTCATCAACTTTACATATTACATCTACGATTGCATTTCCTATTCCTAAAATTTTCATATTAAGCTTTTTTTGTTTTAATTGGTTTTCTTCTATTAGGATAACAACTAGTGCAAATTTTACAAGAAATACCATAACATTCTCTTGCTTTACAATGTTCTCTCCCGTAATAAATTATCTGAAGATGAAGTTTATTCCAATATTTTTTTGGGAATAAACGCTTTAAATCTTCTTCTGTTTGAACAACATTTTTTCCATTAGTTAAACCCCATCGTTGAGCAAGTCTATGTATGTGAGTATCTATCGGAAATGCAGGATACCCAAAACCTTGTGACATAACTACACTTGCTGTTTTATGTCCAACTCCAGGTAATTCTTCTAATTCTTCAAAGGTCCTAGGAACTTTGCCGTTATATTTTTCAACTAAAGTTTTTGATAAATTATAAACGCTCTTTGCTTTAATTCTAAAAATTCCAATACTTCTTATTAATTTTTCTATCTTTTTTCTTCCAAGTTTAACGAAATGCTCTGGTTTATTATATTTTGGATAAATATCTTTTGTAACATTGTTAACATTCACATCTGTGCATTGAGCTGAAAGAAGAACAGATATTAATAGTGTAAATATATTTCTATGTTTTAATGGTATAGGTGTTGTTGGATAAGTTTTACTGAGTATTTTTAGAACTATTTTGGCTCTTTGATCTTCATTCATTATTTAAAATTCAGAAGATTTCTCATTGAATAAAGTCCAGGTTTTTTATTAGTTAGCCATTTTGCAGCAGTAATTGCTCCTTCAGAATATAAAGCTCTATCGAAAGCTTCATGGTTTAGTGTTATAATTTCTTTTCCACTTGAAAAAGTAACTTCATGCTCACCTATAATCTCACCTCTTCTAATTGAATTAAAATTAATTTTTTTTCCGTACGGAAACCTTTTCTTATTTAAATATTTTTTACCCATCAATTTATAAAAGTCTTTATTTTTCCCAATAGCAATACCTTTTCCAAGCATTAGAGCTGTTCCAGAAGGATGATCTTTTTTATGCTTGTGATGTATTTCAAAAACTTTACTTAGATAATTATTACCAAGTGATGCCGATGTGATCTCAGTTAAGTACATGAGTAAATTAATTCCGAGACTCATGTTTCCAGCTTTTAAAATTGGGATTTTTTTAGAAAACTTCTTAATTATATTCTCCTCTTTTTTTGTAAAACCTGTTGTTCCTATAACTACTTTCTTTTTTAACTTTGTAGCTATCTTTAAAACTTCAAATGTACATTTCGGTACTGTGAAATCTATGATTACATTCGCTTTACCAAAAGCTTTTTCAGTATTTAATTCAGGGTAAATTCCGTTTATTTTTTTATTTATGGACCTATTTTCTGTGAGAGCAACTAATTTAGTAGACTTGTCTTTGACAGCAGATTTAATGAGTTGTTGACCCATTCTTCCCATGCATCCAGTTATGGCTAGATTAATTTTACCCATTATGAGGATCTAGATTAGCACTATTGGCTAGTTTTTCCAAAAACTTTTGGCCTTTTGAAAGAATTTTTTAATACTTGGGTTAGATTTTTCATTTTCAATTTCTCTAAATTTCTCCAATAATTCTTTTTGTTCTTTATTTAGTGATATTGGAACTTCAGTATTCACCTGCACATATAGATCTCCAAAATCGCTTCCTCTCATGTAAGGCATACCCTTTCCTCTTAATCTAAACTGTTTTCCACTTTGTGTTCCAGCTGGAATTTTAATTTTAGCTTTTCCACCGTCAATTGTTGGAATTTCAATAGAGGTACCTAGAGCTGCATCTGCAATTGAAACTGGACATTCAAAAAATAAGTTTTCATCTGACCTTTTAAATAAGTCATGGGAGTGAACATTGATGAATAAGTATAAATCGCCACTACTTCCGCCTCTTGACCCAGCTTCTCCTTTTCCGGAAAGTCTTATTCTTGTTCCGTCATCTACACCTTTTGGAATAGTAACTGACAATCTTTTTGAAGCTTGTTTTTTACCTTGTCCATTACAACTTGAGCAAGGATGAGTAATTTCCTCTCCTGCACCAGCACATTGAGGACATGTTTGTTGGACCGTAAAAAAACCTTGACTTGATCTTACTTGACCATGACCACCACACATTGAGCATGCCCCAGCTTGATGACCTGGTTTTGAACCTGACCCACTACAAGTATCACATTTCTCAGATGTAGAGAATTTTATATCTTGTTTCTTTCCAGAAAAAGCCTCTTCCAAAGATATTGATAAATCATATCTTAAATCCGACCCTCTATTATTCGATCTTCTAGATCTACGACCTCCACCAAAACCCTCTCCAAAAAAGTCTTCAAAAATATCAGAGAAATGATTTGAAAAATCAAAATTTCCAAATCCACCTCTTCCACCACCTCCATTTTCAAAAGCTGCATGACCAAAATTATCATAATTTTGTTTTCTCTCTGAATTGGATAGTACATGATATGCTTCAGATGCTTCTTTAAATTTTTCTTCAGCGCCTTTATCACCCTTATTTTTATCTGGGTGATATTTTACTGCAAGTTTTCTGTAAGCTGATTTTATTTGATCTGCTGAAGCACTTTTATTTACACCTAAAACTTCGTAGTAATCTCTTTTTGCCATAACATGTTATAGACAAACAGTTGTTTTGTTAGGCGCTTTTTTCTTTATTCTCGTCTTTTACTTCTTCAAAATCTGCATCAACAACGTTATCGTCTTTTGTATCTTCTTTCTTTGCGTCTTTTGGAGCATCTTCAGGTTTTGCACCTTGTTGTGATTTATAGATTGCTTCACCTAACTTCATAGATGCCTGAACTAAATCTTGTGTTTTCTTTTTAATTTCCTCAACATCAGTTCCTTTAAGAGCGTTTCTTAGATTTGCTGATGCGTCTTCTATAGCCTTTTTATCAGCATCAGATACTTTACTACCGTGTTCTTTTAAATTTTTTTCAGTTGAGTGTATCAATGTATCCGCTTGGTTTCTTGCATCTACAGCTTCTCTTTTCTTCTTATCTTCTTCTTTGTTAGACTCTGCATCTTTTACCATTTGATTAATTTCTTCATCGCTTAATCCTCCAGATGCTTGAATTTGGATTTTTTGTTCTTTACCAGTTCCTTTGTCTTTAGCTGAGACATTTACAATACCATTTGCATCTATATCAAACGTCACTTCAATTTGCGGAACTCCCCTTGGAGCTGGAGCTATTCCTACTAATTCAAAATTTCCTAAAACTTTGTTATCAGATGCCATTTCTCTTTCACCTTGAAGAACTCTGATTGATACAGCGGGTTGATTATCTTCAGCTGTTGAGAATACTTGACTCTTTTTTGTCGGAATTGTTGTATTTTTATCGATTAGTTTTGTCGATACACCACCTAAAGTTTCTATTCCTAAAGATAAAGGAGTTACATCCAAAAGTAATACATCTTTTACATCGCCTTGTAATACTCCGGCTTGTATTGCAGCTCCCATTGCAACAACTTCATCAGGATTTACAGATTTATTAGGATCTTTTCCAAAAAAATTTTTTACTTCCTCAATAACTTTTGGCATTCTAGTCATACCACCTACTAATACTATTTCATCCACTTCACTTGCAGATAAACCGGCATCTTTTAGAGCAGTTTTACATGGTGGAATAGTTCTTGAGATTAGATCTTCTACTAAAGCTTCAAGCTTTGCTCTTGTCATCTTTAAGTTAATATGTTTTGGTCCAGTTTTATCCGCTGTTATAAATGGCAAATTTATTTCAGTTTGAGTTGCCGATGATAATTCTATTTTAGCTTTTTCAGCAGCTTCCTTAAGTCTTTGTAATGCCAATTTGTCAGATTTTAAATCAATACCATTTTCTTTTTTAAATTCTGATAAAAGATAATCAACTATTGCATTGTCAAAATCTTCTCCACCTAAAAAGGTATCACCATTAGTTGATTTTACTTCAAATACGCCATCTCCTAATTCTAAAATTGAAACATCAAATGTTCCTCCACCTAAATCATAGACTGCTATTTTCTTGTTTGCTTTTTTGTCTAAACCATAAGCTAGAGATGCTGCTGTTGGCTCATTTATAATTCTTAAAACTTCAAGGCCAGCTATTTTACCAGCATCCTTGGTAGCTTGTCTCTGAGCATCATTGAAGTATGCTGGAACAGTTATAACAGCTTGCTTTACCTCTGAACCTAAATATTTTTCTGCAGTCTCTTTCATTTTTTGAAGTGTAAAAGCCGAAATTTGTGATGGAGAATATTTTTGGCCTTTTGCCTCAATCCACGCGTCGCCTTTATCAGAATTAACTATTTTAAAAGGAGCAGTCTCAACATCTTTTTTAACTGTTGGATCATCAAAATTTCTTCCAATTAGTCTTTTAACTGCAAATATTGTATTTTCAGGATTTGTAACTGCTTGTCTTTTTGCAGGTTGACCTATTAATTTTTCACCTTCATCTGTAAATGCAACAACTGATGGCGTTGTTCTTGCTCCTTCAGCATTTTCTAAAACTTTTGCTTGTGTTCCCTCCATAACGGCTACACAAGAATTTGTTGTTCCTAAATCTATTCCTATAACTTTACTCATAATTAATCCTGTTTGATGCTCATATAAGTGTTAATTTTACAACTACAACCATAATAAATAATTAATTTTTTACCTCTTTTTCCTGATTTTCTTGGTTTTTTTGGTTATTCTGTTTATCTTCAACTTTTTTTTTAGATACAGCTACTAACGAAGGTCTTAGTAACCTATCCTTCATCATAAAACCTTTTTGAATTTCTTGGACTATTGTGCCTTGATCCTTGGTATCATCTTCGACTTCCATCATAGCCTGATGTAAATTTGGATCTAATTTTTCGTTAATTGCTTTTATCGGTTCAATATTATTTTTTTTGAAAATTGAAATCATATCTTTATTAATAATATCAATGTGCTCTATTAATTTTTTTAGTGTGTTTTTATCTTTTATAGTTTCGTCATTTTCCAGTGTTTGTTTTGATCTCTCTAAATTATCTAAAAGATTTAGTGTTTCTCTTGCAAATGAAAATCCACCATATTCAAAAGCTTCATCTTTCTCTTTTTCAAATCTTCTTCTTTGATTTTCCATTTCAGCAAATGTTCTAGCAACTTTATCTTTAAGGTTTGCAATTTCATCCTCAGGTGAAAGTTGTTCTTCTTCCTCTTTTTTTCCAGTCTTATCTTCAGGTGAAAGTTGTTCTTCTTCCTCTTTTTTTCCAGTCTCATCTGGGTTCTGTTTATCTTTACTTAGGTCTGAGTTTTCGTCTTTTAAATTTTGATCTTCTTTATTTAGTGTTTCTTCTTTTTCCATTACAGTCTATATGGTAAGAAATTCATGAAATTCTAGATGTTTAAAAAAAAAAATAAGGAAATCGTAGTAGGGTCAAATAATGACGGAAAAATAAAAGAAATTAAAGATTTACTGCCCAAATACTACATTATTACTTCTCCAAAAGACTATGGTCTCAAAAGCCCCAAAGAGAATGGAAATACCTTTCTAAAAAATTCTTTAATTAAAGCGAAGTATTTTTCAAAAAAAACAAAAAAAATATGTATCGCAGATGACTCTGGGCTTGAAATTGATTTGCTAAATAATCAACCGGGCATTCTTTCAGCAAGATGGGGTGGAAAAAAGGGTGATTTTAATTTGGCAATATCGAAAGTATATCAAAGGCTATCAAAGGTAGATAAAGACTGGAAGTCAAAAAAGATTAAAGCACGATTTATTTGTGCATTAACTATTTATGGATTAAAAAAAAATCCGATCCAATCTCTAGGGATTATTAATGGTAGAATTTCCAAAAAGAAAATTGGAAATAAAGGTTTTGGCTATGATCCAATATTTATTCCAGAAAATAAAAGATTAACATTTGGTCAAATGAGTCAAAAGTTAAAATTTAAAAATGATCACCGAGCGCAAGCTTTTAAAAAAATTAAAAAATTTCTTTAAAACTTTTATCTTGTATTTCATAAAAGTTTAACTGATGGGTGATTATTTTTTTATTTATTTCAAAGATGCCTATTTTTCCTTTAAATTTATTTTTCTTAATAAATAAATTTTCACTGGTCTTAAAATCATTATTTATTAACAAGTAATATACCAAACCTATTAGATCGTAACTTAAAAAAGAAATTTGATTTGGTGTATTTTTAAAGTTTTGAATGTATTCCTTTTGAAATATTTCAAAATTATTTTTATTTATTGATGGAAAATAAATTGGATGCAATGAAGTTTCCTTTAAAAGACTTTCATCAAACCATTGATTTAAGGTAATATATTTTATTCTTTCTGAAGATACATCTGTGTATAATAAAGATGTGGCAACACTTTTTAAACTTTCACTAAAATCAGCAATTATTACTGAGTCAAAGTTAATGAAACCCAAGGTATCCTTTTTTTTTAATTCATCTATTTTTTTCTTTTTATTAAAGGTATTTGAATTCTCTATTCTTTTAATTTCGTCTTCTAAATTTTGTTTTCTCTGTTGATACCTTGTCAAATCCTCTATTTGTTTTGTTAGTAATGTTGGATCTTTGTTATAAATAAATTTTTCTTTTAATATTAAATTAGATTTCTCAATAGCCTCTTCAATTTCGCTTTTATATTCTGTTTCTGGGATTAGAAAAATCGTATTTTTTAGATTATTTTCACTTAAATATTTTTTAATTGTATTTACTTGTGATACTGCATTTACTCCTGAAGAAATTACATTTTTTGGATTATTTCTAATTTTGTTTGTAAAAGATAAGAATGTCACTTCATTTAATTCATCTAAATATTTATTACTTTCATTGAACACTGGTCCAATAATTATTTTTACTCCGTCATTATTGAGCTCTTTTGAAACTTTTAATGCATCTATTGGGTTCGCTTTGGTATCTTTAGGTAACACTGTTATTCTGTCATCATTAATTTTATTTAACGCCATTCTAGTAGATTTAAGAATTGAATTACCAATATATGAATATTCACCTGATAAGGGTACAATTAAACCTATTTTAATTTTTTCATTCGAGATTGCTTTAAGATTCGGGAAAACGATTATAAGTAAAACTTTTAAAATTATGATATATAATTTTCTCATTGTCATTAAATGTATAATTTTGAAATAAATGATAGTTTAAAACCTGGGCTATATTGTGTTTCTACCCCAATAGGAAATTTAGGTGATATTACTTTTAGGGCTGTATACGTACTCAATAAATCAGACTTGATTTTGTCAGAAGACACAAGAGTTTCAGGTAAACTATTATCTAGGTACAATATAAATACAAAATTATTATCTAATCATAAATTCAATGAAAAAAAAAATATCAAAAATGTATTAAATTTACTAAAAGAAAATAAAATAATTTCTATCATTTCAGATGCGGGTACTCCAACAATTTCTGATCCAGGTGGAATTTTAATAAATGAATGCATCAAAAATAAAATTGATATATTTCCAGTTCCAGGATCCTCTGCTGTAGCTGCGGCTGTTTCTATAAGCGGCTTTTCAAACAATTTCTTCTTTTGTGGTTTTTTACCTGAAAAAAAGTTGCAAATTGATCAACTTTTTCAAAAGATTTCTAATTTAAATTACTCAATTGTTTTTTTTATTTCACCAAAAAAAATAAAAAAAATAATAGTTCAAATCCAAAAATACTTTAATGATAGAAATATTTTAATTACCAGAGAAATGACAAAATTACATGAAGAATATATTAGGGATAAGGTTAAAAACCTCAATAAGATTAAAATATCAGAAAAAGGTGAAATTACAGTAGTCATATCAGAAAATTTAAAATTAGAAAATAGGTTACAAGTAATTGAAGAATCAGTTAAAAAAAAAATTATCAAACTTTTAAAAAAAATGTCAATTAAAGATATTACATCAAAAATTAGTAACGAGAATAATATATCAAAAAAAATCATTTATGATTATTGTCTAAAGAAAAAAAATGAAATTTAGAAATTTAATATTAATTATTACTTTTATTTTAATTTCAGGATGTGTTGGTTATTCATCAACTGGAGTTTTGGGAACAGGAGTTTCAGTTGCAATGGACCCAAGGACTATTGGGACACAAATAGATGACTCTATAATGCAAAAAAATCTAAGGGCAAAATTAATATTAATGGATAGTGCTTATTTGCTAAATGTAAAGACTAAAGTCTTAGATGGTAGAATATTTATAACAGGTAAAGTGAACACAGTAGAAGAAAAACTAAAAATCACAAAATTAGGTTGGGAAATAAAAGGAGTAAGATCAGTTAAAAATGATCTAAAGATAAAAGAAAAGTTTAGTTTCAAACAGATTGCAAAAGATGTTCTTATTACCTCTCAATTAAGAACCGCAATAATAACGAATAAAAAAATAAAGTCTGCAAATTACGATATAGATACTTATAAGAAAATAATTTATATTTACGGAATTTCACAAAATGAAGAGGAAAGAGCTGAAGTTATAAATGAGGCCAAGAAAGTTCTTGATGTAAAAGATGTAGTTACAAGTATTTTTTTAGTTGAGGACTTGAGAGTAATAAAAAACTAATTAGGTTTTTTGTAATTAATCACTCCCGCTGAATATGCTGCAACAGATGCTAGATTTAATATGTCGGAAGTTGATGATCTTAATGGAGCAATTTCAATTGCCTGACCTAAACCAATTAATAATGGCCCAATCACTTTAGCTCCACCCAAAGTTTTCATTATTTTATAAGTTATGGCAGCACTATGTTGTCCAGGCATAATCAATATATTTGCATTACCTACAATTTCAGAGAATGGATAAAGGTCTTTATATTCATCATTTAAGGCTACATCAGGCTGCATATCTCCATCAAACTTAAACTTGACCTTTTTATTTTTTAAAATTTCTACTGCATCTCTTATATGTTTTGTTCTAGCTGTAATTGGTTGGCCAAAGGTTGAGTGTGAAAGAAAAGCAACTTTTGGTTCAAAACCGAATAATTTTGCTACTCTAGATGCAGAAATAGCTATTTCAGAAAGTTGTTCAGATGTTGGATATTCATGAACACTTGTATCTGCAATAAAAACTGTTTTGCCCTTATTTACAATCATGTTCAATCCGAACATAATTTCTCCCGGCCTTGCATCTATGACTTTTTTTACTTTATCAAGAGATTGTCCATACCTTCTTGAATTTCCAGTTACCATTGCATCAGCATCACCACAAGCAACCATGCAAGAACCCCATATAACTCTGTCATTTCTGACCATTTTATCACAATCTCTTTCAAGCAATCCCTCTGTTCTTTGAAGTTTTTTAAATAAATAATTCACATATTTTTTTCGTTTGTCGCTTAGAGTAGAATTCACAATTTGAATATCAAAGTTTTCTCCATAACCAATCTCTCTTAGTTTTTCTTTTACCACTTTTTCTTTAGCAACCAAAATAGGCGTACCCAGTCCACTATTTTTAAATGCTATAGCCGCCTTCAAAGTATTTTCATCTTCACCATCAGCAAATACTACTTTTTTGTTTGTTTTTTTAATTTGGTTATTTATTCCCTGCATAATTGTTACAGACGGATCAAGCCTTTGTTTTAGCTGTTCAGAGTATTGATCAAAATTTTCTATTTCTTTTCTAGCAACACCAGATTTTATAGCAGCTTTTGCCACTGCTAATGGTATTACACTTATTAACCGTGGGTCAAAAGTAGATGGAATGATGTAATCTTTTCCGTAATTAGGTCTTTCACCACCCATTGCGGCCGCGACCTCATCTGGCACAAATTCCCTTGCAAGTGAGGCGATAGCATTAGCTGCCGCAACTTTCATTTCTTCATTAATAGTTTTTGCTCTAACATCTAATGCTCCCCTAAATATGTAAGGAAACCCAATTAAATTATTTACTTGATTTGGATAATCAGATCTTCCCGTTGCTATAATTGCATCATTCCTCACTTCCTCTATATCCTCTGGTTTAATTTCAGGATCTGGATTTGCGCAAGCAAATATAATTGGATTTTTTGCCATTTTTTTAACCATACTTTTTTTTACAACACCTGCGGCGGATAAACCTAAAAATACATCTGCATTTTTCATCGCATCATCTAAATTTTTATCATTTGTTTCTACTGCAAATTCTTTCTTCCAAGAGTTTATATCTTTTCTCTTTTTATTTATTACGCCCTTTGTATCTAACATTTTGATATTATTTTTTGGAATACCTGTGCTTCTAAACAATTTTGCACAAGCCATAGCTGCAGCACCTGCACCATTAATCACTATTTTAATTTTTTTTAAGTTCTTTTTTGCAATATCCACAGCGTTAATTAATGCAGCCGTTGTTATGATTGCTGTACCATGTTGATCATCATGAAATACAGGAATATCTAGAATTTTTTTTAATTCTTCCTCAATTATAAAACAGTTTGGAGCTGCAATGTCTTCGAGATTTATACCACCAAAACTTTTTGCGATATGCTTTATTGAATTAATTATTTCTTTTGTATCTTCCGTGTCTATTTCTAGATCTATAGAGTCTATATCTGCAAATCTTTTGAATAGAACTGCTTTTCCCTCCATAACTGGTTTTGATGCTATTGCACCCAAATTTCCTAGCCCTAATATTGCCGATCCATTACTAATCACTGCAACTAGGTTTCCTTTGGTAGTATATTCATATGCTAACTCAGGATTGTCTGCTATTGCTTTTACGGGAGCAGCAACGCCAGGAGAATAAGCAAGGGCCAAGTCTCTTTTTGTAGTTACGGGCTTGGATGAAACAATCTCTATTTTGCCAGATTTATCATTAGTATGAAAATCCAAAGCTTCTTTATCAGAATAATGTTCAATTTTGTTTTTTTTCATTATTTGTTAGATATACAAAAGGATTAAGTTACTAATATGATTTATGAATTTAATTAAGTCAACAGGCACATTTAGTCTGTTCGTTATTCTAAGCAGAATTTTAGGATACATTAGAGACTTTTTTATAGCTATTTATCTTGGTTCAGGACCAATTGCTGATGCATTCTTCGTAGCATTTAGAATACCAAACACTTTTAGAAGATTATTTGCAGAAGGTACCTTTAACGCAGCATTTGTTCCATCTTACACATCAGAACTTTTGTCCAGTAAAAAAAAAGCTCAAAAATTTGCAAACTCAGTATTTAATTTGTTGGTCTTAGCACTTTTAAGTCTAACAATACTAATCGAGATTTTTATGCCAAGCTTTATAAAACTGATCGCTCCTGGTTTCTCAGATTTAGATGAAAAGTTCAAATTAGCTGTTGATTTAACCAGAATTACTTTTCCATTTTTATTTTTTATAAGTATAGCATCTTTTTTTTCAGCAATTTTAAATTCACATAACAAATTTGCAGCAGCAGCTGCTGCTCCTCTTTTTTTAAATATAATATTAATAATATGTTTTCTAATTATAAAAAATGATACAGATTTAGTTTACTTTCTAAGCTATGCTGTAACATTTGCAGGAATTATACAATTTATATTCTTAATTATTTTTACTAGAAAATATTTTTATCCTGATTTTAACTTTAATTTCCAAATAGATAAAAAAATAAAATTTTTTTTTAGGAAACTTTTACCAAGCATATTTTCATCTGGGGTCACCCAAATAAATATATTAGTTGGAACCATAATTGCATCTTTTCAAGCAAGCGCAGTCTCATATTTGTATTATGCAGATAGAATATATCAAATAAACTTAGCGATTGCAGGGATTGTAATTGGCATAATTATTCTGCCCAACTTAAGTAGATATGTTAAGAGTAAAAACAAAATAAAATTAGAAATTTTACAAAATAAATCTTTAGAGTTGAGTTTATTTTTAAGTCTTCCTGCTACACTAGCATTAATTTTTGCATCTGAAGAAATTGTTTCTGCTCTTTTTGGATATGGATCGTTTGATGAAGAAAGTGTTAAAAATTCAGCCCGTGCATTATTTTATTTTGCATTAGGTCTACCTGCATTCTCGATGATAAAAATATTTTCAAGTTTTATATTTGCCAGAAATGATACTAAAACACCTTTTTATTTTTCATTGATTTCTGTAATTTTAAATATTGTTATTAGTGTATCTTTATTTAGTAAACTAGGGTTTATTATAATTCCTATAGCAACAACTGTTTCTTCTTGGTTAAACGGACTTTTATTGATGATATTTGTATTAAATCAAAAGTACTTTAATTTTAACAATTCGTTTTTCACACAACTCGTTAAAATATCTGTTGTAAATATAATTTGTCTGGGATTATTTAAGTTATTAATTAATTATTTTAGTAATTACTTTATATTTACAAATAATTATAAATTTTTAGCAATTATATTATTAGTCCTTTTAACTTTTGCTTTTTATTTGTTAATTTCTATACTCATTAAGGCCTTTAAAATATCTGATATTAAATTAAACTATTAAATTATGTCAAAAAAAATTTTTTCAGGAGTTCAACCAACGGGAAATTTACATCTTGGCAATTATATAGGTGCAATAAAAAATTTTGTAGATTTACAAAATAATAAAAATAATAATTGCATTTTTTGTGTTGTTGATTTGCACGCCATTACAGTTATGCAAGATCCGACAGAGTTAAAAAATAATATTAGAGAGACCGCAGCAGCATTTATTGCAAGTGGTATTGATCCAAAAAATAGTATAATATTTAATCAATCTTTAGTACCTGCACATTCTGAGGGTTCGTGGATTTTAGGATGTATTGCCAGAATGGGTTGGCTAAATAGGATGACACAATTCAAAGAGAAAGCTGGAAAAGACAAGGAAAAAGCCAGTGTAGGTTTATATATTTATCCGATTTTAATGGCCTCTGATATTCTTTTATATGATGCTACTCATGTGCCAGTTGGAGATGATCAAAAACAGCATTTAGAACTCTGTAGGGATATAGCTCAAAAATTTAATAACGAATATAAATTTCCAGATTTCCTAAGACCCCCTGAGCCCCTCATACAAAAAAATTTTTCAAGAATAATGAGTTTGAAAGATGGAACGAAAAAAATGAGCAAGTCAGATATTGCTGAAGGAAGTAGGATCAATTTAACAGATACTGAAGATCAAATTATTAATAAAATAAAAAAAGCAAAAACAGATAATGATACTTTACCAGGTAATCAAAATGGACTTAAAGGAAGACCCGAAGCAGAAAATTTGATGGGTATTTACTCTAGCCTAAGTAATCAAAATATTACTGATACATTAAATGAATTTGAGGGAAAAAATTTTTCTGATTTAAAAAATAAACTATCTGAAATAATTGTGACTAAACTGTCACCTATATCAAAAGAAATACAAAAATTGCTGTCAGACAAAATTTATATAGATCAAATTTTAGAGGATGGTGCAGCAAAAGCGCAAGCTATTTCTTCTAAGAAAGTTAAAAAAATAAAAGAAATAGTTGGTTTTTAACCATTTAATAATTTGAAATAAACATTATATAAATATTATGTTTATACAAACTGAAAATACACCTAACCCAAATTCATTAAAGTTTCTACCTGGTAGGAAAGTATCTATGAATGGTCCATTAGAAGTTTTAAATCAAGAAGATACAAATAATTTATTGATAAAAAACTTATTACAGATAAATGGAGTAACTGGAGTATTTCTAGGGGAAGATTTTTTTTCGATAAATAAAAAAGAGAATAAAAAATGGGAAGATATTCAACATATTGTTATATCTTACGTAAATGAGCATTATGCGAATGGTAATACTTGCATTATTGATAAAACAAGTGAAGAAGAGCAGAACATAAATTATTCAGAGATTGAAAAAAAAATAATAAGTATTTTGGACTCTAAAATAAGACCTGCTGTTGCAAGAGATGGAGGAGATATAAAGTTCCAAGAATTCAAGGATGGAAAAGTTAAAGTTTTATTAAAAGGTAGCTGTTCTGGCTGTCCATCTTCAACTCTCACTTTAAAAAAAGGTGTAGAAAACTTGCTTTGTCATTATATTCCAGAAGTTAAAGAAGTTTTAGCTGTATAAATAATAAATAATAATTATATTCAAACTAATGGTGAGACGTAAAAAAATTCAAAACATTAAACAGCAGCGAAAGAAAAATAATATATTTAGATTTTCAGTAATCAGTTTTTTAGTTATTTTCTCATTTTTTACATTACCTACTATAAAAATTTTTTTAGATAAAAATTTAAATTTCAAAAAATCTGTAATTTCAAACGCTGGTGTAAATTTTGATCAAGAGTTAGAAAAAAGAAAAAAAATTCTTGATGGAGAGAAAGAAACTAAAACAAATAAACTGAATCTGAAAAATATCTTTGCAGATATTGATTTTTTCAGCACAGATGATGAGGGCCAGAATTCAATAAGATTTGATGCAAGAACAATTGAGCAATTGTTTAAAGATACAAATTATAATCTTGAAAGAGTTAGAGAGACCAAGTTAGTAAATATAGGTAATAAAATTGACCATCTTCCAAAAGAGATTAAAAGTATTGAGAGCTCAAAAAAAAGAAAAAAACTATTTATCCAAATAGTTTTACCATTAATTGTGGAAGAGAATGCTAAAATTCGACTTGATAGAAAGGAATTATTTAGAATATTAGGCAAAAATATTAACACTCAAAAAGAAAAAAATTGGCTAAAAGAAAAGTTTAAACAATATGGTTTAAAAGATGGAGATTTTTATTCTCTGAAAGTTAGAATGGATGAAATACCTGTCTCTTTAGCACTTGCTCAAGCTGCCAAAGAAACTGGATGGGGTACATCTAGATTTGCACAAGAGGGTAATGCATTATTTGGACAATGGACATGGAATGGTGAAGGAATTAGACCAGCAGGTGTAGATAAAGATGCAAAACACAAAGTTGCAAAATTTGCAGTTCTGAAAGCATCAGTTAGAGCATACCAGCGAAATTTAAATACTCATAGCAGTTATATCGAATTTAGAAAAGAAAGAGCAATTCAAAGAGACAACGATGAAAAATTAGACAGTTTAAAACTGGTAAATTATTTAGATAAATACGCGGAGACAGGGCAACAATACATTGACGTGTTAAAACAAATTATAAATCAAAATTCTCTTACGGATTTTGATGATGTAAATGTAATGCCAACAAGCAATAAGACTAAAAAATTAATTTAATTTTGAACAAATTGGAAACCTGAAAATCTCCATCCATTTTCATCTTTTAAAGAACAGTTAATTCTCCCTCTTCGTTCAATAAATTTTTCTGAAAAATTAATATTTAATATATTGTCATTTAAGTCAATTTTTGTTTTTCTCCATTTTGAGCCTTCATTTGAAAAGCAATTAATATTTTCTAAATTTTTTTGATCCTCGAAAAATTCTATTGTCATTTTAGGTGGGTTTTCTCCATCATTCATAAATTTATTTTCAGGTTTAATAATTTTATACTGAAGTGGCAAATAAGATATTACCTCTTTAAATCTTTTTATTTCTCCATATTTTTCGTTTATGGGGAATCTTGGTAATTCATATTTATCTTTGTTTAAGTCAATAACACCTGAATGTTGGCCAAATGCAAATTCAAAATTGTTTGAAATGAAATTTTTTTGCTCTAAATTATACTCCCCAAAAGGATAAGAAAAAAAAATTGGATTATAACCTAATTTATTTTTGAAAATTCTAATTGACTCCTCAATATCTTCTACAAACTTTTGAAAAGTAAATTTAGTTAAATAATCGTGTGAATGTGAATGATTACCAATGTATGCAAAGTTCTCTTTTTCTATTTCTTTTATTTGGTCCCAACTCATATATCCTTTATTCCCAACCGCCTCAGTTGAGACGAATAAAATAAAAGGAATTTCCCCCCTTTTTAAGATTGGCCAAGCATTTTCATAAAAAGATGTAAATGCATCGTCAATAGTTAATAAAATTTTCTTTTGTTCCTTAACCTTTTTAAAATTTATTGAAAATTCACCAGGATTATAAAAATTTAAATTATTTTCTTTTATTAAATTAATATGTTTTTTAAATATATTTAATCTTATATTTGTTGATGGATACTTATTTTCTTCAAATCTATGATACATTATTGCCAAAACACCTTGTTCATTTTTAAAATATTTTTTATTTACTACTTCAGCTTTAACGTTTAAAAAAATAATAAATAAAATGAATACTTTAGTTATTAACGCCGCAGATGATAAAATTTTATTTTCTCTCATAACCAACATAGAATCTTATACTACCGCTCATATAAACAGTAGAGAAAATTTTGATAGAATAATGATATTAATTTTGAATTTTCTAAAAAAACATGATTCAAATCTAGATAAAATAAGTGAAATATTTGTAAATCAAGGCCCTGGCAAAATCTCAAGTATTAGAAATTCGATAGCAATTGCTAAAGGCATTGCTTTTGCAAAAAATATTGATTTATATGGATTTTTGAGCGAACAATTAACAGGTAAAGATGTGGATCAGCTAGTAAAAATTGATAAAAAAAATTTTACAAATATTAATTTGATTAAACCCCTTTACTCGAGTTAAAATATATTATGTTAGAAACTATTGAAGAAAAATGTCAAAAAAATGGAGTCAAACTCACAGATCAAAGAAGGATAATTGCTAGAGTAATATCTGAATCTAAAAAAACATATGGAGAATCTGACCACCCAGATGTCGATGAATTATATAATAGAGTATCTCAAATAGATTCTAAAATTAGTATTGCTACAGTTTATAGAACTGTTAAGCTTTTTGAAGAAGCGGGCATATTAACAAAGCATGATTTTAAATCTGGAAAGGCAAGATATGAATTAAATGATGATCATAATCATTTAATTGATATAAAAACTGGAGAAATAATCGAATTTGTTGACGAAGAGATCGAAGAATTACAAAAAAAAATCGCTGATAAATATGGCTATAAGCTCGTCGATCATAAATTAGAACTATACGGAATCAAAAAAAAGTAATTAATGCGTAAAAAGGTTTTTATAAAGACATTTGGTTGTCAAATGAATGAGTATGACTCCAACAGGATTTACGATGCTGTTAGAGCTATAGGTTATAATAAAACTGAAAATCAGGATGAAGCTGACTGTTATATTTTAAACACTTGTCATATTAGAGATAAAGCTAAAGATAAAGTTTATCATGAGATCGGAAGAGTTAAGAAATTATACAAAGATAAAAAAAAACCAATAATGGTAGTTGCAGGTTGTGTAGCACAAGCTGAAAATACAGAGATGCTCAATAGAGAAAAATATATAGATCTAGTTATAGGTCCACAATCTTATCAAAAAATAAACAATCTTTTAAAGAATTTTGAGGAGGAAAATAAAGTTGAAGAAACTGAATTTGACTCAGTTTCTAAGTTTAGGTACTTCGATAATATTAAAAATAATAATACCAATATTTCATCTTTCTTAACGATTCAAGAGGGTTGCGATAAGTTCTGTCACTTTTGCGTTGTTCCGTACACTAGAGGACCAGAATATTCTCGACCATTCAAAACCATTATTGATGAAGCTGAGAGATTGATAAATAACGGATCTAGAGAAATTACTTTTCTTGGCCAAAACGTAAATGCATATTCTTATTTGGATGGATCCAAAGAGTACCGACTGTCAGATCTTATCAATACACTCAGTAAATATAACGAAATAAGTAGAATTAGATATACTACTTCTCATCCAAGAGATATGACAGATGATCTTATTGAATGTTACAAAAATTCGAAAAAATTAATGCCTTTCGTTCATTTACCGATTCAAAGCGGTTCTGATAGAATATTAAAATTGATGAACAGAAAGCATACTGTAAATTATTATCTAGATATTTATGAAAAATTAATCAAAATTAATCCTGATATAAAATTTTCTAGTGACTTTATTATTGGATACCCTGGAGAAACAGAGAATGATTTCAAAAAAACCATCGATTTAGTTAATAAGATTAAATTTATAAATTCATTCTCTTTTATTTTTAGTCCAAGACCAGGAACAAAGGCTGCCAAATTAGAGATTACAGATAAAAATAAACTTAAAAATAGGCTGATAACTATCCAAGAAAAATTATTTAGCAATCAAATAGAATTGAACAAATCTTTCGAAGGCAAAACCTTAGAGATACTTGTTGAAAATAAACTTAAAAATCAAAACAAATATTTTGGACGAAATAAATTTTTAAATTCAGTAATTTTTGATGGCAATGAAAGTCATATTGGCAAACTAATTAAAGTTAAAATTGAAAAAAGTAATCAAAACTCTTTATTTGGTAAGGTAATAGACGAAATGAAGGCAGCATAATTTGAAAAATTTTGCGAAATCAAAAATTAATCCTGACTTAAAATATGTATATTCAGAAAACAATGCCTTAAGTATTGTATTTCAAAGCAATGAATTACTTTTAGGTGTATTGGGAGAATTTAATAATAACTTAAAAGAATTAGAAAAAATTACAAATACTAGCATTTACTCTAGAGGAAATTCAATTTTATTAAAAAATACTCCTGAAAAAAATGAGTTAATAAAGAATGCAATTCAATTTCTTGTCGATCAATTTTTAAATAATGGAACATTGGAAAAAAAGGATATAGAGTCATCTGTAAACAAATTTATGATAGATGAGAAAGTTACAAATAAAAGTGAAAATGTAGAATACATAATAAAAACTCCAAAAAAATCTGTAATACCAAGATCAGAGAAGCAAAAAAAATATATAAGAGCTTTAAAAGAATCAGATATTGTTATTTCTGCAGGACCAGCAGGAACTGGTAAAACTTTCTTAGCTGTCGCAGTTGCCTTAACAATGTTACTCGAAAAAAAAATAGAGCGTATAATTTTATCTAGACCAGCAGTAGAAGCAGGAGAAAGATTAGGTTTCTTACCAGGAGATATGAGAGAAAAAGTTGATCCTTATTTAAGACCTCTTTACGATTCATTGTATGACTTATTAGATTTTGAAAAAATTCAAAAAAAAATAGAAGTTGGAGATATTGAAATTGCACCACTTGCTTTTATGAGGGGAAGAACTTTAAAAAACTCTTTTGCAATCCTAGATGAAGCACAAAATGCCACCGATACTCAAATAAAAATGTTCTTAACAAGAATTGGTGAAAATTCAAAAATAGTTATTAATGGTGATCCTTCTCAAATAGACTTACCTAATAAATCAATGTCAGGTTTAAATAGATCAAAAAAATTACTTGGTCATTTAAAGGAGATATCCGTAGTAGATTTTGATCATACTGATGTTGTAAGACACCCACTAGTCTCCAAGATAGTCAAGGCTTATTCTGATAAAAATTCAGATTAATGATAAAAGCCAACATAGTTATAGACAAAAAAATTTGGGAAAAAAAATTAAAAAAACCAGAAATTTACTTCAAAAAGAAATTAAACAAATTATCTAAATTCAGCTCCTTTAAAAATAAAAACCAAGAATTTACTGTGATGCTTACTAATAATAAAAAAATGAAAGATTTAAACTCAAAGTTTAGAAACAAAAATGTGTCAACAGATGTGCTTTCTTTTCCTCTCAAAGTTAAATTAAAAAATAAATTATATCTAGGAGATATAGCAATTTCTTTTGAACTAATTAATAGGAGAGCAAAATCATCAAGCTTTGATCATGAATTAGATAAAATGTGGATACACGGTTATTTACATTTATTAGGACATGATCATAAGAAAAATAAAGATTATCATTTAATGAAGAAAAAAGAAAATTTAATATTTAAAAAATTGAATAAAATAAATTGAACTCTATTCTAGAAAATAAAGCCTACCTATTTTTAATATGTTTACTTTTGGGTATACTAACTTCATTTAGTTTACCTCCTTACAATTTATTTTTTATTAATTTTTTAACACTTCCAATTTTACTTTACTTATTAGTTAATTATGTGGATAAAAAAACTATTTCATTTTATGTTGGTTGGATCTTTGGATTTGGTTATTTTATTTCAAATCTTTATTGGATTACAAATTCTTTGACATTTGATGTAAATTTTAAATTTGTTATTCCATTTGCATTAATATTAATCCCTCTATTTTTGGGAATATTTTATGGTTTAGTTACTTTTCTATGCAATTTTTTTAATTTAAAAAATAAAATCTCATCAATTTTAATCTTTTCAGTTTTGTTTGGTGGAATTGAGTTTCTAAGAAGTTTTATTTTTGGTGGATTTCCTTGGAACTTAGTAGTTTTCAGTCTTTCAAATAATTTACCTTCTTTGCAAATTTTATCTTATATAGGCACTTATTCACTAAATTTGTTATCAATAACTATATTTTTATTACCAGTAATATTTTTTTTTAAATATAAAAGCCTAACTAGGTTTTTAATTTTCAGCCTTGGTTTAATTTTAGTAGTAATCAATTTTTTATATGGAAACTCGATTATTAAAGATTTTGAAAAAAAAAAACACGATAAATTAAGCTCTCATATTAGAGTTGTCTCGCCAAACATACCCATTGAGAGATTTTTGACAAACCAAGATGCTGAGACAAATATTAATGAATTAATTAGTTTAAGCAATCCAGACTATTCTGAAAAAACAATATTTATTTTTCCTGAGGGAATAATTACTAGTATTTATTTTAAAGATTTAAAATTATTTAAAACTATTTTTAAAAAAAAATTAAATATTAATCATAAAGTTATATTGGGAATTAATAGTATTAAACAAAATAAAATTTACAATTCCTTAGTAGTATTAAATAACGATTCCGAATTATTGTATAAATACAACAAAAATAAACTAGTTCCATTTGGAGAATTTTTACCTTTTGAAAATTTCTTCAAAAAAGTAGGTTTAAAAAAAATAACCCAAGGATATCAATCATTTTCAGCTGATGATAAAAGGGAAATTTTAGAAATTGATAAATTAAAATTTATTCCACTTATTTGTTATGAAATTATTTATTCAGGAAAAATTAATCAAAATAAAAAATACTACGATTTTATATTAAATATTTCTGAGGATGGTTGGTTTGGCAAATCGATTGGACCTGCTCAACATTTGTCTCATTCGATATTTAGATCAATTGAAGAAGGTAAAAATGTTATTAGGTCAACAAACAATGGAGTATCTGCTTTAGTTAATCCAAAAGGCCAAATTATTAAACAAATTAGTGAGGAAGGATACTTTGATGTAAATAAGATAAAACGTGTTAATAAAACTTATTTTGCTAAACATAGTAATAAGATCTTCTTTTATTTTGTTCTAATTTATATTACTTTCACTGTGATTTTAAAAATTAGGGAGAATAAATGAAAAAAGATTACTTATTTACTAGCGAGTCTGTATCTGAAGGTCATCCAGACAAAGTATGTGATAGAATTTCGGATATGGTTGTTGATACATACTTGGCAGCTGAACCTCAATCAAGAGTTGCTTGTGAAACTTTAACAACAACAAATAAAGTTGTCTTAGCTGGTGAAGTAAGAGGCCCAGAAATTAAAAAAGAGGATTTAATAGAAAAAGTAAGGCATTGTATTAAGGATATTGGTTATGATCAAAAAGGATTTACGTGGAAAGAAGAAACTTCAGTTGAGAGTCATTTACATGCTCAATCTGCTGACATAGCTATGGGTGTAGATTCCTCTGGAAATAAAGATGAAGGTGCAGGTGACCAAGGAATTATGTTTGGTTATGCGTGTAACGAAACCGAGGAACTGATGCCAGCTCCAATACATTACTCTCATAAAATATTAAGACTCATGGCCGAGGATAGAAAATCTGGCAAATTAAAAAATATAGAGCCAGACTCAAAAAGTCAAATTACAATTGAATATAAGGATGGAAAGCCTTCCTCAGTAAAATCTGTAGTTATATCGACACAACACTCTCCAGATGTAAATCAAGCTGATGTTAGAGAATTAGTTAAACCTTATATTGAAAGATCAATACCAAAAGAATTGTTGAGCTCGTTGGATGAAAAGGAAATATATGTAAATCCAACAGGAAATTTTGTTATTGGAGGACCTGATGGTGATAGCGGTTTGACTGGCAGGAAAATTATTGTTGACACTTATGGTGGAGCTGCACCACATGGTGGAGGAGCATTTTCGGGTAAAGATCCAACCAAAGTCGATAGGTCAGCTGCCTATGCATCAAGATATTTAGCTAAAAATGTTGTTGCTTCTAAAATTGCTAATAAATGTTTAATACAACTTGCATATGCAATTGGTGTATCAAAACCTTTATCTATTTATGTTGACTTGTTTGACAACGACAATGAAAAAAATATGCACGTAGAAAAGCTTATTCATGAAAATTTTGATTTAAGCCCTAGAGGCATAAGAGAAATGCTTGGATTAAATAAACCTATTTATGAAAAAACAGCTGCTTACGGACACTTCGGGAGAATTCCAGATAGTAATGGCTCATTTTCTTGGGAAAAGACAGATAAATCAGACATATTTAGCAAGTAAATAAAGTTGAATATTAAAAAAAAATAAATATATTTCATAAAATTATTGAAATTTCAAAATGGGCCTCGGCCCATTTTTTTTTAGGACTTTTAAATGTTAAATAGAAGAGCAGATAAATTAGAATTGATAAGAATAGCAGAAGCAGTAGCATTAGAAAAATCCATCGATAAAGAGTTAATTATTGGATCTATGGAGAATGGCATTGCAAAAGCAGCTAAATCTAAGTTTGGATCTGAAAATGATATTAAAGTTGAGATTGATAGAGAAAGTGGTGATATCGGAATTTTTAGAAAATTAATAATTGTCGAAAAACCGGAAAATTCTAATTTAGAAATAACTCTTGCTGATGCAATTAAAATTAATGAAAGTAATCAAGGTAAAAAAATAGGTGACGAAGTCCTTCAACCTTTGCCATCGTTTGATTTTGGTAGAATAGCTGCACAAACTGCCAAACAAGTAATCAGTTTCAATGTAAGAGAAGCTGAAAGAGAAAGACAATATAACGATTTTAAAGATAAAATTGATACTATTTTGAGTGGAATAGTTAAAAGATTAGAATTTGGAAATGTAATTGTTGATTTAGGAAGAACCGAGGCAATAATCCAAAAGAATGAAATGATACCTAGAGAAAATATAAAAGCAGGAGATAGAGTAAAAGCTTATTGTTTAGATGTTAGAAGAGAACCAAGGGGTCAACAGATATTTCTTTCGAGAGCACACCCTAAATTTATGGAAAAATTATTTATCCAGGAAGTTCCAGAAATTTATGACGGTTTAATTGAAATTAAATCATCTTCTAGGGACCCAGGTAGCAGAGCTAAAATTTGTGTCAAAGCAATTGATACTTCTTTAGATCCAGTAGGAGCATGTGTAGGCATGAGGGGAAGTAGGGTTCAAGCTGTAGTTAACGAACTACAAGGTGAAAAAATTGATATAGTAAATTGGTCAGAAGACCCGGCAGTAATAGTTGCAAATGCACTTTCACCCGCAGAGGTTCAAAGAGTAAATGTAGATGAAGAAGGAAGAAAACTCGATGTAATTTTAACCGAAGAAAATTTAAGTAAAGCTATCGGTAGAAGAGGTCAAAACGTTAGACTGGCAACAAAATTAATGAATTATGAGATAAACATAATGACAGACCAAGAGGATTCAGAAAGAAGACAAATTGAATTTAAGGAAAAGACAGATAATTTTGTAAAAAATTTAGAACTAGATGAAACATTGGGGCAGTTACTGGTTGCGGAAGGTTTTTCATCTATTGATGATATTAAAGATAGTAACCCAGATGCATTAATGAAAATTGAGGGGATAGAGGAAGATACAGCAAAGGAATTAATTGAAAGAGCTAAAGAATTTTATCAAAAAGACCAGGAAGAAATTGCGAACAGAATAAAAAATCTAGGTTTGGAAAGCAATTTAATTAATCACGAAGGTTTAACACCAGGGATGCTTGTTACACTTGGTGAACAAAAAATATTAACACTAAATGATTTTGCAGATTTAGCATCCGACGAACTAACTGGTGGATATGATGTTATTAAAGGTGAAAGAGTCAGAATTAAAGGATATTTAGAAGATTTTGCTCTTTCAAAAAAGGAAGCAGATGATTTAATTATGTCTGCAAGAGATATAGTTTATCAAGATTGAGAGATGAAAAATGGAAAAGAAAAAATTAAAGTTATCAATTTCTGGAGCATCCAAAAAAACAATAAATAGTATTGAACAGGCAAAATCTCAATCAAAGAACACAGTTGTAATAGAAAAAAGATCTCCAAGATTTGGCGGCAAGCCAAACTTTACACGAGGCACTAAATCGATAGAATCAAGAGCACAAAATACTTTCACACCAAAGAAAACAGCTTTTTCGAAGCAAATTTCAGCAATTTCATCTGATTTTGAAAGAAGAAAACTAGCAGAGCAAAGAGCCACAAGAAGACTAAAAGGAGAAAATGTTCATAAAGAAAATAAAACTAATAAATTGGGAAGTAAAAGACGAGAATTAAAACTTACAGTTTCTAGAGCTTTGAGTGGAGATGATATTGGAACAAGATCAAGAAGTTTAGCATCTTTAAAAAGAGCAAAGCAAAAAGAAAATAGATTGCTAAACAAAGATGAAGTTAAAGAAAATTTTAAACCTATAAAAAGAGAAATTAATATACCAGAAGTTATCACTATTAGAGAACTTGCAAATAGAATGGCAGAACAATCTAGCAGCATTATAAAACATTTGATGGGTATGGGAGTCACAGTTACTATCAATCACACAATTGACTCAGACACAGCAGAATATTTAGTAAAAGAATTTGGACATAATCCTGTTAAGGAAAAAAGAGCTGAAGAGATATTAGACAAAATTAAAGAGATTAAAACTCAGAATCTGAAAAGTAGAGCTCCCATAGTAACAGTCATGGGACATGTGGATCATGGTAAAACATCTGTCTTAGATGTTTTGAGAAAAGCAAATGTTGTTTCTGGTGAATTTGGAGGTATTACACAACATATTGGAGCATATCAAATTACACATGAGAAAAATAAAATAACTTTTATTGATACTCCTGGCCATGCAGCTTTTACAGAGATGAGAGCAAGAGGATCAAAGCTAACTGATATTGTAATTCTTGTCGTTGCAGCTGATGATGGTGTAAAGCCACAAACTATAGAGTCAATTAAGCACGCTAAAGCAGCAAAAGTGCCAATTGTTGTTGCAATAAACAAATGCGATTTACCAGATGCCAACCCTCAAAAAATTAAAAATCAACTTTTAGAATATGAGCTTATAGCTGAAGATTTATCAGGAGACACTTTAGTTGTAGAAATATCAACTAAAACAAAACAAAATTTAGATAAGTTAGTTGATAGTGTGATCTTACAAGCAGAAATATTAGATCTAAAGACTGATTTTGACACAGATGCAAAAGGAATTGTTTTAGAATCTAAAATTGATATTGGGAGAGGGCCTATTGCAAATGTTATAATTACTGCTGGGACATTAAATAAAGGTGATTATTTCGTTAGTGGTTTAAAATGGGGAAAGGTTAGAGCAATAATTAACGATAAAGGAAACCAAATTGATAAAGCTGAACCGGCAACACCTATTGAAATACTTGGCATTAATGGTGCAGCAAAATCTGGTGATGATTTCATAGTATTAAAAAGTGAAAAAGAGGCTAAATCACTTTGTGATGGTAGAATACAAGAAGCAAAAGAAAATAAAAATACTTTATCTTTTGTAACTCAAGACTCAGCATTTAAAGATGCTTCTTCAGAAGAATTAAATATCATTATAAAATCAGATGTACATGGTTCTTCAGAAGCAATTAAAAATACAATAAATCAAATTAAACACGACGAAGTTAAACCTAAAATACTTTTATCAGATATAGGTATGGTTACAGAAACTGACGTAACTTTAGCAAAAGCGTCAAATGCTGTAATTATTGCTTTTAATGTAAAACCTAGCAAAGAAGCTAAAAAAAGAGCTGAACAAGAAAAAGTTTCAATATCTAATTTTAATATTATTTATGAAGTTTTGGATTTTATAAAAAGTAAAATGTCTGGATTACTTACACCAGACATAGATGAAAAAATAATTGGAACGGCAGAAATACTAGAAATATTTAAAGTTTCAAAAGTTGGAAAAGTGGCAGGATCAAAAGTAACTGATGGAGAAATTACCCAAGACTCAAATGCAAGAGTTATAAGAGATGGTACAATAATATTTAATGGAAAAATAAGCTCAATATTTAGAGAAAAAAATCAAACAAAACAAGTTTCAGCTGGGCTGGAGTGTGGAATAACTTTAAAGGATTTTGTTGATTTTCAAAAAAATGACGTAATCGAGGTTTATAACTCAACTATAACTGAAAGAAGCATTTAATTATGACTAATTTAGGTAAACCAGTTACACAAAGGCAGCTAAGGGTCGGTGAAATGATTAAACAAGCTCTTGGGATGTTATTTATAAGAGATGAAGCAAAACTACCAAATTTATCTACAAAAGAAATAACAGTAACTGAAGTTAGAATGTCCCCGGATTTAAAAACAGCAAAAATTTTTGTAATGCCTTTAGGCGGTAAAGACGCTGAAGAAGTTGTTACTAAATTAAAAGAATTTTCATTTGTAATAAGAAAAGTCTTATCAAAAAAGATAGTAATGAAATTTTTACCAAAACTATTTTTTGTAAAAGATGATTCCTTTGATTATGCAGAAAAAATTGAAAATTTAATAAAACAAACAAATAAATAAGGAAAAGAAAATGGTAAATAAAGTAAAAGAACTAGCAATCCATGAAAAGGATACAGGTTCTTCAGAAGTTCAAGTTGCGCAATTAACAGATAAAATTGAGAACTTGTCTAAACATATTAAACAGTTCAAAAAAGATAAACACTCATCTGTTGGACTTTTAAGAGCGGTAAATAGAAGAAAAAAATTATTAGACTATTTAAAGAAAAATAAAATGGAGTCTTATAAAGAAGTAATATCAAAATTAAATTTAAGGAAGTAAATGTTTAAAGTTGTAAAGAAAGAAATAGAAGTAGCAGGGAAAAAGATTAGTTTAGAAACAGGTAAAATAGCAAGACAAGCAGATGGTGCAATTATAGCCCAGTGTGGAGAGACAGTTGTTTTAGCAACAGCTGTCGGAGCTAAAAAAGTTAATCCAGACATGGATTACTTTCCGTTGTCAGTAAATTATCAAGAAAAATATTATGCAGCTGGTAAAATTCCAGGTGGATATTTTAAGAGAGAAGCAAGACCAACGGATAGTGAGACTTTAATTTCAAGATTAATTGACAGACCTATCAGACCACTTTTCCCAGATGAATTTAAAAACGAAGTTCAGGTACTACCAACAGTAATATCTTACGATAAAGAGAATGAAGCAGATATTTTATCAATTATTGCCTCATCAGCTGCGTTAGCAATTTCAGGAATGCCATTTTTAGGCCCTGTAGGTGCGTCTAGAGTTGGCTTTACTAAAGGGAAATACATTCTTAATCCTACTAAAGCAGAACTTAAAGACTCAAAACTTGATCTTGTAGTAGCAGGAACAAAAGATGCAGTTTTAATGGTTGAGTCCGAGGCAAGTGGTTTAACAGAGGAAGAAATGTTAAATGCTGTTAAGTTCGGCCACGAAGGATTTGTTCCAGTAATTGAAATGATAGAGGAACTAGCCAAAGAATGCAAAAAACCTGATTGGATAGTTGAGAAAAAAGATCTTTCAGAAGTAAAAAATAAATTGGAAATCGAATTTACCGAGGAACTTAAAAAAGCATTTTCAATAAAAGATAAACAAGAAAGATCTAATTTAATCTCAGAAATAACTGATAAAGCAAAAAAGCTTTATGAAGAAGATGAGAATTATACGGATCTTGATGTAAATTCTGAGCTTAAAAATTTAGAAAAAAGGATTGTCAGAACAGATATTCTAAAAAATAAAAATAGAATTGATGGTAGAGGTCTTGCAGATGTTAGGCCAATTATGTGTGAAGTTGGAATTCTTCCAAGAGTTCATGGTTCTGCTTTGTTTACTCGAGGAGAAACTCAAGCAATAGTTACAACTACACTTGGTACATCTGATGATGAGCAAAAAATAGAAAGTCTTGAAGGATTACAAAAAGAAAGGTTTATGCTTCATTATAATTTTCCACCTTTCTCTGTTGGAGAAACTGGTAGAATAGGTACCGGAAGAAGAGAAATAGGTCATGGAAAATTAGCTTGGAGAGCAATAAATTCTTCTTTGCCTTCTAAAGAGAGTTTTCCCTACACATTTAGAATTGTATCGGAGATAACTGAGTCAAACGGTTCTTCTTCTATGGCAACTGTTTGTGGATCTTCTTTAGCACTAATGGATGCAGGTGTTCCAATTAAAGAACCAGTTGCTGGTATTGCAATGGGATTAATTAAAGAAGGAGATGACTTCAGCGTACTTTCAGATATTCTTGGAGATGAAGATCACTTAGGTGATATGGACTTTAAAGTTGCTGGAACTAAAGACGGAATAACATCTCTTCAAATGGACATAAAAATTACAGGTATAACATTTGAAATTATGGAGCAAGCCTTAAAACAAGCAAAAGATGGACGAATTCACATTCTAGGTGAAATGAATAAAGCTTTATCTAAATCAAGGGAAGATGTTGGAAAACATACTCCTAAGATGGAGAAAATTACTGTAGATAAGAAAGATATTGCTACTGTCATTGGAAAAGGCGGAGCAACTATAAGAGAAATAGTTGAAGTGTCAGGTGCAAAAGTTGACATCAACGACGAAGGTGAAGTCACAGTAGCTGCTCCAGATGAGGAATCAAGAAACAAAGCTATGCAAATGATTAAAGACTTAACTGCAAAAGCTGAACTCAATAAAATTTACAATGGAAAAGTAATGAAAATTATGGAGTTTGGTGCGTTTGTTAATTTCCTAGGAAAACAAGATGGCCTTGTTCATATATCAGAGCTTGCTGATAAAAGAGTCGGCAAAGTAACTGATGTAGTAAAAGAAGGTGATGAAGTTAAAGTTAAAGTAATTGGCTTTGATAGAGGAAAAGTTAAGTTATCAATTAAACAAGCTGCAATATAAATTTATAGGAGAAATATGAAAAAATTTGATGATTTAATGAGCGTAAGCAATGAGATTGAAAATATCAGCGCTAGTGATGCAAAAGAAAAGCTAAATGACCCAAATGTTCAATTTATCGATGTTAGGGATAAAGAGAGCTTTTCAAAAGGTACGATCGGTAATGCAATTCACTTAGACAGAGGTTTATTAGAATTTTATTTAGCAGAAGGAAGTCCTCTTGAAAATGATATGTTTAAAAATAATCCTGATAAAGAATATGTAGTTTTTTGTGGTGTTGGTGGGCAAGGAACATTAGCAACCAAAACTATGAAGGATATGGGGGTTAAAAATGTCAAAAATATCACTGGTGGTATGAAAGAGTGGGAAAAGATCAAGTAAAATATAATTTTAATAAATTATAATAGAATGAAGCTTTTAAAAAACATTAAGTTAGAAATACAGAAAAATAAATACGGAAGATATTTATTACTTGGTAGTTTTGCATTTTTTTTTATTAAAGGTTTAATTTGGTTAGGTATTTTTCTTGCTGTTAGCTTAGGTATTACTAATTCTTTTTAAATTAAGACAATTACCAACAAAATCATTTGAACAAAATTTATCACCACAGAAACAAAGTGTGATTGTTTAAATTTTTTATCCTGCTTTTCATCACTGAACTTATTTATCAGTGGCATTAGCACAAAATTTGATACAGCAAATAATACCGCAACACTTAAAATTAAATAAAAATCTAAGGAAAAAGTTTTTAGAATTATAAATAAAATTAAAACTAAAACACTAATAGCTAAATTAACAGTATAGTAATAAGGGAATATTTTTCTTATAAATTTTCTAGCATTTTCCTCATTTAATGCAGTGAAAGTTACAGGCGCTACAACAAAAGAAAAGAAAAGCATGATTCCAAATATTATACTGGTTAGATAAATACTAATTTGTTGCATCATAATTTAACTAAATTTAACTAAATTTCAGGTGATATTCTTAGGATCTGGCATTCCAACTTTATTGTAACCAGCATCTACATAATGAATTTCACCAGTAACACCACCAGCCATATCACTTAAAAGATATAATGCTGAATTTCCTACATCAAGATTATCTACATTTCTTTTCAAAAATGAATGATCGGCATTCCATTTGTAAAGAAATTTAGCATCCCCAATAGCAGAAGCTGCTAGAGTTTTAATTGGTCCTGCACTTATTGCATTAACCCTAATATTCTTTGCTCCCAGGTCTCTTGCAAGATATTTAACACTAGACTCTAGTGCAGCTTTACATACGCCCATTACATTATAATTAGGTATGGCTTTATTTGCTTCATAACTCAAAGTAATCATACTACCACCTTGCTTCATTATTTTAGATGCTTCTCTAGCAACTTCAGTAAATGAAAAACAAGATATTAACATACTTCTTAAAAAGTTTTCTCTAGTTGTATTTAAATATTCTCCTGATAACTCGGATTTATCTGAAAATGCAATTGCATGTACAACAAAATCAATTTCTCCCCATTGACTTTTTACATCTTCAAAAAGTTTTACAACTTCTTCTTTTTTTTCTACATCACAGCTAAAAGTTCCATTTGAATTTAGTTTTTCTGCAAGTGGAATAACTCTTTTTTTTAAAGCATCACCTAAATATGTAAAAGCTAACTCTGCTCCAGCTTCAGCAAGTTTTTGAGATATACCCCATGCAATTGATCTCTCATTGGCAACGCCCATGATAAGACCTTTTTTTCCCTTCATTAAACTCATAGATCTAAACTTTCTCAAATACTAATGTTGCATTAGTTCCACCAAAACCAAAACTGTTAGACATAATTGCATTTAAATTTACGTCTTTTTCTACTTGTGTAACAATCGGATAGTTTTTTGCTTCATCATCCATTTCTGAAATATTTGCTGACGCTGAAATAAAATTGTTTTTCATCATTATCAAACTGTAAATTGCTTCGTGAACTGAAGTTGCACCTAATGAATGACCTGACAAAGATTTTGTTGAACTTATTTTAGGTTTATAGTCTGGGAAAGCCTCACCTACTGCTTTTAATTCTGTAATATCTCCTACAGGTGTTGATGTCCCGTGAGTATTAATATAGTCAATTTTATTTTTTGAACTTGCTAGAGCCATTTTCATACATCTCACCGCTCCTTCTCCAGATGGTGCAACCATATCATAGCCATCTGATGTTGCTCCATATCCAGTTAATTCTGCGTATATTTTAGCACCTCTTGCTTTGGCATGTTCGTATTCTTCTAAAACAAGAACTCCACCTCCACCAGCAATCACAAAACCATCTCTTGTTTTATCATATGGTCTTGAGGCTTTTTCAGGGGTGTCATTATATTTTGAGGATAGTGCTGTCATTGCATCAAACATTGCAGTCATAGCAAAGTGAACCTCATCACTTCCACCTGCAAAAATAATATTTTGTTTTCCTAATTGAATAAGTTCCATTGCGTTACCAATACAATGACCACTCGTCGCGCATGCAGAACTTATTGTGTAATTAGTACCTTTTATTTTAAATGGAACTGCTAGAGTAGCAGAAGCAGTACTTGCCATAGTTCTTGGAACTATAAATGGACCCATTTTTTTTGGATTTTTTTCTCTAGTTTTATCTGATGCTAATATCACATTTTCAATTGATGGTCCTCCTGATCCCATTACCATTCCAGTTGAAATATTACTAACTTCATTCTCCTCTAATCCAGAATCTTTAACTGCTTCACTCATAGCAACATAATTATATGCTGACCCAGCTCCCATGAACCTAATAACTTTTCTATCAATGTAATCCTCTAATTTGATATTAGGTTTGCCATGAACATGGCTCTTTAAATTATGTTCTTTATATTCTTCTGAAAATGTTATTCCTGATTTTGTATTAACTAAAGATTGATAAACTTCATCTTGATTATTTCCTAAACATGAAACTACACCAAGTCCTGTTACAACTACTCTTTTCATTATTTAAATAATCCTACCTTAAGATTTTCTGCACTATAAATCTTTTTTCCGTCAGCAAGCAGTATTCCATTTGCAAGTCCCACAGTTGTCTCTCCTTTAACAAGAATTCTTTTAATATCTATTTCATATGTTGCCATTTTGACATTTTTAAGAACTTCCCCAGTGAATTTTACAGTGCTTACACCTAATGCTCTACCTCTTCCTGGATTTCCAAGCCAACCAAGAAAAAAGCCAACTAGCTGCCACATAGCATCTAAACCAAGACAACCTGGCATAACTGGATCTTCTCTAAAATGACAATCAAAGAACCACAAATTATCCTTAATATCAAGTTCGGCTTTCATAGATCCTTTTTTATAAAAACCCTCACTCTCATTTATTTCTGTAATTCTATCAAACATTAACATTGGTGGAGAAGGCAATTTTGCATTACCTGGACCAAATAACTTACCATTAGCGCAATCAATTAGTTCGTTGTAATTAAAGGAACTTTTTTTCATAATTTTGTAATCTTATTACTTGATTTAGGTACATTATAATATACAAATAGTTTAGAATAGTTTTAAATTGCTTATGACTAGTAAACAAGAATTTATAGAAAAACTAAGAAACTCTAGCTTAAGACCAACTAAACAAAGAATAAACATATGTGAGGTTTTATTTAATAGAGATAAAACTTTTCATTTCACAATAAGCGACTTATTCAATCTAATTAAAGATAAAACTGGAGAAAAAATTTCTTTAGCAACAGTTTACAATACAGTTCACGCATTTCATAAAAAAGGATATTTAAAAGAAATACCTATTAATTCTAATCAAACCTATTTTGATACAAATGTCACAGATCATCACCACTTCTTTGATGTTAAAGAAGAAAAGCTTATCGATCTTAAAAATGAGGATGTAGGACCGATAGAAATTCAAAAATCTATACCTGGAAAAAAAATAAAATCAGTTGAAGTTTTAGTCAAATTAGAAGACTAAGTTCTCAAAATTACATTATAAATATTCTGACTTATTGACAATCTTCTTTAGAATAATTATAAACAAGTATTTAGAATAATTATTAATACTAAAGGAGATAAATAATAATGAGTGCGGAATTTCATAGAAGTAAAACATTTAAATCAGCAGAATTAAGTAAGTGCCCGTTTACAGGAGCAGGTACTCCAGCAAAATTTAGTGCTGGAAGAGGACAAACAAATAGAGATTTTTGGCCAAACAGTTTGAATTTGAAAATTTTAAGTCAGCACTCGAATTTATCAAATCCAATGGAGAAAAAATTTAATTATTCTAAAGAATTTAAAAAACTGAACTACAAAGCGCTCAAAAAAGATTTAAACAAATTAATGACAGACTCACAAGATTGGTGGCCAGCAGATTACGGTCATTATGGTCCTTTATTTATTAGATTAGCGTGGCACGCAGCAGGTACTTATAGAACAGGTGATGGTAGAGGAGGTGCTGGAACTGGTAATCAAAGGTTTGCACCATTAAACGCATGGCCTGATAATGTTAATTTAGACAAAGCTAGATTACTTTTGTGGCCAATAAAACAGAAATATGGAAAAAGAATTTCTTGGGCAGATTTATTTATATTAGTTGGAAATGTAGCATTAGAGTCAATGGGCTTTAAAACCTTTGGATTTGGAGCTGGAAGAACTGATATCTGGGAACCAGAAGATGATATTTACTGGGGTTCGGAAAAAGAAATGTTGGGTGTTAAGAGATACAGCGGAAAGAGAGATCTTGAACAACCATTGGGTGCTTCTCATATGGGATTAATTTATGTAAATCCACAAGGTCCAGATTTTAATCCAGATCCATTAAAGGCCGCTCATGATATTAGAGAAACATTTGGACGAATGGCAATGAATGATTATGAAACTGTTGCATTAGTTGCAGGTGGTCACACTTTTGGAAAATCTCATGGTGCCGCACCTGAATCCCATAAAGGACCTGATCCAGAAGCATCAAGAATTCAAGATCAAGCAACTGGTTGGAATAGTAATTACAAATCAGGAAAAGGTGTACATGCAATAAGTAGTGGTATTGAAGGAGCATGGACACAAACACCAACACAATGGGATATGGGTTACTTTGATTGTTTATTTAACCATGAATGGGAATTGACTAAAGGTCCTGCCGGTGCATTTCAATGGACCCCAAAAAGGAATGGTCAGAGAATTAAAATGGTACCTGATGCTCATGATAAAAGTAAAATGCATCCTCCAATGATGCAAACAACTGATTTATCTTTGAGAATGGATAAAAGTTATGGACCAATTTCAAAACATTTTTATCAAAATCCAGATGAATTTGCTGATGCATTTGCAAGAGCTTGGTTTAAGCTTACTCATAGAGACATGGGACCAAGAGCATGTTATTTGGGTAGCGAAGTACCAAAAGAACAATTAATTTGGCAAGATCCTATAGATAAACCAAAATATAAACTTAAATCAAAAGATATAAGAGATTTAAAATCAAAGCTTTCAAAATCAAAAATCTCTGTTTCAGATTTAGTTTCTACGGCTTGGGCTTCTGCTTCTACATACAGAGGTTCTGATAAAAGAGGTGGAGCAAACGGAGCAAGAATTATGCTTGAGCCTCAAAGAAGTTGGAAAGTCAATAACCCTAAAAAACTTTCAAAGGTTATTAAAGCTTTACAAAAAATTAAGAAAAAATTTGATACAAATAAAAAATCAGTCTCAATGGCGGATCTTATAGTATTAGGTGGAAATGTAGGAATAGAGATGGCAGCAAAAAAAGCTGGTCATAAAATTCAGGTTCCATTTACTCCTGGAAGAGGAGATGCAAGACAAGACCAAACAGATGTAAATTCATTTGGATTGCTTGAGCCGCAAGCGGATGGTTTTAGAAACTACATGAAAAAAGGTAAATCTAATGTTTCAGCTGAGGAAAAATTAATTGATAAGGCACAATTAATGGGATTAACGGCACCAGAGATGACAGTTCTTGTAGGAGGAATGAGAGTTTTAGATACAAACTATGATAGTTCTAAAAATGGAGTTTTCACAAAAAAACCTGGAACTCTATCAACAGATTATTTTGTAAATCTTCTTGATATGAGTACCACTTGGAAAGAAACTGACAAATCTGAACAATATTTTGTTGGTAAAGATAGAAAGTCTAAAAAAACTAAGTGGAAAGGTTCAAGAGTTGACCTTATTTTTGGTTCAAATTCTCAATTAAGAGCATTAGCCGAAGTATATGCTTGCAAAGATTCATCAGACAAATTTATCAAAGACTTTGTATCCGCATGGGTCAAAGTGATGAATGCAGATAGATTTGATTTAAGATTAAATTAGTATAGAAAAAGGCGGAAAAAAAATGACATCATTAAATTTTGAAGATTTTTATAAAGTTCCTGAAATCAAATTTGACATCTCAAAATTACGTAAAGATCTAGATGTAATATTAGAGAAAAAAAGATTTAATTCACCAGGAGTAACCCACTTTGGTGCAATTCCTTTAAATCAAATCCCTAATGATGAAGAGTCAATTAAGGGAAATAACATTAGAGGAAGATATTGGACTATTGCTGATGAGACAGGGAAAGAAGTTTCAAGAGACATTGATATTGACGAGTCAAAATATACTCAATTAGTGCCTGAATTTGAGAATACTTATTTCAAGGAAGTTTATGAAATCCTGAGCAAAAAATTTAAACTAGGAAGGGTAAGGCTTTTATTGAAAGAACCTAGATCTACACTAAGCTGGCATAAAGACCCAGAATGTAGATTGCATGTTCCAATAGTAACTAATGCTGGTTGTTCAATGGTCATAGAAAATGTTGCAAAACACTTGCCTGCTGATGGTCATGTGTGGATTACCAATAATACAAAATATCATAACTTTTTTAATGGAGGAGAACAGGCTAGAGTTCACTTAGTTGCTTGTGTTCTTGAGAGCCCGTTTAAAGAATAATGGAAGTTACTAACGGTATTTTTAAAGCTGCTGGACAGATTTACACTAATAACAGAGGCTCAATTTTAAGAACAATCGTTTATACGATTGGTCACTTTGTAATTGCCATAACAGTTTTGATGTTGGTTGCAGATGTATCATTTATGATAGCCTTAACTGATGCAATAGTAGAACCAATTGCTAATTCTATTTGGTATTTCGTTTTAGATAAGTGGTGGGCAAGTAGATCAAAAAGTTAATAATAATCATTATCAATAAATAAATAGAAAAAATTTTATAAGGATAATTTGTAGTAATAATAATTATTCGCAAAAAAAATGTGTAAATAATAATTATTCGCAAGGATATTTGTTGAAAATAATTTTTTCATATTTAATTTTAAAGTATGCAAATAGAAAATTATAATTGTAAAAAATGTGGATTAACAATCTCTTCAACTTGTTCCAAGTGTGATAAAATAGTTGATGTTGAAGTCCTTGATGATGGATGTATTGTTCAAAAGACTAAATGTGTTGATTGTGCGAATGCTCCAGTGATCAAAGACGTATGTGTCCAACAAAAATAATTAGTTAATATATATAACTTAAAGGGTTAGTTGATTTTTCCCCAAAGATCTTCTTCATCAACCCACCCTTTAAAACTTTTTGTTTCTACTAAACACCAATTTCTCTCACATTTTTTTACTAACAATAATCTTCCAGTTTCTATTTTAGCCAATGGTTTGGAAAATTTAGTTGGTTTTTTGAAAAGAATTTTATTTGACACAGTTATAAAGGATTTTGGTTGCTTCAATTGAGATATATGTATCCACCCACCATTTTTTTTATTATCAATTATTCTTCTAAAATTTTCTTTTTTATCAATCACTTTTACTGGCAAGTTTATTTTCTTGTAAATATACTTTATTGGATAATCAAAACTTGGTCCATATCTTACGTTTACCTTATCATTTTTAAGCATTAAAAATTTTTCATTATCATCTGAAATGGCATTCGAGGTAAAAAATATTATGATTAAAATCTTGAAGATTAATTGCATAAGCAACCCTTTTTTTTAGTAAATTTTATTTTTCTAAATTCTAGTTTTTTTAGATTAACCACCAGAATTGATGAGTGAAGACTTTTATCAGAAGAAATTATGTTTTTTAAAACTTCATTTGCTTGCATACTCCCAATTATATTTGATGTAGTTCCTAATATTCCTTCACTTTCACAATTTAAAACTTCATCAGAAGGTTCTGACTGGTAAAAACATTTTAAACATGGGCTTGATTTATTATTAAAATCGAATGAAAAAATATGTCCATCAAATTTGCTAATAGCACCAACTATTAATTTTCTTTTATATTTTAATGAAAATTTATTTATTAAAAATTTAGTCTTAAAATTATCTGTTCCATCTACAATTATATCGAAATCTTTAACAATCTTATTTAAATTTTTTTCAGAAGCTTTTTCTTTTAATATTTTGACTTTTACATCTTTATTAATTAATTTTATTCTTCTTTTAAAGATATCAACCTTAAATTTTCCAACATCTTTTGAAGTATACAAGATTTGTCTTTGAAGATTTGAAATATCTACTTTATCGTGATCAATAGCACCTATGTACCCTACACCGCATCTAGCCAACAAATCTGCAACTGGACTACCTAATCCACCAATTCCTACAATTAAAACTTTTGAATTAATTATTTTCTTTTGCCCTAATATACCAATATCCTTAAGTATTATTTGTCTAGAGTATCTCTCGAGCTTTCGTTTTGATAATGAATTTTTCACTTACCTGTTGATCCAAATCCACCTGACCCTCTAATTGTTTCAGGCAAAGCTTCTACCGTTTCAAAATCCACTTTTAGAATTGGCATTAATATCATTTGAGCAATTCTATCATCGTTATTTACTGTAAAGTCTTTTTCTCCATGATTAAATAAAATCACTTTTATTTCTCCTCTATAGTCACTATCAATTGTTCCAGGAGTATTTAATACACTTATATTATTTTTAGCTGCTAAACCCGATCGGGGCCTGATCTGAATTTCGGTATCCTCAGGTATTGCAATAGATATACCTGTTGGTACTAAAGCGTTTTCGCCTGGTTTAATTACTATTTTCTTTTCAATGAATGCAGTCAAATCTAGTCCAGATGAACCTGTAGTTTTATATTCTGGCAGCTTAACTTTTTTGTCTAATTTTTTAATTAAGACTTTCACCATTAAGTTAATTAATCTGTTGAATTACTCTTTTGACTATTTCTTCGGCGACCAATGATTTACTCATCTTTTCAAAATTTTCTTCAGGTTTATCTTTGTAAAATATAGAAATTTTATTAAAATCGGACTCGAATCCTATAGTTTGATCTGAGACATCATTTGCAATTACCCAGTCGCAATTTTTTTCATGCAACTTCTTCTTTGCATTTATTGAAACATTGTTTGTTTCTGCTGCAAAACCAATAGTTATTTTTGGTCTTAATGAATTATGATTAGATATATGATTTAAAATATCAATATTTTTTTCTAGCTCTAAGTTAAATTCTTCATTCTTTTTAATCTTTGTACTTTTATAATTTTTCACTTTAAAATCAGAAACAGCTGCAGAAAAAATAGCTACATCTGTTGGTAGATTATTTAAACTTTCTTTGAACATCTCTTCGGCTGTTTCAACACTTATAAAATTAACACCATCCAAAGGTTTAATGCTTGTCTTTCCAGAAATAAGTGTCGTATCAAATCCATTGTCTCTAAGGCATTTGGCTATTTCATATCCTTGTTTGCCACTAGATTTATTTGTAATAAATCTTACAGGATCAATATATTCAATAGTTGGTCCGGCAGTAACTAAAGCTTTTAATTTTTTATTTTTATCTAAATTAGAAAAATAATTTTTAAGCGTATTTATTATTTCATTTGGTTCCGTCATTTTTCCTTCACCGTATTCACCACATGCCATATCTCCTATCTCTGGCCCAATAATTTTGTATCCAAAGCTTTTTAATTTAAATATGTTTTCTTTAGTAGAAGGATGCTCCCACATTCTTACATTCATTGCCGGTGCTAAAAATATTTGTTTGTTAGAAGCTAATAAAACAGTAGACGCCAAATCTTCTGCATTTCCTGAGGCTACTTTAGATATGGTATTAGCTGTAATTGGTGCAACTAATACAGCATCAGCCCATCTTGATAAAGATATGTGGTCCATCTCAGCTTCGTTTTCTGCACTAAATATATCGTCATAAACTTTTTCTTGGGAAAGAGACGAAACAGATAGTGGAGTTACAAATTCTTTTGCATTTTTTGTTAATATAGTTTTTACATGAGCACCATTTTTCTTAAATAATCTTATTAACTCAAGACTTTTGTAAGCAGAAATTCCACCACATATAATCAACAGTATTTTTTTATTCGCAAAATAATTCATCGTCGAGATTAAAATACTACTAATCCTAAAATTACAAGTAATAATAAACCAATGATTGATTGGTTTCTGAAAGCTACCATTTCATTTTTTTTTGTATTTAGATCATTATACGTATTAGTATTTTGTGGAATTTGTCCACTTGCAAGAAATGTTAATGCTTGGTTTGCTTTATCCATTATTTGCGGCATTTCTGGCAATCTTTTTATAACTTCTGCAGAATTTTTTAGAGTTTCATTTAATGTTGTTATAGGATCCTTTGTTTCTTTAAGCCATTTTTCAAGAACAGGTCTTGACGTTTCCCAAATGTTTGTCTCTGGATTTAATCTTCTTGCAACACCTTCAACTACTACCATGGTTTTCTGTAGCATGAGCAACTGTGGTTGAGTTTGCATGTTAAATTTTTCTGTCACATCAAAAAGTTGTTTGAGTAGTTTGCCGCCAGATATATCTTTAATTGACTGACCAAATATTGGCTCTCCTATTGATCTTAGTGCTTGGGCGAGATCATCAACAGGCACTTCTTTTGGAACTAACCCTGCAGCCAAATGAACTTCAGCCACCTTTTTATAATCTCGTTTAATAAATCCATATAAAATCTCAGCAAGAAATTTTTTACTCAAATCATCGAGCCTTCCCATTATACCAAAATCGATAGGAACTATTTGACCGCTATTGTTTATAAAAATGTTACCTTGATGCATATCTGCATGAAAAAAACCATCTCTAACAGCATGTCTTAGAAAATGTTGAATAATATCTGATGCAATTTTTTTGGTATCTATATTTCTTTTTTCCAACTCTTCTGTTTCTCTTATAGAGATACCTTCAACCCAGTCTAAAGTCATTACATTTTCACTTGTAAAATTCCAATAAATTCTAGGAACTTGAAATCCACTGTCATTCTTTGTGTTTTCAGAATACTCATTAGCTGCAGCGGCTTCAAATCTTAAATCCATTTCTAAATTGGTTATTTCTTTTAGCAAATAAACAACCTCAACTAATTTAAGTCTTTTTGTCTTTTTGATAATTGACTCAGTTAAAAAAGCAAAAAGCATCAAAGCATCAATTTCTTCGTTGAATATTTTTTTTATATTTGGCCGTAAAATTTTTATAGCCACATCTTTAATTGTGCCATTATCATTTATTTGCGCTTTATGAACTTGAGCTATAGATGCTGCTGCCACCGGTTCAGATAGATTTATAATTGAATTAAAATTATCTTCCCCTAGATCCTTTTTGATTATTTCTTTAGCTTTAGATAATTCAAAGGGAGGCAAACGATCTTGTAAACTCTCTAATTGCTTTGATAACTTTTCTCCAATTATATCTGGTCTAGTTGCTAGAAATTGACCTAATTTAATGAATGTTGTACCCATAGATTGCAAGGAGTTTGATAATCTTTCACCTTCGGTTTCATTTACAAAAGAATTATCTTTTTTTGAAAATGATAAAGACAACAAATAGAATAAAATTTTTATTCCAATCGGTGGATTATGAAACTTTGTGAATATACTTAAAGCATCAGATTTTGCTAATTTCCTTCCAAGCTTAAAAAGTATGTATAATTTTTTAATCATATTTTCCAACCTGAATGAATAGCTACTATTCCACCAGAAAAGTTTCTATACTCACATTTAATAAAATTATTTTTTTCCATTAAACCCTTTAATTCCTCTTGATTAACAAATTCTTGGATACTTTTTATTAGATATTCATAAGGTTCTTTTTCACCAACCACAAATTTTCCTATTTCTGGAATTAATTTAGAGTATCTTTTATAGACTAAATCTAAGTTTAAATTTTGAATTTTTGAAAATTCTAAACAAAAAAATCTACCTCCTGACTTTAAAACTCTGTACGCTTCACTTAAGGATTTATTAATATTTTTTGTATTTCTTAAACCAAAACTGATTGTGTAATAATCACATGAATTAGATTTTAAAGGCAATTTCTCTGCCGAACCCTTAATCCACTTGATATTTTTGTAATTTGATAGTCTATTTTTTCCCTTTTTCATCATTCCTTCATTGGGGTCAATACAAAATAATTCTATATTTTTATTTGAACTATTATCGATAAAAAGTTTTGCTATATCACCTGTGCCACATGCAACATCTGCTAGAATTTTATTTTTACCTGGGTTCATCCAATTTATTAAATTTCTTTTCCAGATTCTATGAACTCCGAGTGACATCAAATCATTCATGATGTCGTATTTATCATAAACTTTATCAAAGACACCTTGGACTAGACCTTTTTTATTTTGAAGATATTGTTGCATAAAATAAATAATATTAATTAATATAATAATAAATGCCAGAATTGCCAGAAGTAGAAGTTGTTAAAGAGTCACTAAGTAGAACAATAACAGGAAAAAAAATAAAAAAAGTAAGTATAAAGAATAGGAATTTAAGGTACAAAATAAAAAAAGGTTTTGAAACAAGACTACAGTCAAAATCAATAAAAAAAGTTAAGCGGTTTTCAAAATATATCATACTAGTTTTAAATGATGAAAAATTTTGCTTAATTCATCTTGGAATGTCTGGCACTATACATCTCTTAAGAAAAAATATTTTAAATCAAAAAACAAATGCAAGTTTTTATCACAGTCCTTATTTACCAAAAAAACATAACCATGTGTTTTTGGAATTTGATAACATAAAAATTATATATAATGATCCTAGAAGATTTGGTTATTTCAAATTATTTGAAAATAAGAATAATTTAGAAAATTTTATAAATAACTATGGTCCTGAGCCTTTTTCTTCAAAATTTAATCTCAACTACTTAAAAAAATATTTTTATAAAAAGAAAAAGAATATTAAAAATTTTCTCTTAGATCAAAAGTTTGTTTCAGGTTTGGGGAATATTTATGCAAGTGAAATTTTATTCAGCTCTAAAATAAATCCAAAAAAAAAAGCAAAATCTTTAAGTGATAACGATTGTATTAATATCATTAAATATTCAAGAAAAATTTTAAATTTAGCGATAAAAAAAGGTGGGTCTAGTATCAGAGATTTTAAAAATATAGTTGGTAAAAATGGATCTTTTCAAGATAACTTTAAAGTATACAATAGAGAAAATAAGAGTTGTCTTTCACCAGGATGCAAAGGGACAATAAAAAAAAAGTTTATCACTAATAGATCAACATTTTTTTGTAATATTTGTCAAAAATAAAAAATTATTATATTGACCGTATAAATTTCTCGTTATATACAATCGCGCTTATGGCAAACACTAAATCAGCTATTAAACGAATAAGACGTATATCACGTCAAACAACGGTAAATAAGTCTAGAAAAAGCAGGTTTAGATCTGCAATAAAAAAAATGAATTTAATTCTTGATAAAAAGGACAAAAAAGAAGCTTTAGCATTCTTGCCAAAATTAAACTCTGAATTGATGAAAATAGCAAAGACAGGGGTGATAAAAAAGCAAAACGCGTCAAGAAATATTTCTAGAATAACAAAAAAAATAAATTCCTTATAACAACTTTTAGTTTACTTAAAGAAATTACAACCCTAGAGATTATTTTTTCAATTAAAAAATGAATCTTTTGATCTTTTAGTTCCAAGATAAAAAAAAAATAAAAAAAGTAAATTTAAGATTACTAATTTTAAGTCCCTAAAAATAGATTCAATTATTAATTTATACAATTGTAAATTTTATTTTTTTTTTAGAATAAAAATAAATTTATTGCATTGAATTATGAATAGGAGTTTAACAGACTCTCATGAAAAATAATCTCACGAACATTAAATCCGACAATATTAATAAGATTGATTGGAAATTATTACAAAATGAAATGAAAAATAAGTTTGGTTCTGAGATTTATGATAGTTGGTTAAAAAAAATTGATTTGGTTGATGAGTTTAAAAATTATGTTTTATTATCTGTTTCGACAAGATTTATCAGAGACTGGATAACTTCAAGATATTTAGATCAAATATTACAAATAATTAAATTATATAAAAAAGATATTTCCAGAATAGAATTTGTGATTAACGAGAATATAAAGAACAAAAATACTGATGAAATAAAACCAGATAATTCATCTGATAATGAAAAGGTTTCATTCATTAAAGATTCATATCTTCAATATAATCGAATTGATCCAAATAAAAACTTTGAGAATTTCTTGCTTGGGAAAAGTAATAAACTAGCTTTTGAAGCCGCAAAAAAAGTCTCTGAGCAAATAGCCCACTATAACCCTCTGTATATTTATGGTGGAGTTGGAATGGGTAAGACACATTTGTTAAATGCAATTGGTTTAAGTTTGAAAGAAAAAAATAAAGTAATGTTTATTTCAGCTGAAAGATTTATGTATCAATTTGTAAAATCGATAAAATCTAATGACATGGTAAAGTTTAAAGAGTATTTTAGAAATACCGATATATTTTTGATTGATGATATTCAATTTATGAATGGAAAAGAAGCTATGCAAGAAGAGTTTTTTCATACATTCAATGTTTTGCTAGAGAAAGGATCTCAAATTATTGTATCAGCAGATAGACCACCAAACAAATTAACTAGAATACAAGAAAGAATTAAATCCAGATTCTCAGGAGGACTAGTAGTTGATATCCAAAATGCAGATTTTGAATTAAGATACAATATAATAAAATCTAAAAATGATGATCTCAAAATTCATGATCCAAATAATATTAAAATTAGTGACGAAATCATAAAATTTATCAGTACAGAAGTTAATACTAGTATCAGAGAACTTGTAGGAGCATTTAATAGAATAGTATCTTTCTCAAGAATTTATGGAAAAACTCCTTCGATGTCAGAGGTAAAAGTAATATTAAAAGATCTCTTAAATTTAACTGAAAATAAAGTCGATATAGATAATATTCAAACAATAGTCTGTAAATATTTTAAAATAAGTAAAAACGAAATGTTGTCACCAAGAAGGTCAAGATATCTTGTAAGACCAAGACAAACTGCTATTTATTTGGCAAAAATGCTGACATCTAAATCTTTGCCAGAGATAGGTCGATCATTTGCCAATAGAGACCACACAACTGTTATTCATTCAGTCAAAACAATAGAAAAATTAAGAAAAGATGATAATGAATTAAATTTAAGCATTGATAGCCTAAAGAATAAAATATTATACAAACAAGAAAATGAAATTTAGTGTTAATCAACAAGATTTGCAAAAATCTTTAGGTTACTGTCAGGGTGTAATTGAAAAAAGAAGCACTTTACCTATTCTCTCAAATATTTTGATAGAAGCAGCAAATTCAAAATTAAAAATTACAGCAACAGATTTAGATTTAATATTTGTAAATGAAATTTCAAATATTAAAATTTTTGATGAAGGCAAAACAACTACTTCTTCATCAATTATGTTTGATATTGTGAGAAAAATACCCTCTGGTAGTCAGATAAATTTTGAAAACTCTGGAGAAAGTAAATTACAATTAGAATCAAATAAATCTCTATTCAATTTAAATTCTATAAATGCTTCTGAATTTCCAATTACAGATGAAAATTTCAATGAAAATGAATTTACTATAAATTCAAAAGATTTATTAAAACTTTTAAACAAATGTAAATTTTCGATTTCAAATGATGAAACAAGGCATTATCTTAGTGGTATTTTTTTCCATCAGACCCAAACAGATGATAAGAATTTTTTAACTGCAGCCGCAACAGATAGCCATAGAATGTCTATCTCAAAGATAAGACTAAAAAATAAAATTGAATTTGAACCAATAATACTTCCAAAAAAAACTATATTTCAATTATGTTCTCTTCTAGAAGATTATGATGGTGAGGTTAAAGTCTCAAATATTAAATCCAAAATTAAATTTGAACTTAATAATAGTATTTTGATATCAAAGTTAATCGATGGAAAATTCCCTAATTATATTCAAGTTATCCCTAGAGAGAATCAAAAAAAACTTGAAATAGATCTAAAATCTTTTCTAAATTCCGTCGACAGAGTAGCATCAGTTTCTCTAGATAAAAAAGATGGTGTAAAATTTAATTTGACTAAAGATAATTTAGATTTATCTGTCAATAACACTAACAGTGGTGATGGTAAAGAAAGCCTATCTGTAAAATTTGAGACAGATTTAGATATAAGCTTTAACTCTAGATATTTGCTTGATATAGCATCCCAACTAAATGGTGATAATATTGAAATATATTTGAAAGATACTGGATCTCCTGCGTTAATAAAAGATCCTGCAGACTTTGACAGTATTTATGTTGTAATGCCTATGAAAGGTTAGTTAGCAAGACCAAGCTCGGAATAAATTTCTTTTTGCAATAATTTTACAAATTCCGTTTCTTCGATACCTGTATTAATTGGTTTTAAAATAGAAATAGTAATCGTTTTATTGGGTATCATCTTTCCAGATTTTGGCCATACTCTTCCGGAGTCAATAGCGACGGGTTGACATTTTACATTTAATTCTCTGTAAATTCTTCCAACTCCCTTTTTAAAAGGAATAATTTCATCTGGTAGAACTCGAGTAGCTTGTGGAAAAATTATTACAGGTCTTTTTGTTTTTTCCATAACTTCTTTAATTTTTTCAGTAAAATTAAGGTTTTCTTTAGAAACTTTATTTCTATTCACAGAAATAGAATCTATCTTTCTTAAATACCAACCAAATATCGGAATATTTAATAGTTCTTTTTTAAGAATAAAAATTGGTGAATTAAATATTGTTTGTAAAAAAAAAGTTTCAAACATCGATTGATGAGAGCATGCGATGAAGAAATTTTCGTTATTAATTATGTTTTCTTGACCTTTTATTACTATGCTGGTTGAGTAAAAAATTTTTAAACATAATGAGGACCAGTATCCAAAAAGTTTACCTCCAAAAAGAGTGATTTTTTTTGGTAGTAATAAAGATGGAAGAAAAATAATACATATTAAAATTAATCCAGAAAAAAATATACTTTTAAAGAGGATATTTCTCATTATAAGTTTTAAGTTAGATAATATCTGTTATTTTTTGTCTTTTTCTTATAATCTTTACTTTATTTCCTTTAATTAAAATTTCAGCAGGCCTTAATCTAAGATTATAATTAGATGATAATGAATAACCATAGGCACCTGTATCGCAAATAATCATAATATCATTTTCTTTTATATTCTGGAATTTCCTTTCTGTTAAAAATTTATCAGTTGTTTCACATACTGGGCCTACAAATTCTAATATTTTCTTTGATCGTGACATATTTCTTAGGGATGGAATTATCCTATGTTTTGCATTATATAAAGCTGGTCTTATCAAATCATTCATTGCCGCATCTAATATTACAAATGTTTTTGTTTTGTTATGTTTTAAATAAATTACTTTAGATGCAAGTATACCAACATTTCCAATTATAGATCTTCCAGGTTCAAAAATTATTTTACAATTGTATTTATTTTTAAATTTAATTATTGATTTTTTATATTTTGTATAATTAAGTTTTTTCGTTTTATTATCATAGTTTATCCCCATTCCTCCACCTAAATCAATGATCTCAAATTTATAATCTAAATTTTTTAAAAGTTTATCAAGTACATTTAGCATTTTTTCGTAGGGTTTGTGGTTTAAGATTTGACTACCGATATGAACGCTTAAGCATTTAATATTTATAAATTTTGATTGTTTCATCAAATTAATAATTTTTACAAAAGTCTTTTTATCTACACCAAATTTATTTTCACTTTTACCAGTTGAAATTTGTTTCAATGTTTCAGCATCTGTATCTGGATTTAATCTTAGTCCTATATCAACAACTTTATTTAGTTTTTTTGCAGCCGCTTCAATCGCCAAAACTTCACTCAATGACTCAGAATTTATTAATAATATTTTTTGCTTAATTGCGTACTCAATTTCATCTTTTGTTTTACCAACTCCAGAGAAAACTATTTTGTTTTTGTTAATACCAGCCTTAAGTGATGCATATAATTCACCTTTTGAAACCACATCTGCTCCAAGGCCAAGTTTTTTTATTTCTTTTAATAGTGAAATATTAGAATTAGATTTTACAGAAAAACAAATTAAAGGTCTTATTTCCTTAAAAGCTTTTTTAAAATTCTCTACATTTTCTCTTAAATTTTTATAAGAGTAGCAGTATAGAGGTGTATTAAATTTTTTTGTCAGACTCTCAACGTTTTTTCCTTCAATAAAAAATTTATTGTTTAAATATCTCATAATACTTTTTGAATATTTTTACTTAATTCAGATTTATACTCTGGATCGCCTTTACGCCCACAAGCAACTATAAAATATAAACAAAGTATAATAATTAAAATTTTCTTACTCATTTTTTGTTTTTTTTATCATTTTCTTAACGTTCTCAAAAGAAGTTCCGCCGTAAGATTTTTTTGAATCAATTGAATTTTCTAGATTTAGTATTTTATAAACATTTAATGTAAGTTTTGGCTCAATTTGATTTATTTCCTTCAATTCTAGTTCATGAAGTTTTTTGTTTTTTTTTTCAGCTAGATTAATTATTTTTGCTGTTTGTATGTATGCCTTTCTAAATGGATATCCAAGTTCTCTTACAATGTAATCAGATAAATCTGTAGCTGTAGTAAATCCTTTTTCCGCAAGGGATAGCATACTTTTTTTATTTATTATTAAATTTTTTAATACATCATTCAATAATGATAGCGATATTTTTAATTGATCATTTGTTTTAAAAACAATTTCTTTGTCATCCTGTAAATCTTTAAAATATGATAAGGGTAAGCCCTTTAATATAGAAATCATAGAATTGATATTTCCAATAAATATTCCAGTTTTACCTCTCAAATATTCCAGTGGGTCAGGATTCTTTTTTTGTGGCATTATAGAAGAACCGGTTACTAATTTATCATTTAAAGTTATCATGTTAAATGCATCAGAATTCCAAATTATAAGTTCTTCAGCAATTCTAGAAATGTGTAAAGAGCAAGCTAGAGAAGAATACAAAAAGTCTAAAACAAAATCTCTATCTGATACAGTATCTACAGAATTGTTTGTTGGTTTTTTAAATTTAAGTTTTTTTGTGGTGTAATTTCTATCAATTTTAAAAGATGTGCCAGATAAAGCCCCTACACCTAAAGGATTTTCATCTAAAAATTCTAAATTATTCTTAAATTTTTTCTTATCTCTCTTAAACATTTCAACATATGCAAGAAGATAATGTGCTAAAGATAATGGTTGTGCATTTTTTAAATGTGTAAATCCTGGCATAATTGTTCTGATATTTTTTTGTGCAAGATTTAGAATATTTGAATTTGTATTATCTAATAAAATTATTATTTTTTTTGTTGCTTCTTTTAACCATAATTTAAGGTCGGTAATTACCTGATCATTTCTGGATCTAGCAGTATGAACATATCCAGCATCATCACCAATAAGCTCAAATAATCTATTTTCTATATTCATATGAATATCCTCTAAATCATAATCAAAATTGAACTTTTTTTTTACAATTTCATTTTTAATTCTTTTTAATCCCCAGATTATTTTATTCTTTATTCTGAAATTTATAATTTTCTGTTTGTGAAGCATTTCGACATGAGCAATTGATCCTACGATATCTTCTTTAAATAGTCTTTTATCTATTGGTAATGAACCACCAACTTTTTTAAATAAAGTTGAGGCATTTTTCTTAATTCTTGTACCCCAAATTGGTTTATTGTTTTTATTTTTACTCATGTTATTTAATTAAAAATCTATGAAATTTATATTTATATCCATTAAAATAATATTTCTTTACTTCATATCATTTAGCTCTTCATATTCAATAGAAGCACCAAATATAAAAAATCTAATAATTTATGAGGAAAAACAAAAAATTAAGTTTTTTGACTTTTTAAATGAGGCTGGAAATAAAGTTAATTTGAAAGATTTTAAATCTGAATTAATTATTTTGAATTTTTGGGCAACATGGTGTGCTCCTTGTAGAGAGGAAATGCCATCTTTAAACAACCTTCAAATACTTCATGACAAAAAAAAAATAACGATTATCCCAATAAATATAGGTGGAGAAAACATTATTACATCTAAGAAGTTTTTTAATGACCTGCTCATTCAAGAATTACAAGTTTTTGTTGGTGATGGTGCTGAAATTGCAAAAAATCTAAAATTAAGAGGACTTCCCACAACATTATTTATTGATAAAGATGGTTATGAGTTCGCAAGAATTGTTGGTTCAATAGATTTTAACAGCCGTGAATTTTTAAATTGGTTAAATAAATTAAATTAATTTTTATAAAAGTAAGCAAATGCTACAAGCACAATTATAGCAACAAATTGTAGTAAAACTCTTAGCTGCATTAATTTGTTTGATGTTTTTTTATCACTTTCTCCTTTAAAAAGAGTTCTAATTCCAAGAATCAAGACAACAGCTACGGCTGCAAGCAAAACAATCGATGCAATTTTAACAAATATTTCAGAAATCATACTTTGATTTTAGTTTCTTTTTAAAATAAAAATACATAATTACTTATCTATGACATTTTGCCTTGAATCAACAATTATAAAACCTGAAAATGGGTCTGACATCAAAAATGCAGTAATTTTACTTCATGGATATGGTGGTGATGGAAAAGATATAAGTATGTTAACTCTGAATTGGAAAAGGTTTTTAACTAACACAGTATTCTTATGTCCGAATGGACATGAACCATGTAAAATTAATCCAATTGGTTATCAATGGTTTGATTTAGAGACAAATGATAAAAATTATATTTTAAATGAGGTAAAAAAAGCTGAGGATAAATTAAGAAAATACATTGAAGAAGTTAAAGCAGAATATAATTTGGAAAATTCAAAGATATGTTTATCCGGATTTAGTCAGGGTTGCATGATGTCAATAAACTTGGGCTTAACTTCTAAAGATCCCTTTAATTGTATCGTTGGATTTTCTGGAAAGATTATAGATAAAGATGATCTTAGTTTAAGATTAATTTCTAAAACAAAAACTTTGTTAATTCATGGTGAAAAAGATGAAATAGTTCCACCCTACAATTTATTGGAAGCAAAAGATTTTTTTACACGCAACAATATTAGTATAGAAACTTTAATGATCAAAGACTGCGACCATCATATACCAGTTGAAGCTTCAAGTAATGCATTAAAATTTATCAAAGATAATTTTGATATTTAAAGAGAAATAACTTTTTTGTTACATTGATTAATATTAACATATAATATATTGAATAATTATGACTTTATTGATCAATGAAAACCTTTCACTCGAAAAATGTCCGGCTCTAGTTCTTAACGCAGATTATAGACCATTAAGTTATTATCCTTTATCATTATGGTCATGGCAAGACGCTATTAAATCTGTATTTTTAGATAGAGTCTCAATTGTAAGTCATTATGATAGAATGATAAGAAGCCCATCATTCTCTATGCAGTTACCGAGTGTTATTGCATTAAAATCTTTTATAAAGCCTCGTTCAAATCCAAATTTTACAAGATTTAATGTTTTTCTCAGAGATAAGTTTAGTTGTCAGTATTGCGGAAGTAATGATGAACTAACTTTTGACCATCTTCTTCCAAGATCAAAAGGAGGGAAAACTGATTGGGAAAACGTTGTTACTGCTTGTTCAGCATGCAATGTAAAGAAAGGTGGAAGATTACTAAAAAATTCAGGAATGAAATTAAATCAATGGCCTTTTCAACCAACAACAGAAGATCTTCACAGAAATGGGAAGAATTTTCCTCCTAATTTTCTCCATAGTAGTTGGATGGATTACTTATATTGGGATGTGGAATTAGATCCCAGTTAAATTTTCTCAGAGATATTTATAGCAATTTTTGAGCCAGTTTTAATAATTTTATCCATTACTGAATATAATCCTTTTTTTGTTGCTCCATGCATATAGGCAATATCTTTATGTTCTAATTCATCAGCTCTAAATTTTTTAATTTTTTCTCTAAGTTTTTTCTCATCATCTTGTAATTGATCTATTTGACTTTGATAATGTTTATCAATTACTTCTTCAACAGAGGCTGTACATAGCATTGATGCTTTTTTTCCTAATATTGTTGAGCCAAAACCCAAACCCACTCCCAATAGATCCCATAGTGGTAAAAATTTTGTTGGTTTTATATTTCTTTCTCTAATTTCATTTTCAAAAAAATCACTATGTTCCTGCTCATGCTCTCTCATTTCTTCTACTAATTTTAGTAGTTCAGGATCCTTTTTAAATGTTTTAAGTGCTAAAAGTTGACCTTCATATATTTTAATTGCACCTCTTTCTCCAGCGTGATCAACTCTAATAAATTCTTCTAATTTTTTTTTGTTAGTTTTTTTCATAAACAAGAGCTCTTAGCGAAAATAATACAATTAGTAAAGATGTTAAAAAGTTTAATCCAGATAAAGAGATGCCTAAAATATTGAACTCAACATCTTTACAATTTTTAACCATTCCAAGACTTTTGATTATTTTTTCTTTATTTGTGACATCTATATTTGTGTTTGTGCAACCACCATATTCTTCAAAAATGCTATTTTCTATACCAAAATGATAACCTGCTAGAGCAGTGCTAAGTGTGAATGTAATAATTAATGCAATTAATATTCTATCAGATTTAAAATAATTATATCCCAGAAAGCAAATGAAGATTGCCGCTAAAAAAGGAATTCTTTGATAAATGCATAACTTACATGGTAAAAACCCAAGAACTTTCTCTATATAGATTGCAGATAGTAAAGCAATAATTGAGTATAGAAAAATAAATAAATAAATATTTTTTCTTTTTAAAACGAAATTCATTTTAGTTCATAAAGTTTTGTAAAAATTTATAAATTAAATAGGCAAAAATTATTAACACAATTGAGACTATAATTGAAACTTTAAGCAGTTTTTTTTCAATTATTGTTTTCATAGCTGGACCAAAATTTCCGACCAAAAAAGCTATAATAAAAAATCTAGACCCCCTTGTCAGTAAAGAGACAATTATAAAATAAAAAATATTAAATTGAACAAACCCGCTAGTTATTGTGAGTAATTTAAATGGGATAGGTGTAAAACCTGCGATCGCTAATAATGTTGCCCATGCAAAAACTCCTCCATCTGATGAAATTTTATCTTTTAAAAATGAGGTATTATCTACACCGTAAAGTTCAAAAATCTTTATACCAATTTCATTAAAGAAAACATATCCTATGAAATATCCCAAGCATGCTCCTAAAACTGATCCTGTCGTAGCAATAATTGCTATCTTCATCCATCTTTGTCTGTCGGCAATAGTCATTGGAATAATAAGAACATCTGGTGGAACAGGAAATATGAAACTCTCAATAAATGATATAAAACCCAAAATTTTTTTCGAATTTTTATGTCCTGCAAGTTTAATTGTTTTATTAAAAAGTTCCTTAAACATATTTTCTTTTAATATAAATAGTGTTTTAATACTATTATTTATATTCTATGAAAAAAAAACTGATGGGCGAATGGCGGAACTGGTAGACGCGTTGGACTCAAAATCCAATAGTAGCAATACTGTGAGAGTTCGATTCTCTCTTTGCCCACCAAAAAATATATGAACTTAAAGCAAATTAACAATTTAACTGAATTATTTTTTGATCAATTTAATAAACAAGTTAATAAAGACAAAGTCTTATTGTCAACTTTAGGTGACAAAAAAAAAAATTATTCCTGGCAGGAAGCACATGATTCCATTAATTTAGTTTCTAATGAATTAAGAAAAGTAATATCAAAAGGTGATAGATGTTTGTTAATTTCTGAAAATAGACCTGAATGGTTTATAACAGACTTATCTATTATGTTATCTGACGGAATAACTGTCCCAGCTTACACTACTTATGCAGAAAATGATTACAATTATATTCTTAATGATTGTACTCCAAGCATAATTTTTGTCTCAAACATTGAACAATTCAATAAATTGAAAAATATTATTAAGGACAAAAAATTTATAAAAAAAATATTTTCTTTTGAAAAATTACCAAATATAGAAATTGAATATGTTAATTTAGAAGAATTGATACAAAATAATAATAAAAAAAAATTACCAATTCTTAAATCTCTAGCTTCAAGAAAAGATCCATCTTGCATAATTTATACCTCAGGCACTCAAGGAAATCCTAAAGGAGTGATTTTAAGTCATGGAGGTATCTTAAATAATTGTGAGGGTGCTATTGATATTTTAAAACCATTGTTATCTAAAGAAGAACCCAGGTTCCTTACATGGCTTCCTCTTTCTCATTCTTACGAGCACACAGTTCAATTTGTACAAATTACTGTAGCGGCTAGAATTTTTTATGCAGAGAGCATCGATAAATTAGTTAAAAATATGAATGATTGTTCTCCTGAAATTATGACGGCAGTACCGAGATTTTATCAAAATCTTTATCAAAAAATTAATTCAAGTTTTAAAAAAGCAACAGGATTAAAAAAAAAACTAATATTCAAAATGTTAGAATTAGGTCTAAAAAAAATAAAAAAAGAAAATTTAACTATTTTTGAAAAAATACTTGACAGCATATTGGATAAATTAGTAAGAAAAAAAATAAAATCACAATTTGGCGGATCTCTTAAAACATTTGTTTCTGGAGGTGGTGCCCTAGATAAGGATGTTGGATATTTTCTAAATGCTATTGGTTTGCCAACTCTGCAGGGCTATGGACTAACAGAAACTTCTCCAGTGGTAAGCTGTAATCCAATAAATGACATTAGAATAGATACTGTTGGACCTCCGTTTAAGGGAAATTTAGTAAAAATAGCCGAAGATGGTGAAATTTTAGTAAAAGGTGAAAATGTAATGTTGGGCTATTGGAATAATAAAGCAGAGACCGAAAAAGTCCTAAAAGATGGTTGGCTTCACACAGGAGACATCGGAGTATTTGAAGAAAATTTTTTAAAAATTACTGATAGAAAAAAAGACATTCTCATTACTCCTGGAGGAGATAACATTTCTCCACTAAAAATTGAGAATGAATTAGTAAATCTAGAATTTATTGATCAAGCAGTAGTGTATGGAGACAATAAACCATATTTGGTAGCATTATTAGTTTTAAATGATGAATTTCTTAATATTACAACTGAAGAACTTAATAACGCAATAAATAATTTAAATAATAATCTCTCAAAAATAGAAAACATTAAAAAATTTTTTTTAATAAATGAAAAATTTTCAATTGAAAATGGAATGTTAACGCCAACATTAAAGTTAAAAAGATACAAAATTATAAATAAATATAAAAATAATTTCGAAAATCTTTATAATTAATTGAAAAGATTTGTTTAATAACCGTTATTTTACTTAACTTTTTTTAATCACTAATTTAATTTTTTTTTTAAAAAAAAATTATAAAAATACAAAAAATTATGTAATTGACATAACTATTCAAAAAAATTACAAAAAGGTAATTAAACGAATCAAAAAGATTCGTTATTAAAAAAGGGAGCTAAAGATGGCTAAAAGAAGAAAAAAAGCTGCTAAAAAGAAAACTAAGAAAAAAGCTAAGAAAAAAGCTAAAAAGAAAAAAAGAAGATAGTTTAGTATTCTTTTTATTAAATAACGCTTCTCATGGCGCTTGCGTGGGGAGCGTTTTTTTATTTAGCCACTTCTTCTGAAATTTCTTCTTCGGGTGGTTTGTTCTCAATTTTTTGAATTTGTTTTTCGAGATTTCTTTTTAGAGCTTTATCAAGTTTCTTTTGTGTATCTTCAAGACTTAAACTCAACACAATCTGAAATTCTGTAAGAATCCTGTCATAAGCTTTCTCAAAAAGTTGTCTTTCACTATATGACTGATCAACCATCAGATCGTCACCTTTGTTTAGATCTCTCACTACTTCTGCTAGCTCATAAATTTTTCCAGATGATATTTTTGCTTCATATTCTTGTGCCCTTCTACTCCACATACTTCTCTTGATTTTAGGCTTACTTTTTAAAATACTTATACATTTATTTACTTGATTAATTGTAGCTAAAGGTCTTAAGTGTGATTGTTTGTTCACTGGCACCATGCCATTTGCTTTGTCTTTCTCAAATTTAAGTATATATGCCTCAATATCTATTCCTCCAATATTCATTTTTTTAAATTCTGTTATTTGTCCAACACCATGTTTTGGATAAACGACATAGTCTTTTATTTTGTAATCTTTTTTTTCCGTATCTTGTTTTTTAACTTTTTTAATTTCAGGTTTCTGTTCACTATTTTTTGGAATACGAAGTAAGCTAGAATTATTATCTGTGTTATCTTTTTTTTCTATTTTAGTTGGTTTAGATTTTAAATTTGTATTAATAATTTTTTTTTTAATTTTAGGCTTTTTTGTCTTTTGAGTATTTTTAATTTTTTTTGACTTTAGTATTGGCTTTATTTTTTTTATTTTAGCTTTTTTTTTAACAGTATCTTTTTTAATTACTTTTTTTTTTGATTTAAATGTTTTCTTCAAAGTATTTATCAAACTTATTTTCTTCATCTTTATATTTTTCATGGTTTGGCAGAGGTTCTTTTGCTTCAGAAATATTTGGCCATAATTCTGAGTATTTTTTATTAACTTCTAGCCATTTTTCGCTGCCTGACTCAGTGTCTGAAATTATTGCTTCAATAGGACACTCAGGTTCACAAACGCCACAATCTATACACTCATCCGGTTTAATTACAAGCATATTTTTGCCCTCGTAAAAACAATCGACAGGACATACGTCCACGCAAGTTGTGTGCTTGCACTTGATACATTTATCATTGACTAAATATGTCATTGATTTGATTTGATTTTTTCTTTTATATCGCCAACAACTTTTGGATCTAGATATAATAAACCTGACAATCTCCTCATTAAATTAGATTCATAAATGTCTGCATTTTCATCTGAATAAATAATATTCCATAATGCTTCAATAACTATCTTTTTTTCTTCAACATTTTTGTTTTTTACTTCTTTTGTGAACTCTAATATTTGATTTGAATCTTTTTCTCTTGTTTCTGCTTCTTTAATTATTGCATCAATATTCTCATCATTGGCACCCATTTCAATTAATGCTTTTTTTATAATTAATCTTTCTTTTTCAGTAAAGTTTTCATCTATTTTAGCTGAATGAATTAGTAGAGCGGCAATACTTATTAAAGATAAATGATCCTCATCTTTTTTGTCCTCTTTTTTTCTTTTAAATAAGTTAAACATTATTTTAAGTTTAATTGGTTTAATACACTAAATGGATTATTAGAATAGTCCTTTTTGTCGTTTTTAATAACAATTTTATTTTTTAAAGGTACATACTTAATGAAAAAATCTTTTTCTTTCTCATAGATTTTATAATTCATCTTTTTTAGTAATTTTTTAAAATTTTCTTTTGAGCAACCAAGTAAATTAAGCATTTCAGGAATAACTCTTATCTCCTTTTTGTCATCTTTTTTTGAATTAAATATTAATAAAAATAATCTTTCGAGTATATCTATTCGTACATATATATCGTCGAATTTTTCAAAACCACAAAGCAACATAAAATCTTTATTTGCAGATCTCATATTATTTAGAAAATTTAATCCATAAGTTGGAGGCGATAAATTTAAGAATTTATTGTTATAAATTTTCCACAACAATATTCTCAATGAGACTGATGTTGGTTTTAATAATTTAAACAAGAAGATATGGTATCTTCCAAACTTTACTCCTAGCTTTCTTAATTTTTTTCTGTCATCTTGATTTATTTTCTTTAGGTAGCCAGAAATATTTGATCTTTTTATAACACCATTATTTTCATAAAGTCTGTAAGCTAAAGCTCTAAGATCAGGATTATCTTCCTTAATATTTTTTAAATCAATCAAACTGTTAAGTTCTGTTTCAATTTTTTTAATAATCCATTTACTGAGATAATCATTTAAGTTTTTTCTTTCATTATTTTCAATCATTTCATCAATGATTAAATCAATCCTTGGATTAAGATAATCTGATCCAGCAACTATTTTTGCTATAGGATTGTCTCTCCAATATATTTTAAAATCACTTTTCAATTCAATAAGTCCAGTATCCATTATTTGTTTTATTCTATTTATTATTTCTGGAACTACATTTTGCCTAGCAGCTTTCTTTAACGATTTTATATCCGCATCTAAGGCATCTACTTTTAAATCTAATTGTAGTTTTAATCCTCTTAAAATTCCTATATATTGACCATTAATCAATACCCTTTCTTTATCCACTATCTCAGTTTTTAATTCAACATCCTGCTTCAAACCTTTAGCTAAAACACTCGCTCTTTTATCTATAAACGTTTTTGTTAATTCATCATGAAGTCTATCTGATAACTTATCTTCTAAATTTTTTGTTCTTTCAATCCAGTAATCTTGGTTTTCAACCCAGTTAGATTTATTTGCAACATATGACCATGTTCTAACATTAGATATTCTATTTGAGATGGAGTCTACATTTCCATCAAGCTTATCAAGCATTGAAAGCTGTTTTTTCATATAATAATTTGGTATTTTTTTTGTATCTTCTGTCAAAAAGTTAAATACTTTATTGACAACTTCTAAATGATGACCATAAGTTTTTTTGACAAAATCAGGTATTTGGCAACATTCCCAAAGAATTTTTAATACGTTTGAGTTATCCTCAAAATTATTATTATTTTCCTTTAAAAAATATTTTAAAACTTTCTCATCCTCACATTCTCCAACTCTTCTTAACCAATCTTTATCAGGCTTTTCGTCTAACGATTTCAATAGATTTGTTTTGTTGGTGAAATCTAAATTAGAATTTCTCCAGAATATATTTTGTATTTCTGGAAAATTATGATTTTCTAACAATTCAATTTCTTCTGGACTAATTTCATCACAATCTCCAGTTATACCAAAACTACCATCATTTAAATATCGACCAGCTCTCCCTGAAATTTGTCCAATCTCGGAGATTCTCAACCTTCTTATTTTTTTTCCATCAAATTTTTTTATATTTGAAAAATAAACATGATTTAAATCCATATTTATTCCCATTCCAATAGCATCTGTAGCAACAAGATAATCTACATCACCTGATTGATACAAATTTACTTGAGCATTTCTTGTTTTTGGACTAAGTGATCCCATCACAATCGCTGCACCACCTTTCTGTCTTCTTATAAGTTCTGCAATCGCGTATACTTCCTCTGTTGAAAAAGCAATTACTGCACTTTTTCTCTCGATTCTTGAAATTTTTTTATGTCCACCAAAAGAAAGTTTTGATAATCTTTGTTTATTAATAAATTCAATATCGCCATCAAGTTTTTCAATAATACTCTTGATAGTATTTGAACCCATTAGCATTGTTAATTTTTCCCCCCTAAGATTTAATAATCTATCCGAAAAAATGTGACCTCGCTCATGATCTGAGCACATTTGAATTTCATCAATTCCTACAAAATCTAGAACCTTATCTACAGGCATTGACTCAACAGTGCACAAAAAATATTTTGCATGTAGTGGAATAATTTTCTCTTCACCAGTGATAAGCGCTACTTTCGAAGCGTCTACTTTTTTTATGATCTTATCATAAACTTCTCTTGCTAGAAGTCTTAAAGGGAAACCAATCATTCCAGTGTCAAATGAAAGCATTGTCTCAATAGCTAAAAAAGTCTTACCAGTATTTGTCGGTCCTAGAACTGCAGTAATCTTATTTTTTGACATATCTACTTTTAGTATGATCTTTTTTTAGCCTACTATATTTTGTTACTCAAAAAGAACAAAAATAGACTAAAACTAGTCCGAATCAGATAGGAAAAAGTTCTCATTTTCAATTTTTATCATCTCAGGTTAGCATAAATTTTACAATATAAATATAAATTTTTAATGCCAAAAAAACTTTGGGAACCATCTAAAGCACTAGTAAAAAATTCGAATTTATTTGCCTATGAGAAATTTATTTCAAAATATTATAATTACAGTTTATCAAGGAATTATAAAAAGTTACTAAATTGGAGTTTAAAAAATCCTAAAGATTTTTGGAACTCTATTTGGAACTACTTTGAAGTAATTGGAACAAAAACTAATAAATTTAAATTAACAAAAGATCTTATTAATAGTAAATTTTTTGTTAATTCAAAATTAAACTTTGCTGAAAATCTTCTAACCCAAGATTCAAATCAAAAAGCTATTACTTTTGTTAGTGAAAATGGCTACAGAGAACAAAAGTCCTGGAAAGAACTTAATATAGAGGTAAAAAAAATTATTACATTTTATAAAAAAATAAATATTTTTGAAAAAGACAGAATAGCTGCATACACCCCAAATCAAATAGAAACAGTAGAGTGCTTCTTAAGTGCTAGTGCGATAGGATCAATCTGGAGTTCGTGTTCACCTGATTTCGGTGTGCCTGGAGTTATAGAACGTTTTTCTCAAATTAAACCTAAATTATTAATTATAACTGACAAATATTACTATAACGGAAAGGAAATAAATATTATTGAAAGATTGCCTAAAATATTAAAAAAAATAAAAAGTATAAAATCAATATTAATTTTAAATTATCCTGGAAAAAAAATAAAAAAAATAAAAAAAATTAAAAATATAAAAATTTATTATTTTAATGATATTAAAAATCATGAAATAAGTAAAATTAAATTAAAAAAATTTAATTTTGATCACGAATTAGCAATTTTATATTCAAGTGGTACAACAGGTAAACCGAAATGTATTTGCCACCGATCTGGCGGAGTTTTATTGCAACATTTGAAAGAACATCAATTACATTGCAATATAAAACCAAAAGATAATGTATTTTACTTCACAACCTGTGGATGGATGATGTGGAATTGGCTTGTCACAGCCTTAGCATCTAAAGCATCAATATTACTATTCGATGGCTTTCCTATGCATAAATCTCCAGAGTTATTATTAAAAATTGCAAATAAAGAGAAGGTCACTCTTTTTGGTATAAGTGCAAAATATATTGATCAACTTATTAAGCAGAAAGTTAATGTAAAAGAAAAAATCAAACTAAATTCTTTAAAAACGATTTGTTCTACAGGATCTCCTTTATCTAAAGATGGTTTTGAATTTGTTTATAGAAACATAAAAAAAAATGTTCATTTGGCTTCTATTTCTGGAGGAACTGACATTGTTTCCTGTTTTGTGAATGGTAACATTTATTCAGCTGTAAATAGTGGTGAAATACAAAACAGTGGTCTTGGTATGGATACATTAGTATTTTCTGAAAAAGGAAAATCAATTTTAAACAAAAAAGGAGAATTAGTATGCAGAAACCCTTTCCCATCAATGCCCTTAAAATTTTGGAATGATCCTAGAAAAGTTAAATATAAAAAAGCTTATTTTTCGAAATTTAAAAATATTTGGCATCATGGAGATTATGCTGAAAGAAAAAATAACGGGTCTTATATTATTTATGGAAGATCAGATGCAACTCTAAACCCAGGCGGTGTTCGACTTGGCACTGCTGAAATTTATTCTGTTGTTGAAAAATTTAAAGAAGTAAAAGAATCTATTGTGGTAGGTCAATCTTGGGATAATGATGTAAGAATAATACTATTTACGATCTTATCAAAAAACAAAAAATTAGATAAAAAATTAATTTCTAAACTAAAAACAACAATTAGATATGAGGCTTCCCCAAGACATGTACCTGCTAAAATAATTGCGGTAAACGATATTCCTAGAACCAAGAATGGTAAAATCGTTGAAGTAGCTGTTAAAAATATTATAGATGGAAACAAAATAAACAATGTTGAAGCATTATCCAATCCATCTGCTTTAAATGAATTTAAAAATCTTACTGAGTTAAAATCGTAATGATTAAAGATACTATTAAAAGCCTTGGTTTATCTGCAACACTAAAAATAAATGAAAAATCAAAAGCTATTGAAAATGAAGGAAAAAATATTATTAAGTTTGGATTTGGACAATCTCCATTTCCAGTTCCAATTACTATTGTTGAAGAATTAAAAAAGAATGCACATCAAAAAAGTTATTTACCTATCCAAGGATTAGATAAATTAAGAGATTCAATTGCGAAATATGAGTCAAAAAAGAAAAATTGCAATTTTAAATCAGATCAAGTCATAGTAGGTCCTGGAACCAAAGAACTAATGTTCTTGATACACTTAGTATTTGAAGGCGATGTTTTATTACCAGCCCCAAGTTGGGTATCTTACAAGCCACAATCAATAATAGCTAAAAATAATTATCATTGGATCCAAACATCTGCTGAAAACAATTGGTTTCCTAAAGCTCAAGAAATAGAAAAAATTATTTTTAAAGAACCAGATAAGAAATATCTTTTGTTTCTTAATTCTCCAAATAATCCATCAGGACAAGTGTGCAAAAATTTAAAAGAAATTTCTTTAATAATAAAAAAATATAATATTATAGTTTTATCAGATGAAATTTATTCTGAATTAACATTTGATGAAAATTATATTTCAATTTTTGAACAATGCCCAGATAATGTCATAATAAGTAACGGACTTAGTAAATGGTGTGGTGCAGGAGGATGGAGACTTGGATACTTTATAATACCAAAGAAAAAAATTGAATTACTTAAATCTATGAAAGTTTTAGCAAGTGAAACATTTTCTGCAGTAAGTTCACCAATTCAGTTCGCTGCAATATCTGCTTTTAATGCTAATCATGAGGATTATATTTTAAAATCAAAAAAAATTCTTAAAGCTGTCGGAGATTATGCATATAGAAATTTATCATCTAATAATATTATTATGAATAAACCAATGGGAGGCTTTTATTTACTGCCTGAATTTTTGAACAAAAAATTTGAAAGTTCTTCAATGTTATGTGATGAAATTTTAACTAATTTAAATATTGCTTTGCTTCCAGGAAGTGATTTTGGATTTGATCAAAAAAGGATGATAGTTCGTTTAAGTTTTACAGACTTTGATGGAGATAAATTCATGAAAAATATAAATGAAAAAACTGATATTAATGATGAGTTAATAAAACAGTACGCTCCGAAAGTAGTAGAAGGAGTAAATAAATTAAAATCTTGGGTTGAAAATTAATAATCAATTAAAAAATTCCTTAATTAACAATACTTATATTCAATGAATTTACTAGACACTCGAAGTAATAAATAGTTAGATTCGATTTTAAAACTTTAGAGAGGGTATATGAAAAAAATATTATCAACAATATCAAGCTCTCTGATTATTTTTGCTGCTATATTTTCATTTGGATCAATAGCAAAATCAGCAGAGTTTTTTACAATAGGCACAGGAGGACCTACTGGAGTTTATTTTCAGACAGGAAACGCCATTTGTAAAATGTTACACAAATCAGCAATTAGTGCTGAACATGGTAGAAAAAAAGGTATGAAAGATAAAGCTTACAGATGTACTGCTCCTTCAACTGGAGGTTCAAATTATAACATCGGACAAATAAAAGATGGTGAGTTTCAATTTGGCGTAGCACAATCTGACTGGCAATATCATGCTTACAATGGATCAAGCAAATGGGAAGGGAAACAATTCAAAAATTTAAGAGCTGTTTTCTCAGTACATAACGAGCCATTTCAAATCTGGGCAAGAAAAAAAGCAAAAGTTAAAGATTTTATGGGTCTTAAAGGAAAAGTAGTAAACATTGGGAATCCAGGCTCTGGTCAGAGAGGAACAATGGAAGAATTAATGAAGGCCATGGGCGTTGACAACAGTTTCTTTAAATCAGTTACTGAACTAACATCTTCAGAGCAAGTAAAAGCTTTATGTGATGGTAAAATTGATGCGTTTGGATATTCAGTAGGTTTTCCAAACGGAGCAATGGAACAAGCAGCAACATGTGCAGCTAAAGCAATGCCAATCAATTTAACAGGAGATGTAATTGATGGAATTATTAGTGGAGCTGATTATTATGCATCTGCAACAATTCCAAAAGGTACCTATACTAAACAAAAAAAAGATGTAACTACATTTGGTGTTAAAGCTACTGTAGTAACAAGTGTAGATGTTTCTGAAGATTTAGTCTATCAAGTTACAAAAGCTGTTTTTGAAAATTTTGACGATTTTAGAAAACAACACCCAGCTTTTGCTCCTTTAGAGAAAAAAAATATGATAGCTGATGGTTTATCAGCACCACTTCATCCTGGAGCAATTAAATATTATAAAGAAGCTGGTTTAATGTAATTAAATCTATAGAAAAAATTGAGGCCCAATAGATATATTGGGCCTTTTTTTTATATATTGAGCTGAATGTCAGCAGTCATAGAAAAAAAAATAGAAAATAAGATTAAAGAAGATCTCTCTCCCACAAGAAATCTAACAGGTTTCCATTTAAAGTTAGTTGCATTTATAGCAATAACTTGGTCCTTATTTCAGCTTTGGTATGCTTCTCCATTTCCGTTTTGGCTTAATTTTGGAATGTTTAAAGGTTTACCTGCTAGAGCAATTCATCTTGGTTTTGCACTTTTACTAGCTTTTTTAATATTTCCATATGCAAGGGGTAAAAAAGTAAATTTTATAGATATATTAATTGCAATAATAGGTGCGGTTTGTTGTTTATATATTTACGTTTTTTATGATCAATTAGTAGATAGAGGTGGAATTTTACTTAAAATAAATTTTTCGAATGATTTTAATATTCCAGTAGAACTTATACTTGGAATAATTGGAATATTAATTCTTCTTGAAGCCACACGTAGAGCAATAGGTATTCCATTAGTTGTTATTGCAGTTTGCTTTTTGTTATTTTCTTATTTTGGGCAATATGCGCCAGATATAATTTCTCATGGTGGATTATCATTAAAAAGGTTAGTTGGTTTTCAATGGTTTGATCAAGAAGCAATTTTTGGAATTCCGATAGGTGTTTCTGTAGATTTCATATTTCTCTTTGTACTTTTTGGAGCACTTTTAGAAACTGCTGGAGGAGGTAAATATTTTTTAGATTTAGCTTTTGCAATGGTTGGAAAAATGAGAGGTGGTCCTGCTAAGGCAGCCATTCTTGGATCCGGTATGACAGGATTAATCTCTGGATCATCAATTGCTAATACAGTTACAACTGGAACATTTACAATTCCAATTATGAAAAAGACAGGTTTTTCAAAAGAAAAAGCGGGCGCAATTGAAGTATCATCATCAGTTAATGGTCAAATAATGCCTCCTGTTATGGGAGCAGCAGCTTTTGTGATGGCAAGTTTTATTGGTGTTACGTATTTTGAAGTTGTAAAACATGCCTTTTTACCAGCTATAATTTCTTACATTGCACTATTTTATATATCTCACCTTGAAGCACTTAAATTAAATTTAAAAGGTATGGATGAAAATGATATTCCAAAATTGAAAAAAACATTTTTTGAAGGAATACATTTTTTAGTTCCAATATTTGTTCTTATATATCTCCTAGTTTATATGAGACTTACAGCTTCTTACTCTATTTTTTTTGCAACAATAACTTTAATTATAGTCAATCTTTTAAATAAAATTTTTAAAGAAAAGAACTTTAAGAATGCTTTAATATATTGGTACAACCAAACTGTTGTTGGTTTTGAAAAGGGTGCCTTGAATATGGTTAGTGTCGGAATAGCAATTGCAACAGCAGGTATTATAGTTGGTGCGGTTGGATCTACAGGTTTGAGCACTAATTTAATAATTGTAATCGAGTCGATTGCAAAAGATAACGTTATTATTCTTTTATTTTTAACTATTATTTTGTGTTTACTATTGGGTATGGGTTTACCAACTACTGCAAACTATGTTGTTGTAGCGTCTCTAATGGCAACAGTTCTTGTAGATGTTGGAAATGCATCAGGATTTATTTTTCCTTTAATTGCGGTTCATTTGTTCGTATTCTATTTTGGTCTAATGGCAGACGTAACACCTCCAGTTGGCTTAGCGTCTTATGCAGCAGCTGCTATTTCAGGAGGAGATCCTTTAAGAACAGGAGCCCAGGCTTTTTGGTATAGTTTGAGGACAGGAATACTTCCTATTGTATTCTTATTTAATAGCGAGTTGTTATTAATTGGTATTGAAAGCATATGGCATGGATTAATGGTTATTGCCACCTCCTTGATTGGGATTTTAGTATTTACTTCTGCTACTCAGGGATGGTTTATAAATAAATTGAGATGGTATGAGATTATTATTTTTTTAATAATTTCAATATCATTATTATCTCCAGAATTTATTCTAAATAAATTTTATCCAAAATATAATTATTTAAACATTGAAGAGATAAACAAAAAACAGTTTGATTATAACAAAGAAATAAGAATTAAAATTACCAGACTTACAGAGTATGGGGAGAGATATAAGTTATTTGTAATAGAAAAAAATAGTTTTGATGAAAATTTTAGTTTAGATGATTATGGAATGAGTTTGATAGCGGAAGGCAAGAAAACAATAATTGATACTTTAAAATGGAATGGAATTGCAAAAAAATCTGGATTAGATATGGGAGATATTATTAATGAATTTAAAATTGAAAATCAAAATAGACCAAAAAAAGAAATAATTTATCCTATTGCTCTTATTCTTTTATCAATTTTTGGTTATTTAAACATAAGAAGAAGAATTTAGCTTAGACCTGCATGAGGTAACTTACGTTGAAGTATTTTCCAAATACCTGTAGCTGACGCAATTATTTTTCCTTTGCATTTCAACTCACATTCTAAAAACACTAGACTATTTGTTTTTTTTTTAATTTTGACATAACCTAAAATTTCATCCCCAACATTCGATGGTCCAATGAAATTAATATTTAATGTTATAGTTACACATGGTTTGTTGCCTGATATTCTGTGAGCTCCAGACCCACACCCGGTATCAATAATTGATGCTATATATCCACCGTGGGTTATTCCGGCTCTGTTAAGATGGTTTTTTTTTATTTTACTTTTAAATTCATATTTAGTTTTAGAAATTTCTCTTAGTAACAAACCACCATTGTGTCTCATGAAGCCTTTTTTAACACTGATTTGTTCAAATTTTTTCATCAAATTATTAAAGTTATTAAAAATAATATTATTAATACTATTACAAAAAAATAAATTACAGATTTTTGCAAAGATACTTTCATTTTTCCTTTTTTTTGGTGCGCCTGCTAGGAGTCGAACCCAGAACCTCCTGGTCCGTAGCCAAGCGCTCTATCCAATTGAGCTACAGGCGCTAAATATAATCTATTCTTTTAACATTTATTCTTAATTTTACTAAATTTTAATAATGGTCAAAAATATACATCTATTAAAAGTAAATAATATATATATATACAAATAGCGAAATGAGTGAAAAATTACTAGTTCCAGATATTGGAGATTTTGAAGAGGTAGAAATCATAGAAATTCTTGTAAAAGAAGGAGATAAAATCTCTAAAAATGATCCTGTAATAACTTTAGAAAGTGATAAATCAAGTGTTGAAGTACCATCTGCCTTTGAGGGTGTTGTAGATACTATTAACATAAAGATTGGTGATAAAGTTTCTAAAGGAGATTTGATACTAACATTATCCTCTGAAAATGGAACTCAGCAAAAACAAGAAACTATTGAAAAGATACCACCCGCAACAGAAAAAATAATTGCGGAGGCAGAAAATTCCAATGGATATAATAATTCTGAATTAGATACTAGTGCACATAAAGAGATCATAGTAGAAAATTCAGAAGCAGAGGAACATAATAAAAGGTTAGAAATAGTCGAAAATAATAATGATATTGATCCTCAAGAGACAAAAGAATGGTTAGAATCCTTGTCTGCTGTAGTACATTCAGATGGTCCTGAGCGAGCTCATTTTTTAATTAAACAATTAATTGATCAGGCATATAAAGAGGGATCAAATATACCCTATACTCAAAATACACCATACATAAACACTATACCAGCAGATGAAGAGATAAAATCCCCAGGAGATCAAAATATTGAAAGAAAAATCAGAGCACTAATTCGATGGAATTCAGCGGTGATGGTTGTAAGAGCAAACATGAGAGATCCTTCATTAGGAGGTCACATTGGAACATTTGCTTCAGCAGCAACTCTTTACGATATAGGAATGAATCATTTTTGGAGGGCCAAAAGCGATAAATTTGGTGGAGATTTAATTTATTTCCAAGGACATTCAGCACCTGGAATTTATGCTAGAGCTTATTTGGAAGGAAGACTTGAAGAGAAGCAATTAGATAGATTTAGACAAGAAGTTTACCCTGGAGGTTTGTCATCGTATCCTCATCCATGGCTTATGCCTAAGTTTTGGCAATTTCCAACTGTTTCGATGGGTCTTGGACCAATGATGGCAACTTATCAGGCTAGATTTATGAAATATCTTATCAATAGAAAATTAATAAAAGATGAGAATAGAAAAGTTTGGTCTTTCCTAGGAGATGGTGAAATAGATGAGCCAGAAGCTCTGGGATCTATTGGTTTAGCAGCAAGAGAAAAGTTAGATAACTTGATTTATGTTGTGAACTGCAACCTTCAAAGATTAGATGGTCCAGTAAGAGGCAATGGTAAAATAATTCAAGAATTAGAGGGAATTTTTAGAGGAGCTGGTTGGAATGTGATAAAAGTTATTTGGGGATCATATTGGGATCCTTTACTTGCAAATGATAAATCAGGTTTACTTGTAAAAAGAATGAATGAAGCAGTTGATGGGGAATACCAAGCCTTTAAGGCAAAAGGTGGTTTATACGTTAGAGATAACTTCTTTGGAAAATACCCTGAACTTAAAAAACTAGTTGCAAGTTATACAGATAGCGACATTTGGAAATTAAATAGAGGTGGTCACGACCCGCATAAAGTTTATGCTGCTTATCATAAAGCTGTTAATACAAAAGATAGACCAACAGTCATATTGGCTAAAACAATCAAAGGATATGGCATGGGAAAATCAGGAGAAAGTATAAATACAACTCACCAGCAAAAAAAATTAGGTGTAGATGATTTACTATATTATAGAGATAGATTTGATGTTCCATTAACAGACAAACAAGTCAAAAATATAGAATACTTTAGACCTGATGAAAATTCAGAAGAAATAAAATACTTAAAAAAAAGAAGATTAGCTATGGGAGGATATATTCCTGAGAGATCATCTTTCTCGAAACCAATCAAAACACCGAGTAATGATATTTTTGACTTTATGAAAAAATCAACTGGTGAAAAAGAAATGTCAACTACCATGGCACTTGTTAGAATGTTGACGAATTTGCTAAGAGATAAAAATGTTGCTCCAAGACTTGTTCCCATAATACCGGATGAAGCAAGAACATTTGGTATGGAAGGTTTTTTCCAAAAAATAGGTATATACGCTCATGAAGGTCAAAAATATGAGCCAGAGGACGCAGCTCAATTAAGCTCTTACAAGGAAGAGAAAAGTGGTCAAGTTTTAGAGGAAGGAATAAACGAAGCTGGATCCATGGCATCATGGATAGCTGCAGGAACATCTTATTCAAATCATGATATAGAAATGATACCAATTTATCTTTTTTACTCTATGTTTGGTTTTCAAAGAACCGGAGATTTTGCGTGGGCGGCTGGTGATAGTCAAACAAGAGGATTTCTAATTGGAGCTACGGCTGGAAGAACAACTTTGGCTGGAGAAGGTCTTCAACACCAAGATGGTCACAGTCATTTATTAGCATCAACAATTCCAAATTGTGTTTCTTATGATCCAACCTTTCATTATGAATTAGCTACAATTTTTAAAGAAGGTTTAAGAAGAATGCATGAAAAACATGAAAATATTTTTTACTACATTACAACAATGAATGAAAATTATTCTCACCCAGAGATGCCCAAAGATTGTGAAGAAGGTATATTAAAAGGGATGTATAAAATAAAAGATTTCAGCAAGAATAAAAAAAATAAAATTCAATTATTGGGTTCAGGAACAATTTTAAGAGAGATGATGGAGGCAGCAGAAATTTTACAAAATGAATATCAAGTAGATAGTGAAGTGTGGAGTGTTACCAGCTTTAATGAGTTAAGAAGAGATGGACTCGAAACAGAGAGGTATAACTTGCTTAATCCGGGAGGAGAAAAAAAAATCTCTTACGTTGAAAAATGCCTTGGAAAAACCGAAGGTCCTATTTTAGCAGCTTCAGATTATATGAGAATGAATTCTGACCAAATTAGACCTTACATAAATAAAAGTTTTTATTCATTGGGTACAGATGGATTTGGTAGAAGTGACACAAGAAAAAATCTAAGAAAATTTTTTGAAGTCGATAAAGAGCATATAGTTGCATATGGCCTAAGTATTTTATCTAATGAACAATTAATTGCTTCTAAACATGCGGTAGATGCAATTAAAAAATATAAAATTGATAAAGATAAGCCTATGCCCACAAAATTATAATGAGTGAGAAAGAAGTATTAGTTCCTAACATTGGTGATTTTAAAGATGTTGAAGTAATTGAGGTATTAATAGAAGCGGGATCAAATATTAATAAAGATGATCCGATAATTACAATAGAAAGCGATAAATCAAGTGTTGAGATTCCAAGCCCATACTCAGGCAGTGTTAAAAAAGTTAATTTAAAAGTTGGTGATAAAGTTTCAGAGGGTTCATCAATACTAATAATTGGTTCAGAAGAAGAAAAACAAGATGACCAAATTGAAGAAGAGGTCAAGGAGATTAAAGAAGAAACTATTATACAAAAACCTCCTGAAAAAGTAATTTCAAAACCAAAAGAAATATTACAAAATAATAGAGTTAGTGTATTCAAATCAAGCAAAGCACTTGCTAGCCCAAAAACTAGAAAATTTGCAAGAGAACTTGGTGTTGATATTAATAATGTTACTGGATCAGAAAGAGCAGGAAGAATTATAGAAGAAGATGTAAAAAAATTTGTATCTTCTAATTTTAATAAACCTCAAGAAGAAAAGAAGGCACAATCTATAAAACCCCCAGAATATGATCATGCTGATTTTGGAGATGTAGAAATTCAAGATATACCAAGAATTAAAAGAATTGCTGCTCCACATTTATCAAATTCTTGGCAAACAATACCGCATGTAACTAGTTGTGATGAAGCAGATATTACGGAGTTGGAAGAATTTAGACAAAATTTGACTGATACTTTTACTGGAGAGAAAAAGAAAATTACTCCATTGGCATTTATTATAAAGGCAGTTGTGGAAGCTTTGAAAGTTTTTCCAAGATTTAATAGTTCAATTGATAATATTGAAAATGGAAAAATAACTTTAAAAAAATACTTTCATGTAGGAATTGCAGTTGATACTCCTAACGGATTAATGGTGCCTAAAATAAGAAATGCCAACCAAAAGAATATAGATCAAATAAGTAAGGATCTTAAAAAAGTAAGTGATGATTGTCGAAATTTGAAGATAGATAAAAAAGAATTTTACGGAGGATCAATAACTATAACAAGCCTAGGTGGTATTGGAGGAACTTATTTTACTCCTATTATAAATTATCCGGAGGTTGCCATTTTAGGAATTGGTAGGACTTTTATCAAACCTGTCTTTATTGATGGACAATTTAAACCTAGAACAATGTTGCCTTTATCTCTCTCTTACGATCATAGAATTATTGACGGTGCTGAGGGTTCAAGATTTAATAATGAATTAAAAAATAACCTTGGTAAAAACTTTGCCTACAAATTAGCTAAGCAATGATTAAAAATTTTAAACTTCTAAAAAATAAAACTGTATTTTACTTTAATGACAATAAGTTTGAAATATTTCCTAATATTTGGTTAAGAGATCATATTAAAAATAAAGAAAACTGGGATTTTAAAACCAATCAAAGAAAAACTTATACCGCAAATTTGGACATTAATATCAATGTTAAAAAAGCAAAATTATTAAAAAAAGGGAAATTCATTGAAATATTATGGTCTGATGAAAATAAACCAACTAAATATTCATATGAATTTTTAAAAAAAAATTCTTTAAAAAAAGAAAAAACTAAAAGAGATACTCAATTTTGGAAAGATAAAGACATAAAAAATCAAATTTTCATTAACTATAAACAATTAAAAACTAAAGTTGGATTTAAAAATTTATTAAAAAAAATCCACATATATGGTTTTGCAGTCGTAAGAAATTGTTCAAAGAATTTAAACTCTGTTGAATACATAGCTAAAAAAATAGGTTATGTCAGAAATTCAATATTTGGAGGATTGTGGACTTTTGAGTCAAATAACAAAAAAGCAGACAGTGCATATTCGAACCAAGAACTGAGACCACATACAGATTCTACATATAGTAATGATGCTCCAGGTTTACAATTACTGCTTTGTTGTAAGTATGATGCTAAAGGTGGAGATTCTATAATGGTAGATGGATTTAGATTGGCAAATGAAATCAAACAAAAATATAAAAAACATTTTAAAACTTTAACAAATACGAAAGTTAAAGGTTCTTATATTGGTGATGGTGTCCGCCTTGAAGCAAAAAGACCAATAATAAAATTAAATGAAAAAAATAATTTTGATCAAATTAGTTTTAACAATTACGATAGAGCACCTTTTAGAGAAACTAATCAGAAAACAATTAATTTTTATAAAGCAATTAAAGTATTTGATACGATGGCAAACCAAAAGCAATATCAGTGGAGGCATATTTTAAAACCTGGTGAATTACTAATTTTTAATAATTGGAGAGTAATGCATGGTAGAGGTGCATTTTTAGGTATAAGAAAAATGGCTGGTTGCTATATCAATAAAGAAGATTTTGATAGCTGTTGTAGAATGAATAATATTATCTAAATTTAATTAAATTAATGTCCAAAACTACATCGCTTATATGCGCTTTGATAACAACATTTATTTGGGGCACTGCTTTCATTGCTCAAGACACAGGCATGGACAATATTGGTCCATTAACATTCAATGCATCTAGATTTTTTGTTGGTTTTCTTACAGTCCTGCCAATTGCTTTAATTTTAGAGAGAAAAAAAATTAATTATGAAATCAATTCTAATAAAAAATTATTTTTAAAATATTTATTTTTAATGGGTATATCATTATTTTTGGGTACCTACTTGCAGCAAGCCGCATTACAATATACGAATATAGCTAATGCAGCTTTCTTTACAGTTTTTTACGTTCCGTTAGTTCCAATTTTATTATTTTTTATTTATTCTATTAAAGTCCATTGGAGTCTTTGGCCTTCAATAGGTTTATGTATAATAGGTGTTTACCTATTAAGTGATTTTTCAAACTCAGAAATTATGATAGGTGATGCTTTAGTTATTCTATGCTCACTATTTTGGGCTTTACATATAATTTTCGCTGGAAAATTTATGGAGAAGTTTAATATACCAATTTTTTATGCAGCATTACAAGCAGCTCTTGTATTTGGTTTATCTCTTATATTTGCTTTTATTTTAGAGGAAGTAGTTATTACAAAAATTTTAACTGAGTATAGTTCAATTTTATATGCAGGCGTTTTATCTGGAGGAATTGCTTTTACTTTACAAATGTTTGCACAAAAAAATATTGAAGAAGCTCCAGCAGCAATAATTTACTCTCTTGAAGGTGTCTTTGCAACAATTGCTGGATGGATTATTTTAAGTCAAGTTCTTAACATAAATAATATTATAGGATGTGTATTAATTCTTATTGCTGTAATATTTTCTCAAATTGCTCCAACGTCCAAAAAATCATAAGTAAATAATTGAAAAAAGAATAATACTTAAAACTATTCTATAAATAACAAAAAAACTCAAACTAAACATTTTAACATAAATAAGAAAATATTTAATTGTAAAATAAGAAAATAAAAATGAAGCTGTAGTAGAAAAAATAAATATAGCATTAAAATTTATTTGATCATCAATAACATCCTTAAATCCCAAAACACTTGCACCTGCTAAAGCTGGAATAGACAAATAAAAAGCTATCTTTGATGATTCAACTCTATCAAATTTTAAAAATCTTGAAGCTGTAATTACTATACCTGATCTACTGACTCCTGGAATAATAGCTAAAATCTGAAATAACCCTATTATAATAATACTTTTAATATTTAATTCTGAAGAAATTTTATTTTTCAATTCAAACTTATCTGAAAAGTATAATAAAATTCCAAAAATCAAAGTTGTCCAAGCGACAACTTTTAAGTTTCTAAATTGATCAATTATATTTGTGGAGTAAAAAATATAACCAACAATAACCAAAGGTATAGACCCAAGAATTATTAGTAGAAATATATTTTTATTATTAATGATATTTATTAACTCTTTTCTAAAAAATACAATAATTGCTAACAAAGAACCTAAATGCAGACTAATATCTAATTGTAGGTTGCTAACATTGAAGTCACTCAATCTTGATATAATTAAAAGATGTGCAGACGAGCTAACTGGAATAAATTCAGATATTCCTTGAATAATTGATAATATTAGCGTCTCTACATATTTTGAAATCATTAGATCCAATACTTCATAATGAAATTGTAACCAAATTAAAGCAATTACATATTTGCATATCATCTATGCATAATAAGAAAAAACCGCTGATTTACTTAAGTTTTGTGAAATATTAGTCAATATTTATGACCTTGTAATTGTTTATTATTAAATTTTTATCGTATATACAGCGTCCACCATGTCAAAAAAAATGCTTAAGTTTGTTGATATAGGTCAACAAAATCCACCTAAAAGAGATATATCAGACCGAAAAGATGATTTTGATGAAATATATCAAGAATTTCTAAAAGATAGAGCTGTTCAGCAGTCAAGCAGATGTTCCCAATGTGGAGTACCATTTTGCCAAGTTCATTGTCCATTAAGTAACAATATACCAGATTGGCTTAAACTAACTGCTGAAGGAAGATATGAGGAAGCTTATCAATTATCACAAAGCACAAACAACATGCCAGAAGTTTGTGGAAGAATTTGCCCCCAGGATAGGCTGTGTGAAGGGAATTGTGTAATAGAGCAATCGGGTCATGGAACAGTAACTATTGGATCAATAGAAAAATATATCACAGAGAAAGCTTGGGAAAATGGTTGGGTTAAACCAATAGAAATAAATAGTGAAAAAAATGAGAGTGTAGGAATTATAGGTTCTGGTCCTGCTGGACTTGCTTGTGGAGAACAACTCAGAAAAAAAGGATACAAGGTAACTATATATGATCGTTATGACAGAGCTGGAGGACTACTAATATATGGTATCCCAGGATTTAAATTAGAAAAGCATGTTGTTCAAAGAAGAATAAAACTTTTGGAAGAAAGCGGAATTAAATTTGTTTTAAACTTTGAAGTTGGAAAAGATTCCAGCTTGACGGAGTTAAGAGAAAAACATGATGCAATTTTAATAGCTACAGGAGTTTATAAAGCTAGAGAAGTTAATCTACCCGGTAATGATTTGAGTAATATTTTCCCTGCCATGGAATTTTTGACAGCATCAAATAAAAAAGGATTAGGTGATAAAGTTGAGTTATTTGATAACGGTACTTTAAATGCTGAAGGCAAAGATGTTGTAGTAATTGGAGGTGGAGATACAGCAATGGACTGCTTAAGGACTTCAGTGAGACAGAATGCTAAATCTGTAAAATGTTTATATAGAAGAGATAGAGAAAATATGCCAGGATCAGCAAGAGAAGTTGGCAATGCAGAAGAAGAAGGTGTTGAATTCATATGGTTAACAAGCCCTAAAGAGTTTAAGGGAACAAATAAAATTGAAAGTGTAGTTGTTAATAAAATGAAATTGGGTGAGCCAGATGATAGTGGTAGAAGAAAACCAGTTATTGAAGAAAATTCAGATTTTGAAATTAAAGCTGATCTTGTAATCAAAGCACTTGGATTTGATCCAGAAGATCTTCCAAAATTATTTAATGAAGAAAAATTACAAGTATCAAGATGGGGAACAATAAAAGCGGATTTTGATACAATGGAAACTAGTATAGAGGGAGTTTTTGCAGCTGGAGATATAGTTCGTGGAGCATCTTTAGTGGTTTGGGGTATCAAAGACGGTAGAGATGCTGCAACATCAATTGATAATTATTTACAAAGTAAACAAAAACTTAGAGTTGCTTAATGAAACTAAGAAATAAAAATTTAAAAATTTTAAAAAGTAATCATGTTTACTCGGAAGAAATGGAACATGATGCATGTGGTGTAGGCTTAGTAGCATCTACCGAAGGTCTAAAATCAAGAAAAGTCGTAGAATATGGAATCGATGCCTTAAAAGCTGTTTGGCATAGGGGTGCAATCGATGCAGACGGAAAAACAGGAGATGGTGCTGGAATTCATATTGAAATTCCTAAAGATTTCTTTGAGGAAAAAATTGAAGTCACTGGTCATAAACATGATAATTCTGAACTATGCGTGGGTATGATTTTCTTACCAAGAAATGATTATAGCGCTCAAGAGCAATGTAGAACTATTGTTGAAAGTGAACTAACAAAGAGAAATTTTACTATCTATGGCTGGAGACAAGTTCCTGTTGATCCCTCTGTCTTAGGAGAAAAAGCTGAACAAACAAGACCTGAAATTACTCAAGTATTGTTCACATACAATGACAAAAAAGTTGTCAATAAATCTCTGGAACAAAAATTGTATGAAACTAGAAGAGTAATTGAAAAAGAAGCTCTCAATAATCAATTAAATAATTTTTATATATGTTCATTTAGTTCTAAATCTATCATTTATAAAGGAATGTTTTTAGCAGAAGCTTTGTCAGATTTTTATACTGACTTAAAAGATGAAAGATTTATATCTAGGTATGCAATATTTCACCAAAGATTTTCAACAAATACTGCGCCAAGTTGGGACTTAGCTCAACCGTTTAGATCTATAGCGCATAATGGTGAAATAAATACCCTTAAAGGAAATGTTAATTGGATGAAGGTTCACGAAGAAGAGATGTTTAGTCCAGTTTTCGAAGATATAGAGAATCTTAAGCCTGTAATACCGGCTGGAAATTCTGACTCTGCATCATTAGATAATGTTTTTGAGTTATTAAATATTTCTGGACAGCCTGCTCCTCTAGCAAAATTAATGTTAATACCAGACGCTTGGTCAAAAAAAAATAAGGTATTAAAAAAAGATCATCAACAACTATTCAATTTTTTAAATAGTACCATGGAGCCTTGGGATGGGCCAGCTGCTATAGCTGCAACAGATAATGAATGGGTGATTGTTGCAACTGACAGAAATGGATTAAGACCACTTAGATATACAGTGACAAGAGACAAACTTCTTTTTGCAGGAAGTGAAACAGGAATGATAGATTTAAATGAGAAAAAAATTGTATCTAAAGGAAGATTAGGACCTGGAGAAATATTAGGAGTAAGAATAGAAAAAGGCAAAGTATATTCAAACGATGAAATAAAAAACTACCTTTCAAAAGAATATAAGCATTACAACAATCAGATTATTGATCTTGATAAAAAATTAGAGGCAGAAACTGAAAAAGTAGAGTTAGAAGGCCAAAGTTTGAGTAATTTTCAACATTGTTTTGGATATAGCATAGAAGATTTAGAATTAATTCTTCATCCAATGGCAGAAGATGCTAAAGAAGCAACAGGCTCAATGGGTGATGACACGCCTTTAGCAGTTTTATCTGACAAATATAGACCACTATATCATTACTTTAGACAAAACTTTAGTCAGGTTACAAATCCACCAATTGACTCTCTTAGAGAAAATAAAGTTATGAGTTTAAAGACAAGATTTGGAAACCTTGGTAATATTTTAGATTTTAGTAAATTAACTAAAGACAATATTTATGTCTTAAATAGTCCGATATTATCAAATGCACAATTTGAAAAATTTTTGAAATTCTTTGGAAATAATAATAAAGTTTTAGATTGTACATTCAGCAAGGATGATGATTTAGAGACATCAATAAATTTACTCAAAGTTAAATCTGAACAAGCTGTTAGAGAAGGAATTAAACAGATAATATTATCAGATAAAAATATTTCAGAAAATAGAATGCCAATACCGATGCTTTTATGTATAGGGGCAATAAATACGCACTTAGTTAAATTAGGTTTAAGAGGTTATGTTTCTATTAATGTTCAAACTGGAGATGCTTTAGATACTCACTCTTTTGCAACATTAATTGGTGTTGGTGCTACTACAGTGAACCCTTATTTAGCTTTTGATAGCTTACATCAAAGACATTCTAAGAAATTATTTGGAAATTTCACTTTTGATGAATGTGTTTCAAGATACATTAAATCAGTCAATCTCGGTCTTCTTAAAATAATGTCTAAAATGGGAATTTCTGTTTTAAGTTCTTACAGAGGTGGATGTAATTTTGAAACTGTGGGACTAAGCAGAACAATTGTGAAAGATTACTTTCCTGGAATGTTATCAAAGATTTCTGGAATTGGTTTAAAAGGAATAGAAAAGAAAATTAGAACTATACACGAAGAAGCATTTTTCAATAATTCAAATATTTTACCAATTGGAGGTATTTACAGATATAGAAAAAATGGTGAAACACATCAGTATCAAGGCAAACTAATTCATTTACTGCAAACTGCGGTTGGACAAGGATCTTATGAAATATATAAAAAATACACAAAAGGTATTTACAATCTAAATCCAATAAGTTTAAGAGATTTAGTAGATTTTAAATCTAAAAATCCTATCGATATATCTAATGTTGAGCCTGCATCTAATATATTAAAAAGATTTGGAAGCGGAAGTATGTCTCATGGAGCTTTATCTAAAGAAGCACATGAAACTCTTGCTGTTGGTATGAACAGAATCAAAGGCGCATCTTGTAGTGGTGAAGGTGGAGAAGATGAAAAAAGATTTAAGATTATGGAGAATGGAGATAGTGCAAATTCAAGGGTTAAACAAATTGCATCAGCTAGATTTGGAGTAACAATTAATTACTTAAATAATTGTAATGAGATTGAAATCAAAATTGCACAGGGCGCTAAACCAGGTGAAGGTGGACAATTACCAGGTTTTAAAGTTACAGATGAAATTGCGAGATTGAGACACTCAACGCCAGGAGTTACTTTAATATCACCTCCACCACATCATGATATTTACTCAATAGAAGATCTGGCTCAATTAATTTATGATTTAAAACAAATAAATCCTAAGGCTAGGGTTGGAGTTAAATTAGTTGCTTCATCAGGAATTGGAACGATAGCTGCTGGAGTTGCAAAAGCTAAAGCAGACATAATTTTAATTTCAGGGCACTCAGGAGGTACAGGAGCCACTCCACAGACAAGCGTTAAATATGTTGGAGTTCCTTGGGAGATGGGATTAACAGAAGCAAATCAGGTATTGACTTTAAATAACTTGAGACATCAAGTGACGCTTAGAACTGACGGTGGAATAAAAACAGGAAGAGATGTTGTAATTGCAGCCATGATGGGAGCAGAAGAATTTGGCGTAGCAACAACTGCTTTAGTCGCAATGGGATGTATAATGGTCAGACAATGTCATTCAAATACATGTCCAGTGGGTGTTTGCACACAAGATGATAAATTAAGAGAGAAATTTACAGGAACTCCTGAAAAAGTAGTAAACCTTTTTACATTTATAGCAGAGGAAGTAAGAGAAATACTTGCTGATCTTGGTTTCAAATCTTTAAATGAAGTAATTGGAAGAACTGACTTACTAAGGCAAGTAAGCAAAGGATCACCAAACTTGGATGATCTTGACTTAAATCCTCTTTTTGTTCAAGCAGATCCTGGAAAAAATAAAAGATATTGTGAGAAACCTGAAATTAATTCTGTTCCAGATACTTTAGATCAAAAATTATGGCCAGAAATAGAAGACAAAATAGATAAAAAAGAAAAAATAAATCAAGAATTTGAAATTCAAAATACTGATAGAGCAGTTGGTACTAGAATTTCTTATCATTTGTACAAAAAATTTGGAAATAACAATCTTAATGAAAATTCGATCGAATTAAATTTTAAAGGTTCAGCCGGCCAATCCTTTGGTGCTTTTGCTATTAAAGGATTAAAACTAATTTTAAAAGGGGATGCAAATGATTATGTTGCCAAAGGATTATCAGGTGGAACTATTGTGATTAAATTACAAGATGAAAGCAATCTTGTTTCAAATGAAAATACTATTATTGGAAATACTGTTTTGTATGGAGCTACTTCAGGAAAATTATTAGCGGCAGGACAAGCAGGAGAGAGATTTGCTGTTAGAAATTCAGGTGCAACTGCAGTAGTAGAAGGTTGTGATTCAAATGGTTGTGAATACATGACAGGTGGAAACATTATTATATTAGGAGATATTGGTGATAATTTTGGAGCTGGAATGACAGGAGGTATGGCATTTATTTATGACCCTGAAAATCAATTTGAAAAAAAAGTAAATCCTGAAAGTGTAGTTTGGCAAACTCCAGAAACTAAATTTTGGATTGAACACCTAAGGAAATTGATTCAAGAGCATGCGATAGAAACAAATTCAACAATCTCGAAAAAAATTGTTGAGAATTTTGAAAATGAAATAAATAATTTCGTCCAAGTTTGTCCAAAAGAAATGTTAGATAAGTTAGAAAATCCTATATCAAACAAAAAATTAGTCGGTCAAGCTAGTTAGTATTTTTAATAATATTATCTAACTCCTTACAAATAATATTTAGATTTTTTTTTGACGAGAGACTATGGTCACCCTTCTTAATTATATTTAATTTTTTTTTTGCTTTGCTGAAGATTTTTAAAACTTCTCTTGAGTATTTAATTGGTACAACTTCATCTTTTTGACCATGGACCATAGCAACAGGTATTTTCATTGGAATTTTAACATTCAAAACTTTATTTTGTTTTTTTCTTCCATCTTTAATTAATTGATTAGTTATAAGATACTCATACCCACCATTTTTAATTTTGCTAATACCTTTTTTGATAATTTCACTTTTTGTCTTTTTTGAAAATTTTTTCCACATTATTCTTGTTAAAAATTCTGGAGCAGAGCCAATTCCCATAAAGCCTTTAATCTGTTTCTTAATTGATTTAAATAATAATAAAGAAATCCAAGCACCCATACTAGAACCTATTAAAATTATATCATTTTTTTTAACTATATTCTTAATAGTCTGTTTTGCATCATTTGCCCAAGTGGAAATATTTCCTTTTGTAAATTCACCTGAAGATTTTCCGTATCCAGAATATTCTAGTGCCAAAAAACCCAATTTATTTTTTTTAGCATAGTTTAAAAATCTTTTAGGTTTATCTCCTTCTATATCGGATGCAAAACCTGGTAAAAATATAATATAAAGATTTTTCTTATAATAATTGCTTATATATCTTAGTTTTTTTGTTTTAGAAATTTTTAGAAATTTAAATTTTTTCATATAAAGTACTAAAATTGATTTAAAATATTATAACTCTATCATATGCATCCAAAATTGAAAGTTCTGCAAGTTATACCAAAACTTGGATACGGTGGTGCAGAAACAGGTTGCTATGATATTGCACACTATCTAAATGAAAATGATTGTAAATCTTTTTTAATTTGCAACGGTGGTGAATTAACAAAGTTTATAGATAAAAAAAAAGTTAAATATATAAGATTACCCGTTAATTCCAAAAACCCCATTTTGGTTTTTTTTAATTCAATAATTATTTCTTTAATAATTTTATTTTATGGAATTAATATTGTCCACGCTAGAAGTAGAGCACCTGCATGGTCTTGTTTGCTAGCTACCAAAATCACACGACGCAAATTTGTAACTACATTTCATGGAACATATAATTTCAAAAGTAAATTAAAAAAATTATATAATTCTGTAATGTTGAGATCAGATTTAATTATTGCTGGGTCTAATTTTATATTTTCGCATATTAAAGAAAACTATTCCGAATACCTTAATGATAAAAAAAAATTCTTGGTGATATTTAGAGGCATTAATACTGATTATTTTGATCCATCAACTACTATAGAAACAGAGGAGGATGAATTATTTAAATCATGGGGACTAAAAATTGAGAGAAAAACTGTTCTATTACCTGGAAGACTAACAGAATGGAAAGGCCAAGAAATGTTTTTAGATGCTATTAATAAAGTAAATATTAATTTAGGACACGAGGTATTTAATGTAATTATTCTTGGGAGCGATCAAGGAAGAGAACTTTACAAAAAGAAACTTATTAGGTTAGTTGAACAGTATAGATTAACTAACCAAGTAAAATTTATAGATCATTGTAAAAATATGCCTCTAGCTTACAAAGTTTCAGACATCATAGTTTCTTCATCTATAGAACCAGAAGCCTTTGGAAGAATATCTGTTGAGGCTCAGGCAATGAAAAAACCAATTGTTGCAAGTAATATTGGGGGATCAAAAGAGACTATAAATGAAAATAAAACAGGATTTTTATTTGAAGCAAATAACTCTGACGATCTTTCAAAAAAATTAATAGAAATTATGAATTTAGATGAACAGACTATCAATCAAATGGGCACAGAAGGTAGAAAAAATGTCGTTTCAAAATTTAATGTTGAAAAAATGTGTTTTTCTACTTATTCAGAGTATAAAAAATTAATAAACTAATGCCAAATATTACATTACCTGATGGAAAAAAATTAAACTTTGAAAAAAGCATAACAGGTACTGAGGTTGCTGAAAAAATTAGCAAGTCCTTAGGTAAGCAAGCTTTGGTGATGAGCATAAACGGTGAGCTTAAAGATTTATTTACTGTTATTGATCAAGATTGTTCTATTGAAATATTCACTGCTAAAGATCCTGAGGGTTTAGAAGTCATTAGACATGACACTGCACATATAATGGCTATGGCCGTTCAAGAACTATACCCAGGCACACAGGTAACAATTGGGCCAGTTATAGAAAATGGATTTTACTATGATTTTGCAAGAAAAGAGCCTTTTACTAGCGATGATTTAAAAAAGATCGAAAAAAAAATGTCAGAGATAATAGACAAAGATGTAAAAACAAGAAAAGAAGTTTGGGGGAGAGATAAAGCGATAAGTCATTTTAAAAAAATTGGAGAAAAATACAAAGCTGAGATAATTGAGAGCATTCCTAAAAACGAAGAACTTACGGTTTATCATCATGGCGAAACATGGCATGATTTATGTAGAGGTCCACATTTAGTATCTTCTGGTAAAATAGGTAAGGCTTTTAAACTTACAAAAGTATCTGGAGCTTATTGGCGTGGTGACTCTAATAATGAAATGCTTCAAAGAATATATGGTACTGGTTGGGCAACTCAAAAAGAATTAGACCTTTATCTTCAGAGAATTGAGGAAGCAGAAAAAAGAGATCATAGAAAAATTGGAAAAGAAATGGATTTATTTCATTTTAGAGAAGAAAGTCCTGGATCTGTGTTTTGGCATCAGAAAGGATGGAATTTGTTCCAAAAATTAGTTTCATATATGAGAATGAAACAAGATCACGATGGTTACAAAGAGATAAATACGCCAGAAATACTTGATAGATCTTTGTGGGAAAAATCTGGCCACTGGGAAAAATTTGGAGCTAATATGTATACTTCAACTACACCAGATGAAAAAGTATTTGCAATTAAACCCATGAATTGTCCTGGGTGTGTTCAAGTATTTAATCAAGGACTTAAAAGTTATAGAGATTTACCTTTAAAGATGTCAGAATTTGGAAAAGTTCATAGATATGAACCTTCAGGTGCATTGCATGGATTATTACGTGTAAGAGCCTTTACTCAAGATGATGCACATATTTTTTGTACAGAAGAACAAATTACCGAAGAATGTTTGAGTATTACAAATTTAATTTTAGAAATTTATAAAGATCTTGGTTTTGAAGATGTTATTTTAAAATACTCAGATAGACCAGATTTAAGAGTTGGTGACGATAAAGTTTGGGATAAATCAGAGGCTGCGTTGTTAGAGGCAATCAAAGCGACAAAGCTAGAGTACTCAATTAATAAAGGTGAGGGTGCATTTTATGGACCAAAAATTGAATTTGTTTTAAGAGATGCAATAGGTAGAGATTGGCAGTGTGGAACCTTGCAAGTAGATTTAAATTTACCAGGTAGATTAGGAGCTTCTTTTGTTGATAAAGATGGAACTAAAAAAGTACCTGTAATGTTGCACAGAGCATTATTTGGATCTTTAGAAAGGTTCATAGGTATCCTTATAGAGAATTATGCAGGCAAGCTGCCATTTTGGATATCACCTTTACAGGCAGTAGTAATTCCAATCTCTAGTGATTTTGATGAATATGCTAAAAGTGTAGCTAAGGAATTAAAACGGAGTGGTTTGATCGTCGAGGTGGATCTTAAAAATCACAATTTAAATTATAAAATAAGAGATCATTCTTTAACAAAAGTACCAATGTTATTGATTTGTGGAAAAAAAGAAGTTGACTCCAACAGTGTAACTATTAGAAGATTGGATTCAAATAAACAAGAAAATATGGCTTTGAAAGAATTTATAAAAAAATACTCTGATCTGAATAAAGCCCCTTCAATCTAAGTGGCAGATTTTAAACAAAATTATTTTCAAAAAAGAACTAAAGCAAGAGGCCCAAGGTCTAACAACAGGATTACATCAAATGAAGTTCAAGTTATCGCAAGTGATGGAGAAAATTTAGGAATTTTAAATTTAAATGAAGCTATCAATAAAGCAAAAAATGAAGGTTTAGATTTAATTGAAATTGCTCCAAATGCAAAACCGCCTGTCTGTAAAATTATGGACATGGGTAAATATAAATACGACGCACAAAAAAAAGCTAACAAGGCAAAAAAAAAACAAAAGAAAATTGAATTAAAAGAAATAAAATTAAGACCAGTTACAGAAGTTCATGACTACACTTTCAAAATTAAAAATGCTCAGAAATTTTTGGCAAAAGGCGATAAAGTCAAATTTACAATAAGGTTTAAAGGGAGAGAATTACAACATTCAAACCTTGGCAATGAATTAATGGATAAAATTAAGGCAGACATGGAGACTATTGGAAGAGTAGAGCTTCAGCCAAAATTTGATGGAAAGCAAATGATTATGGTAATCCAGCCTTTATGAGCCATATTTCTAGTTGTAAATTTAATTTAATATTTGTATAACCCCGAAAATTATGCCCAAGTTAAAAACAAAAAGTTCAGCTAAAAAAAGATTTAAAATTTCAGCTAAAGGTAAGGTTATTACCCCACAGGCTGGAAAAAGACATGGCATGATTAAAAGAACGAATTCACAAATCAGAAAACAAAGAGGCACAACTGTTTTATCTAAACAAGATGGTAAGATAGTAAAATCTTATATGCCTTACAGCTTAAGAGGATAAAATGGCAAGAGTTAAAAGGGGAGTTACAAGCAGAGCTAAACACAAAAAAGTTTTAAAAGCTGTTAAAGGTCAGTGGGGAAGAAGAAAAAATACTATAAGGGTTGCAAGACAAGCAATGGAAAAAGCTATGCAGTATGCTTATAGAGATAGAAGAAATAAAAAAAGAGATTTCAAATCGCTGTGGATTCAAAGAATTAATGCTGGTGTCAGGTCTGAAGGTATAACATATGCAAAGTTTATTAATGGTTTAAGCAAATCAGGAATTAAATTAGATAGAAAAATTCTTGCAGAAATTGCTTACGATAACCCCGAAGCATTCAAAACTATAGTTAAAAGGGCTCAAGCAGCATTAAATTAATCAAGACTATTGTTTTTCTTCCTTTAACAAATATTCTATTAGAATGTCTGATATTAAAAAAATAAAAGATGATTATATCGATAAGCTTAATACAGAAAATAATATTGATAAAGTAAATAACATTAAATCTGAACTATTTGGAAAAAACGGAATTATATCAAACGAATTTAAAAAATTAGGTTCGATTTCTGTAGAGGAAAGAAAAGAGTTAGCTTCAGATTTAAATAACATTAAAAACGAACTTCAAAATAAAATAACAACCAAAATTCAAGAAATAGAGACTAAAGAAATTAATTTAAAGCTCGAGAAAGAAAAAATTGATGTAACTCTTCCAGAGAGAGATATTGAAATTGGTAAAATTCACCCAGTCTCTCAGGTGATAGATGAAATTTCGTCTATATTTTCTGAAATTGGATTTAGTGTTGAAGAAGGTCCAGATGTTGAAAATGAATATAATAATTTTACAGCATTAAATACACCAGATAATCATCCAGCTAGAGATATGCATGATACTTTTTATCTTGATAATAATAAGGAATTACTTTTGAGAACTCACACATCTCCAGTTCAGGTAAGAACTATGTTAAAAGGTAAACCTCCTTTTAAAATTATTGCTCCAGGAAGAACTTACAGATCAGATAGTGATCAAACCCATGCTCCGATGTTTCATCAAGTTGAGGGGCTTCATATAGATAAGAATATAAATATGGGACATTTAAAAGGATGTTTAAATTATTTTATTAAGGAGTTTTTTGAAGTTGATAAAATTAAAATGAGATTTAGACCAAGTCATTTTCCATTTACGGAACCTTCAGCAGAAGTAGATATAGGATATGAAATTAAAAATGGAAAGATAGTAATTGGTGAAGGTAATAAATGGTTAGAAATTCTAGGCTGTGGAATGGTTCATCCAAATGTTTTAAAAAATGTAAATATTAATCCAAGTAAATATCAAGGATATGCCTTTGGAATTGGCATAGACAGACTTGGAATGTTAAAATATGGAATTAATGATTTAAGAGCCTTTTTTGAGACTGATTATAGATGGTTAAGTCACTTTGGCTTTGATCCATTGGATGTCCCTTCAAATTATAGAGGACTGAGTAGATGAAGTTCACAATTGACTGGTTAAAAAACCATATTGATACAAAATTTAATAATAATCAAATAATAGATAAATTAACCAATATTGGTCTAGAAGTAGAAAGTTTTGAGAGTTCTACATCTGAATTAGATACTTTTATTGTTGCAAAAATTATAAATGCCAAAACCCATCCAAATGCAGACAGATTGAAGTTATGTGATGTTGATATAGGTGGTGACAAAACAATAGAAGTAGTATGTGGAGCCCCAAATGCAAAAAATGGTCTTTTGACAGTTTATGCACCTCCAGGATCGATTATTCCTAAAAATCAGATGAAATTGTCTGTAAGCAAAATAAGAGGTGTAACATCATATGGAATGCTCTGTTCTGAATCAGAATTACTATTATCCAATGAAAGCGACGGAATAATAGATTTAAAAAATAATAAATATGAAAATAAAATTGGAGAAAAATATTTTAAAAACACTTCTGAAAAAGTAATAGATTTGTCAATTACGCCCAATAGACCAGATTGTTTAGGGGTAAGAGGAATTGCTAGAGATTTATCCGCTGCTGGTGCTGGTAAATTAAAAATTAATAAAAAATCCAATTTAAAATATAGAGGTAATCAAAATATAAATGTAACTATAAAAAAAGAAAAAGTTCAAGGATGTACAACATTTGGAAGTTGTTTAATAAAAGGTGTAACAAATACAGAGAGTCCAAAATGGCTAAAAGATAAAATTATGTCTTTAGGCCAAAAACCAATATCTGCGATAGTTGATATTACTAACTATGTGATGTTTGATCTAAATAGACCATTACACGCTTATGATGCAGATAAAATAGATAATGAAATAATTGTTAGAAGTTCTTCTAAAGGAGAAAGCTTCGAAGCTTTGGATAACAAAAAATATATTTTAGAAAATGATATGTGTGTTATTTCTGACAGATCTGGAGTCCTTGGACTTGGCGGCATAATTGGTGGGACAAGATCTGGAACAGAATATTCAACTAAAAACATATTATTAGAATCTGCTTATTTTTTACCACGTTCAATAAGGAAAACTTCTAAACATTTAAATATAGATACAGATGCAAAATTTAGATTTGAAAGAGGCATAGATCCCCTTTCAATTGAAGAAGGATTAATAAAAGCATCTGAGCTAATAAAACAAATTTGTGGAGGCGAAATAAGTAACTTAGATGTAAAAAAAATTGAAAATTATAAAAAAACAATAATTAATTTTGACCCATTTCTTTTTGAAAAAACAACCGGATTTAATGTTGAAAATAAAGAATTAATTAAAATACTTGAAAAGCTAGGTTTTAATGTATCTAAGAATAAAAAAATTTTAAAGTTAGTAGTACCTTCTTGGAGACCAGACATAACTCAATCAATTGATATTGTTGAAGAAATAGTAAGAATAAAAGGCTACGAACATATTAATACTTCAGAACCTGTTAAGACAAGATTAAAACCTACACTTAATTATTATCAAAAATTATTTCATTTTTTACAAAGATCTGTGGCATCAAAAGGTTATTTAGAAACTGTGACTTGGTCGTTTACAGACTCTAAAATTAATCAATTATTTAAAGAAAATGATGAAGAGATACCAATTGTAAATCCGATTAGTTCAGATCTAAATGTTCTAAGAAATTCTATTTTCCCAAATTTGATATTTTATTTAAAGAAAAACTTAGATAGAGGATTTAAGGATATTTCTTTTTTTGAAATTGGTCCGGCGTTTAAAGGAAAAAACCCTGGAGATCAACTGACTGTTATAGGTGCTGTGAAGGCAGGTAAGGTTTCAAGATTATCTTGGAATGATAAAGAAAGAATTGTAGATACATTCGATGTAAAAAAAGATGTAATACAAAGTCTTTACGAAGCAGGGATTAATAAAGATGATATTATTATAGATGATAGAACTCCTTCTTACTATCACCCAGGAAAATCTGGAGCAGTATACCAAAATAAAAAAGAAAAAAATGCCGTAGCATACTTTGGTGAAATACATCCAAATATAAAAAAAAAATTAGATATAAAAACTGAAGGTTTGGTAATATTTGAAATTTGTCTTGATTATATAGAAGAATTAAAACAAAAGATAAAAGATTCGAAATCTGAATATAAATATTCTGATTACCAAAAATCAGAGAGGGATTTTGCATTTATTATTAATAATAATTTTAAATCTCAAGAATTGGTTAATATAATTATGTCTGTTGATAACAAATTAATTAAGTCAGTAAGAGTATTTGATGTATTTGAGGGAGAAAATATCCCAGAGGGAAAAAAATCTATAGCAGTCAATGTCACTATTCAGTCAGAAGAAAAAACATTAAATGAAAATGACCTGGACAACATTAATAAACTAATTATCTCTTCAGTTGAGTCAAAGTCTGGCGCAAAAATTAGATCCTAAAAATGGTTGATAAAATAGATAATATTAGGAATTTTGCAATTATAGCTCATATAGATCATGGTAAATCAACCATAGCAGATAGAATAATTCATAAATGTGGAGGTTTGAGTGACAGAGAAATGAAATCTCAAGTGCTTGACTCTATGGATATAGAAAGAGAAAGAGGGATAACAATTAAAGCACAAACAGTTAAATTAAATTATAAAGCTAAAAATGGTAAAAATTATATTTTAAATATTATAGATACCCCAGGACATGTAGATTTTAGTTATGAAGTTAGTAGAAGCCTTTATGCGTGCGAAGGTTCAATATTAATTGTAGATAGCACTCAAGGGGTTGAAGCTCAAACACTCGCAAATGTATACCAAGCACTTGATATAAATCATGAGATTATTCCAGTATTAAATAAAATTGATCTACCGGCATCTGATCTTGAGAGAACGAATAATCAAATCGAAGATGTTATTGGTATAGATACATCTAATTCCGTTCCTTGCTCTGGAAAAACTGGACAAGGAATAGATGAAATTCTTGAGCAAATTATTAACTCTTTGCCTGGACCAAAAGGTGAAAAAAATAGCAAATTAAAATGTTTATTGGTTGATAGCTGGTATGACACTTATCTTGGAGTAGTTATATTAGTGAGAATTATAGATGGAAAACTAAAAAAAAACATGAAAATAAAAATGATGTCTACAAATCAAGAATATATTGTAGAAAAAGTTGGTGTTTTTACCCCTAAGGCAAAAGATGTGAGTGAACTTAACGCTGGAGAAATAGGTTTTATTACTACTGGTATTAAAATTTTATCAGAAACTAAAGTTGGAGACACTATATGCGATGCAGAGAATCCCCTCAACGATGCATTACCAGGTTTCAAACCAAGTAAACCAGTAGTTTTTTGTGGTTTATTTCCTGTAGACAGTTCAGAATATCAGAAGTTAAAAGATGGACTTGCTAAATTACAATTAAATGATGCGAGTTTTTCTTTTGAAGCAGAATCATCTTCCGCCTTAGGACTTGGTTTTAGATGTGGATTTTTAGGTCTCTTACACCTTGAAATAATAACAGAAAGGCTTGAAAGAGAATTTGATATTAATTTATTAACTACTACACCTGGTGTTGTTTATAAAGTTCATTTAAATAATGACGAAATTGTCGAACTTCAAAATCCCTCTAATTTACCAGATCCTACCTATATAAAATTTATTGAAGAACCATGGATTAAAGCTACAATTATCACTCCAGATCAGTATTTGGGATCAATTATTAAGTTATGTCAAAATAAAAGAGGTATACAAACTAATTTAAGCTATTCAGGAAATCGTGCTGTAATTAATTATGAGATACCTTTAAATGAGGTAGTATTTGATTTTAATGATCGTCTTAAATCTATGACAAGTGGATATGCTAGTTTTGATTATGAAATTATTGATCATAAAGAAGGAGATCTAGTAAAAATGAATATACTTGTAAACTCAGAACCTGTTGATGCACTTGCAATGATGATACATAAAGATTTTGCTCAAACTACTGGTAGAGAAGTATGTGAAAAATTAAAAAATTTAATTCCAAGGCACAACTTTATGATACCGATCCAAGCAGCTATTGGTGGTAAAATTATTGCTAGAGAAACTATCAAAGGGTTTAAAAAAGATGTATTAACAAAAATTCATGGAGGAGGAGCGACAGATAGAAAAAGAAAACTGCTTGAAAAGCAGAAAAAAGGTAAAGCTAGAGCCAAGCAATTTGGAAAAGTTGAGATTCCTCAAGAAGCATTCATTGGTGTTTTAAAAATTAATAAAGATGCATGACAAAAATATTTTCAGATTTATCAATAATTATTCCAACATTTTACCCTGGTGAGATAATTAATAATTGTATTGATTCACTTCCACAAGAATCAGATATAATAATAGTTGATAATGGAGATGATCCAGAATTAGAAAATATTTTAAAAAATAAATACCCTAGAATAAGACATTATAAAATCGGAGACATAGGTTTACCCAAATCATTTAATTTTGCTGTAAAAAAATCAAAAAATGAAAATATTTTAATAACACAACCAGACGTGACTTTTGAGAAAGACACAATCAGCAACTTGATTAGTGCTTCAATTAAATATCCTGATGCAGGTATAATAGCTCCCATAATATTTGAGGATAAAAAATATAGTCTTTATGATACTTTGAACTTAAATCTTAGTAAAACTGGAGAACTTCAGGTTAAAAAAATTTCCAAATCTATCAATATAATGCCTAGCGGAGATTTTTGCGCACAAGCAGTTAATGCAACCGCAATGTTAATAAAAAAAAACATAATTAAAAAAGTGAATGGCTGGGATGAAAATATTTATACATATTTAGAAGATATTGATCTCTGCATAAAAATGCGAAAAAATAATTTTCAAATTATTAAAATTCCAAAAGCAACAGTAAATCATATAGGTTTTGGTTCACATAAAAAAGAAAACGCTCAAAAGGCAGAATTATCTAGAAATTGGCATTTTTGTTGGTCATCTTTATATTTTAGGGATAAGTATACAAAAAAATCTGAATTTATATTATTTTTTATATCCAACTTTACTAAGTATTTTTCTAAAGTATTTGTAAACTTAATATTATTTAATAAAAAAAAAATTAAAATCAATTTCATAAGGTTGAGAGCATGCTTAAACTACATAACTCAAAAAAAATCATCTTATAGATTTTAAAATTTATGAACATTAAAGAAAAATTCTTTGATTTATTTGGAATGTATATTGAAAAAAAAACACATAAGAATGATGTATCTAAAATTCTAAAGAAACTTTTACCTTATGAAACTGGAATAAAATTAATAAGATTAGGCGAAGATAGTGATGGTGGTTATTTAATTCCAAATGATTTAGAAGATATAGATAAAAATTATTCAGCAGGAGTTGGCTCATTAACAAAATTTGAAAATGATTTACAAAATAATCATAAAATCAATTCTAAAATGCTTGATTTTAACAATATACATCATGATATTTTACCAAAAAATAGTGAATTTTTAAAAAAAAAACTTTCTTTAGTTTCAAATGAAAATCAAATTACTATTAATGATTGGATTGATGATGAAGATAAGGAAATAATTTTAAAAATTGATATAGAAGGAGATGAATATATAAATTTAGCTTCAATAACAAATGAAAGATTATTAAAAGTTAGAATATTGATTGTTGAGTTTCATGATTTAAGAAATTTGAAAAACTTAATTTTTTTAAGAAATTTTGATATAATTATTTCTAAACTGAATCATTTTTTTTATCCTTGTCATCTTCATATAAATAATATGAGTAAAGTAAAAAATATTGCAGGTTTTAAAGTACCAGACATGCTTGAAATTACTTTTATTAGAAAAGATAGAATTAAAGATTTTGATTTAAAGTATTCTAAATTACCAAATAAATTGGATAAGAAAACAGTAAAGGATAAAGAGGAAATAATTCTGGATAGAAGTTGGTATTTATAGAATTATTAAATTTAAAATGTTTACTTTTTTTTTAAAATAATTTAGGAGAGGTGGCCGAGTGGTTGAAGGCGCACGCTTGGAAAGCGTGTATAGGGGAAACTCTATCATGGGTTCGAATCCCATTCTCTCCGCCATATTTTTGTTAGAAAATTGATATTTTTAACGGGTTTTACTGAAATAGAAAAAAAATCTAAAAAACATCAAATAAATGTTGGTATTCAACACTTATTTAAGCATTTGCACTTCTACCATTTTTAAATTTTTTGTAAAAATGTTATAAAAATTTCTTCCATATTAAAAATTAATGACAAAAAATAATTCAAACAATTACCAAGCTGACTCCATAAAAGTACTAAAAGGTCTAGAGGCTGTAAGAAAAAGACCAGGTATGTATATAGGTGACACTGATGATGGGACCGGATTGCATCATATGGTTTATGAAGTTGTAGATAATTCTATTGATGAAGCTCTAGCAGGTTTTTGTAAAAAAATTGAAATAAGTATAAACGATGATAACTCTGTAACAGTAATTGACGATGGCAGAGGAATTCCCGTTGATATTCATAAGGGTGAAAGAAAATCAGCAGCCGAAGTTATAATGACCCAACTTCATGCTGGTGGTAAATTTGATCATAATTCTTATAAAGTTTCTGGAGGACTACACGGAGTGGGTGTATCAGTTGTTAATGCTCTTTCAGAGAGATTAAAACTTACAATTAATAGAGATAATAAAAAATATTATATAGAATTTAAAAATGGAGACGCAAAAACTTCATTAAAACAAGTTGGTAAATCAAAAACTAGCGGAACCGAAATTAATTTTGTTCCATCAAAAGATATATTTTCATCTATTAAATTTAGTTTTTCTATACTAGAAAAAAGAATGAGAGAACTAGCTTTTTTAAATAAAGGAATAAAAATTGTTTTAAGTGACTTAAGACAAAAAAAACCAAAAACATTAGAGTTTAAATTTGATGGAGGCATTACAGAATTTGTACAATTCATTGATGAAAAAAAAGAAAGCTTAAAAAACAAAAATGAAAATGACCTTTTTAAAAAACCTATATATATAGAGGGTTTAAAAAATAATATTGATGTTCAATGTTCCCTTAAATGGAATGCAGGGTATAGTGAAGATGTATTACCATATACTAATAATATTTATCAAAAAGATGGAGGAACACATCTTCTTGGATTTCGAAGTGCATTAACAAGAGTAGTAAATAAATATGCAAATGAACAAAACTTATTAAAAAAAAATAAAGTTTCTTTGTCAGGAGATGATGTTAAAGAAGGATTAACTTCAGTTCTTTCTATCAAAATTCCTGACCCTAAATTTTCATCTCAAACAAAAGATAAATTAGTCTCGTCAGAAGTTAGAAATATTGTTGAAACTATCATTAACGAGAAGTTGTCTACTTGGTTTGATCAAAATCCATCAATTTCAAAAATTATATTAACTAAAATTATCCAGGCTGCAGTAGCAAGAGATGTAGCTAGAAAGGCAAGAGAAAATGTACGAAGAAAAGGAGCCTTAGAATTAACGGGATTGCCTGGAAAATTAGCCGATTGTCAAAACTCAAAGCAAGATGGAACCGAACTATTTATTGTAGAGGGGGACTCAGCTGGTGGTTCAGCCAAACAAGGCAGAAACCGTGAAAATCAGGCAGTTTTGCCGCTTAGAGGAAAAATATTAAATACTTTTACAGATCTTAATGGATCGAAAAAGAATGGAAATTCAAATGATTTAAGAACTAAAAGCTTATCAAAGATGATTTCATCAAATGAAATAGTTACAATGATAAACGCACTCGGTCTTGATCCAAAAAATGAGGATATAGATCTCAAAGACTTAAGATATGGAAAAATAATAATAATGACAGATGCTGATGTTGACGGCTCACATATAAGAGCATTATTATTAACGTTTTTTAATAATAAGCCATTCGATAAATTAATTGAGTTTGGACACGTTTACCTTGCTCAGCCTCCTTTATTTAAAATTAATAAAGGAGCTAAAAGCATATATATCAAAGATGAAAGTGAGCTTGAAAGTTATTTAATAAAAAATTCAAAGGATATTAAAAAATATAAAAAGAACTCTAAAGAATTTAATAATATTCTCCAAATTGAAAAGTCTAAACTTAACATTCAAAGATTTAAAGGACTTGGTGAAATGAACCCTGATGAGTTATGGAATACTACTTTAAATCCCGAAACAAGAAATTTGTTACAAGTTCAATATTCAAAGAATAGTAAAAAAGATCAAGATTTGATACAAACCTTAATGGGTAACGATGTTTCTTCAAGAAAAGATTTTATTGTTGAAAATGCAATAAATGTTTCAAACTTAGATATTTAGATGGATTTAAAACAATCTGTCAAAGCAGCATCATTGAATAAGTCTACTTATATAAATTTAAGATGGATTGGAATTTTAGGTCAGTTTATAACTATAAACACAGTAAAGTTTATTTTTGGTTTTGAATTCGACTTTATTTTATCTAATCTAATAATTTTTATTGGAGCTTTAAGTAACTTCTACTTAATGTTTTTTTATAAAAAACCAATACTTTCAAATGTAACTTCTTTTAATTTTTTATCTTTAGATATCCTTCAATTGAGTGTTTTAATTTACTTATCTGGAGGTATTTTAAATCCTTTTTCAATATTTCTTTTGATACCGAGCGTATTTGCTGCATCCAATTTAAATATCAGAACAAATATTGCTTTAATTTTAATTACTCTAGCAGCGATTATATTTTTAACTTTCTATCACTATGAACTACCTAAACCATTAGATGAATATAGTATTAGCTTGTATTATTACTATGCAATTCCTCTTGCATTGATAATTGCATTATTTTTTTTGAACTATTTTGCATTTATTTTTGGGCAAGAAACAAACCTTAGAAAAGATGCTTTGGATAAAATCCAAGAAGTAATTTCAAAAGAGCACGAACTCGTTTCACTTGGGGGACAAGCCGCAGCTGCAGCTCATTCATTTGGTACACCTTTGTCTACCATTAAAATTATTTCTCACGATCTCTTTGATCAATTTAAAGAAAATGATGATGTAAAAAAAGATCTCGAACTATTAATCAGTCAAGTTAACAGGTGTAATGACATTTTAAAAAAACTAACATTAAATCCTACAATAGAAGATGATTTTATTGACAAAAATAAAACGCTTTACGATTATATTAGTGAAATAGTTAACTCATTTAAGGAAATTTCAAATAAGAATTTCAATATTGATAAAGAACAAGATTCCAACTCATTTGAAATATTAAAATCTGTTGAAATTGTTTATGGTTTGAGGAATTTCATTGGAAACGCTAACAAATTTTCAAATGAAAATATCTATATTGCTATTAAAAGCGACAGTCAAATGACTGAAATAACAATAGAGGATGATGGTCCTGGTATACCAAAAGATATACTTAACAAGATTGGAGAGCCTTATATTAAGACACTTAAACCTAAGGATAATAAAAAAACTGGATTAGGCCTAGGAATTTTTATAGGTAAAACTTTGTTAGAAAAAAATTCTGCCAAAATAACAATTAGAAATTCAGAAACTAGAGGTGGAGCTGAGGTAAAAATAGAGTGGGAAAATAAAAATTTAAAAAAATTAGTGTAATTTTTTATTATTTTCAAACAAACCACTAAGCTGACCAATCATTACATCCCCTAACTCTTGAACATCAGCTATTTTTATCGCTTTTTTGTAATATCTCGAAACATCGTGGCCTATACCTATGGCAAGAATTTCGATATCACTTTTGTTTTCAATTGATTTTACAGTTTGCTTTAGATGTTTTTCTAAAAAATCACCCGAATTAACAGATAATGTTGAGTCATCAACCGGAGCTCCATCTGAAATAACCATAAGAATTTTTCTTTCTTCTTTTCTTTTCTTAAGTCTGTTGAAAGCCCAAGTAATAGCTTCACCATCAATATTTTCTTTAAGCAAACCCTCTTTTAGCATTAAGCCTAAATTTTTTTTTGATTGTCTCCAGTGAGTATCAGCAGATTTATAAATTATATGTCTTAGGTCATTTAAACGTCCTGGATTTTTTAATTTTCCAAGTTTATTCCACTTTTCTCTACTCTTGCCACCCTTCCAATTTTTTGTTGTGAAACCAAGAATTTCAACTTTGACCGAGCATCTTTCTAATGTTCTAGATAATATATCAGCACAAAGGGCTGCAATAGTAATTGGCCTTCCTCTCATAGATCCAGAATTATCTATTAGTAAAGTCACAACTGTATCTTTAAACTCTAAATCTTTCTCTTTTTTAAAAGAAAGGGAATTATATGGATCAATTATTATTCTTGGTAATTTTGAACTATCTAATAAACCTTCTTCAAGGTCAAATTCCCAAGATCTATTTTGTTTTGCAAGTAACTGTCTTTGTAATTTATTTGCAAGTTTCGTAATGATGTCTTGGAAACTAGTTAGCTGTTGATCTAAATTTTTTCTTAATTTTGAAATTTCTTCAGAATTTTCCAATGTTTCTGCTTTTGCTGTTTCATCAAATTCTGAAGTATATATTTTATATTCTTTATTACTTATTCCTAAATTTTTTTTCTGAACAATATTTTCTATTTCATTATTTTCAGCATCATCATTTCCTAGTTGTTCATCAAGTCTAAATTCATTCATTTCATCTGAACTATCAACTCCTTCATTGATACTGTCTTCCTCTTCTCTTTCCTGGGATTCTCCACTATCTGTTTTTTGATCATCTTTTGAATTATTGTTATCTTGCTCATCTTCTTTCTGTTCTTCCCTTTTGTTTTCTTCTTCGGATTCGAAGATTTCCATATTCTGAAGAATTTCTGATATTTTAGAATTGTATATGTCCTGATTCTCTGCATTTTCTTTTAAAAAGTCTATATGTTTATCTAAAGATTTTTCAAAATCATCTTTCCAGTATGATAAAATTTTTTTAGCGCTTTCAGTTAAATTTACGTTCATTATTTTATTAAGCATGTAATATTCAAAAGCCTCGGAAACATTAGATTCCTCTTTCTTTTTTATATTTTCAGATTTTGCCATACCAATCTTATTGTTATATTTGGCCATTAAATTTTTAGAAATTCCTCTCATCATTTGTGATCCTAAAAGTTCATATCTTATTTTTTCAGAAATTTTATACAGCGTATGGCAAGTAGGTGTTTTTGGAATATTTTGTTCCAATGTAGAATTATCAGAAAATTTTCTTTTTAATGCCTCCGAATCTGCCTCAGCTCTTAATTTTATAAAGTTTTCTTTATCTTTTAAATTATCAAATTTAGAAATATTAAATTCTTTTAAATTTTTTTTGTCTTTTAATGGATATGTTTCGCCTGAAATGGCTTTAATCGTTGAGTTTAAAGCCTGTTTAAATTGCTCTTTTATAAGATCATCTTTGTTCATTAAACTTGAATATTTATCATCGACTCTGGCAGTTCTTCTCCAAAACATCTTTGATAATATTCAGCGATTGTATTCTTTTCTACGTCATCACATTTATTTAAAAAAGTTACTCTGAACGCATAACCCACATCTTTAAATATTTCTGAATTTTCTGCCCAATGTAGTACCGTCCTAGGACTCATAACAGTTGAAATATCTCCAGCCATAAATCCTTTTCTAGTAAGTGTCGCAACTTTTATCATGTTTGCAACTTTCTCTTTACCTTTATTATTATCTAAAGATTTATTTTTTCCTAAAATAATTTCCATTTCTTTTTCCAAAGCTAAATAATTTAATGTTGTTACGATATTCCATCTATCCATTTGTCCCTGGTTTATTTGTTGTGTTCCATGATAGAGTCCAGTTGTGTCTCCTAAACCAACAGTATTTGAGGTTGCAAATAATCTGAAATATTTATTTTGTTTAATGACCTTATTCTTATCTAATAAAGTAAAATTTCCTTCAGCTTCCAAAACTCTTTGAATTACAAACATCACATCTGGTCTACCAGCATCATATTCATCAAATACTAAAGCTACTGGATTTTGTATCGACCAAGGAAGAATTCCCTCCTTGAATTCTGTCACTTGTTTTCCATCTTTGATTACAATTGAGTCTTTACCAATTAAATCTATTCTACTAACATGACTATCTAAGTTAATTCTGATACATGGCCAATTCAATCTGGCTGCAATTTGTTCTATATGTGTGGATTTACCTGTTCCATGATAACCTTGAACTAAGACTCTTTTATTAAATGAAAATCCAGAGAGGATTGCTAAAGTTGTATCTTTATCAAATTTATAAGTTTTATCTATATCTGGTACATAATCAGTTTTTTTTGAAAATGCATCCACCTCTATATCTGAATCTATACCGAATGTTTGTTTAATCGATAATTTAATATCTGGGGTCTGTTCAATATTTGTTGTCAATTTTGTCCTTATAAGTATTTTTTAATTGGGTATAAGCTAAAGTTATCACTTTAAGCTTATCTTCAAATTTTTTATTGCCAGCATTCATATCAGGGTGAAATTTTTTCACAAGTCTTTTGAATTTTTCTTGTATTTTGGCCCATTTTAAACCAACTCCAACACCCAGAATTTCAAAGGCTTTAAGATCATTACTATTAAAATTAAACTTATTCATATGATTCAAATTACTAAAATCTTTAAATTTTCCATTTTCATCTTTTAAAGTATTATTCCACAATATTTTGAAAAAATTGTCTGAAGAGCTGAAACTCTGCGTTGGCTTATGCCATGTTATGTCAGACTTTAAAAAGTTGATTACTTGTTCGTCGCTCATACCTGAAAAATAATTCCAGCTTTTATTAAACTCTCTTACATGCTCTAGACATAGAAGCCTATATTCTTTGCTGTTATCCTTTTCTTTTGGAGCTTTGTAAAGTCCCTCCTCATTGCAATTATTCCATTCACAAATATTTTTCATATAATATAATATCAAGTTTAATGGATATTAATCAACTTTCAAAAAAAATTGAAAATAAACTTTTGAATGACAGTTCTATAAAAAATGTAAAGATAATTGATAACACTTATAAGCATTTAAAACACAATTCACATCAGAAAGGCAAATATCATATTAAATTAGAAATAAATTCTGAAATATTAAAAAAAATGAATAGAATTCAGTCTAATAAAGTAATCTACAAAATTTTAAGCGAAGAATTGAAAACTGATATTCATTCTTTACAAATAAGCTTTACTTAATTCTTTTAATAAAAACTTGTTCAATTCACCAGATTTGGCCTGATAATTTAGGTTTAATTTTCCAAAATTCCTTATTAAAATTAAGTTTATATTGTCTGATTTATTTTTTTTGTCACTTTTCATAAAATTTAGAATTGATGTAATTTTCCTTTTTTTAAAAAGGTCTTTATATTTATTTTTAATTTCTATCTTTCTAATATGATTGTTTATTAATTCTGAATTTGAATTTGAAATAATTTTTTTTTCTTTACTAAAATTTACAGCATTCATTAAACCAAATATAACAGCTTCTCCATGATTTAATTTTTTTGAGTAACCAAGACTAGCCTCATATGCGTGAGCAAAAGTATGGCCAAGATTTAAAGATTTTCTTAAATTTTTTTCTTTTTCATCCTTTTCAATAATTTTTTTTTTTAATAAACAGCTATTTAAAATCGCATTAATTATAAAATTTCCTTTGAGATTTAAAATCTTATTAAAATTTTTATCTAAAAAAATAAAATTTTTTTTGCTATCAATTAAACTACTTTTTAATATTTCAGCATATCCACATATAATTTCTCTTTTGGGGAGGGTACGTAGTAAATTAATATCTGAAATTACTAAATCTGGCTGATAAAAACTTCCTATAAGATTTTTTCCAAATTTATTATTAATACCTGTTTTACCACCTATAGAAGAGTCGACTTGAGCTAATAAAGTAGAGGGTATGTTAATAAATTTTATTCCTCTTTTAAATGTGCTGGCCGCATATCCAACCACATCTCCAGTAATTCCTCCACCAAATGAAATTATACAGTCTTCTCTATAAAAATTATTTTTAAATAAAACATTATGTATTTTATCGATACTTAAGTTATTTTTATTTTTCTCATTTGCACTAAAATTTAAGGTATAGATTTTTTGACTTTTTAAATTTCTTAAGAGTATTGTTTTAAATTTTTTTGGTATCTTAACGTCAATTACGATTAAACATTTTGAAAATAATATTTTATTTTTTTTTAAAATATTTCTTAATTTTGAAATTAAATTGGTACCAATATGAACTTCGTAATTTTTGCTTTTAGTTTTAACCTTTATTATTTTTTGTTTCATAATTTTTTATAATTTTATTTGCTATTTCATTTTTATTTAGCTGATCACAATTAATTGTGAAGTCTGCCAAACTATATATTTTAGCTCTTTCATTTATTAATCTCTCTAGATCTGTTTCACTTAATTTCATAGCTAGAGGTCTTTTTTTGCTACCATTTATTCTTTTAATTATTATATCTTTTTTCCAATTCAACCAAAAACTAAAAGAACTCTTCTTACATTCTTTCCTAATATTAGTATTAATATATGCACCTCCACCTAGTGATAAAATTTGTTTTTCACCTTTTAAAAATGATAATGTTATTTCTTCTTCACATTCACGGAAGTATTTTTCTCCTTTTTTTTTGAAAATTTCTGCAATTTTCATTTTTTCTTTCTCTTCAATTTTATTATCTATATCAATAAATTTAAGTTTGGTTTGTTTAGAAATCAATTTTCCTATTAATGTCTTTCCCGAGCCCATCATACCTACTAAAACTAGATTTTTATTTGATTCCATATATTTCTAAGTTGAAATAACACAAATATGTCTTATTTTAATTTTACAAAATTATATGCTTTTAAAACATTATACTACAAAGGAATATAACATAATATGAAATTTGCAATTAAAGCTGGAATTATTTTTTTTATATTAATTTTGTCTATTGTTGTTTTGAGTCAGATTGATTTTCCATCCCCCAACAAAAAAATTGAAGTGATTTTGCCTAATGAAAACTTTAAAACAATTAAGTAAAAAAATTTTCAAAATAACCCTAATTTTATTTTTTTATAATTATTCTTTTGCAAATGAACCAATCGATATCTGGAAAATTGAAAAAAAAGACATTATTAACAAAGAAAATTCAACCTCAAACATAAACGTAAGTAATAATCTAAATACTAACACAACATTATCAGTTCAATCTAGTTCAGAGATAGTGATAAATAAAGAAATCGAGTCATCCACCATAAAATTAGCTGGATTATATGATCCTGCGCAGAATGGCCTAAAAATTGACATGTGGTCGAACAGCGATGGTGAGTTAATTAAAAGCATATTAAATAAAAATTTAAATAGAAATTTATCTGAATTTTCAAAAAAAATATTAGATATAGCTTTACTAACAAATTCATATATTCCTACAAATAATATTACTGAGGAGGAATTTTTAGAGTTTAAATTTAATCATTTAATAAACAAAAAAGATTTTGAATTAATTAAAGAATTTTTAATTAATAATTCTGAAGTTTCAAATAAAAATAAATTGATTAAATTTTATTCAGAATATTTTCTTTCAAACTCTGAAGTAAAAAAAGCATGTGAAATATTTAATATTAGTGGTGCTATTACTGATAAGTATCTAAATAATTTTAAAATTTATTGTTTAATTCTAGAAGATAAAAAAGAACAAGCTCAACTACTTTTCGATTTGTCAAAAGAGTTGGATGAGATAGATACTTTTTTTGAAAATAAATTTAATATATTAATGGGTTACACTAGCAAAGATGAAATAATTTCAGACGAAAATATTTTATATTTTCACTTATCTCATAAAACAAATAATAATTTTAATTATGAGCCAAAAATTGACTCACCTAGATATATCTGGAGTTATTTGTCATCATCAAATATTCTTAAAAATGTAAATTCCTTTGATATTGAAAATCCAGAAGATTTAAGATTATTAGAAAGAGCAACTCACGAAAATGTATTTGAGGAGAGAGAGCTACTAGATACATATAAAAAATTTCAATTTAACATAACACAACTATTAAATGCCAAAGATGCTTATAAGCTACTTCCAGATTATGAGGGCAGAGCTTTATTATATCAAAGATTACTTTTATCTGTTGATGTCGAGCAAAGATTAAGTATGACGTCTGAACTATATAAATCTTTCCAAAAAAAAAAATTAGATAATGCGTTTGATAATGAAATTAAAGTAATATTAAAAAAAATAAAAAAAGATGATGTTCCTTCAAATTTTACTACCTTTTATGAAAATCATACCAACAACAAGTTAAAAAAGGAGAGAAAGATAAAATTTAATAATAAAAAAATACATCAGTCAAAATTATTAAATTACTTTTTAAATAAAACTAGTTTGCCCAAAGCTGAAAAGGAAACAAACGATATTTTAAAAAAAATTAAAAGAAACAAAAAATATGTTTTTTCAACAAAAGATATGATTCTTATTGAATCGCTTAAATCAGATGGAGTAAAGATAGATAAAAAATACGCAAACCTCTATGAATACAACTATCAATTTTCCTCTGATATAAAAAAAATGCTGTCGAATGGAGAGTTAGGCTTATTATTAATTAAAATAGTAGATATTGTTGGTGAAAGTAACCTTGAAGATCTAGATATAAACACTGTGAATTTATTAGTTTCAACTATGAATGAGCTAAAAAATGTAGATTTAAGGAACGAAATTCTAATAGAAGTCTTGCCTTTAAAAGTCTAAACAATAAATAAACTATGTCAGTAAAAGAACTAATCACAGTACCTGATGATATTCTTAGAAAAAAATCTGAGCCATTAAATAAAGTTGATGTTAATGAAAAAAAACTCATAAAAGATTTATTTGAAACTATGTACCATCACAATGGCATAGGTTTGGCAGCGGTTCAAGTTGGAATCCTTAAAAGAGTAATTGTTTTAGATGTCTCAAAAAATGAAAACGAAAAAAAACCTTTATGCTTTATTAATCCAAAAATAAAAACTTTTAGTGAAAAAATGTCTACATATGAGGAAGGTTGTTTATCAATACCTAATACTTTTATTGAGATAGAGAGACCAGAAATTTGTACAGTATCATATATAGATGAAAATGGTGATAAGAAAGAAATGGAATGCGATGGACTACTCTCAACATGTTTACAACATGAAATAAATCATCTAGATGGAAAACTAATCATTGATTATTTATCTAAAATCAAAAAAGATTTAATAATAAAAAAATTGTCTAAACAAAAGACCTCTAATAGAGTTGTTGTTTAAATGTCAAATATTGTATTCATGGGTACACCGCAGTTTGCAGTGCCTATTCTAAAAAAAATTAATCAAAAATATAAAATTAACTGTGTCTTTACTCAGCCTCCAAGTAAATCGAATAGAGGTCAAAAGTTTACAAAATCACCAATTCATACATGTGCAGAGGAACTTAAACTAGAAATTAAAACTCCAAAAAAAATTGATGAAGAATTTGAATATCTTAAAGAATTAAATTTAGATCTTGTAATTGTTGTTGCATACGGTCAGTTAATTTCAAAAAAAATTCTTGATTTAAGTAAAAAAGGTTTTTTGAATATTCATGCTTCATTATTACCAAAATGGAGAGGAGCGGCACCAATCCAAAGATCGATTTTAAACAATGAAAAAAAAACTGGTATATCATTTATGAAAATTGATGAAAAATTAGATTCTGGACCAGTATGTAATAAATATTCAATAGATATTCTAGACCAAGATAATGCAGAAAATTTGTCTGAAAAATTATCTTATTTAAGTACAGAAAAAATTTTAGAGAATATGCAAAATGTTTTAGAAGGAGAGGCAATATTTAAAGAGCAAGATCATGCAAAAGCTACATACGCAAATAAAATTCAAAAAATAGAGGGAAAGATAGATTGGAATAATAGTGCTAGTAAAATAATTGCTCAAATAAATGGATTATATCCAAAACCTGGTGCGTGGTTTGAGCTTAAAAACAAAAGATATAAAATATTAAAAGCCAAAATAAACAATCAGTCAGCAACAATCGGAGAAGTAATCGACGAACAAATGACAATAGCATGTGGTCAAAATTCAATAAATATTATTGAGATACAAAAAGAGGGTAAGAATCCTCAATTAATTAAAGAATTTTTATTAGGGAATAAGATTAGAAAAGGAACAATAATAAAAAGTGAATAGGTATCAGATTTTAATAGAATACGAAGGTACTTTATATAATGGTTGGCAAATTCAAAAAAAAGGTAAGTCAATCCAGGAAAATATTGAGATTATCTTATCTAATCTGTTAAAAGAAAAAATAAAAATTTATGGGTCTGGACGAACAGACTCAGGAGTTCATGCTAAAGAGCAGTCAGCACACTTTGATACTACAAACAAGATTATTCAAAAAGATAAACTAATAAATTCTCTTAATTTCTTTTTAAATAAAAAAAAAATATCCATTTTGAAAATAAAAAGAAAAAATAAACTTTTTCATTCAAGATATTCTGCAAAAGAAAGAAGATATACCTATTTAATTAGAAATGATCTTTCTCCTTCGGTTATAAATTTTAATAGAGAGTGGCATGTTAAAAAAAAAATTAATGTTGATTTGATGAAAAAAGGAGCCAAAAAGTTAATTGGAACGCATGATTTTTCAACTTTCAGAGCATCTAATTGTGCTGCAAAAAGTCCAGTTAGAACCATGAAGAAAGTAAAAATAACCAAAGTTAAAAATGTTATAAAAATTCAATTTGTGTCAAAATCATTTCTTAAAAGTCAAGTTAGATCCATGGTTGGTTCGCTCAAATACCTTGGTGAAAATAAATGGAACTTAAAAAAATTTACCAGTATATTTAAATCAAAATCTAGAAAAAATTGTGCTCCTATTGCTCCTGCACATGGCTTATATCTTGAGAAAATTATTTATTAGATTTCTTTTTTTTCTTTTTTATTCTCCATCTTGATCCTTCTCTGACTATATAACCACAACAATTTTTTGAGCCACACTTACAAGGAAAATCCTTATAGTTTTCATCAAAACTAAACCCATAATCATAAGTTAGTTCCTCATTTTTATTTATATCTTTAATGGAACTAATCCATAATTTTAAACCTTTGCCTTCAACTTCGCAGTTTGGATTACAAGAGTGATTAATAAGTCTTGCAGTATTGTAAGCAAAATCACCGTCTAAATCATATCTATTATTTAAGTTAAAAAGATAAATCGCTTTATCATTATCGAATTTTGGATTATTTTCGGTTTGTTTTTTTGTAATTATTTTACCTGTGTAGTAAATTATCTTAGTTCCTTTTTTTATATTTTTAGATGCAAACAGTCCCCTGTTATCAATATTTGATGATTTTTGTTTATATAGTTTCATGATTATGTATTTTCCGACTCAATTAATGCATTTACATGATAATTAGCGCTTTCAGCAAGTGCTTTCAGGTCGTATCCACCTTCTAATAAAGATACCACCTTTCCATTAGTAAACTTATTAGTGGCTTTTAGTGTTCTTCTTGTTATTTCATAAAAATCTTTGGATGAAAGTTCAAATTGAGCTAATGGATCGTTCTTGTGAGCATCAAAGCCAGCAGAAAAGACTAGGAAATCTGGCTTATATTCAATTAACCTATCTAAAACTCTATCATAAGCATTAAAATACTTTTCAGAATTTGTGCCAGCAGGAAGAGGTATATTAAGAGAATTATTATACTTTCCCTTGTCTTTTTCTGAGCCACCACCTGGATAAAATGGATATTGATGTGTTGATATATAAAGTGAATTTTTGTTGTCATACATTACATCATAATTTCCATTTCCCCAATGAACATCAAAATCTACACATGCAATTCTTTTATAATTATATTTTTTTATTAAATAATTAACTGCAACACCTGCATTAGAAATACAGCAAAAGCCCATTGATTTGTTTTTTTCAGCATGGTGTCCTGGTGGTCGTACTACACAAAATGCATTTTTATATTTTTTATTCTCAATTCCATCTATTGCACTTATAGCTGATCCTGCGGCTTGAAATACTGCATCCTTACTTCCAGGCGATACAACAGTATCACCATCTAAAAAGTTTAAGCCACTTTTAGGAAATGAGTCTTTTAAATTATTAATATAATCTTGAGAATGAGTCATATTAAGAATATCGTTGGGAACAACATCTGGCTTATCCCAAAGCAGTTCTTTATTTTTTTTTAAAGTATCAATTATTGAAACTACTCTCTTCGGTTGTTCTGGATGACCATCGCCTGTTATATGTTTTTCTGAAGATTCAGATGTTATAATTGCAGTTTTCAAGCGAAATAATTATGTAAAATGTTCTTATAAATCTTAGTTAACTTTTTTAAATCTGAGATCGACGTTCTTTCATTAACCATATGAATAGTATTATTTCTTAACCCAAGCTCAAGACGTGGTATTGAACCTAAAAATCTGCTGTCACTTGTACCACCTCTACAATTTAATTTTGCATTGTTCCCTGTAATTTTTTTTACAACTTTTTTTACCATATAAATTTCTTTATTTGGCTCTGTGTAAAATGCTTCTCCACTTACTTTATAATCTATTTTAGTTTTGCAATTTTCTTTTTTTGCAACTGCATTAATAATTTTACTAAGTTTTTTTTTCAAAGATGTCGATTTATAAGTTGAATTAAATCTAACATTAAATTTAGCACTTGCAGATTGTGGAACTACATTTTCAGATATATTATCCACATTCATTTTTGTAAATTCCAAATTTGATGGCGGCATATACTTTGTTCCTCTGTCTAGCTGAACACTTTTTAGTTTAGATATTATTTTAGCTAGAGCAGTACATGGATTTATATATGTCCCATAAAATGCAGAGTGTCCACTTTTTCCATATACTGTTACTATTCCATTCATAGAACCCCTTCTTCCAATCCTGATTTCATCTCCAACTGATTTATTTGATGATGGTTCGCCTACTACCGAAAAATCAATTTTTTCTTTTTTTTTCTTTAAATATTTCATAACGGCTGGACAACCATGACCTGTGGTTTCTTCATCAGCTGTAATTATTATTGATATAGAGCCTTTAAATTTTTTATTTTTAATAAAATTACTTACAGCACTTATCCAGCATGCCACACTACCTTTCATGTCCTGGGATCCTCTTCCATATAAATATCCTTTTTTTACTACTGCTTTAAATGGCGGAAACTCCCAATTATTGAGGTTAGCAACAACATCTGTATGACCCAAATAATTAATGTTAGGTTTTGATTTACCAAATTTTGCATACAAATTTAATGCAGGTTTAGCACCTGAACCTTTTGATTTTATTATATGACATTTAAAACCTATTGATGAGAGTTTCCTTGAAAGGAAATTCATAATACCTTTATCCTCTGTTTTAATTGTTTGAAATTTTATTAGCTCCTGAGCTAACTTTAGTTCATTAAAAGTTTTCATTAATCTATTCTCTTAAAAGATCGTTAACAGATGTCTTAGATCTAGTTTTCTCATCAACTTGTTTAATAATTACTGCACAGCTTAACGAGGGTGCAGATGGATTTTTTTTATCAGGAAGAGAACCTGGTACAACAACCGAGTATGGAGGTATTTTACCATAAGTGATTTCACCAGTCGCACGGTTTACTATTTTAGTACTTTGCGTAATCAGCATCCCCATACTTAATACCGAGCCTTCTCCAACTATAACACCTTCAACAACTTCCGACATAGCACCAACAAAAACATTATCTTCAATAATTGTTGGTAATGCTTGGGCCGGTTCCAATACTCCTCCAATCCCTGAGCCAGCAGAGATATGACAATTTTTTCCAATTTGACAACAACTACCTGCACGACTAAACGTGTCCATCATGGTTCCGGAGTCGATCCATGCTCCAATATTTACATAGCATGGCATTAATACTGCATTTTTACCTATAAACGATCCTCTTCTAACAGGAGAATTAGGAACCATTCTAAATCCTGCTTTTTCGTGATCTTCTTTAGACCAGCCTGCAGTTTTACCCTTTAATAGATGCGCTTTATCATACCAGCTACTGTAGGGGCCATTTAAATTTTCCATTGGATACATTCTAAAACTTAACATAATTGCTTTTTTTATGTGTTGATGTGTTACCCACTCACCATTGATTTTTTCAGCTACTCTGACTTTACCACTATCTAAGTCATCAATAATTTGATTAACAGTATTTTTTAAACTCTCATCTGAATTTGGACTTACTTGGTCTCTATTTTCCCAAGCATCATTGATTATATTTTCTGTGCTCATAAATTTAAGAACTTTTTAATAACCTTATTTCTTTTAAAAATAAAGAGAGATTTTCGATTTTATAGTCGATGTAATCTTTATCAGACTCTTTTTTACCCCAGTATTCATTATTGATAAGCCAAGCTGTTATAGTCCCCCGCTTTTTACCTATAGACAAATTTTTAGCTATATCCTCGATATAAAGAGTTTCTTTTGGATTAATCTTAAATTTATCAACCATAAGATCAAAAGCTTTCGCTTCAGGCTTAGGGTGATATTTTGCGTCTACGATATCGAATATATCCTTAAATTGGTCTTCAATACCAAGAGTTTTCACTATATTTTTTACGTGCGCTCTACTTCCGTTAGTGAATACAAATTTATTTAAATTTATATTTTCAAGCTCATTTCTTAAAACAAGATCTTTTTCCATAAATGAAAGATCAATATCATGAACATACTCCAAGAATTCTTCTGGCGGTATATCATGATGTATCATCAATCCATTTAAGCTAGTGTTATATTTGTGAAAATAATCTCTTTGTAATTCTCTGGCTTTTGTAAGGTCTAAGTTAAGTTTATTCGAAATATATTTTGTCATTCTCTTACTAACTTGGCCAAAAACTGCTTCTAAATCACTATATAAAACACCATCACAGTCGAATAAAATATTCTTTATATTTTTTAGATTATTCATTTTCTTATTAATGTTCCTGCGCCTTTATCAGAAAATAACTCAAATAGTATTGAATGTGGTTTTCTCCCATCAACAATAACAACACCCCTAACACCATTAGATATTGCATCTAAACAAGTTTTTATTTTTGGTATCATGCCTCCAGATATAATATTATTTTTTAACATCTCGTTGGCCCTATTGAGATTAATTTCAGATATAAGTTTTTGATTTTCATCAAGAACTCCCTCAACATCTGTCATTAAAAGAAGTCGTCTAGCATCGATCTCTTTTGCAATTGAACCTGCCGCAACATCTGCATTAATATTATAAATTTTACCATCATCACCCACTCCTAAAGGGACAACAATTGGAATTTGTTTATTGTTAATAAAATTTAATATTTTCTCTTTATTAATTTTTTTTGGTGTGCCGACATATCCCAATTCTTTACTTTCAGGAATAATATTAATTATATTATTTTCTTTAGGTGATATTGAACAAACATTAGTGTTTTTAGATTTTAATTCATTTAAAATCTCTAAATTAAGCTCTAGTAAAGCCTCTTCTATATATCTTATTGTTTTATCGTCTGAAACCCTAAGTCCTTTGATAAATCTTGTTTCTATATTTTTTTCGTCTAATTTTTTTTTAATATTCTTACCTCCACCATGGACGACTATTGCTGATAAACCAATTTTGTTTATTACTGAAATATCTTCAATAAACTGATTAAATAGTTTTTTATCTAATAAAACTGATCCACCACATTTAATTACTATTATTTCAGACTGGTATTTGTTTATATATTTTTCAACTTCATTAATATTCGGTCCATCTTTTGGAATAATCTTATCTAATTCCATCAATTAAACTGTTTTAACTGAAGTTCTCTTCATAATTACATACTGTTGTGCCATTGTAAGCACGTTATTAATTGTCCAATATATAACTAATCCAGATGGAAATGGTGCAAGTATCACTGTTAAGAATACAGGAAAAAACATGAAAATTTTTTGCTGAATTGGATCTGGTGGTGTTGGATTAAGTTTTTGTTGCATCCACATTGTTACACCCATTGCTACTGGCCAAGCGCCGATAATTAAAAACGAGGGAACATCATAGGGCAACAAACCAAATAGATTAAATAAACTCGTTGGATCTCTTTCACTTAGATCATGTATCCAACCAAAAAAAGGCTGGTGTCTCATTTCAATTGTAACAAACAACATTTTATAAATTGCAAAAAAGAATGGTATTTGAATTAAAATAGGCAAACACCCACTTACTGGATTAACCTTCTCTCTTTTGTAAAGAGCCATCATTTCTTGTTGTAACTTCATTTTATCTTCCTTATGAAGTTCTTTGAGCCTTACCATTTCGGGTTGAAGAACTTTCATTTTTGCCATTGATCTAAATGAGTAGTTAGCGAGAGGAAAAAATAGTATTCTTATACAAGCAGTAATTAGTATTATTGCAATTCCATAGTTACCAGTTAATTTAAAAAAATAATCGGATATTAAAAATATTGGTTTTGTTAAAAAATATAAGAAACCCCAATCAATTGCTAAATCAAATTTATTAATATTTAGTTTCTCGGCATAACCATCAACAACATCCACTTCTTTTGCTGCAATAATCACCTTTACCTGATTAATTTTACTTTCATTAGCCCTGACTTCTGTTGCAGCAGTCTCTATGAAGTTAGCTTTAAATTTATTTTTATAATCGAAATCTGATCTAAAACTTTTATTACTTTCTGGGATTAAACTTGTTATCCAATATTTATCTGTAATACCCATCCATCCTTTATTGGCATTTACAGAGTACTTCTTATCTTTAATGTCATCGTAATCTTCCTCAACGAGATTATCATCAAAAACACCTAATAAACCTTCATGTAATATATAAAAATCAGTTACATCAGGAGCTAGGTTTCTAATAATCTGTCCGTAGGGATAAAAGTTATAAGTATTTTGAGTATTATTCGTAATTTTTTGGTTAACAGTAAATAAAAATTTATCATCTATACTTATTTCCTTTTCAAAAATTATATTCTGTTCATTATTCCATACTAATTTAATTGGATTTTTTGGTGTTAGCAATTTATTGCCAACAACTTCCCATTTTGTATTTGAATTAGGGACTTCGATATCTTTATTATTTATAGCCCAACCTGTTTCTATATAATAACCATTTTCAGACTCTTTAGGATTAAGCAAAACTACATTTTCGTCAGAGTCTAAAGTTTCAGTGTATTTCTTAAAAATCAGATCATCGATTAATGATCCCTCTAGAGAAATAGAACCTTTAATATTTTCATTTTCAAAAAATATTCTTTCAACTTTATTAATTGCCTCTGATCTAGAAATTTTATTATTCTCAATATTTTGCTCTATTTTTGGTGCTTCGTTTAGTTGAAGATTATTCTTATTTTGATCATTATTAGTTATCTGGTTTGGTTCAGGACTTGGTGGAGCAAAAAATAATCCATAGAGAATTATTACTGCTGCACTTAATGAAATTGCTGCTATTACGTTTCTTGTGTCCATTATTTAATATTCTTTTTCTTTACCGGATCATACCCATGTCCTCCTCCTAAAATTTTTATAGGATGACATGTTAAAATTCTTTTAATACCTTTGTAACAACCTTTCAAAACACCGTATTCATTTAAACTATCAATAAAATATTCTGAACAAGTTGGAAGATATCTGCAATTATTACCTAGAACAGGTGAAATTAAATATTTATAAAATTTAATTACATATATTAATCCTTTTTTAATCATAACTATCTAATTTTTTTTAACTCACTAAAAAGTTTTATTTTAATAAAATTGTACTCATCTTCTAAAACAGATTTTC